>NZ_JBITPK010000020.1:0-282809 GCF_050467785.1 Paenibacillus sp. NRS-1760 | reverse complement strand
TTGAATGTACCATTAAATGCAGTTGCAAAGGATGTTGAACTAAACTGCCCGTTAGCTTAATGATTTAGCGAATTTCCTTCAACCAAAAGAACCCTTTTCGAACGAGGTATAGAGCCGAGCGTATGTACCTCCCTCGAAGGATATTCCTATTTCGTATCTACACTAATTATTTCTCGCAGCCCACTGCAATTTTCCTCAATACAAAAAGATTCCGAGTTTCCGGAACCTTAAGGAACAGTACAATACTCACATGTGGTTTTCATTACTTTGAATTCTCAATTGCTTCTCTTAAGGCTTTTGCTAGATTACCTTTAATAATTTCATGACCTAAATGTATTTTTTTATCATCTAAAAAATCAAAACCTTTTTGCTTCTTTGTAGGAGTTAAAGAATAACCTTCTTCCCTATCACATGAGTATATAACTAATTTTTTCCCTTTTATTGCTTTTTCATAGCCTTTTACTCCTAAATACTTCTCAAGCGGAGTGATGTCGTTTTCCACGGGAGTTAGAGAATGGCATTTCTGAAATACATATTCAAGCGCTGACTCAATTTGTTCCTCACTGTTAGAATTTTCAACCTCCTTTACTACATCAATGTTTGCAATAATTCCTCCACACTTATTAATAATTCCCTTAGCAATCATAATAATTCTTTTACCGTAAACATAAATATCAACTTGTTTGTATTCCATACTGATTTTCCTCATTTCAAAATATGATACACGACCTAAACGCCTATTTCTGCTGGGTCATTCAGCTGCGTTCGCAAACTACTCCATGGTGCGTTAAACTAACGATTCGCTTTAGCTTAATCCTCTAGAACGTTGCCTAACGACTTTATTGATCAGGATCCAAGTGAAGTTGTGATATGTTTAATGACGGTTTCTTCATTGCGCTCCAATCTGGTGGATCAGTGAAGAAAGTCTTCAGTCGATCAAAGATTTGTTCTCGCTCTTTGAACCAATAGGTACACTCATTAATCTCAAAGCAGAGGATGAGCGCAATATCAAAAGGTTGATTTGCCTCACTAAATGAGAATTCATTCACGATTGTTTGTTCGTCGATTCCTCCCGAATCACTAAGGCCCTCGTCGTCTTCAATCTTTGAGTTAGCAGATGTTTCTTCACGAAGTTGAATGTGTTGTTCGAATAATATCTTAGCTTCGTTCATATGGGAAATGAATCTATTCGGATCAAATAGTAATGAAAAATAACCCATCAACTCTTCGAACAATCCTCGCTCAGTGAGACCAATTTCTATTCTGGTAAAACCATGTGTTAAGCCGGGCTTTACCTCTTCCATATAGGAATAGTTGAAGTGAGCTAAGTTTGCCGCATAAGAACTTCTGCCAGTACGATAGTTGTAGAAAGAGCTGCACAGCAACCAGACAAGAGGTGGATAAATCCACCAAAAATATTTATTATGGTCTCGATATAAATTACGATTGGCTGTCCCAAGTAACTCAAAATAATCTGCCAGTTTACTGAGCTCGCCATTCTCATATAACGGACCTAGTAATCCTCGAAACTCATAAAGTCCTAAAAAAAAGTGGTTGTCGATTGAGTATCCTTCATTCAGATCTATCCGATTCCTTTCCTCCGTTCGCTCGATATTCTCCTTTAACCCTTCATAAAACAATAGTCGATCATTCAACCGTATACACGCTCCTATATAACCAATGATTCCTATTTCAATCCTGGCTCCTAATCTTCTCATACTAACACATATTGGAAGTTTCCTGCCCGTTAGCGTAGTGCTCTAGCTCCACAAACCAATCCCATCCAATCCCTAAGTGATCTGGAGAATGGGCATCTGACCCGTATATACACGAAACCCCATGGTGCCTACATTTAATCAGGAACCATTCAGGTACATACGCTTTCCCACATGTATCTACCCTTAATCCTGCCGTGTTCACATCAAGTCCAACATTCATTCTAAGGAGGAGAGGAATAATTTTCTCCATGCGATCTTTGATTTGCCCTTCATCTATTTCAGGCAAGACGGTTTTAAATTTTTCAATTAGATTAATATGTCCAATTCTTTTCCGTATAGAGAATTGGGAGATCCACTCAATTGCTTCTTCAATATAGTTGTAGTACTCATCAACAACCTTCTCCATCGTTCCGTAATGCTTTAATATATATTCTTTAAAATAATCTGGTCGGTAATCAATTAATCTCATTCCACCCATACCGAGTATATAGTGCACAGAATAAATAATGTCTTCTAAATCCTGATCAAAGTCATCTATTATTCTTTCAGTGAAATCAAGTTTACCTGGTAAGTAATCTAGCTCTAAACCAACAGCAACATCTATCTTTCCATTGTATTCTTGCTTATAATGCTTGGCATGTTCGATGTACAGAAAAAGCTCACTGTAAGGCATTGCTAGCCTTTTATATAACGAAGCATCATCGATCCACTTCAATGGTAAAGGGGCATGTTCACTGAGCGTCTAACGCTCGAATCCTAAATTAATCGCTCGTTCTAAATATTCTTCTTGTGAAGTGCCACTACCATGATGACAGTATGGGGTATGGGTATGACCGTCCCATTTCAAATGAAGGTTCCTCCTTATACAAATTGACTGACGGTTTGACTCTTGTAGAGATATCTAATTGTCTAAAGCCATGTTTATCCTCCAAATAAATAACACTTCATTCCTCTATTACAAGACCCTTCTCTTTACACCATTCCATAACTAATTCCTTCACCTTTTTTTCTTTGAATTCATACCATTGTCTTTCGACGTCATGTTCAATGATTCCATCTATAAATCTTCTAAATGCTCCTCTTCCTTGAATAGCTCCAAACAATTTTTCTCGAACCTCTGCTTTGTCTAATGTCTCAATAAATTCTTCTATTAGTTCATACTCATGGAACTCGTTTCTTAATGTGAAATCGAGGTAAACCTCGTCTTCATCCTCTATAATTTTTATGGCTTGTTCAATGTTCTCTCGTTCCCAATCCGGATAATTGTCAAGCAGCTCTTCATCTTCTGCCGCTCTCATCTCTTCTCTCGATAATGTTATTACTTCTCCTGTCTGGATGTTTATGTATGTTAGGGTCTCATCCATTTGAATTTCAATTTCAGTAATTAGATCATCTAATTTTACTGTTGCTTTTCTCTCCATTTCACATCTGTCCTTTCATTGAGATTCCTTCTACAAAACAGTTTATTCAAATTACCAAAATAAATTATAGAGGAGCTGCTTTTAAGCATGTAACTCGTCCTCAACTATCATCAGACTTTGCAAATTAAATCCGCAGCAACAGCAGCAAACTAGGACGCGAAATAAAGATCTAGACTGCCATTGCTATGGCTACGACTTTTCAACTATCGTTCCCCGTTAGTTCAAACAAATACTCACTTAATTAATTTTACGGCATCTTTTTATTTGGCAAAAACACAAATTTCGCATCAATAATAATGTGTAAGACGATTGGAATCCATAAGACGCCTGTTCCCACGAAAAGAAGAAACAAAATAGCACCTAAGTAGGTAGTAAGTAATACCCCTTTCCAACCTTGATATAAATGTACAATTCCAAATAGCAAACTAGAAACAATACCAATTGTGATGACAGACAGTTCAAATGGAAGATGATTTAAATAATATACTACCACTCCTCGGAAAATGATTTCTTCGCAGACTCCTGCAGTAATAGCTACTAAGAGAAAAAGTAAACGTTCTTTAATTGTTGAGGGTAACAAAAATTGAATGCTTTCATCAGATAGAGCATCAGATAATATTTTTCTTAATTTTTTTGAAAAGACAAGAATCAAAGTAAACATTCCAATACATATACCTATTCCTAATCCAGCAGCCAATAAAAATTCTAGTTGAAAAGGAAATAAGGGTTTATCAAGAAAAAATAAGTCGTTTAGGGAACGTTGTGTAATTACCCAAAAGACAAATACAATTATGACCAGTAACCATTGAGTAATCATAATTCCAATGAACAATTTCTGCTTATTCACAAGATTTTGTTCAACCTTTTTCATATGAAAATAATCCCAGATTGGATAACCTACAGCAATTATTAGTAAAAGTGCGGTTAAAAAAAGCATCTTTATCACCCCTTCATTTATTATACAATACAACTCAACGATCAATTTTATTGACTATCAATATACTTCCTTTCTATTAAACTAACCTGCCCGTTAGCTTAATAAAATGAGCAGGCTACCGCAGCGCCTGCTCATCGTTATGTACTATTCAACTAACGTTCGCCGTTAGCTTAAGTGATTGGTGTTCCTTGATGGAATACCATTTGCCATTTTGAATCTTCATATTTCCAAATTGAACTACGTAGCGAATGTTGCCTTTTTTCTTCATTAAATATTTTGTATGTAGTTAAAACTATATTTTCAGATAATGGATGAATACCGAAATCACTTAGTTGCATTTTGACGACACCAATTCCATTAGAGTCTAGCCCATCTTTTCTTCGCCATACCTTCCCCGAACTTCCAAATTCGAAGAACTCCTCTGCAAGCAAAATTGAGAGTTCCTTAACTGAAGTACGTATCTCTGGTGATAGTAACATCTCTTCAAGTCTTAATAGTTCTTTTTTGATTAAATCAACGTGTTTTGTTTCCACCCTACATTCTCCTCGGCAGGAATTTAACTTATAAATCAACCGTTACTATATTAACACATATTGGAAGTATCCTGCCCGTTAGCGTAATGAAGCAGCCGACCATTGCGATCGGCTGCTTCTGTGTTTTTATTGAACTATCGTATCTCGATAGCTTAACAATGAATTATGAAATAACCTCAATATTTACGTTTTCAGCAGATATAGTGAACTCCATTAAAGGACCATCTAATAACACATGAAGTTCAAAACCAGTATCTGTGAGGTAAACTTCATCATAAAGCCAGCCACTTCCTACGCTTAAGTTAGTAGGTTGAATATTCTGTACTCCCGTAAAGGTTATCCTGATATCCGTTAAATAATGATAGCCGCCTCTACAATCCAATGTCATGATAAACGTGTCTTTCAAAGGCTGCTCAATCGAGGTTATCTGTGCATCATGTAAGGACTTCTCGTACAACTGAATAACATTCTCGGGTAATAAACTTTTTATGGAGTTATAGTAGTTCCGATACGCAATCCCTTTTGCTTTCACTCTCTCATCATACTCCAATAGCCATTGGTCAGCCATTTTTCTAAGTTCTTCAGATGGAAATTCTGATTTTAGCGTTCCGTTTTGAATATAGGGATGAAAGTATGCTGGGAGAAATTTGAGTAAATCAGTTCTATTATCCTCCAAGCTGTTCTTACAAATTTCTTTGAAATTCAAACCTTCAGATTCATACCAAGCAATGTCGTCTTCCCAATCCTTTTCCGTTTTATGAAAAATCAAAAAACTTCTTATCTGCGTCTCTTCATACGACTCTTTAGTGAAAGATTTCATTGGTTCCCCCTAGTATAGTTCGCTTATTAAATATACGGCTTGTATATTTGTTTTGTTGCGCTAACCTGCCCGTTAGCTTAATAGGAGGGTGAATAAATTCTATCAGTATCAGTATCTACGACATATTCAACCTCAATATCACTGTCATAAGTGATGTGTTCAAAGTTGTGAAGCCTGCAAAATACATTAGCGAGGTCTCTTATTTCAGATGTAGATGCTTTTGCTTTAAGATACTTTTGTTTTAATTGTTGTTTAGAACACTTTTTACCTGTGAGCATAACTTTTAGAAAATAACCGTCAATTTTAATTATCACTATAATCACTACTGGTTGCTACTCAGTCATATAGCTTAGATTTAATTATCCTTATTTTAACACATACATCCTAAATTAACCTGCCCGTTAGCTTAATAAAAAGAGCAGGCTACCGTAGCACCTACTCATCAATGTGTATTATTCAACTATCGTTCCCCGTTAGCGGAATAAACAGTTTTACATTCGCGAAAAGTCCAAATCAATATATGGTGTGTTATTCAGTAAGTTGAAATAGTAGAAGCGTCGAGCTTGTTCATCCCATTCGCTCCAATCAGAAGCATTAAAATCTCTGCTTCTATATAGTGCGGATAAAACTCTAGCTTGTCTTAAATCGATAAATAAAGGTATTTTCTTTAACCATTCTTGACTTACAGTATTTTCTTTACAATAGCCGTTTAAGAAGTTGGAAAAAAAACGCTTTGTAATCTCCTTTCTTACCTCTCCATCCACAACCCATGGGATAGGGATTTCATAAAATAAAGGTGTAGCAATATCAGACACAAACCAGCTATATTCCGCCTCATCAAAGTCGATAATATTGGCCTTATCCCCATCATTTAGATAATTACCGCAGCTGACATCCCCATGAATAAGGCCGTATGTACCTTTATCCTTGGAAAGAGCGCTAACTTCCCCAATTAAACGGTCGAAACTGCTATATAATTCTGACGGACAATAGTTTTTAAATGAAGCTAATAAAGCATTGTCATTCCATTCATACCGTAAATGTTGAGGGGGATAGTGAAGTGAAAGCTTATGTATTTTTCCAACAAATTGACCTATATTCTCATAAAAAGTATTGCTTTCCTCGGCAATTTTTGCATTTCTGCCAGAGACTTTCTCAAAGGCTGTCACAACAAAAGCAGCATCAATTGTATGAAGAAGATCACCCGTTAAAGACTGAATCTGTCTAGCTACTTTTACACCGGACTCCGCCAAAAACATGATAAAGTCTAATTCCGCTTTCGTTAATATTTCATTCCGATGTGTGATATGGGCAATTCTTAGAATAACTTCACGATTTCCGACCAATCCAGAATATACGAAGTTTTGAAACCCATTTAATTCAATCACTGAGTCTTCGCATATACCATAACGTTCTGCTGCTTGTCTCAATATATCTTGATTGAATAGCTGTTTGATCTTCTTAATCATATTATTCCTTATCACCCTCCGAAAGTAATTTGATCTTATTCTAATCGAAATCAATTGATTTCGGTCAATAAAAAACGTCTATAATTAAACTATCCTGCCCGTTAGCTTAATGACTATCTTGTGAACTATTTATGATTGAAAAACCCACTAGATACCTCCACTAAGTTTTTCAATATCTTTAAAGACTGATGCAAATCGCTTACCTCTAATATGTGATTTGCATCTTTTATTCTAAGGACTTCTGTATTTGGAAATCCTTCGATATGTTCAATATCATCCTCATGAAAAACTGGATCTTTTGTGCCGCTTACAACTAATCCACCAAATTTCTCAATTATCGGGATTGTTGATCTTATAGGTGTTAAGAACACGTGTCTTATCGATCTTTCTTTAATTAATTCAGCTGTCTTACCAGCTATGTACGTTCCAAGACTTTTGCTGACAAATACGACATCATTATAATCATTAATTATCTGGTTTATTGAGGTGTAGCATTCATGAATCAACTGATCAACTTTAGCTTCTTCAAAAGCGGTTCTCGCAGATTGGTAGCCATATTCAAGCATTAATAGATCATGGCCCGCATCATATGCGGATCTGCCCGTATAGTATAAAAGAGGTAATTCACATGAGTAATTCTGCCCAGGGAAAAACACAGCAACTGAGGGGTTATCATTTTTTATGTGTTTGTGAGAAATATCCCTGCCCCACTTAGAGTGTAAAATAATCTTTTCAACTTGCATCCACAACACCTCTTTACAAGTTATTTGGTAATACATTCAATATCCATCCACTTATCCCCTCCCCAACTCGCTCACAAATTTAGTATACAAAACTGTCCGTTAGCGTAACGACGAAGGGCTGTCAAGTGGCAGCCCTTTTAGTCTTCAACTATCGTTATACCGTTAGTTCAACGAGGTAAGAGATTGTTTTCAAAAATGATACTGGCTACTTCTGAAGGTTTCTCCACCTTGTTATTCAGTGGCTCAACACTTAGAAACTCTGCAAACCCCGCCAGCGCAGCAAATTGAGTGCCTCCCGATTGTCCCCTACCGTCTCGCAGAAACGCATTTTGGAGGCAACATCGGGCGAGCCAAAAGCGCTGGATTATATTTTATTTTCGAGGATGTCCTAAGTATCACTAACAGAGCGCGGTGAGTAAACAGTACCACTGGCACTCTGATTTTAGTGATCAGAAAAGGGTAGGAATCGGAGGACACGATACGGCATCGATGAATCGCGGATCGATACCATAGAAGTACCAGTATGATCCGCTCCATCTATAACCAGCAACACCGTCCATATCGACAGATGACGGATAAAACCAGAAGTTCTCGCCAGACCTAAGCCAAATATAAGTGTACTGGTAAACGCAGTCGACGATATAAGAAACAGCGGGTTTCGGCGGGATGAATGCGGGAGGAGGTGACTGCGGCGGTTGTCTCATGGGTCCTATATTTCGCATTTGAACCATAACATCACTCCTAACGGAAGATATTCATGATATTACATGAAAGTGTATCTTATACTATGTAGGTGAATAACTACTTGACTATACGAATGCCTAGTCATAACCATTTTGCACGGTCAACCGCTGCAATTTTTGTCCTGAAGCTTAAACTCCAGGGAATAGCTGTTATTATGTGTACGATTTCCATTTCACAGGGTACTTAAAAATTTCTCAAACTATTGGCTGGTATAGCGTAATAAAAAATGGAGTAGCTGCCGATTGCAACTGCTCCATTTTGTTTTTAACTATCGTTTTCCTTTAGTTTAATAAGGCAACAACGGAAAATTAGAAAATGAATTTAATTAAGCTCTTCAGCTAGGAGAGAATACATTAGGGTATCGGTAAATAATGTGCCAAAAGAGTATTCCCTTAACAGACCCTCTTTCTTAAAACCACATTTTTCTAACAAGCTTATTGATGCGTTATTTTCAGGCATTACTGTAGCTTGAATACGATGCAATCCTAAATTATTAAACCCAAAGGGGATTACAGCTCCTAAAGACTCTATCATGATACCCTGTTTCCATTGTTCTCGAGACAGGTTGTAACTGATATTTGCCATTGAACCTCTAACAAAGTTACCTAGTATACATGTGCCGATAATCTTATTGGCTTCCTTGGAAGATATCCCCCAAACAATCATTTCTTTTCTTTTAAATGCATTACTAAAACGTACAAAGGTGCTTGTCACTGTTTTAACATCTTTTGGACTATCATATCCCCAAAACTTTGTTACCTCATGGTCAGAAAAATATTTAAAGTAATCTTCCGCATCATCCGGTTGAAGTTCCCTTAATAAAAATCGTTCTGTTTCAATAATAGGAAATTCTTGAAACGATTCATTAAAACTCATTTGTTAACCTCCTTAAAATGTGTAATAGAGAAAGTTCCATATTAAACCTCCTATTCCTGCTACTTTCAATTTTTTTCAGTTGTTAGGCTCTTCACAATGTCGGGATGACATAATTCACCCAACTATCCTGCCCTTTAGCTTAATGAAGCATTGTCGCATCGTCAGTCTAATACTTTATTTTCTCAGTCTAAAATTTTATTTTCCTAGTCTAACACTATGTTTTTCAGTCTAGAACTTTATTTTCTTCTAACTTCTGCTACTCCTGTTGTGCTTACGACTCATAAAAATTACTAGTCAGCTCCATGCTTAAAACCCATAGCTTCGCCGAATTTTCAGTATCGATAGCGTATTTAGGATAGCTTCCCGAACCAAATATGTTTTTCAATTGCTCTACACCTTTTTCGCTTTTGGATGGTGCAACTATCTCTCGCTTGTGGTTAATTAGCTGGCCTGTTACATCGCGGAATTCATCTGAAGTACAGATATAAAAATAATTGTCTGCCATGCCGGCTGGTAGCGGATTCGTTAAATTTTGAGCCGTAGCAAGCACTTTCCAAAATAGGCTAAGTTTGCTTATCGTTTCTTTTGATAATTTTACTCGGTTGATCTGAAGCGCATTGATTTTAATTCCCTTGCTTTTCAATTGTTCAGCTAATTTGAAGGTTAATATCAATAACGCCATTTTGGAGTCTCCGTACATCTTATATACACTGTAACGCTGCTTGTTTTGCAGTTCACCGCGTAAATTATCGAAGTCAATTTTTCTTTTGGGATCGAAGAAATTTTTAATATTGGTCGTACAGGCATTAAGAATTCTCGGGTCCTGCGATTTTTGAAGATGGTCTGTCAGCAAATTAGTCATTAAGAAGGGACCAAATGTGTTTGTAGCAAAAGACAGTTCAATATGTTCAGGACTAAGCTTATATTGCTTTTCTCCATGATTTAAGTAAGCTGCGTTATGTATTAAAATGTCCAAACGTGAGTATTTAGCTTTGAATGCAGCGCAGAATAAACGAATAGAATCAAACGATGAAATATCCAGCTCCATCAAATCTACATTAACATTGTTTGCTGCTAGTATGATTTCTTGTTGCACAGGTCTACTAATCTGCAAATTGCGGCAAGCCATGACAACATGATATCCTTCGGTTGCAAACTTCAGCGTTGCTGCTTTTCCGATCCCCGAATTTGCTCCTGTTATAATAACAATCTTAGCTTTCATGCCGAACCTCCTATTGGATATTTTACGGTTACCCTTCAAGATTTGATTCTTAAGCGCTTGAACAAATGCTTTTAGTGCTTTTACACAGTTATGTCTTCTCTATTTTGATGATATTATGGTGCGAAGGAATTGTTTCGATTTTATAAGCTGCGTTATCAGTTGGGTTCTTGAGAAAAATTGATTAGATGTCAATTGTTTGGGTGTGTTACTCAAGCTGTATATCAATAATATATCGTATTTTTTCAATTAATAGTGCATCTTACAAAAACTATGAGACACTTATGAATATTAGAAATAACGGCTATTGATGAAATAGTCAGCTGACGATATACTGACAACATAGGTCGTGAAGAACACGCCGCTGTCATACAACCATTCCTGTTTGGGAGTGTTTGTATGACAGCGGCGTTTTTATTTTGTAGAGGGGAAGTGTAAGTTATGGCATCTCAATTTGATCACAAATATAAGGAATGGTTACAAGCCAATATTGATTCAGAGAGTAATCATAGAAGACTTGAATTGCTCAATAAGGGACTTGGCCACGGAACAGTTGAATTTCTACGATCAGTATGGTTCCCTGCTGTCGGACATTTTGATCATCTGCTGCCTGAATGGGAAGTTCGCGATTTCAATAATGGCTATCGATATCTGGATCTTGCCTATATGCCAGGTGCCGCAAAAGGTGGAATTGAGATTCAAGGATATGCGTCCCATGCTCGAGATCTTGATGTAAGACGATTTAAAGATTTGTGTAGAAGGCATTGTTTGTTAGCTCTTGACGGTTGGATGCTGCTGCCTGTTGCTTACCCTTCTATTACGGACGAACCGCAACAATGCCAGCAGCTCGTTCTTGCTTTCATAGGTAAATTTATTTCTTCAGATGTGCCTTCACAGCTAATGAGCTCTGAAGCGGAAACATTACGACTGGCACAACGTTTGCTCCGACCAATAACTCCCTTAGAACTCGCTGAGCATCTCAGAGTAAGTGATCGACATGCAAGGCGTATTTTGTACAAACTCGTTGAACTCCAACTTTTAGAGGTATCAAGTGGCCACCAACGTTGCCGTACCTTTAAAATTCGATTGTAACGTTATACGTCGTAGGAGCATGAGAGTGGGTAATGTGACGGTGATAGTCAAAATTACGTGGGGTGTTTGAGTTCTTACTGTGACAGAAAAAGCAGCTTAGGTGGCGGGTGTTACGGACATAGGTTCCGCTATTTGATGGATTTAGCTCTTTTTTTGATTTTAACGGACATAGGTTCCGCTATTTGCTATAAATCGAGTCTTTTTGAGTGTTTCAGCACAAATAGCGGATCTCATGTCCGTTAAAATGTCAAAACCCACTAAAATTCAAAATTAGCGGATCTCATGTCCGTTAACAATGATAGACACTACCCCTCGAGTCAAAAAAAGCGAGATTATCCGCAAAATATTCGGTATAAAAAAGAAAAACCACTCCTACCGAAGAAGTGGCATCTAATTACGACAACAGTTAGCAGACTGTTTTTTAACAAACGCTTAGTGCGGACTTTGCTCTGCGGCTTAGCCAATCTAATGACCAATACAATGATAAGCATCAACACAGCGGCATAGGCCGGAACCATCTGTATGCGAAAATGATCGATTATTCCATGCAATAATACAACCAACACTAAGGACATACATAACAATGCATTCAGCCGCCGCTCCCTTTTGCCAAATAGGATTCCCACCGTGACTGCAATAATGACCAAAATAACAACTACCTCTAATACTCGCATCATACATAACCTCCAACTTCATCTCAGACTTCAATTATGGATAGCCGTAATTGATAAGATAGAGCATAAATGTTGAAATATACTTCAAGGTCAAGCTTTAATTGAGACAAATAATAAAATTTCCCTGATATACTTGTTTTATATTAGGAAGAATCTTAAAACTTATTTCATAGGAACAACAACTATTTAAAAAAAATCAAAAAAATAAAGCTTGAAGGTGACGTAACGTCACCAAATATACTTGAAATGATGAGGGAGGTCGAGTGCTTGAGGAGACTGGAAAGCCCATTCTTAACAACGGGTCAGCTCGCACAGCGAACAGGAATAACGATAAGAACACTCCGCTATTATGACAAAATCGGATTGTTAAAGCCTGCCAAACAAAACAATTCATCAACCCGTCTATACAGTAAAGATGATATGACACGGCTGCAAAAAATTCAGATGCTTAAGTTCATCGGATTATCGCTATCAGAAATTAGTCAAATTATGTTTAACGAAACGCAGCCTGAGCGCAATCTCAGGAGCTCGTTAAAGCTGCAAAAAGACATCATCCAACACAAAATCGCTCATATGCTGGACGTATCCAAAACCATTGATGAAGCCATGGCTATGATTGATGATCAAGGTGAGGAATTGAATTGGGAAGGTTTGGCTAGCATTATCCAGTCAATACATAAGGAAAAAGAATGGTGTGAGCAATACTATAATGCCGTTCGCCTGCAGACGCGAATCCGGCTTTATGACCAGTTTAGTTGGAACAAAATCGGATGGCATCGGTGGTTCTTTGAGCATCTTGGCTCTCTTCCCGATCTAAAAGTGCTGGAACTTGGATGCGGAGACGCTGCCTTATGGAGTAGAAATGCAAACCTTATTCCCGAAACCTGGAGTGTTACGCTTACGGATCTATCGCAAGGTATGCTTGATGAGGCTAAGGTTCTTTTAGGTGGACATAGCGGGAGGTTTAAATTTCTGCTTGCCGACGCCCAGGCTATTCCATTTCACGATAATGAATTCGATATCGTAATTGCCAATCACATGCTCTATCATGTGCTCGATATTAACCAAGCTGTATCAGAAATGCACCGAATTCTAAAGCCTGGCGGACACGTGTACGCCTCAACGATGAGCAAGAGCCATTTGCAAGAAATAGAACAGTTAACTAAAGCTTTTGATCCGAATATTCAGGTGTTGGACCCTGTGATGGAACGATTCCATTTGGATAATGGGAGTGAGATGCTGCATAACTTTTTTATGGAGATTAAACAGATCCGGTTTGAGGATTATATGCTGATTGATCATGAGCTGCCTCTTGTTCAGTACATTACATCAACGCCGATGAACGCGAGAAAGATTCTTGTTGGTGAGAAGCTCGACCAATTCAAAACTTATTTACAGGCTAAAATCACAGAAAAAGGGAGCCTCTATATTACGAAAGATTCCGGGTTCTTTTATGGCAAAAAACAATAGAGAATTAGGAGAGATACTTATGACACCTAATATTCAAATCGTGAAAGAAGAGATTTTATCTGACAACTGGTATCTTCTAAAAAAAATAATATTCAATTACCAAAAACGTGACGGCAGCTGGGAAACTCATTCTCGGGAGGCGTATGATCGCGGCAACGGTGCTGCAATTTTACTTTATAACCGGGAGAAACAAACCGTAATTTTGACTCGTCAATTTCGAATGCCGACTTATGTTAATGGAAATGAGACAGGGATACTTATTGAGGCTTGCGCAGGATTACTGGATAATGATTCACCTGAGGATTGTATTCGCCGTGAAACAGAAGAGGAAACCGGATATAAAGTAACGAATGTGCAAAAGATTGGGGAAGCCTATATGTCCCCTGGGTCCGTCACTGAAATTTTATATTTTTTTGTTGCTGAATATACCTCGCATATGCATACAGGTCAAGGTGGTGGCGTAGAACAAGAACAGGAAGAAATCGAGGTGCTGGAGTTATCTTTTGAGCAGGCGCTGAGCATGGTCGAAAATGGTGAAATACGAGATGCAAAAACAATTATGCTTCTCCAATATGCTCAATTGCATGGGCTGCATCAGCCTATCAGCAAGCCACAGCATATATTAATAGCAGGTCCTTACCGCTCCAATACTGGTGATGATCCGGTGCTGATCAAGGCTAATATGCAGTTGATGAATGAAGCAGCTCTAAGCGTTTATCAGATGGGACATATGCCTGTTCTTGGGGAATGGTACGCCCTCCCTCTCATCGAAACCAGTGGATCACAACGCATCGGGGATGAGATTTTCGAACGGATATTCCACCCTTCCTCCACTCGTTTGTTATCCCATTGCGACGCCGTTCTTCGAATAGGAGGACCGTCCAAGGGAGCCGATGAAATGGTAAGCACAGCTGTAGCCAAGGGGAAAAAGATATATTACAATCTCGCTGAAATTCCAGTATTAAGCTAGCCATCGCGCTGCGGATTGATGCTCGAATTCACCATTTCTGACGACATCTTCCAAAAATAAATCGTTCATCTCATATTTGTTGCTGAACCTTCACTTTCCATCTGCCTCGTTCTATTTTTATCGCCTAATTAAATGTTAGAATAGAGAGATCAATTCAATCTATATTAGGAGCATGAAAAGTGCGAGGACATCCAATTCACATTTTACGAATCACAGGTTTTCTAGATGGCATTTCATTACTTTTATTATTATGTATCGCTATGCCCTTGAAATATATATGGGGAATAGAGCAAGCCGTGACGCTTATGGGAAGTATTCACGGGGGGATTTTCAGTTTATATGCTGTAGCAATACTTTACGCAGCTATTCGAGTGAAGTGGAGTTTGCTTTGGCCTGCAGCAGCAGTAATTGCGGCTTTTGTGCCATTAGGCAACTTTTTGCTCGATTGGAAGCTGAAGAAGGCACAAGTCAAATATAGCGTAAAGCCATTTAACTATGCCATATTAGTGTACAGTATCGTGTTTTTCTCTTTTATTGATTTATTTGCACAGCTGCCGGTTATGAGTACTTTTGCCGCTTCCGTTGGTGCAAGCTCGTTTATTGTAGGCATTGTTGTTGGTCTTTATTCGTTAACCAATACGTTTGGCAACATATTGTCTGGTATTATGACGGATAAGGTAGGGCCGTTCAAAATACTAATGATCGGTTTGCTTCTGACAAGCAGCGCACTGCTGCTATATCAATTCGTTGACTCTCCAGTCGTATTAATAATCGTACGAATCATTCATGGTTTTGTGGCCGGATTAATTGTTCCAGCTGCGTTTACTTTCTCTGCAAATACTACGATAAATAATGAGCAAGGGAAAAAAGTTGCCTTCACGGGTACATTTGTTGGATTAGCCGCCATTATTGGACCTGCTTTCAGCGGAATTATGGCAAGCAAAACTTCCGTTCCCTTCGTTTTTACTTGTGTAGCTGTATTAGGGTTTGCACTCGCCATTTTGTCTGCAATTTTTTTAAGCAAGTACAAACCATTGAAGAAAGAAAAAGAAAAAACGATCGAACAAGCAGCAGGCTCATTCTTTAATGCAGGTGTTGTAAAAGCTTATGGCGGTGCCTTTTTCTTAATGTTCTCTCAAGGCGTAATCGCTTATTTGTTGCCGCTGCATGTTCAAACGCTTGGATATGATTCGAAATTAAGCGGTACGCTAATGAGCACTTTCGGGATCATTGCCGTTCTCATGTTTGTACTTCCTACAAACCGTATATTCGATCGCGTTTCCCCATCACGAACGATGGCATTAGGCATGGGTTTAATGGGATTAAGTCAGCTGCTTATTAGCCAATCATCAACGACATTAGGACTTTATTTTGTTTTAGGACTATATGGAATCGGCTTTGCGTTCTTGTTTCCATCCATCAATACGATGCTCATTAGAGCTACGCCAGCAGAGCTTCGCGGGAAAGCTTATGGATATTTCTACGCCTTCTTCTCTCTTGGTGTGGTTGCAGGCTCATCCGTTCTGGGATGGCTTCCTTTCAATATTATCGAAGGGTTCATCTTTACTGGAATCATCCTTCTGTTATTTACTGTTTTCATCGCCTTGAACAAGCAAAAAGAGCAAGCCTTCAATCACTAGTGCATAGCTGCAAAAAAAAGACAGCATTCCATTCAACTGGAGGCTGTCTTTTTCTTTCTCCGCTTTAGCCGCTATTTACTGTTGTTCTCCAGCGGGGTTCGTCAGGACATTCTCCGACTCTAGCCGCAATGATTACCGATAAATAGTCTTGTATCATTTCTCGGGTAACATCCATTTGGACAAGATACAAATCTGCCAATGTTCTCTTTAATCCCCTGACCACCTCTATATCCTCTGTACCTTCAGGCACGGGTGTATACTCTACCAAAAATACAGTTCTTGCAACATCATATAAAAAATGTCCGTGACACACATTCATGAAATCGATAACTTTTGTCTGACCATTGAATAATAGTATATTGCCTGGATGAAAATCACCATGACAAAGTGTGTCTCCATCCTTCAATTCACTCCATTTTTGCAATACGCCTTCTTGTTCCATTGCATTAGCCGATGACGCATTTATTATATTGTATTTTAAAAATGATTTGTAATCCGGCACATTGCTAGTGCTAACTCTGTTCTGTAAAATCGACTTATGAAGCTTGGACATATGCTCCGCGCATCCATGGAGATCACCTGTTTTCAAAACCCAATCGAGCAGTGATTCGCCCTCCACTTTGTCATAAATAATACCCATACGCTCTTCGCAACTAACCATCTCATATGCCTTTGGTTTTTCGAAGTTCATATCATTAATGGCTTGTGCGTTTCTAAATTCTCTTTCTACATCACTTTTTGGATAACCGTGCACGAAAAGCTTAAGCACTGTCCCTTCTTCCCATTCATATACCGATGCGGTATTGCCTTCACCGATTAATTTCCCATACTTCATTGATGTCATCTTTCCTTTCCAAATGGCTGCTTCATTCATGGTATCATCTATACTTTTCTACCAATAATCATAGCATATTATGGAAATTTGCGAATTTTACTAGAACTCGCTATAAAAAAATAAAACAAAAAAACGGCATTTCTGCCGTTTTAATTAGAGCGATTGGTGGAGCTTGGCGCTTGCACCAATTAAACTCCACGCAGTTCATTATGTCCGGCGCATATAGGCGCGAACCGTAATCGGTGCAAAGATCGCTACGATCACAATTGCTCCGATCAGAGAGATAGCCAAATCCCAGCCTACCGTTCCAGAGTTGGTCAAATCACGGACGGCACTGACAAGATGGGAGACCGGATTGATGTTGACAAACCATTGAAGCCATTTCGGCATTGTATCAACCGGCACAAAGGCATTGGAAAGAAACGTCAGCGGAAACAGCACAATCATCGATATCCCTTGTACGCTTGAGGCAGTACGGGCAATGACGCCGAAGAAAGCGAAGATCCAGCTGATTGACCAAGAACAGAAGATCACAAGTAGAGCAGCGATGGCCACATGGTCAATGCCTCCATCAGGACGATAGCCCATAATGTATCCCATAGTTAAAGTGAGTACAGTAGCAATAGTGTACCTAATGGTGTCTGCAAGCAAAGCTCCAGCTAACGGAGCAATTCGTGAGATTGGCAATGACTTGAACCGATCAAATACACCTTTGTCCATGTCCTCACGCAATTGAACGCCAGTAACAACTGAGGTCGTAATTACAGTCTGCACGAGAATGCCGGGAATGATGACGGGCAAATAACTGATTACGTCACCTGAGATGGCACCGCCAAAAATATAGGTAAACATTAAAGTAAAGATGATTGGCTGAAGTGTAACATCAAACAATTGCTCAGGTGTGCGACGAATTTTAAGCAGGCCGCGATAAGCCATTGTTAATGAATTACGAATGGTTTGACCAAAGCTCGTGTGGTTTTTCAGCTCACGATCAAATCCTGATTGAATGGAAGTGCTTTTCATACTTTTACCGCCTCCGCTTTATTGGATACATCGGACGCTAGTGCAGCGTCCTCTTTAACACCATGACCTGTGATTGTGAGGAACACCTCATCAAGGGTAGGTTTTTGTACGCTCATTTCTGCCAAATGAATACCTCTCTCACGCAGTGCGATAAGCAGATCTGTGACCAAATCGGCATCCGCCATAGGGGCCGTAATCATTCCAGCTTCATATAACACAATTGATTGTGTTTTCAGCACATGTTCAACCGTTTGACGAGCTGCTTCGATGTCCAGCGGGTTTTGTACTCTTAATTGCAATGAGGAGGTACCTACTGAAGCTTTCAGTTCATCCACCGTGCCCTCTGCCACTACCCGACCGCGATCGATAACTGCGATTCTATCAGCCAATTGATCCGCCTCATCGAGGTACTGTGTCGTTAACAGCACGGTCGACCCCGTCTTCACTAGCCGGCGAATCGTATCCCACATTTGAGCACGCGTACGCGGGTCAAGCCCTGTAGTCGGCTCATCCAAGAAGATAAGCGGCGGTTGTGCAATAAGACTCGCTGCCAAATCCAAGCGGCGGCGCATGCCGCCAGAAAAGTTTTTCAACGGCCGCTTCGCTGCTTCCGTCAAACCAAACTCCTCAAGCAAATCATCTGCTTTACGCTTCGCTTCTGAACGCCCGAGCCCTAGCAGCCTAGAGAAGATAACCAGGTTTTCTGTAGCGCTTAGAGATTCATCAACCGATGCGTACTGGCCGGTTACCCCAATTAATTGACGAACAATCTGCGATTCCTTTACTACATCGTGCCCGAAGATGCGCGCCGAGCCTGCGTCTGGTCGAAGCAAGGTTGCAAGCATACTAATCGTTGTGGTTTTGCCAGCTCCATTCGGACCAAGCACACCGTAAATTGAACCTGCGCGTACATTCATATTCACGCCATCCACAGCCCGATTTTCACCAAAGGTTTTTACGAGTCCGTTCGCTTCGACAGCCCAATCACCGTGGTTTGGCTCTATTTTCTTCTTATTTACATGAACCATTGTAATTCCTCCTATACAACTGTTGATAACGTGATGGTAACGTACCTTTGTAAACTGAATTTAAACAAAAAATGATCCGCAGTTTAAATCTTACGTTTTATCGAGCGCATAAATTCTATCCCTGACCTTAGATTCACAGAAATTAAACAAATTAAACATCCCACTTAAAAGCAAGTCACCAAAAAAAGCCCCTATTTCTCTGCCGATTGCAGAAAATAAGGACTTTCTAACTAACCGCCATTTGAATTAGGGTCTGTTTTAGAGCTATGTCATAAACTTAAGACTATGATACGATCAGAGTATTTCATAGCTTTTCATCTTATAATTCTAAACGTAAAAAAAGCAGCTCAATCCTTTCACTTACTAATTACAATAGACAACTTATAATTAACATGATTATTTAATTCGGTTAAAAATAGATCCAGCTCATGGTTGGATGGAAATCTGCACTCCAAAAGATAACAACCATCTCCACTGATTTTGAAGTTGTTTAAGATGTACTGCTGTTGTTTCTCAATATAGGCCAAATAGGGCTTATGTTCCGTGCCTTTTGTATAAATATTTATAAAGGAGTGGATTGCAAATAAAACCTTTTTGATTGATCCATTTTTGGCGAAAAAGGGGGCAAATCCTCCGTTTCCAAATACGTTGAATAAGGATACATTTAACCCAACAGTAGATCTCCCCATTTCAATCGAAGAGATCATAGATGCAGATGTCGTTATTGTCACTCATTTACATCCTGATCATTTTGACGCCGCTGCGATCGAAGCATTGCCGAAAACTATTCCTATTATTGCACAGTCTGAAGATGATGTCGCAGTCATCCGAAAAGCAGGTTTTCAAAATGTACAATCGATAGATCGTATTTCGTATATAGAAGGCATTAGCTTAACTAGAACAAACGGAAAACATGGTATTGGCGAAATTGGAAAGATGATGGGCGAGGTTTCTGGTGTTGTCTTTAACCATCCGGATGAAAAAACACTTTATCTTGCAGGAGATACGATATGGTGCAATGATGTTGAGGACAGCATCAGACTGCATCATCCTGAAGTCATCATTGTAAATGGAGGGGCTGCACAATTTCTTCAAGGCGATCCGATCATTATGACAAAAGAAGACATTTATCAAACCTATATGGCAGCTCCGCAATCAACCATTATCGTTTCACATATGGAAGCACTCAATCACTGCTTATTAACTCGAAGAGAATTACAAGCATTCCTTAATGAAAAGGAACTTTCAAAACATATTTTAGTACCCATTGATGGTGAATCCATCACTTTTTAAATAAAAAATCATTTTTCTCTGGCGTAATTAGGCTGTCGAGAAACTCTCGGCAGCCTTCAATATGTCTAATTTATTTAAAGTGCTACTAATAATACAGGATTCAAAGTACTCTATAGCAACTATTTTGTTCCATAACCTTATAAACACAGTTTCTTCCGCCTGACAAAATATGCTCTACGCGTTCGATCTGAACTTCACTGCCTAGCACGGATTGAAAGAGGCTTAACTCATTTTTACATAACCCGGCACAAGCAGCAGCAGCTTCACAGATTGGACAATGCTTCTCTATAAACAAAAGGCTTCCATCGCCTAGATCCTTGATATCAGCCATATAACCTTCTTTTGTGCGAATATCAGCCAGTTTCTCCAATTTTCCAATTAGATGAGGTTCCCCGCCAAGTTGGAAAAGGTATTGCTCCAGCATTTTTTTATTTCGTACTGCCAGCAGCTTATCCAGCCCCTCGATTCCGAAAGCCTCTCTCATAGATTGAAGCAGACTAACTGACAATTCCGAATACCCGCTCGGAAAAAACCGATCAGCTTCAGGCGTTAATCTCCATAGCTTGGCCGGTCGTCCCATCGGACGGGCTTCTTCTTCATACGTAACTAAGCCTTCTTCTTTCAGTGCATTTAAATGCTGGCGAATAGCCATTCCAGACAATAGAAACTCTGAGGCTAATGCCATAACATCCATCCCACCCTGCTGCTTCAGCAGATTAACGATTCCTCTTCGCGTCTTCGTTGAGGAATCTTTGTTCGTTTGACTTCCGCTCATTATAAGGACCTCCTTTTGAGGCAACTGACTCTATATCACTCTCTACATTTTAAATAAAAATGTTGACAAAGTCAAAGCTGAACTGTAGCCTAAACTTTATAAAGAAATATGTTTACTAAGTATCCGGATATGGCGTATACATAAACAATTTTGTTGGAGGTTAAAGGCAATGCCGAATCATCAAAGCATTTTCAGTCCACGTTACTTTGCACTATCGATAGGAATTATTTTGTCAGTGATGGCAGTAGGATTTGAAGGCTTAGCCGTAACCACGATCGCTCCTTCCATTGCCGGTGATTTGAATGGCATTCATCTCTTTGGCTGGATATTCAGCACTTATCTGCTTGCTCAGATTGTTGGCACCCTGGTTGTCGGTCGAATTATTGATAAAAAAGGGCCAGCAGCACCTTTTACGATTGCACTTGTTTTGTTTATTGCGGGTCTGATTGCTGCGGCTGCTGCCAGCGATATGTACGTTATGATTGCGGCGCGAGCGCTGCAAGGCCTTGGTGCTGGTGCGATGATGACTTGTGTATACACCGCTATCTCCTTAAGCTATCCCGATGAATTGCGTTCCAAAATACTCGGTGCATTCGGTACAGCCTACGTCCTTCCGTCTATGCTCGGTCCATTCGTTGCCGGTTTGATTGCAGAACAGTGGTCTTGGCGTTTTGTATTCTGGGGCATATTGCCGATTATTGTTTTGTCAGCCATTCTTAGCTTGCCGGCTTTTAGAAAGTTGAAGGTACAAGGTACAAGGGAGGGAAATGGTGCCGCCGCTACGTGGATGGCTTTATTTTTAACAATAGGTACTGGTATTTTCCTCGTTGGACTTGGCATGCTGCCCAAAATTACAGGAGCTGTATTAAGCATTGCCGGCTTAGCCGTCATGTCATATCCACTGCGCAAGTTGCTGCCTACGGGCACTCTACTCTTCCGAAGAGGCATGCCAGCTATTCTAGCAACACGTGGACTTTTCTTCGCCGCATATGTCAGTACACAAAATTTTCTTGTGTTAGCTCTAATCGATATTAAAGGCATTAATCCCGCTCATGCCGGATTAATTGTTGCCAGCGCGGCGCTTAGCTGGTGTCTCTTTGCTTATTTGCAAGGGCGCTGGGATACAGCAGACCAAGGTCGTGGGCGCAACAGAAGAATTATTTTAGGCGTGCTGCTGCTCACAATAGGTTTTGCTTTAGTCGTTTGGATTCCAAACGTAACGGTTGCCTTGGCCGTAATGGGGCAAATCATTGCAGGAATTGGAATGGGATTATCCCATCCAACGAGCGGTGCGGTTGCATTTGCCCATACTAGTGAAGACGGAGCTGGCGAGACGTCCGCTAATTTGCAATTTGCAGATTCTTTCACACCGGGTGTGGTCATCGGTATAGGCGGTGCTATCCTTGTCGTTAGTCAGGCTGCCGGAATGACGATGCAATCGGGATTGATTGTAACGATGGGATTTAATCTTTTGTTAATACTTATGAGTTTATTTGCAAGTATTCGTATTTCTTCTAAGAAACCAATGGCAGGCTAAAACACGATGGGGTGATCTGGAGGAGAAGAGATTATCTCAAGCGAATGAATGAGTGAGTTACTCTGTCAGTTAGTTCATAAAGAAGAAGAGGAGCCTAATTGCAGGCTCCTCTTCTATCGTGTACGACATTAATATAAAGTTTTTGTAGCGCCTGCGTCATAGCTCAGCAGCTCATCTGTTCGATTGTCGCGTATTTTGGCTGCCCATTCTGGATCAGCAAGCAGTGCACGGCCTATGGCTACCAGATCAAACTCTTCCTTTTCTAGTCTTTCAATTAAGCTGTTCAAAATGGCCGGCTTCGCAGCGTCCCCGCTGCTGCTTCTAAATTCATTATCCAGCCCAACTGAGCCTACAGTTATCGTTGGTTTTCCTGTCAGCTTCTTCGTCCATCCTGCCAGATTTAGTTGAGAATCCTCGAACTCCGGCTCCCAATATCGCCGTGTTGAACAATGAAAGACATCCACTCCCGCATCAGCAAGCGGCGTCAAAAATTGCAAAAGCTGCTGAGGCGTTTCCGTCAATTTGGCATCATAATGACCTGCCTTCCATTGTGAGAATCGGAATACGATTGGGAAATCTCTTCCGACTGCACGACGGCATGCTTCAACAATCTCAACAGCGAAACGTGTCCTCGCTGCAAGGTCGCCACCATAGCGATCAGTCCGTTTATTTGTTTGGCCCCAGAAGAACTGATCGATCAAATAACCATGCGCGCCATGAAGCTCAATACCATCAAAGCCGATTCGTGCTGCATCTGCCGCTGACTGTGCGTAAGCTGCGATAACATCCCCAATCTCTTTCTCCGTTAGAGGCTCCGTTATTTTCTCACCTGATAGATTGAGTCCCGAAGGACCAATTGGCAATGCTTCGTTATTGGGGAGGTCGCCAATTTTGCGCGTTAACCCAACATGCCATAGCTGCGGAATAATTTTACCGCCGGCTTCATGCACTTCTTTTACCACGTTGGACCAGCCGCTCAGCGCAGCCTCGCCATGAAAGTGAGGCCAATTCGGACTTGCAGCAGCAGCCTTATGATTGATTACGGTTCCTTCGGTGACGATAAGACCAACGCCATTCTCCGCCCGCCGACGATAATAAGCTGCAACATCAGCCCCTGGAACTCCATTTGGGGAGTATCCTCTTGTCATTGGCGCCATCACAATACGATTGGCAACCTGCAAATTTTTGGAGACAAAGGGCTTAAATAAAGCTTCAACGGATGTTTCATTTGTGGTATTAGACATGTACATTCCTCCTATATATTTGATTTGAGTTTAATTAGGTTTGTGTACTATAGATACTATCATGAATTACCGTGTATTCCCAGAAATTTACTTATTTTCAATGCCGTAAAACCGAAAACCTTTTAATCTAAAAAAATGCTCTGATGGTATAATGGAAAAGGAATCCAAATAAAACAGTTATCCATTAGGAGGGTTTGTATGGATTATCTTCGAGATTACACCATGTATGCAGCAATATTTGGCATGTTTAGTTTCAGTTGGTTTGGCTGGGCACAAGAAAATCCTAGAGCGAGTTGGCGCAAATACATTGGCATAGCTTCTGGCATTGCACTTCTAGTATGCTTGGCAGGCGTCTACCTTAGTATAACGAACTGGGACGCACCCTCCGCTTTGTCTAATCAATCATCTTTCAAAAACTATTTGATTTCGGTATACACTGAGATTATTTTGGCTGGTGCGGGTGCTTTTGTATTTATAAAAACAAAACGCAGCAAATACGTTTCCCCTTGGATTGCCTTTATTGTTGGTATTCATTTTATTAGTTTGAAACATGTTTTCAATGATCCCAGTTTATATGTACTTGCTGCGTTGTTGGTTGCCGTTTCCATCAGTACGTTAATCATATCTCCAAAGCTTAAGATAGCCCATAGCGCAATTACAGGTATTGGTTCTGGTACAGTTTTATTCTGCTTCGCCCTCTTAGGCTTGATTCGATATTTCTTGGTCTAATACGAGCCAAAACAACCATAACTGCATCTCTGCTGTTATGGTTGTTTTATTTATTTATTTATTTTCTATCTATTAAAATGGCGCAGTTTCTCTGGATTCATGACGATATAAATGTCCGAAATGACGTTGTCTTTGATATGGAAGGTAATAACCGAAAACGTAAGCTCGCCAGACTTAATCACAATGCCGCTATTTCCATTTAGTTCAACAACATCACAAGTGAAATCTGAAGGAACTTCCGGCCTAATCGCCGTAAAATAACGGATAATAAGATTTTGCCCCACAATCGGACGCAGGGCCGCATTTGTTTTGCCGCATCCATCCGTATACAATACTGTTTCCGTGGAAAGAATCGCCAGCATGCGATTGATATTGCCAGAAATGATCGCGTTTATGAATTCCTCCATCATAGGACTAGCAATCTCCTGCGGAGCCAATTTACTGCTGGAAGAGGACCCTATGCTTTTTTTTGCCCTATAAAAAATTTGCCTACAGTTTCCGCTGCTCTTATCGAGAATAGCGGCAATATCTTGAAATGGGTAATGAAACAACTCCCTTAGTAGAAAAACAACACGCTCTACGGCGGTCAGCTGCTGCAATAACAGCAAGTATGCGGTAGACAACATTTCCTTCGAAATGTATAGTTGGAGCGGATCGTTTGAGTTAACACCACTCGTAACGAGAGGCTCTGGCAGCCACGGTCCCACATACAATTCCCGCTGCCTGCTTGTCGATTTCAACTTATTCAGGCATTTATTCGTAACTACTTTGCACATATAAGCTTTAATAAACTGGATATGATCAGACTGATCTTCATGCAAAGAGATAAACGCGTCCTGAACAATATCTTCCGCATCCGCGACACTGCCCATCATTTGATAAGCGAGCGAAAATAATAACGGCTTCAATTCAACATATAGCTGTCACAGCAATTGAGGCTATTAGCAGCTCTGGGTGCGGCACAAAGGTGTTCGTCCGGCAAATCGAATAAATAACATGCCTAATCATCGGATCTTGAACTTCCTTTTCAGCCCATTCTCGGAATGTTACCCTTTCGAGTTTCGTTGTATCGATTTTAGCTAATTTCATCATAAACCGTGCTAGCTCTATTTTCCCAGTAAACGAGAACAATTTAGATGTCAGCAATTGAATGGGTCCAGTCGGCAAAGGAAACACTTGATTGTTCCAAATTGCGGCCACTGATGGCGGTGGATTGGCTCCTTTTAGCTTAACATCAAGCTCTTTTAGCACTTCCTCGCCTACCCCATCCTGATAGAAAGAATGAACACCCAGGTTGAGATAAACTCCTTTCTTTTTCACCGTTAATGCCCTTCCGCCCAATCGATTGGACTTTTCGACTAGCAGCACGCATAATCCTGCTTTAGCCAAATAAATAGAAGCTGTCAGACCAGACAAACCGCCGCCAATAATGACTGCGTCATAGGCTGTTTTTCGCTCATTCATTATGATCACCTCATGTTTTTGCTTATATGACAAATAGCAAAGGTGTTTTGTTACAGAATAGTATTCATTTTTCTGCCCTGATCAGTGCTTAAATGATAATACTACGATTTTTTAATAGAATGATGTGCACCGGTTATAATTAATGCATCCCTTGTATGACACATCGTTCTTTAACAAGTGTACTTGTCTCACATAAGTCCCCTGCTACAATTTCCACTTCAGCTAGAAAACTCGAATGAGGATTACGTGTTAAAAAGCCCTCACTTTTTATCCTAGCTTAAGAAACTGATCTACTACTTGCCGTTCAACAGCACTTTCGCTTCTGTCTCCAAAATTGTCATCACTAATCAACTTCCCATTTTTCTTTGATTCTTTTAACTTCGGTTTGATGGGTGAGAGCAAGTTATCGGTTGAACTCGCTCTGGCGAAAAAAGATTATTGAAATCAAATGAATTATCGTTATACTATCTGTATAACGCTGGTCGTGAAGCACACGCCGCTTTGGCACATTCTGCACCTTTATGGGTGAACATGTGTTGAAGCGGCTTTTTCGTTTTTACCACCAATGATTGAGAGGATGAAAATTGCGATGTCAAGATTTGAACAAGCTTATGAGGAATGGATGCATTTAGCCATTTCCCAAGAACAAAATCATAGAAGACGGGAATTACTCGAGAAAGGACTTGGCCATGGTACTATTGAATTTTTACGTTCCGTGTGGTTTCCTGCTGTAAAAAATTTCAACCATCTTTATCCTGAATGGGAAGTTCGTGATTTCAACAATGGATTTCGTTATCTGGATCTAGCTTATATGCCCAGCGGTGATGTTAAGGGAGGGATTGAAATACAAGGTTATGGACCTCACGCAAGAGACTTAGATGTTAGACGGTTTAAGGACTTATGTTGGCGGCATTGTTTATTAGCGCTTGATGATTGGGTATTTTTACCGATCGCCTATTTGTCCATTATCGATGAACCGAAGCGCTGCGAGCAGCTCGTTCTTTCTTTTATTGGGAAGTTTATCGCTATGGATGCCCCTTGTGATTTGACTTGGCTAGAGGCAGAAACATTCCGGTATGCAAGGCGACTATTTCGTCCATTTTCACCATCGGAACTCGGATCCCATCTAGCAATAACCGACCAGCATGCACGGCGAATTCTTCACAAGCTAGTCGATCTCCAGCTATTAACTGTAGTCAGCGGCAATCAACGTTATCGAACATACGGCTTACGAACCCAGTAACTCTTATCCTCGGCTATTGGCTGTGGTCAGCAGTAATCAACGATATCAGACAAATGGCTAACGAACCCAGTAACTCTTATTTGCCCAAAATGTAACGACTAATTATTCTTACGAACTCCACTATCGTTATTTCGAGTAAAACTGCTCATATTCCACTTAATCTGACGCAATAACACCAATAGGGTTCGTTAAAATAATAAAAATGTAGTTTTCTCCAATATAAGCGCACTACAGTTCGTTAGAAAAATCTCACTGATACAATTCGTTTACTCTTCAATCTTATATAGAGGGGTGAAGCTAAGTGTTCACCCCTTACTAAAAAGGTTACATCGTTTACTCGGCATGTAATTACAGAGGGAATGGTCATCAACCTATGAATTACAGCTCAGTATGCGATGTGAATCCTCCATAATCTAGTCAATTTCAGTTACATACTGTACTCTGCCATAATCAAAGTTAGTAGATAAACTACTTAAGAACTCAGTAACTCGTATCTTTAACTTCTTACTGTACTCATACTCAGCAGCAATCAACGTCATCAGATAGCTACTTAAGAACACAGTAACTCGTATCTTTAACTTCTCACTGTACTCATACTCAGCAGCAATCAACGTCATTAGATAGGCTACTTAAGAACTCAGTAACTCATATCTCCAACTTCTTACTGTACTCATACTCAGCAGCAATCAACGTCATTAGATTAGCTACTTAAGAACTCTGTAACTCGAATCTCCAACTTCTTACTGTACTCAAACGCAATAAACGTCATTAATTAAGCTACTTAAGAACTCAGTAACTCATATCTCCAACTTCTTACTGTACTCAGCAGCAATCAACATCATTAGATAAGCTACTTAAGAACTCAATAACTCGTATCTCCAACTTCTTACTGTACTCAGCAGCAATCAACATCATTAGATAGGCTACTTAAGAACTCAATAACTCGTATCTCCAACTTCTTACTGTACTCATCCGCAATCAACTTTAGTGGACATCCGAGCTAACGAATCAAGTAACGCTTATTTGCTTATAATGTAGCAACTTATTGTTCTTACGAACCTCACAATCGTTATTTCGAGTAAAACAGCTCATTTTGCGCTGAATATGGGTCGATAACGCCAATGGTGTTCGTTAAAATAAAAAAACCTTAGTTTTCTCCAATATAAGCATAGTACGGTTCGTTAGACAGGTGCCACCATTCGTAAAAACAAATAAACCTTAGTTTTCTCCAATATAAGCACGCTACGGTTCGTTAGACAGGTGCTACCATTCGTAAAAACACATAACCCCAGTTTTCGCTAATATAAGCACGCAACGGATCGTTAGACAGGTACCACCATTCGTAAAAACACATATCCCTAGTTTGCGCTAATATAAGCACGCTATGGTTTGTTAACAAAATAAACACGGATACAATCCGCCTACTATATAATCTCTCCTATGTGTAAAGTGTAGCAGATTGTGTTTGGTCACATTTAATAGTGACCGACCGATGAAATACGACTTGCAGGTTGACACTTTTCTTCTTCAACCAGTCCAAAATGTTGTTAAAAAGAATCCGCGTCCACTCGGCAAATCCAAAAAGTGCTACAAAGCTTACATTTCCCATCGTTCTCCATAAGAACGCGGCCAAAGTAATTCATTCATGGTCTGCATAAAACCACCGTTTTCTTCTAGACAACAAGAGAAAAGTGAGCTACACTTTGTTAGAATTTGGCAAGATCATGAGGAGAATGGAGCAGGTTGAAGATGCGTATTGCCGCAGATATGAAACGTTTTTTGCAGGTGGATGGTGCAGGTAGGATGCTTTTCACCTTATTTTGTTATGGCATCGGCATGGGCATTCTAGCACCGATGAATGCTATCTATTTAAGTGAGAGCATCGGACTTTCAAAGAATGAAGTCGTATCGATCTTCGTTGTATCACTGCTGCTCAATATGGGAACTACGATTACAGTTGGACTTTTAAGTGATAAGCTGCGCAGCAGAAAAAGACTGGTCATTGCCGCTGCTTTGTTATGTCTCGTCGGTTTGATAATTTACATGAATGCAGAAGGTTATGTCCAGGCGCTGATCGGCATGTGTGTTGTGAGCGCTCCGTCCGGACTCATTATGGGACAATTGTTCGCTATATCTCGAAATCACTTTGCTAGACTTGCCGGAGATATTGTGGAGATGGCACAAATTTGGCTGCGCGCAGGGTATAGTGTTGGATTTTTTTGCGGTTTGCTGGCAGGAGCGAATTTGTATTTGATTGCTACATTTCAAGGTGTATTATGGGGCAACTTTGCAGGTTACGCAATGCTCGTTATCCTGCTGTTGTTCTACCGGGAACACTCTGAAGAGAAAAAACAAGCTAATATGGGAGCGAGCGAGCCTTTTTCCCTCATTATGCTAATTGCTCTGCTGCTGCTTGCATGCGCAGATGCCATTCGCGGATTGTACTTGCCGCTTGTTGTAAAAACGTTGTTCGGCAAGCCGGAATATATGTCTTATATTTGGAGCTCCCAAGCCGTATTCGAGCTGTTGTTCATGACCATCGCCGGTTATTGGGCTGCGAAATACGGCAGCAAAATAATTATTTTAATCGGCGGCTTTGGGGCGCTTATTACTTATACGATTTATGCCTTGCACTCGCCATTGATCGTTTTTTTCCTCATTCAGCCGATTTATTCTTTTTTTGTATCCATCTTGTACGGAGTAGCGATGGGGTATGTGCAGCGCATGTTCGCAGGCCGGACCGGATTCGGCGCAAGCTTGTACGTTTTCATTTCACTAACGGCATCATTAATCGGATATTTGTTACCATTATTCATCGAAGGCTACGATCCATCCATATTCGTCATTCCAATTGCGCTAGTATCTATTTCAATAACGATTATGTCTATTGTGCTGATAAGGGAACGTCGTCTGTCACAGCTGCCTCAATAACAAAACAAGCCTTGAGCACATTCGGGTTCAAGGCTTGTTCTTTGTTGCACAATGGAGAGTCTACATAAATCATTCCCTTTTCAACCCCGCAATTAACGGTAAGTCGGATTTACGACGCCAATTGCACGCTCCACGCTAAACTTGCCGTTCTCAAAGGTCAAATACTCATTACCTTTCACATAAAAAGGAATCTCTTGATTATTATAAATAATTACACCCTGAATCTCACGTACACTCATTCCAATGATTCCCTTCATTTGACCCTCGCGATCGGTAATCACGCGAATGCCGCTTGGAAAACGGATGAAGCTTTCTCCATTTCGATACAGCTCCGACCCCGCCTGCATATTTAACAGTTCATAGGTAACACCATCCACGATTCGGCTGTAGCCTGTCTCACCGGTAATCTCTTCTCCATGATCCATATTGTAGGGTACAAGTCCCGTAAACCATAGCTCGCCATCTGGTGTAGGCAAAATTCCGCATAAACGCTCTACATAATCTAACAGGCACAATATCGATGGTGAATACGCCTCAGTAAATCCCTCATCTCCAGTCCACGGGCTAACCGCCTGTGCAAAGCGGGTTGCTTTGGTAAATGAAGCTAAGATCGGGTACATCACCCAAGTGAGTTCAACGTGCCGTCCATGATGCTCGAAAGCATGAGGGGCGCGAATCAAGCTAAGGAAGTTCGATGCGCCTCCCCAGCTGTTGTAGCTAGAGAACGGATCAAAACGCGGATCGTCCATAGCCATCGAAGTAAATGGATATTTGGCAAAAAATTTGCTTGTATTCAATAAATAACGTCTAAGCATCGTATCAAAAAAAGCCTGATCCCCTACTTCGCATGCCATTACGCGCAGCAGCACATCCGATTGTACTCGCACAAGCTCATCATTTCGGTCTCGATCATAGAAGAAATGATCCTCTTCATCAAAGCAATAACGATACAAACTCGTTAAGCTCTCTTCGGCTTTCGCTAGCCAGTGCTGCTTGCTAGGAAGCTCAAGCTCCTCTGCAATTCGAGCCAAGTAAAGACGTTGACAATATACGTTTGCGGTTAAATCCGGCGCCAAAAAGGGTAAAATCGGAGAATCAGGATTCATTTCCGCTGCATCATTAAGATGAGGGGTGTCAGGGACATGCCAGAACCGCGGTGAAAGATCATGCCCCGTGTCAAAAGTACTGAATGCCTCTACACAACCTGTTCCACGGGTATTTCGGTACTGAACCAGCCACTCATCGTAGCTTGCCATCGCAGTATACATCGTTTGCAAAAACAGCTTCCCCGCTTGATTCAGCTTATAGTGGTTCCATATACTGCGTGCAAGCGGCGTCACCAGCTGAATCTGCCGAAATGCAGGACCATGCTCCGTTACCTTATATGGCAACAAACCATCCTCACGCTGGTGCACGGCAAACGAGCGGAAAGTTGCATCCGATACGGATGGAATAAAGCGAGAAAGCAGCTCAGCATTAATCGTTCCTGTACTTTCCAGCCAACAGCCGAGATAGATTCCTCCTTCTTGCAAAATCGGCTCTTCGCCGCCCGTAGGAACAATACAATCGAGCAGCTTGCGCACTGCTGCATAATAGACCTGCTCAAGCTTACCTGAACGTGTTGTAAAACGAATGCCGGATTGCTTCCATTCCTCAAGGCTATTTATATGAGATGGTTTCTTCAACTCGCCAATCTTCTCATCTATAGACAGCTCCCGAAGCTGCTTCAGCAATGATTCGCTCATCCTAATCGCCTCGCGTTTCCGATATAATTGTTTTCTACACTAAATTTAAAAACAGACTGCCGCGAGGCAGCCTGTCTATTCATGCATTGCTAATCCCAACTCATAGGAAACTATTGATTGTTTTTGAATATTTTCAGAGTGCCATTATAGAAGTCCTTAACAGCCACTTCTACGCTCTTGCGTCCGAAACCAATTTCATACATCGTTGACTCGGCAAGCTTGGAATATTCAGAGAAGCCCGGAGGATTGTAGCTGACCGCAAACGGCTCCTTGTTTGTCGCTTCTGAAACACGGCTTGTGTAGTCATAAACAATTCTCTCTACGCTGTTCGCGCTAGTTTCAAGGAGCTTGCGGTTAGCCGCAACCACTGGTACACCGCGATCATTGCCTAACAATTTAGCAACATCGGGATCATTAATGAAGAAACTCAACAACGTCGCTACCTCGTTTGGATGCTTGGTCTTGGCATAACCCGACAAACCTTGGCTTGACTCGAACACTACGCCGGTTCCCTTCTCGCCGCGCGGCAGCTGTACCATAATCAGCTCATCTTGCGTAAGTCCTTGCAAAGCTGCCAATTGATTGGACGGAATTAAGCTCATTGCTACTTTTCCTGTGACGACTAATGACTTACTCGTATCGCCGGGAGGATTGGATACTTGCAGCTCGGATGGGACAACACCGCCGGCTTTCATCGTTTCATCCCAATATTGGAACCAACTTAATACGTCAGCCTCTTCGAAGCCCAGCGTCCCTTTATCCATATCATAAAGCTGTTTACCTTGCTGCTTCAGACCGATATCCATTCCATCAATGGACATGTTGTAAGTACCATAGACACCGCTGCCCAGTTTGTCCGAGATTTCTTTGCTGATTCGTGCAAAGTCTTCCCAATTCCAACCATCCTCAGGTACGGGAAGGCTAGCTTTCTCGAACATCGTCTTATTCACAACGACTCCGCGTGCATTAGCACCAGCAGAAATATGAAGAAGCTTGCCGCCGATCGTGCCATATTGAATCATCGATTGATCCATATCGCTTAAATTAAGCTCTTTATCCACATATGGAGAAAGATCAAGAAGCACTTCCTTATTCGCATAATCGACCACATTTCCTCCTAAGAAAAAAATGTCTGGCGCCGTGCCGGAAGCAAGCTGCGTATTAAGCTTATCGAAATAACCAGTGGATGGAGCAAACTCGCCAACAACCTTAATGGAGGGGTTTTTCTCTTGGAAAATTTTCAACGCCTCGTTTGTAATATCCGCCCTCTTTTGATCTCCCCACCACATAATGCGCAGTTCTACTTGTTTTGCTTCACTTGACTCATTTCCGTTTTTCTCTTTTTCATTGCTTGATGCTCCACTGCCCGTACCACCTGAGCATGCCGCAGTGAACACCATTAACATTCCTAAAGCCAAAATAAGCAACCGCTGTTTCATTTTGATTTCCCCCAATACCCTATTATGAATTCGCTTTCACTTATGATGCTACCCTGATTTCCGTTTATACGGAATTTCATTCCTTCGGGTATTCATTATCAATTTTTTCGGTTATCGAGCAAGAAAACACAATATCATTTCAAACCGGTAGTTGCGATGCCATCCAAGAAATAGCGTTGAAAAATAAGGAATATCAGCGTTATTGGCACAAGCGACAATGCCGACATGGCAAGCAGCGCGCCCCAATCCGATTGACCCGTAGGATCAAATAAAGAACGAATTCCCAGCTGCACTGTAAACAGCTTAATATCACTCAAGTAGATCATCTGGCTGAAAAAATCGTCCCATGACCAAATAAAAGTGAAAATAGCGGCGGATATCAAAGCGGGTACTAAGAGCGGAATGATAATGCGGAAATAAATTTGCCGCGGACTGCAGCCGTCAATCGTCGCACTTTCATCCAGCTCTCTCGGAATTCCGCGGATAAACTGCACCATCATGAGAATAAAAAAGGAATCATGCGCCAGCCATTTTGGCAGAACCAGCGGAAAATACGTATTGATCCATTGCAGCTCATTATAGATGACGTATTGCGGAACAAGCGTCACATGATAGGGAAGCATAATCGTCACCAGCATTAACGAAAACCAAAGCTTCTGAAACTTGAAATTCAACCGCGCGAACGCAAAGGCTGCTAAGGAGCAGGTAATCACATTGCCAAGCACGCTTAGAATCGATATCAGCCATGAGTTTGCAAAAAACTTACTAAATGCGATTCCCTGAAAGCCGCGCCAGCCGTTAATGTAATTATCCAGAGTGAATGAGCTTGACCATAATCCCGGCTGTGTAAAGATCAGCTCATTAGGCTTAAAAGAGCTGCTTATTAACCATAATACCGGGTAAAGCATGGCAATGCCAAAGATGATAATGATCGTATGTTTAGTTAATCCGTTTAACTTTCTCACTTGCATAGCTGCCTTACCTCCCTTCCTTGCTGTCACCGTAAAATACCCAATATTTTGATGTTGCAAAAATAATGGCTGTAAACGCCCCGATGATCAGCAGCATAATCCAGGCTAACGCTGATGCATAACCCATATCGAAGAACGAGAAGCCTTTCATATACAAGTACAGGGTGTAGAACATGGTCGCATCAAGCGGGCCTCCACGGCCATCCCCAATGACAAATGCAGGTGTAAACGCTTGAAATGAATTAATAATGCTCATCACGAGATTAAAGAAAATAACGGGAGAAATCATGGGAAGCGTAATGCGAAAAAATTGACGAGCTTTGCCTGCTCCATCCACTTGAGCTGCTTCATACAGATCAAGTGGCACTTGTTTAAGGCCTGCAAGGAAGATTACCATCGCTGAACCAAATTGCCATACGGACAATGAAATAATGGTGTAAACAATGTAGCTCGGATGGGAAATCCATGAAGGTCCTTGAATGCCGAACCAGCCAAGAAATTGATTCACAAGGCCGCTGCCATCAAAAATCTGTCTCCACACAATCGCAATAGCGACACTGCCCCCGAGCAACGAAGGGATATAGTATACGGTGCGGTAAATGCCTAGCGCTCGAATACCTTTGTTTAGAACCATAGCGACCATCAGCGCGAAAGCAAGACGCAGCGGAACAGAAATGAACACGTATTTGATTGTAAGCCACAAGGAATTCGAGAAGGTTTCGTCATCTTTAAAAATGTTAATATAATTTGAAAAACCAATCCATTTTGGCGACGTTAATAAATCATACTTCGTGAGCGACAAATAAAACGATCCAAGCATTGGACCGAGCGTCAGGCAGAAAAACCCGATCAGCCATGGCAGCAAAAAGGTATATGCGGTTAAGTTATGCTGATTGCTAAGCGGCTTAAGGCTTTTTCTCATCATGAATACCCCTCTCTTATTGATGTAGTTCCATCATAAGGGAGGGGCTATTAACATAGAATGCTAATTCTTTGGGTGTTCACTATCATTTTTTTCAGATTTTAATTCCGATTGCTGCTGACGATAATCCGAAGGTGTCATTCCGTACATCCTTTTAAATTTGGAGCTGAAATAGCTTGCATTGGAAAAACCAGTAAGCTCTGCAATATCCCAAAGGTTCAGCGTTGTTGTTTTTAGCATCCGAACAGCCTCAGCAATTCGTACCTCATTCAAATAATGAATAAAGGTTTTACCTACTTTAGCTTTGAACATTTCTGAGAAATAAGATGAATTATAATTGTACTTCTCTGCAATCATCGTCAAATTCAATTCATACATATAGTTCTCGTCAATAAACTGCTTAGCCGCCAAAATCAAGGATGGATCACTTTCCTGAGAGTCGCTTTGCCGCTTGCGCTCGATTTTAGCTGCAATACGCATCAGAAACCGCTCCGCTTTCTCTACAGTATCGAGACTAAGTGTCATTTCCGGCCTTAGCCAAAGCTGTTCGCCGCTCTCCAAAGCAATTTGCGATTCATGCGCAATGGTCTCAAGCATCAAGTAAAGCTGGAAAATCAATTTGACAAAACGAAGCTGCGATTTCATTCCGCGCTGTAATTCTTGTCTAATCGCTGCTTCAAACGATGAAAGCTCTCCTCGAATTAAATAGCGCTCAATAACCTTAATGATATGCTCAGGTATAGCCGTATGCCCCTCAGAAGCAGGAGCTAGACCAGCAGCTTTGCCATATGGCATGTTCCATGCCAGCAAAGAGCTAATATAACCTTCTTTCCACTGCTTAAATCTACTTACCGTTTGACTGGTCCCGATTTTAATTTCAAAGGCCATGTACTTATTTACGCTTTGAGTCAGAAACTCAGCAAATTCCCGCTCCAATTCATGATCCGCAGCGATTACAAAATGCATGAGGCCAGGATAATTGGTATCACGAAATACCTCCATCTTCCCTTGGAACCTGTCTGCGCATTCTCTTGATATGATATCGAACGGCAATCGAAACTTGTCCGGCGTACGGTCAACCGAGGCGCTTGATTCCCCTCGCTCCCATAGCCCTGCCGTAATAAACCTAACCTCACGTTTATCCCATGAATCCAGCTCAAATAATCGGGAACGATCTTTTATAGTACTCTCCTGCAAAATCTCTTCCTTTACGAGATGAACGATAAAATGCTCTTTCATTTCCTTATAATATTGGGAGAGCCGCCACTGTGTCATAGCCGCCTGATCATGGCTTTGCCTGTCCTTGTCCAGCTCCTTCTTTACGTTTGAAAGCGTGTCGGTCAATTCTTTTCTAGCAACTGGTTTTAACAAATACTCGCGAGCCTGATTGCGAATGGCTGCTTTCGCATAATGAAAATCCTCATAACCTGTAATGACGATCAGACGCAGGGATGGGTACTGCTCGTGACAGGAATCTAAAAATAACATACCGTCCATCACAGGCATGTTCATATCTGTAATAACAATATCAATAGCCTCTTCTGAAAGCTTCTCGAGCGCTTCGACGCCATTAGAGGCTTCCCCTGCAATGATAAGTCCAATACTGTCCCAGTCCACCTTAAGCTTTAGACCCTGACGGATCTCAGGTTCATCATCCACGATTAATACTTTATACATGCTGGTGTTCCTCCTGTGCTGGTAGTATGAGCTCAATCGTTGTACCCGCGCCAAGCGTAGAATCGATGCGGACCTCAAATAGCGATTCGTAATAAAGACGGCAGCGTGCAAGAACATTTCCTAGTCCAATTTGGCTGCTCCGGCTAGTAAGAATTTGCTCCAGCTGAACCGATTCCGATCGCTCCAGCAGCTTCTTCTGCTGCTCACTTGTCATCCCCGGTCCATTATCTGACACGATTAGATGAACCCTTCCCGCAGCATGGCTTACACGAATGCGGACGATTGCCTCGGATTGATGCATGAAGCTGTATTTAACGGCGTTCTCTATCAACGGCTGGAAAATAAATTTTACTGTCGATAATCTTAAAAGGTCGCCTTCCTCCTCAATCGTTATGTTTAGTTGATCACCGAAGCGGATTTTTAAGATCGACAAATAATAGTGCACATAAACAAGCTCTTCTTCCAACGGAACGAGATCATCGCTAATTTTAAGAGAGAAACGCATCATCTTCCCTAGTGATTCTATAACTTCGACTGTATCATCCGTCCGTCGCTGTATGGCTAAGCTGCTCATGAGCTCCAGTGTATTAAACAGAAAATGCGGATTAATTTGCATGAGCAGCGCTTTGTATTCCGCTTGCTGCCTTAGCAGCTTAAGTTCGAACTCGGTTTTAATATGCTGTCGCAGTCTCGTAACCATGTTGCGGAACGTTTCAGTTGCGAAGCCCACTTCATTGCGCACCCTCTTCTCAGGCGCCAAACGGCTCTCGGCAAGCACAAAATCGCCTCTCTGTACATGCCGCATTGCGAGCACCAGCCGTGAAAGCGGCTTCGTAATTCCATGCGAGAACCAAGTCGCCAGTATCAAAGACACAATTAACAAGACAGCCGCAACGATTAGAATCGTGCTTCGCAGACGAAAGAGTTGTGAATACAAATCTTTCTCTGATACGAACCCAACAAGCATCCAGTTCGTTTTCGGCAGTTTTTTGTATACTAAAATTTCTTTTTCTCCGCTTAAATTATTTAAATAAACGACGCCCTGCTTCCTCCAGCCTGTCCGTAAATCGTCAACCTGCCGTACCATCTCCGAATGGGCTCCGTATTCGTTCTGGGACAGCATTGGTTTGCCATGCTGATCTAATAAATAGATCGTTCCGCTCTCCCCAAGATGGATTCTGCCTAGCGGCTCCAGAAAATAGTCAGCGCTTACATTAATCTTCATCACACTTTTTGTCAGTGAAGGCTCAAATGAACTGATCGGCATCAGCATACTGATTACCGGATGTTTGTTGTTATTTCGCAGCTCTGCGACATCCGTATGAGCCGGAATCCAGTATTGATCCTCGTTTTTAAAATCGAGATACCACTTTTCCTTCAGAAAGGAATCGTTAGACACAACTAAATTGCCGCTGCTGACCCACATGCCATCCTGACGATAGACGGCGACACCAGAAACACTGGAATAACTGTTCGTTGTCTGCGTCAAAAACTGGCTCATTCGGTAATGGGCAAGATTTTTTTCTCCCTCCGTGGATGCGGAATCAGAGGCTACTGCATCCCAATTATTCGTAATATCGCTATTAAAAACGATAGAGGCTAAATCATAGATTTGTGTTTGAACCATATCAATGTAAGACCCGTATTCATCCATTTTCTCCAGTGCTGAAGATTCAATGTAAGAGCGAATAATGGAACGAGACTCATTAAATAAAAGAATGGACAGTGTGACGAAGGATAGAACAAATAGTAAACAAAAGATTGCAATCAAACGACTTTTTAACGAATAAAACATAGCCAGTCCCCTCTCGTGCCAGCCTTTCTTCCAACGATGTTTAGACCTGGTAATAATCCTAGCCATACATTTGCTGCAATCCCCTCTTCTTTAAACCTATTATAGTCGTCAATCTCGTACATGCAATAAAATATAACAAGTAAACAGAATAGACATTGGCTCCTGCCCTCCCGCCCCAATCCAATGACAACCGAATATCTTTCCCTCAACAGGGAAAAGATGTAATCATTCGACACTTCACTTCGGATAGGAGACTCGCATGCGGAAATCGCCCAACTTTTCACCTAATCAGACTTCATCCGACAAGCCTTCTTACCCGAACATTTCTCCCCATCTGGAAGAAAATTTGAACTCGCTCGAAGGTTTTTTTGCCAACTGCAAAGACTTGATAATACATCGTTGGAGTTATGGACAGGGCTTGGAGCAATCGGCCTTTACCGTCTATTTCGATACGCTAACTAAAACGACCGTTACGAATTTCGCAAAGGATACGCTGCAAAATCTAGTGCCGCATGAGCTTGGTCCTGCCGAGACGGTAACGATAAAAGATGTTATCCATTATTTTGAGAATCATGGCATCGCTTCCCCTAACGTTGAGCTTATGAGCGAAATGGAACAAGCCGTCAGAGGCATTCTGGACGGCAAAGTTGTCATTTTTTTTGACGGATGGCCTAAAGCTATCGCCTATTTTGCCCTTGATGTCGAGCAGCGTCAAACCTCAGAGCCCATTACGGAGCCTACCGTTCAAGGCCCGCATGTCAGCTTCATTGAAAGCTTGGATCGCAATATCGGTGTCATTCGAAGCTTGCTGAAATCTCCCGAACTTAAATTTGAGTATTTTATATCCGGGGAGAAGGTTCACAGAAAAGTGTCCTATGGCTATTTGGAAGGCGTCGTAAAGCCGGAGACATTAGAAGCGTTTAAGCAAAAGATTGAGGGTATAGATCAAGAAGAAATGATTGATATTTCCTATCTGGAAGAGTGGGTTAATGATTCCAACTACTCCCCTTTTCCGCAAGTTCGGTATACGGAGCGCCCGGATACGACGGTTACTTCTTTGCTGGATGGCAAAATCATTGCGTTAGTGGACGGAAGCCCTTCGGTTCTTATCTGTCCAGGAAAATTCATTGAGTTTTTTACAAACAGCGAGGATTATTACTATCGGACGATTTTTTCTTCGTTAATTCGATTGATTCGACTGGCTGCGTTCCTCATAGCGCTTATGCTGCCCAGCACTTATATCGCGTTATCAACATTTCACTCTGAACTCATACCGACGGTTCTCCTGCTAGCCATTTTAGATACACGGGAAGGAATCCCGTTCCCGGCTATGATTGAGGCGTTGATTATGGAGTTTTTCTTTGAGCTGCTGCGGGAGGCCGGCATTCGTCTGCCTCGGCCGATCGGTTCGGCCGTCAGCATAGTTGGGGCGCTTGTTATCGGCCAAGCAGCTATTCAATCACAGATTGCATCTCCGGTCATGGTCATTGTCGTTGCCTTGACGGGCATCGCTTCCTTTGCGCTCCCTCAATACAACATGGCCATCGCACTGCGGATTTTGCGCTTTCCGTTAATGTTTCTCGCAGCGACGTTTGGAGGGCTGGGCATCATGGTCGGCTTAATTCTCATTTTCATTCATCTAGCAACTCTACGATCCTTAGGTGAGCCTTATCTAGATTCGTTTGCTCCACTGGATTTGAAAAGGCTGCGAGATGCGGTTTTCGTGCTGCCAAGAAGATTGCTGGTTCATTCGCCTAGGAGTCGACATCTACATAAAAAATCTACAGGAAGGAAGAAATCATAGTGAAGCCACTCCTCTCCTTTCTCGCTTCAATTCTTGTTCTTTGCTTGATTACTGGATGCTGGGATAATAATGAACTGGACGAGTATGGCTATGTGCAAGCGATATCGATTGATCGAGGCGAGGGTGATTTTGTCGATATTACGACTCACTTTTATAACCCTTCCAGCAAAATGCAAACTGATCCAGCAACGAGTATAGCAGCGAAAGGAATTAATATTCGAACAACAGGAGAAACCTTTTTTGAAGCGATGCGAGAGATCCCTGCAAAATTTGGACGTAAAGCCAAATGGGATCATATGCGTGTCATTATTATCGAAGAGAATTTAGCCAGAACGCTGAACATCCGTGAAGTGCTTGACTTTTTCTCAAGAGACCAAGAGCCACGGGGCACGATTCTTCCCATCATAGCTGAGAAATCGGCGGCGGCATTTCTGGATATTAAACCGTTTATCGAGCAGACCATTGGTCAACAGTATAGAAAGATGGAGACGACCGGAGCTCTCTATTCCGCGAAAACGTCTAATCTTCCGCTATATGATCTCGCTATTCAGCTAAGCAGCCCCTCCAAAACCTCTGTTATGCCTTACCTGCATAAAAATAGCTTGGATAATAAAGCGTCAATTTCCGGGGTCGCATTGATTCAAGACGGGAGAATGGTAGGGGTTCTTACGGAGAAAGATACCGAAACGCTGATGATGCTAACAGACAAATATAAGTATGGGGTATTTGAATTCCCTTGCATGAATCATGAAAAAAAGAAGCAGATCTACAACAAAGAATCGCTTGAAATAATCAATTTGAACAGTCAAATCGTTTCGAAGGCAACAAATGAGAATGTAACAGTCGACATCCATATTACGATTGAAGGTACAACCGGAGAACTACGATGCTCAGACCTGAAGACCAAGCAAGATATGGAGCGTTTTGAACAAACAATCAAGGAGCAGGTAGAACATCAGATTCAGCATGCAATCCGTACCTTTAAGGCAAAAAAAGTTGATGTGCTCGGAATCGGCAATCAAATTTATCGGAACAACCCGAAACTATGGAAACAATTAGAACCCAATTGGGAGGATAAGCTTGCTCAAATGCAATTCCAAACCCACGTTCAAGTTCATGTGTTAAGTACGGGCATGAACGCAGGTACGATATTTGGGAAAAAGGAGCACTAGATGTGTTAGGAAAATTCATCTGCGTCCTGCTGTTAGCATCCGCTATGCTGATCCATGACATCCCAAAAGTGAAAGCCGCAAGCAAACGAGATCGGCTTGTGTACATAACGATGTTGGCGCCGCTCCTCTATCTTACAGTTATATTTTTAATAGCCAAGCCATGGCCTAACCTCGATATGATTTTCAATTTATTTACCGAACCGGCTAAACTTTTCATTCGTTGGCTCAATCCCTTGCATACGTGAGTGTTATAAAATTTGGAGGAGACCCCATGAAACAAAAAGAACGTATCAGTTCGATTCAAATGTCCATGCTGTTCCTTTTTTTCATGACAGGCTCCTCCATCGTCATTGTCCCTGCGCCCTTAACGAACATTGCAGGCAACGGAGCATGGATCTCACTACTCATTGCCTCGGCGATAGGCATGCTTTTGCTGGCTGCTATCCTTTATTTAAACCGGCTGGCCCCAGAGCTTTCGTTGGTTGAGCAAGGCCGCTCCGTCCTGGGAAAGGGACTTACCTTTTTGGTATTGATCCCTTTCACCTTCGTATTGCTTTGGAATATTTCGGGCGTTGTCATTGAAATCGGAATCTTCTTCAAGAATACGATGATGAAAGAAACCCCTACCTATGCTGTTAGCACATTGTTTTTCATTATGATCGGAGTAACAGCGATGGCCGGAATCGAAGTCATTGCTCGGATGGCAGCTGTATTAATGTTTCTGATGTTCGGCTGTATTGTTCTTATCTGGATTCTGGTCTCAAACCTGTACAACCCGCAATATCTGCTCCCTGTGATGCCAGATGGAATTGGACCAATCCTGAACGCCTCTTATGTAGTTTATGGTTTTCCCTACTCCGAGATGGTCGTATTTTCGGTCATCTTATCGTTTGTACGCAAGGATGAGAACGCTCAGCTGCGCAAACATATGTACTTTGCGCTTGTAGTCAATTCCTTGACGCTAATTTTCTCGGTCATAAGCAGCATTATGGTACTGGGACCACTGTCCGGTGACTTGAAATACTCTTTGTACCAACTAGCCAGGCTAATATCGTTTCAGGAGGTGATCGAGCGAATTGAATCCATCATCGGATTCTCGCTCATCATCGGCTTTTATTTCAAAGCTTCTATTCTCCTGCTCATCCTGATCAAAATGTTGAAAGAACTTCTAGGCTTGAAAAATGAACGCTTGGTCGTATTTCCCGTAGCATTCATTTGCCTCATGCTGTCGTTAACCACCTATACGAAGGAATCTCAATTGGAGGAGCTCGTCAATGTGACATGGCCGCTGCTCAATAATCTTGCCTATACCTTACCCGTTCTTCTGATTTTAGTTCTTACAGTGATTAAGCATCATAGAAAACGGAGTAAGAAGCAATAGCTGTCATTGATTTGTTATTCAAACTAGCAATTAATAAAAAAGAGGCAGTCCCATCGGTCACTTAAGACCTTCTGGGACAACCTCTAGAATTGATTTGCGCGCTTAATTATGACTGAATTTCGTTTACGATTTGACGGAGAGCCTCTTCGAGCGGTGTGACTGGACGTCCAAGCAGCTTTTCAAAATCATTGCTTTCCACTTCCAATGCTCCATCGCGAATCGCACTTTGAATCTGAACCAGAATAGGAACAACCGGTTCAGGTACGCCTGCACTGCTCATGATGCTGGCATAAGTAGTGTCATCCACTTGTTGAACAGGAATTTCCCGTCCCAAGATAGTGGCAAGAATGGAAACCAGCTCTTCTTGCGTCGTAAGCTTGCCGGACAACTCATAAACGGTATTCTCGTGGCCTTCGCCAGCGAGCACCGCCGCAGCTGCCACTGCATAATCGCGACGCGTTGCCCAGCCTACTTTGCCTGATCCCGCTGATGTCAGCCAAGGCGCACCTCCAAGGACCGCTTGAATGCTGCTGATTTCGTTCTCCAAATACCAGTTATTGCGCAGGAAGGAATAAGGAATTCCAGTGTTCTTAATCGCTTCCTCTGCAGCACGATGTACTGGCGCAAGAAACAGCGAGCTCTCGCTTGCATTTCCTACACTGGTATATGCAATGAAACCAACATTAGCACGCTGAGCGGCTGCTACGGCATCGGCATGCTGACGAATTCTCGTTTCGTTATCGCCGTCAGTGGACACAATCAATAGACGGTCGATACCCGCGAATGCTTTATCTAACGTTTGTGGCTGGTCAAAATCCCCATGACGTACATCCACGCCCCGTGCACGAAGGTGTTCGGCTTTCTCCGGATTGCGGACGCTGACAGCCAGATTCTCTGCCGGTATAGTCTCCAATAAAGTCTCTACTACAATTGATCCCAATTTCCCTGTTACACCTGTTACCAAAATTTTCATCGTAATTCCTCCATTTAGTTTAATGTATTATGATTGCCCCTTAGTTATAACCACTTCGGTTACAACTTAGGTATAAAAAAAGCTCAATGAGCTTTTTTGTTACACAAAATGAGCTGCGAGCTGGCTTAAGTTTACTTGAGCTAGCCTTTGTTCCATCGCAGATTGAGCTTCCTTCATTTCCAAACGAAGAGCTGCTTCAATGTTTCGGCCAACCGGACACTTTGGATTCGGATTATCATGAAAATTAAACAGTTGACCATCCTCAATGACTTCCACGGCACGGTAAACGTCCAAAAGTGTGATCTCATCCCGATCTCTCAGCAACGAAGCGCCCCCGACTCCTGGTCGAATATCCACCAAACCTGCCTTCTTGAGCATCCCCATAATTCTGCGGATAATGACAGGATTCGTATTCACGCTGCCTGCAATATAATCACCCGTACAATCATTGGAGCTGACGGCGATTAGAGAAAGGATGTGGACAGCAATGGAAAATCTGCTACTAATTTGTTTCACTTAGCATCACCACCGTTGTAACCATTGTAGTTACTACGCAGCAGATTGTCAATCCTTTAGAAGAAGATAAGCTTATTATATTCAAAACCAGCTTTTTTAACCTGCGAAACCAATTTTCATTTGCATAAGAAAAAAATTTTTGATAATATAACTGACGAACGTTCGTTAATGTGAGGTGAACTTATTGAAAAGCCAAGAAATTAAAGACATTGCTTTAAAGTTTTTCACAATTCATGGGTATGAGGGTGCCTCTCTGTCTCAAATTGCCGACAATGTCGGGATGAAAAAACAGTCTCTCTATGCTCATTTCAAAGGAAAAGATGATCTATTTCTACAAGTATTACAAGATGCTAAAGAAGCAGAGGTCTCATCGAAACTAAACTATTTGAGTAAAGTGGGTACCCAAAATCCTAAAGAGGATTTATTTGGATACCTGCAATTAGTCATTGATTTGTTTCAACAGAGCGAGCAGTTGAAGTTTTGGCTGCGTATGTCTTTTTTTCCGCCTCTCCATTTGGCGCCAGCCATTAATGAGGAAGTATTCGACTCGGAAAATAAGATTCAAACCGTACTCGAAGGCAAATTTCATGATTGGATCGCGGCGAAAGCCATTAGGGAAGATATAGCCTCCATCCCTACGCTTGCTTTCTTAGGTGTTGTTGATTCCATGATGTTAGAGCTTGCTTATGGGAATAATGAAAAACGTCTACAGGATAAATTAAATGCCTCATGGACTGTATTTTGGAGAGGTATTTCACAGCTATGATTTTACAGAGAGAGGTATTATTTCATGAAGAAACCATTGAAAGAACAAAAAACCGTCTTATTCATTCTACTAAGTAATATATTCATTGTTTTTCTAGGCGTGGGACTAATCGTCCCGGTTATGCCTTCCTTTATGAATATTATGCATTTATCAGGCCAATCGATGGGTTATCTTATGGCGGCCTTCGCGTTTGCGCAATTACTCATGTCTCCCCTTGCAGGACGGTGGATTGACACATTCGGCAGGAAGAAAATGATCGTTATCGGCTTATTCCTTTTCAGCATATCAGAGGTAATCTTTGGACTTGGCACACATGTATCCGTTCTTTACTTTTCCAGAATTTTAGGAGGTATTAGTGGTGCATTTATTATGCCCGCCGTAACCGCTTTTGTTGCTGATATTACCTCTGTGGAGGAAAGGCCCAAAGCGATGGGTTATATTTCTGCCGCGATTAGTATCGGTTTCATTATTGGTCCTGGCATCGGAGGTTTTATTGCTGAGCTGGGCGTGCGTGCCCCATTCTATTTTGCAGCTGGCTTCGCATTAATTACCTGTATTTCATCCCTGTTTATTTTAAAAGAACCGCTATCCAAACAGGAACTTCTAGAAATTAGTCAGCTCAAAAAAGGGACCAGCTTTGTATCTGATTTGAAACGATCGCTTCAACCTCAATACATTATCGCCTTTATAATCGTGTTTGTACTGGCCTTTGGTTTATCAGCGTATGAAACAGTATTCAGTCTTTTTTCTGATCATAAATTTGGTTTCACTCCTCAAGATATTGCAGCCGTTATTACAATTAGTGCAATCTTCGGCGTTGTCGTTCAGGTCTTTATGTTTGGTAAAATGGTAGATAAACTCGGAGAGAAGAAACTTATACAAATATGCTTGATTGCTGGCGTATTTTTTGCAGTAGTATCCACCATGATCTCCGGATTTTTAGCAGTTTTGCTAGTCACTTCCTTTATCTTTCTCGCATTTGACCTGCTGCGGCCAGCATTAACAACCTATTTATCCAAAACAGCCGAGAAAGAACAAGGCTTTATCGCTGGAATGAACTCCACCTATACTAGCCTAGGCAATATCGTCGGACCTGCGCTGGGCGGAATATTATTTGATGTAAACATCAACTATCCTTATCTCTTTGCTGCTGTCATCATGTTGATTGGCCTTGTCATTACGATGATGTGGAAAGAAAAACAATCAGCTAGCAGCTTGGCAAAATAATGTATGGAACGCTATTGAACAACTAGCGCATCTTCCTTCTTCACAATACGCATAATAAAAAAGAAATCCGATGTCTTTTTGAAAGACATCGGATTTCTTTGTAAAATAATAGTTGTCATTAATTAGAAATATTTATTCAGGTTGCGTCTTTTTTAAATAAGCCCGCCACGTAATGCACCATTGCTTCGGATCATCGAGGGATGATTCATCATTTCGGTGTACGGTGCTGCTATGCGGAGCTGATTTCACAATTTCCGGCTGCGTATAAGCTTCGTTCGAAATATGCTCCAGCGCGTGAATGTATTCGTCCAAATCTTCTTTGGAATAGGACTCAGTCGGCTCTAAGGTGAATGGCTGCTTCACGATATACGGATGATGGGAAGTCCAATAATGGAGTCCAAAATCGCACATGCGACGAGTAATATCCTCGGTTGTGACACCCGTTTCCTCGGTAAGCTGCTTCCAGCTGTAACGAACCTGCTCTAGGCGGCGACCTTTGATGTAGGGTGCACTTGCACCGCGAATTTGAAGTATTTTGTGATACAGATAGTTATTGTTTAGAACTGCAGTCTGTGCAACATCCTTTAGTCCATCTGGACCTAAACTCATGATCCAAGCATAAGAACGAAGCACCGTTTGTGCAACACCATGGAAGCTGCGCACTTTGCCAATACTGCTTTCTGACTGATTCGCTAATACATACTGGCCATCAACATAATCAACGAGCGGCCCCGGCAAGAAAGGTTTAAGCGCTTCGCTCACGCCTAGCGCACCTGTAGCTGGACCGCCGCACATATGAGGAGCAGCAAAGGTTTTATGCAAGTTGAAGAAACACATATCAAAGCCAGCTTCCTTCGCCCGGGTAATACCGAGCAAACCATTGGCATTAGCTTGATCATAGAAGCAGATGCCGCCCGCTTCATGAACCAAATCGGTGAAATCGCGAATACGGTGATTGAAAATACCGGTATCTTCCGGATTTGCTACGACAAACCCAGCGGTCCTCTCAGATATCGCATTTCTCAGCTTCTCCAAATCAGGGAATCCGTCTTCGTCCGGATGAAGCGTAATGATTTTGTAGCCTTTAACTGCAGCTGTCGCAGCTTGAGAAGGATGGGAGAAAATCGTCGTAATGATTTCATCCCGCTGGTCTCCTTCGCCCCGCGAATCATGGTATGCACGAACGATCGAAGCCATCGCGAGCAAAGCTTGCGTCCCGCTGCTTGGCTGAAACGAGAAGGCATCCATGCCGCTAATTTCACGCATGGCCAGGTCCATTTTATAGAAAATTTCTAATATGCCTTGAACTGAACCTGCATCCTGCAACGGATGGAGCTCCGTCATATGCGGCGTGCGGATCAGCATCTCGTTAATACGCGGAATATATTTCATCGTACAAGTACCTTGACCGATCTCAACGTTCAAATCGGAGCCCAGTGTCTCTTGCGAGAGGCGCAAATAATGGCGAAGTACTTTTGCTTGACCAATCTCGGGAAGCCCCGGCGCATTGCTGCGACGCATCGATGCAGGTATGCGCCGGGTACCATCTCCTACCTCAGCTACAATCCCAGCCTCAGTTCCAGGCGGAATGACACCGCGCTCGCCCTGACGATGAAGTTCAAATATGATCGGCTCATCCCATTTGGCTTGATGGAAATTTCGGACTTTATGGTTCCTGCGAATTCGTTTCATGGCGCTTTCGTCCTTCCTCTGTATAAGTCAAACCTCATTTGCGAACGATCGTTTGAATCGTGTCTGCCAGTCGATGTAGATCAAGCTGTGAATGAATTTCCGTCACGCAGTAGAGTGCAGTTTGTCCCCACTGCGGGAAGGCAGCCGACAAATCTTTGCCTCCAAAAATTCCTGCTTCCAAGAGCTGAGCGTTTATCTGAGCGACCGTTAAGCCAGTATGATTAAAGTCAACAATAAACTCTTTAAAGAAGGCTGCTTCTCCGAATCGAAGAGAAACGCCTGGAATAGCTGAGAGCTTGTTCGCTGCATATTGCGACTTCTGCATGATCGTCTCTCCGACCTCTTGCATGCCGGTCGGTCCTAGCAAAGACAAGTAAACACCTGCTGTTATTCCCCATAATGCAGTTTGGGTGCCAACTGATTCCTTTCCTTTCTCACGCAGCGCAAAGGAAGTTCGCTCATATGCCACATCGCCAAAGCCATACTCGCCTTCTACCTCAGTAGGCACAATGCCGAACAATCTTGATGGATACTCCATGACATACTTCTCTTCATCACGGGTCGCAATAAAACCGGCTTGCCCCCCGCCATAATTCATGTGCATTCCAAGAGGCTGCAAATCTCCGCATACGATATCAGCGCCGTACTGGCTAGGCGGCTGAAGAACGCCAAGAGAGATGGGATCAACACCAACGATCGAAATCGCATCTACCGAATGCGCAAGCTCTGATATTTCATGCCCTTGGTCTTCGATAATACCTAGATAACCAGGATTCTCGAAGTAAACCGCAGCGATATCGCTCGATAGCTTGCTGCGTAAATCATCTAAGCTCATTTTGCCCGTTGCCTCGTCGATTTCAACGAATCGAAGCTCCATCACAGGCGTGCAATAATTGTTGATGATCATCACTTTATCAGGATCAACCGACCTTGGAAGCAAGGTAACTTTACGCCCTGTCATGCGCCCTGCCATCCGAATCGAAGTTGATGCAGCTTGCGCCCAGTCAAAGGTAGGGACGTTTACAACATCCATATCAACTAGCTCAGCCATCAAACTTTGATACTCAAACAACGTTTGGAAGCGTCCATGATCTTCATAGGGTTCACCTGCATAAGCCGTTACAAATTCGGAACGCTGATTGATCTCATCACAGACAGCTGGAATAAAATGCTGCCAGCAGCCTGCTCCTAAAAAATTCAGATAAGCTGCACCATGCTTATTTTTTGCAAGCAGGCCATCGATATGACGGCGCAGCTCATATTCCGTCATCGCTGGAGGAAGGTTCATCTCATGATTTAGCTTTAAGCTCTCTGGTATGCCATCGTGAAGCTGGTCCATCGAGGTGAGTCCAATTTCCTTCAGCATCGCTTCGCGAACTTCAGGTACAGTATTCGGTATATAAGGATGGGCATACGTTCTGTTCTTAGGCAAAATAAACGCCTCCATTCATCGTTGTCAGTTTAGTTGTATCCTGCAGCCGTTCTTATGCAATACCGCCGCCATCCACAACGAGCACGCTTCCTGTTACCCAAGAAGACATATCGCTTGCTAAGAACAGAACCGCATTCGCAATATCACGCGGCGTTCCAAGCCTTTCAAGCGGACGACCGCTGGCAGAGGCGACAAGGAAGGCTGCCTCGTCCTGCTGCAGCTGCTTTGCTTCATCGCGCAGGAGAGGAGTATCCGTATCGCCAGGTGAAACGCAGTTCACACGTATATTGGCGATTCCGTGATCGATAGCCATCGCTCTCGTTAAATTCACGACACCAGCCTTGGCTGCGCAATAAGCTGCAGCCCGATCTCCGCCTTTTAGACCCCAGCCTGAACCCGAATTAATGATACTTCCTCCACCGCTGCGTTCCATGATAGGAATGATATATTTGGAGAGAAGATAGACACCCTTCAAAGAAACATCCAAAACGAGATCCCAGTCGCGTTCTTCCAGCTCCACGACAGTCTTGCGACGAATAACGCCAGCATTGTTGAACAAGATATCTACTCTGCCATAAGCAGAATCAATTTCTGCTGCTGCACGCTGGCAATCTGCTGAAGAGGTCACATCACAGCGCTGAAAGCTCGCTTGGCCTCCCTTTTCCCTTATTCCTTTAACCGCCTGCTCACCCATCGCCTCATTAATGTCAATAAGGATAGCTGCTGCACCGAAGCTGGCAAGAAGTTCAGCTGTCGCAAGTCCAATTCCAGAGGCGCCTCCGGTGATTACGGCTACTTTTCCCGATAGATTAAGCATGTCTTGTGTATGAAGCATCATTATTTCTCCTCCTGTTGTAGTAGATTCGCTTCCTGTCTCATGTGATGGCTGAGCCTCTCGGGAGCCGTATCTTCTGAAAGATAAGGCTTCAGCAGCAGTCTGAAACGGAATTCCTCTGCCGCAACTTTGTTTTCCAGTGATTGAGAAGGTCCACAACTATTGCTGCCAAGACCATTCTGGCGATAATCCAAATTAAGTGTAATAAAATCCCGTGGAACAAGATCACTCGCATGCTGCGCTGCTTCTAAGTCGCCATCCGTATAACGTCGAGCGCTGAACTCGAGTGCCTTTACCCCTACTGCCAGCAGCCCAATTCCACTGCCATCTGTAATAGATACAAAGCGAACATCCATACGATTCCCGTTCTCTTGTGGATAGATATATGGGGTAAATAGTTCATCAACTGACTTGGTATACACACCAAATCTTCCTGCTTCCTTGCTGTCGGAATAATTTTCTCCCGGACCACGGCCATACCATTTGACTGAATCCATTTCTGACGGCATTTCCAATTGAAATCCAATCTTAGGAAGCATAGCAGGCGGCTTGCCTTCAGGTACGCCATGCACATCAATAATGATTAAGCCTGTGCCTGTTACAGTGTAAGTCGTTTCACAGCGGAAGCCCCAATCATAGACAGGCGGAGCAATTCGGGAGGACCAGCTGATCCGAATCGTCCCTTCATTCAATCGCTCCCAATGGCAATCATCGATTCGTTCCGTCAGCTTATCGAGATGCGCCTTGCGCCAATCGGGCAGGACGTACATATCGTTGTCAATCGGGGCTCGCCAGAAGTTGAGTCGCGGCCCTTTATTTATTAACTCTTGTCCGTTTATTCGGAGTGAGCTGATCCCTGATTGCCGTGAATCGAATACCAAATTGAAATTATCGTTCCCAATGCTAATCTGTCGTCCATCCTCCATGCACGATAAGCTAGGAATAGGTAGACTCATAGGTGCTGCTAAAGTCAATCCATCATTGGCGTAATCCCCGTCAGCTCGGGTTGTTGAGCAGCTCCGCGCAGGTTCAATGGCAAACTGCGCCCATGCGACCTCATCTCCTCTCTCTCCCCACATGCAAGATGCTGCAAGCGAGAAGCTGATATTCAGCCAGCGCTCCGCTCCCTCCACGGATAAGGTCAACTGCGAATCATTTCGCATAGGGATACGAAGCTCTGCACTTTCACCGGGTGCTATCCTTGGCAGCGATAGTACACCGCTTTGGACTATCCGTCCTTCTACTGTCACATTCCAATCTGCATATAGATGATCCAGCGTTAGGAAGTCATACCGATTCGTAATTCGTATACGATCATTATTTATATAGTCGACTCTGACAGGTTCGATAATCTTCTTATATTCAATGAGTCCGGGAGAAGGCGTTCGATCTGGACGAACAAGGCCATCAATAACAAAATTGCTGTTGTTAGGAACATCGCCATAGTCTCCACCATAAGCATAATCAACTTTGCCATCGGCTGTTTTCCTGCGAATGCCGTGATCGATCCATTCCCATACGAAGCCGCCCTGCAATCTTCGATAAGCATCAAAGGTATCAAAATAGGGTTTGAGACCGCCTGGACCATTACCCATCGCATGAGCGAATTCACATAGGATATGCGGCTTAGGATGATCAAGCAGCTGTCCAAAACCTTCCATCTTCTCTACTGAGGAGTACATAGTGCTCACGATGTCGCACACTTCTGCTTCACGATCCTCTTCATAGTGAATAAGGCGGGTCGGATCGTTTTGTTTGCACCATTCCGACATTGCCCGGAAGTTGCAGCCAAAGCCAGACTCGTTGCCGAGCGACCAGAACAGAATGGAAGGATGATTCTTATCCCTCTCCACCATACGCCTCATCCGCTCCACATACGCTTCCTGCCATGCTGGGTCATCGCTTAGCTTAGCAATATTGCCCAAAAGCTCGAAGCCATGTGTCTCTAAGTCCGTTTCTTCCATAACATACAAACCGTATTCATCACAAATATCATAAAATCTCGGATCATTCGGATAATGTGCCGTTCTAACCGCATTAATGTTATGCTGTTTCATCATTTTCACATCTTGGATCATCGTTGATAGGGTGACTGTTCGTCCCGTATCAGGGTGATGGTCATGACGATTTACACCTTTGAGCAAAATGGCTTTGCCATTCACCAGAAATTGGCCATTCTTTACTTCTATCTTCCTGAAGCCCACCCGCTGAGCAACAGTCTCGATCATTTGTACATTCTGATCCACAATACTAATTGTCAGATGATACAAAGCAGGAGCTTCCGCACTCCAAAGGGCTGGCTTCACAATTGGAATGGCGAAACTTGCTACGAAAGTCTGACCATCAGCAGAAGCAATTCGATTCATCGCTGAACAAACAAATGCGCTTTCAGGGTCAAGCAGCTCCAGCCGAACTTCGCCTTGCAGATCCTCTCCACTCAGTTCCACCTGTACCGATAACATCGCATCGCAGTATTCACTATCCAAATCGGTAACGATTCGGTAGTCCACAATACGAAGCGCTGATGGCTCCGAAATCAAATATACATCTCGAAAAATACCGCTCATATACCACATATCCTGATCTTCCAAGTAGCTGCCGTCCGACCACTGGTATACACGAACAGCTAGACGGTTGATACCCGTCTTCGCATAAGGCGTCAAATCAAACTCTGATGTCAATCGGCTTCCTTGGCTGTATCCCACGAATGTCCCATTAACCCACAAATGAAAGGCACTATCAACGCCATCGAACTTGACGGCAAGCTTTCTTCCATCCCAATGTGCAGGCAGCTCGAATTCTCGTATATAGCTGCCTGTTGGATTATCATTCGGTACATGGGGCGGATCAACAGGGAATGGATAATACAAGTCTGTATAATGCGGATTTCCATAACCTTTCAGCTGCCAATGACTTGGAACCTGAATATCATCCCAGCTAGATGTATCATAATGGTCTTCATAAAATCCATCCGGTGCCCACTCAGGCCCCTTCGCATAATGAAACTTCCAACTGCCATTTAATGAGCGGAACCAAGGGGAGCTCCCTCGGTCATAGCTCAAAGCTCCAGCACGATCGGAATACGGGATGAAATATGATCGGCTTTTCGCACGGCCACGTGCAAGTATGGCAAGGTTATCCCAATCGCGTTCTATTTTCTCGTTTCGCATCGATGCCGCTCCTCTCCTAAACCTATCTCTATCACTCTACCTATTCATGCTGCCTATCCCTTAATCCCCGTACCTGCTATTCCACCGACAATATAACGCTGTGCGAAAAAAAATACAGCGAGCGGAGGAATCGAGATGAGGCAAGTAATCGCCATAATCGACTGCATATCGACGCCGAACATGCCCTTGAACTGTGCTAATCCGAGCGTAAGTGTGTACTTCGACTGATCATTAAGGAAAATAAGCGGCCCCAGATAATCATTCCAGCAGCTCATAATTTGAAACACAGCGACTAAAATGAGCGAAGGTCCCATGAGCGGCACTATAATCCGCACAAGAATTCCAAATTTGCTCGCCCCATCTATAGTTGCCGCCTCATCAAGCTCACGCGGAATCGTAAGAATAAACTGCCTCAGCAAAAATATAAAGTAAGCTGAACCGAACCAAGAAGGTACGATAAGCGGTTTAAGCGTATTAATCCATCCCAAATAGTTGAACTCCATATACTGCGGAATCATTGTCACTTCCCAAGGAACCATCATCGTCGCTAGTACAACTAGGAAAAGTAGATTGCGTCCCTTAAAATCAAATCTCGCGAACCCGTAAGCTACTAGAGTACAGGATATCAACTGGCCAATCGTAGACAACAAAGTTACGATTAGCGTATTTTTCAGAAATAAGTTAAAAGGCTGCGTCGTCCATGCTTCCGCAAAGTTGCTGAATTTCCAAACCGAAGGAATCCATTTTGGCGGAAAAAGATACAGCTCCGTCTGCGACTTAAGAGCGGTCGTTAACGCCCAAAATAACGGGGCAGTGAACATCAGCGAGCAGAAGATCAGCAGCGTATAAACGATGATCCGCCTCATACGGAGCTCCCCTTTCCACTGGACTTTGATTTCTTATCCGGCAAACGTTTCATTTCGCCTTCATAGAACACCCAAGCCTCTGACGACTTGAATACAAAAAAAGTCAATGTGAGCACAATAAGAAACATAAACCATGCGTTTGCAGCAGAGTAGCCCATTTTGAAAAACTTGAACGCATTCTCATACATGTACATCGCATAGAAGTACGTAGATTTCATAGGGCCTCCGCCCGTTAGCAATAACGCGAGAGTGAGCTGTTGAAACGCCGCTATAATAGAAGTAATTAGGTTGAACAAAATCGTCGGCGTTAGCAGCGGAATCGTTACGCTGATGAACTGCCTGATCATACCCGCCCCATCAATTGATGCGGATTCATAAAGATCCTTTGGAATCCCTTTGAGCCCAGCGAGAAAGACGAGCATCATTGCGCCTTGTCCCCATAGGCTTGCGACAACCATGGCTACGAGAGACCACTGTGTTTCATTCAGCCAGTCCGGGCCTTGTACACCGACGAGTGACAGAAAATAATTCAATATGCCGTAATCACCGCTGTACACCCAAGACCAGATCATTGCTAAAGCTACACCTGAGATGACAGAAGGCAAATAAAATGCTGTTCGAAAAATCGCACTGCCCCGTGTCTTCTGGTTAAGAAGAATCGCAAGTCCCAACCCAACTGCAATATTGAGCGGAACAAATAGCGCTGCAAACTTAATCGTGACGCCGAATGACTTCCAAAACAACGGATCGTCTGTAAACATTTCTACATAATTGCCAAATCCAATAAATTGCACCTTGCCCACGATCGGCCAATCAAAAAAAGAAATAATAAGTGAAAACAACAACGGTCCCAAAGTGAAAACGAGGAATCCAAAGATCCATGGAAAAATGAAGAGGTAGGGCACAGCCCCACCCCATCTGCGTTTCAGGCTGGCTGAATGTTTTCCTGCTGTCTGTGGGTAGGTCTGAGCCATCTCCTAACCTTCTTTCTGCAGCTATAATGTTATTTCAAGTAACGCTCGCTATCTTTTACCGCCTGATTCAATGCTTCCTGCGCATTACTGCCATGCATAACTGCTTCTACTGCCGCGGAAAGCTGTCTATTCACTTCATTCCACTTTGCGTTAAGCAGGAAAGCCGGTGTATTATCAGAACGTTCAAGCATCGTATAGTACGGCTTGTACAGAGGATCTTGATCTTTTTTGAGCTCCTCCACGACGCTTAATCTTACTGGCAAATCAGCTACGCGCATCTTGATCGCTTCATTCGATACATAATATTTGATAAATTCCCAAGCCAAATCCTTTTGCTTGGAATCCTTCGCAATGGACAGCGCAGATTCTGCGACAACGCCTTTTACTTGCTTGCCTGGAAATGCTGGCATCTCCACGGTGCCTACATCAATGCCAGCTTGCTTGAAAGATTCGAGCGGCCAAATTCCGCTCTCCCACATGGCGATTTTGCCAGCTTTAAAAATATCCTCGCCGCTTTGTTGGCCTTTACCGCCTGCAAGCACGGCAGAGCCGTTCTTTAACATGTCGCCAAACATTTGAATCACACCTGCTGTTTCGCTGCTGTTCATGTAACCTTCTATTGTTTTACCGTCATCCGATATATAGGAGCTGCCATTGCTCCATACAAACCCTTGCAGATCATAAGTGTCATTCTCAGCCCGAACTCCGAAGCCATATTGCTTCTTCGTTTTGTCCGTCAGTTGCTTGGAGATTTCTTGAAACTCATCCCATGTCCAGCCATCCTTCGGATAAGGAATCTTCGCATCATCAAACATTTTCTTGTTGTAGTAAACAACACGTGTCGTGAAGCCTGCCGGAATGCCATAAAGGTTGTTGTCAATTGTCGCGTAATTAAATAGGCCGCTGTAGAAGTCATCCTTTTTCAGGTCCGCATCGCTGTCTGCATAGCTGTTAAGTGGCTCAAGCGACTGGTGATAGGTTGGAAAATCCCACATATACATGACATCGGGAGGATTTGTAGCCCCGAAGCCTGCAGCCAGCTTTTGGTCAAATCCATCTGCGTAAGCCTCTACCTGAACCTTCGTGCCTGGATGATTGGCTTCGAACTTCTTAGCGATATCTTGCTCAATCTTGAGCGCATCCCCAGTATCCCATGTAGCGAATCGAAGCGTTTTCAAAGCAGTAGAACCTTTTTCATTATCAGGCTTCGCAGTCGTGCCATTTGTACTTTCGTTATTACCTGAACATGCAGTAAGCATTGTCACAGTCATAACCGTCGTAACAATAATAAGAGAAATTTTGTTCTTCATTCTGGCAGCTCCCCTATCCGTGTAGTACTTCGTAATTGAACTGCTTTCATCTTAATAAAAATGAAAGCGCTACAAAACCGTTAATCATTCGAATGTTGGTGTGGTTTTGTTCGATTTACTTGGGAAGGTGCACATCTGTTTGGAGCGTACTGCCTTTTTGTTGGGTACGGTAGTAGCTGGGCGTTTGCCCCGTGCAGCGCTTGAACCATTTACTGAAATATTTGCTATCGCCAAGCCCTGTACGCTCGGCTATGTCCTGCATCGTAAGGTTCGTTTCTTTCAATAACACATATGCGAGTTTCAGCTTGCGTTTATACTGATAGGCGACAAAGCTGTCTCCTACTGCTTTTTTGAACAGGATCGAGAAATGGCTGCGGCTAAGGCCGACCTGTTTGGCCACGTCGCTGACTGACCAATCTGCCGCTGGGTTCTCATGCAGCAAGTTAACTGCTCGCCAAATTGCCTCTGGCCAATCCACCGCGGATACGCTGTGGGCTTTCTCCAGTTCTGCTTCTTTATGAAGCGCTAACCATGCTTGAAGTCGTTCATCCGCATGCATGAGCGGCCCTCTTTTGGCCCACTGCAGCTTCGTATTCTTGCTCTTTTGCTCCACTAGCAGCATGTCCAAGACATTTAATTTAGATTGCGGGACGATACAGTAGCACCGTTCCTCCCCATAAGGAATAATCGTCCCTTCACAAATTTTTTGATCCTCGTATGTCACTTTCTTCAATAGATCAAGCCAGGATGACTCGCAGCCTGAAGTCTTGACCAAATAGATATAGACAGGCTCGCCATGGAAAGACCACTCCTCGCGAGTGCGTTTCTCCATCTCGCCAATAAATTTATGGTTATGTCCATTCAACCAAGCGTACAACAGGGTACTCAAGCGTTCTCCTTGATCAATGCTATTTTCTTCAGGCACCGCGGATTCCGAAGCCGCCCCCAGTTCACTCTGGAACTTCGCCAGCATTCCTTCCAGCTCTTCGTCCTCGAAGGCGGTTTTGAGCAGATAACCTGATGCGCCCAGCTTCATGCCCTGCTGCGCATATTCAAAATCCCGGTGGCAGCTGAGTAAAATTATTTTTGTATGAGGAGCTTTCTCCTTTACTTTCCGTGACAATTCGATGCCATCCATCTCGGGCATGACAATATCCGTAATGACAACTTCAGGCTGATGTTCAAGAAAAGCATCCCAGGCTTTGCGGCCGTTCGGAGCGTCAGCGACCACTTCCATTCCATACTTATCCCAAGGGACGGTCGACCGAAGTCCTTTGCGGACAATACTTTCGTCATCTGCGATTAACACCTTAATCATCTTGGTTGCTTCCATGCAGGTTATCCTCCTTTTTGGGCCATTCAATGATGATCGTAGTCCCTTCACCCTGAATCGATTGTACGGTTAACCCATACTGCAGGCCAAAATGCAATTTGAATTTCTGATCGGCATTTTGCACCCCTAGTCCTCCTCGGCCCTTGCGATTCGTCATATTGGGCAATAATAGAAGCTTTAGCTTATCTGGTGAAATGCCAGCTCCGTTATCGGATAACTTAAGCAATAAATGATTGCCTTTCTCCTGTACAGTCAAACGGATCACACCCTTGCCATCCTCGAAGCCATGGAAAAAAATATTTTCGAACAATGGCTGCAGCGTCATTCGAGGAATCAGATAGCGTTTCAAATGCTCATCGCATTCCAGCTCATACTCGAACGTGGAACCGTAGCGCACTTCTTGAATTTTCAAAAAATGATCAATCATCCGAAGCTCACGTTCCATAGAAATCAACTCCTGTGAGATATCCAAATTACCCTCAAGCACCATCGTAAGGTGATACAGCATCTGACGGATATCTTCTGCTCCTTGCAATCTCGCTTTCCATTGAATCGAATTAAGCGTGTTAAACAGTAAATGGGGATTAATTTGATAATGGAAAGCCTTAAGATCCGCCTCCTTCTTAAGTCGCTCGCTCCGTTCCACTTCGCCAATTAACGATTGTATCCCGCTGACCATATTATTAAAGCTTGTATCCAGGATGCCTAGCTCGTCATGGGATTCAACCTGAGTCCTCGTATGCAGCTTTCCGAAGCTTACCTTCTGCATCGCATCCTTAAGGCGGCGAATCCGTGCGGTAAACCGGGAAGAGAACAAGTATGCGAGTCCAAAGGCCAGCAGACAGGAGCCAAAAGCGACGATGACGGTATTCGACCGTATAATGTCGGAAGAGCGATAAAAGGATGCAGCAGGTAATCTTGCCTCAATGCTCCACCCATTAACAGCAAGAGTTTTAGTCCATAAGATGTCACTCTCTTTGGGCTAGAAGTCAGTTGCCGTCTCATAGATAATCCTTCCCTGTGGATCATCAATTTTGAGATGTGCCTTCGTATCATTCTCGAACAGCTGGAACATATGAAGCAGATCCTCGGCATTTTCTTCGATTAAAATTTTACTGCCTCGCAGCGCTCCGTAAGGACTATTAACCGGTACTGCCAAGCCTAGCAATGAGATCCCGTTCTCCATCGTTTCGCCCATAGCATGGTTCTGAGAGTAAAATCCTAACCAATACTTGCCGCCAAAAGAAGTGTTCATGGCTTGCCATGCGGGAATAAGGCTGAGCTTGGACACATCAAGATTATTTTCCCCATAATAATAGCCGGAACTGGTAATAATATAGATTCCAATCGTTCGATCGGATTTAAGCGCTTTCAAAAGTGCTTCGAAATCATTTTTATCCATGATATCTTTATACGTAGTCGGTACATGATCACTTAGATCAACGCGCGCAGGATCAAGCAAATAGGAATAAATAGTTTCTGTTGTCTGATTCATTCGATTCAAATATGAGCTCATCTGCTGTTCCAATTGAGCCACTGCATTATCTCCATATTTGCCAAACTGAGAATTAATGACCTTCGCGGATTGGTAATAAGACAAAGCTCCAAGCGAAAGCAGTGGAATAATGGTCACAATGAGAAAACAGAAGAGCAGCTTGGTTCGTATGCTCCGGTAAGAGCCAGACAAAAGAGGAAGTTTAAGTTTCTTAAGTACATGATTCATCATAATTACATCCTTCCTCCTCCACTCCATAATACTTGAAGTGTATCATGGACCTCTTTTACCGAACAATGAGAAGCAATTCCAGCAAATATGCTGTGGACGACAACCCACCAATCACAAAATAGATCTTATTCCCATAAACGTCAAAAGCACCTCCCGTCAGCCTATTATTGGCTTATTGGAAGTGCAGTGATTCATTCGGTTGTATACTCATTACCCAAAATGAGGAACACGCTCGACGTCCATGTAAACGCTCGATCACGTAAACCTTGACCCGTCATCGCATCGAAATTTTCGGCCATCCCGCTTCGATCCAGCATGGCGCAGAACCGGCGTGAGACCATCTCAGCAAGCTCAAGATCTCCTGCTGCGGCAGCACCTTCAACCAGTATCATCGTCGAGGGCGCCCAGATTGGACCGCGCCAATACCCGTCAGCACTATAGAAAGGACTATTCACACTCTCCGTCGCCCAACCATTAGCAGTTAAGAATCTGTTCTCATCACGCAGCCCTTCTAGCAGTGCAGTGCGGATATGCTCAGGTAGACGTTTGCCCAATATAATTGGAACGAACAATAATAGGCTGTCTCCTTCGGATAGCTCATGCGTACCTGATCGGCAGGCTGTAAACTGACCATTTTTCCAAAAATGGCTGATCATTTTTTTCATTGTTCCCTCAGCAAGCTTTCTCCATTCGACTGCTTCTTCCACATGACCGAGCCGTTCAGCAATTTCAGCTAAAAGCTCTGCTTGAAGAATAAGAAAAGCTGCTAAATCAGGGCTCTCTACCGGAATGCCATTGTTAAACGCCGTGCTGTTATCCCAGCCGGAGTCGTTGCCATGATTGTATTGCGGAATGCCATCGCTATCGCCATCGCGGTAGTTGAACCACCATTTTGTCCATTTGGACAAAGGGCCATAAACCTCTTGAAGCTGCGCCTCCTTGATAAAGTCCGTTCGTGCCATCATCCAAGCAAGCGTCCATCCATGAATGGGCGGTTTGTTGCAATTCCACAGCTCATATTTATCGTTGATGAAATCCGGGATAAGTCCACTCTCATCCTGCCGGTCAAAGAAAATCATAAACTGATCCCATGCCAGCTTCGGGTCATGACGAACAAGCCCCATCGCATTAAAGCAATGATCCCAGCTCCAAATGTTCGTCATCCAATTCTTTGACATATACATCGCTGGCCGAGTGAGACAGCCTTCTGCCGGAACGAGGCAGGACCACGTAATATAAGCGGCTAGTACTCGGCTTTCTTCCCAGCGTAGTGGCAACGTTAAACTATTATCCAACCACAAATTAAACTCTTCCTTCACTTGCTTAACAACATCATCAAAAGGTTCCCAAGCCATTCGCGGCTCCAAAATGGTCCTAAACTCTTCAATTGCAAACTCTAATTTACCTGAATTATTGTCCGGCAAGAAATTTGCGATAACATATGAGCTTTTGATTTTGTCCCATGGAACTTCCATTCGCAGCTCGCCAACAAGCGCAGTAAGCATGAACCTGCATTCATGGGTGAAGCTGTTTACTTCCCAGCTGCTAGGTGACGCTTGATAGGCATAATCGTAAGCGGCCGTACGGAAGGTCAAGCGAATTCCGCAGCCGTTCGCGCGAACACGGAATGTCCGGCTGTCAGATATACAAATTTCTGCCGTTAAGCCGCGTTTCGATGTCAACTGAATCCTCTCTGGGGAAGCTTTGGACAGGAAAGATACAGATTGGCCGCTTTCATCGAGCATATCGATATGGAAAGCTTCGCCGAATTTATCATCGCCACCGCGCACGGTGCGCATATATAGGCCTTGTTGTCTATCTTTGGCTTCAGGCAAAATGGAGATCGCTAGGAACGTTTCTCTTCGACTGAAAGGTACTATACTTAAATCAAAGTTCATATCTAATCTCCTTTACGGAATAGTATACGCTTTCATTGTATCGAAAGGAGTCCTCGGAAAAAACGGACAGTTGTTTCTGATGGGTGGGAAATTTGTTTCGTTAGAGGCTTTGTTTATCACGACGGGGGAGTTTTGTTCGATGAATGCAGTACTTTTGTTCGAATCGGTATTCAAAATAGTTCTTAAATTTAATCGTTTACTTGAATCATTATTTTGGTGGGGACTTGTCCCCCATTTTTACAATACAATCAGAAAGAGGATGTCCTCATGCCATGAGATTGGCAAAGGCACCCTCTTTTTTTCCAGATTAAAAACCTTATCATTTACAACTGTATACTCTAATCTCCACAATTTCCGCTCGGGGGCTGCCATTCGTACTTTCGACAACCAATCTTAACTTATTGGTTTGTACTTCATTTATGGAATGAACTCTTTTTCTTATTCGGTTATTTGTTTCTCTATGCAAAACAGTCCACCCGTTGTTTACCCAAGCTTCAATTCGGTAGTCTTTGACGAGCTCCGGAATAACTAAAAAAGGCGTTTCGTGATGATGAAGGTTAATTAAATCCTCGTTTACATCATCGTTGAAGGTCACATGGATTTCGGACACATTCGTCGCTTCGATTAAATCAACCTCAATCCATTCGTCAACACCGGCTTTCAGCGGTTCAGATACCCAAATATGCGGTCCGCCGAACGGTCTTGCGTAACCATCGTTTGCCTTGCTCGCCGCATAGGCACCCGTTGCCGCCGAGAAACAAAATGGCTCGCGAACCAGTCGCTTCATGCTCCATTCGGTGACAGGCGTATACCGCTCGTCATCATCGCGACTGGAGTGTTCGGTATGCATGCTCTCGAAAGCGAGTACACCTGTTAGTGGAACAGCCGACTTAAACAAGCTGATTCGGTCGTTTGCGCGGACGATGATAAATGCATTTTTCGCCGCTTCATCGCTACCCTGCACGAGCGGAATCTCGACCCATTGCCGCTCACCCGTGCTTACTTTCACCTTCACACTATGACGCAACGTTGCCGGAACGTAGTTTTCCGCACGTCCGGTATCCCACAGCTCAACGGTAAGCTCACTTTCCCCGCTTGCCGACAGCAGCAGCTCGAACTGTCCCATCTCACCTTCAATTGGAAATAGCAAACCGACGTCCTTTGCAAGGGGGTACGCCTCCGATGGCTGATCCAAGCAAATTCGCGTTAAAGTACTCGAAGCGCTCATGGTTCCTCTCCTAGCCAAGTCCAATGCATCCATGTTCCGTAATCCGATGATTGAAGCATCACTCTTAAGCAATATCTGCTGAAGTTCAGCAATATGGTACTCACGCAGCTCGCGCGGGGTAACACCTTTCATAACGGATAACGCGGCGCCTGCCCCAGCAGCTTCTCCAATTACCGCGCAAGTTGCCATTACCCTCGTCGTGCCAAAAGCAACGTGCGTCGCGCTGATGTTCCGTCCGGCAAATAACAGATTGCTCACGTTTCTTGAATACAAAGAGCTGAACGGAATATGATAGATTCCATCCGCATGCAGATGCTTAGATCCACTCTCAGATGCATACATGCCTTGAGGGGGATGCAAGTCGATCGACCATCCACCGAAGGCGATGCTGTCGTCGAATGGATGCTGCGCCATAATGTCGTTTTGATTCAACACCGTGTCGCCGATAAAGCGGCGGTACTCTCGCTTGCCCGGGATCGAGCCAACCCATTCGAGCGTCATCGTCTCCGCATCGAATTGACCTGAATTTTTGATATAGTCCCATATCCCATATATGACCGACCACAGTTCATCGCGGATTCGCTCGTTCTCATGAACGCTATCCAGCTCTCCACCCCATTCAATCCACCAATAGTGGCAGCCCGAATCGCCGCTGCGTATGACTCGTTTGATCGGAATGGATGTCGTCAAAATGTCCTTAGCGAATGACGGAGCGACAAACCGAACCGGCTTGCCGGTATCCTTCGTGTAGAACAGCAGGGTGCTGCCTAACGTAATGTCGTCTGCAACCTCTGGCGCCCAATCTTCCTCGTATTCGTGCTGCGCTTCACGCCCTAGACGATAGGCGGCTCCCGCTAGGAAACCGACCAAACCATCTCCCGTGCAATCGAGGAACACTTCGCTCTCGAAGCGAATAAGCCGCTCCGAGCCCATCATCCATCCGGTAACAGCACGGATAACTCGCTCTTCAAGCTCTCCATCCGCTTCGACTTCCCGGACGTCTGTATTCAAGTACAAGCTGATGTTCGGTTCCGCGCGAACGGCTTCCAGCAGCGTCAAATCCCACAAATAAGGATTCCCCTCGGGATTGCGGTACTGGTTCTGGATGAACAACTCTCCCATGATCCCCGTCTCACGGGCATAACGATTTACTCCATGACCGGTTGCACCGCATACCCACACTCTCACCTCCGAGCTGGAATTGCCCCCCAGCACTGGACGGTTATGAACAAGCGCCACTTTCAAGCCCAATCTTGCCGCGGCGATTGCCGCGCATATTCCTGCCAATCCGGCTCCAACTACGGTAATATCCGTTTTCACTAACTCATTTCTCATGGCAATCTCCCCTTGAATATAAGTTGTGTGTATCTTCAATTTCAAATATATTGCTATTCAAAGTATAAGAAAATGCACTATAATTATTTCAAGGATATACTTTATTTCAAGGAGTTTATAAGAATGGATCATCCCGCGCTATGGTCGCACACACCGACTGTAATATCCTATAACTATTGGCAAAATATCGATCGATTCCAGCTTTCCGTGGACACTTACTCCAACTGGGTTATGTTCATACCTGAAAGTGGCCGATTTTCATTCCAAATTGAAGGTCAAGAGGGGGAATCCAGCTTCGGCAGCATCGTCATATGCCCTCCTCATATTGCATTCCATAGAGAAACGCTTGAAAAGTTAACTTTTCATTTCATTTTGTTTCATTTAGCCGAAACGAACACCTACATTCACACAACGACAGAAAGCTATCCACATGGACAAGTGATTATCGGGGACCCGGATCGCTTAAGATCAAATCTTCGCATGCTTCGTAAGCTATCGGGGCATTCGAATCAACAAGCGCAGCTTTGGAAGAACACGATTATTCACGATATCCTCCTGCTTGCCAGCGATCACTTCAATCCATTTCAGGAATCCATGCCAAGCGCGGAAGATCCTATGCTTGAAGCCATACTCGAGCGTTTGCAAACACTCGCCTATACACCTTTCAACATCAATAGAGTAGCCGCTGAATTTGGTTTAAGCGCTGTGCAGTTGACGAGAAAGTTTAAACAAACTTTTTCTGTCAATCCTAGCGAGTACATCACATCCTTACGAATCAATCGAATAAAATCTCTTTTGATGGAAAGCGATTATACTTTGCAGGAAATTGCTGTACAGTGCGGTTATGACAACGGATATTATCTCAGCCGTATCTTCTCGTCACGTGTCGGAGTAAGTCCATCTGACTATCGGAAAAATAACAAAGTATAACGATATGAAAAGGCTCAAATGTTGAAGATTGACCTTTCACTCCTATTCGTTTACTCTGCCAAACGCACAAGAAGCTGTCCATGAACCAAATCGGTCATGAACAGCTTCTTTCCTTCTTTTATTGCCGCAGCTTCTCATTCATTTCAAGCAATCTTACGATGATCACTGCCGCTTCAGCCCGAGTGACAATCCCTTCTGCGGCGAAACGGTTGCCTCCGCGGCCTTCAATCAGGCCGTTCTCTGCCGCAGCTGCAGCATAACCTTTGACCCAGGCAGGGATGCTCTCGTTATCCGAGAATCCGGTATTCCCGTTGCTGTTCTGTTTCACCGGAAGATTCATTGCACGAACAATAATAGCTGTCACTTCGGCACGAGTCATATTGGCTTGAGGGCGGAAGTTTCCGTCCCCAAAGCCTGTAACCCATCCTTCTCCGACAGCTGCCGCAACCTCTGTTGCTGCCCATACGCCGATTTGTTTTTGATCTGCAAAGTCAGACGCAGTTGCTTCATTTGACGGCTTAAGAGCATGCACCAGCATATATACCATCTCCTGACGGCTTACCGTTTTATTCGGCTGGAAGGTATGATCGCTATAGCCCTGTATAATACCTAGCTGCGCTGCCTTTTCGATCCAGGCTTGTCCCCAATGCCCGTTAATATCGGTCAGTAAAACTTGCTTCGGCTCTCCTCCGTCTTTGGAAAATACAGCGAATTTACCTAAACTTCCAATCTCCGCCTTGATCACGTCACCGACAGCTTCCCCGCCGACTTCAATCCATTTCTTTTGCTTCTCGTCATACTGCCATATAGAGGGATATTGCGATTCTTTCAGCTTCTTCTTGTCGAAAGCAAGACTAAGTATCACTGGCTTATGCAGCTTAACTTCCGGCTCCCCTTGTACCTCGATAAGCGAGCTTAGAAGCTGCCGTGACAAACCAGCGTTGCCGATATTCTCTTTATCATCCAGCTCCAGCAGCGACAACTTCGTGCCTTTGTCTGTCGTGCCTTCAAAAATGACCAGCTTCGCAATTGTACCTAGGCTTACTTCCCCAGCAGCTTTTACCGGTAGATATAATTGACCCGTAAGTGAGATATTTGGACTTGGGCTATGATTATTTCCACCCTGATAAGGAGGTGTAACGGTATTTTCTTCAATGTTGACCTTTACTGTCGCAATATTAGAATATTCGTATCCATCAAATACTCGGAACGTAAAAGCATCTTCTCCCGCTGCGGTGGCATCCGCTCTGTAGACAAATTTGCCCTCACCAGTAGCGACAAGCTTGGCTGTACCTTTCTTGCCGTTTGCAACAATTTCAAATGTCAGCTTTGCCCCTTCTGCATGCTCCGCTCGCAGCGTTCCTTGCACTTCTTCACCTGATTTGACGGTATAAGTTGCTTCATAGACGGATGGAGCTGCCTGATTATACATCCACTGCATCGACCGGAACATACTTGGCCGTTTCTCATTGCCAATTCCAGAGCCCCATTCCAACCAGCCTCTTCTTCCCTTGCCGTCATTCTCATTCACGAGCAGTGAGAAGCTCATAACATCACCGCGCTGGGGCTGTATCGGCGTCAGCTCCGACCAAGGCAGAGCAAGCTTATAGATCGTCAGCTTATGCTCCTCATCCCTTGTTACAGCTGCTTCACCATTTTGCAGCGGCCCTGCCGGCAATCCTCCCATCGTCGTCCAGCGATAAATTTGCGGACCATTCGGCGTATCCGATATACCATACTCATACCAGCCCCGGCTTTCCCCAGGAATTCCAGGAGACAAGGCAAACTGGATGCTGTCATTATTCCATATATCAGCACCGGAGGCCGATGCCGCATGAACATCGTCCTTTATTTTTGCAGTCATGTACAAATGATCCTGATCATAGTGGAGCCAAGCTTGTCCACTCAATTCAATCTGGCCGCTATGACCGGAGAGTAAGACAGGTTTGCCTTGCGATAAATCCATTGTAGGCGATAATGCATCAATTTCTGGCTCTATGCGGTCATTGACCGAAATCGCTCCCTGGTAGATGGGATTAAAACTGAAATTCCCTTCATAAACATAAGGCTCCTGCTCCTCAAACTCAACTCGGATGGAAGCCGGCTGGTCCCCTCCAAGTGCGATCAGGCTAAGCGGAATGCTGAATTTCTGTTTATTGCCCGGAAGCACAGTCATGTTGATAAGCTCTTGTCCAGACTGTCCTCCGACCTTCCAGGTTATTCTGTTAACAGTAAGACCTGCGGTCTTTCTAAAATTTTCTACATCAACGTTCAGCATTTGACTGTATTGTCCATCGATCTGCTGCATTGCAGGTTTAACAGAAACCGTATGCGGTACACCAGTTACGACCTCATGCTGCAGCTTGCCTATCTTGTTACCTGCTTTGTCCAGCAAGTAAATTGCTACCGAACGGAAACCTTCCCGCGTCTCATTGACGGTCAGAGAAAGTGCTTCAGCTTGCCCTTGCTTAGCCACAATTGGATAGCTGCTTTCCTCCATCCTCGCGGTGATATCAAGCGAAGGCCCTGTCTCGTTGTTCACGGTTAAGGTGAATGTATGCGAATCGCCTACTGCCGTTTGCTCACCTGCGAACGCAAAAGTATCGTCCTTCACAATCCGGCTAATGCTTCCTTTTATATAAAAAGGTTCACCCGTCAGCGTCATATAGATCTTGCCATTATGCGGTGTGTAAATTTCTGTGTTCCCCATAAAATCTGTAATTTCCAGATTGTTGTCCGTTTCAATTACGGCAGCGGTTTTCTTCTGCGCCCATACAACTCGAAGAGCTTCGCCGCCTTGCGTAAACAAATTACTTTTTATCGGGTCGCCAAATTGCTCGATCTGATCGAATGCCGCACCTGCAAGCTGCCTGCTCATTGCAGCATAACTCGCATAGGCTGGCTTTGGAGTATAAGCCCCCATAGGGTCATCCTTATGCCGGACCAATCCAAAATTATGTTCATTGTAATCGCTTTCAAGACCATCATTCATGAAATCGTACCAGGACATCCGTTCTACTCCGAGCCCCATTCCCGTTACAAATCCGCGAGGCAAATAATTGGCCTGTGTCTTCTCATCGACACCTTTGGCGGATTGGTGAGTCGGCGAACCAAATTCCGTCACCCAGATCGGTACAAGCTTGCCGTCATTGTATTGTTTAATCAAGGTTTTCAGGCCTTCTAATTTTGCAAATACTTCGTCAGGAGCGTTCGGATCCATATAGGTCTGTACAGACACTGCATCCAAATATTTCAGGCCGGCATTCTTGTCTTCACCTTCTCCTACGCCTTTCAGTACACCTTCGATCCAGTTCAAGTCGACGCCCCCTGAGACGATACCGACTACCGGCACATCAGGATACGCTGGCTTGACTATGTTATACGTCTCCTTCATCAGCTTGTAGTAATAGTCCGGCTGTGAATTGGCAGGACTGTTGCCCCTTTTGCCAAATCCTCCGTTGAATTCATTATATACGTTGAACCCGATGAGCTGATCCTTGTAATGACCCACATAGGCCTTCGCATATTCAGCAAGTCCTCTTCTACCTTCATCCGTGAAGGGTGTGCCATTGTTATCGTAGAACGGATTATTGAATGCCGCCACCAAGAGAAGCTTAAGCTCATTCTCCGCAAGCTTGTTCATGTAGTCATCCGGTGTAGGTGAAAAAGTATAAACGCCTTTTTCCTTTTCAATACTGGTCCATTCCATGCCATCCCTAACGAAAGACGCGCCCATATAGCGGATAAGCTTGGTTAGTTCTTTACTCCAGCCAGAGGCAGTCCAGTTCAGATGAGTGCTGACGCCAAATGGCGACTCGCCATTGCCGGGCGGCAAAACCGAGGAAATGACCGCGTAAGCTGTTTTTTGGACGAGCGGTTCGCTCCCGGGCTGCTCAGCGGAAACATCCAGCGTAAAATAGCCCAATTTTGTGAAAGGCACCGTTATTCTTGCTGTTCCACCTATGTTTTGTTCTGTCCCTGAGGATACATGGGATCCGTAAACGTCATAAACCGACCATTGTACCGTCGGCCTAACTGTCCTCACATCAAACGTGATTGATTCATTCTCCAAAAATACATTGCCAAGTGTCGTCTGTTTAATTTCCATTTCTGGCCACCAGTCCCCTAATCGGGATGTAACCTGATCCACAAGAACAGTCGCTGTAGTCCCACCATTCTTAATATCAAATCGATCGAAGAGTATCATTACAGCTTCGGCTGGTTTGTGCCATATCCCGTCATTGGCGCCATTCCAATAAGTAAATGATTTTGATCCCATTTGACTAACTACAACCTGCTGCCAGTCTGATGTATTTTTCAATTCAATACGCTGTTGAAACGTTTGCCCCGTTGTATCTGTTGTTCGTATGCGGATTGACTTCAATTCCGAGGTTTTGACCCAAAACGCAAATTGTTCAATGTCTAGGTCATCCACCTCTTTTTTTATGGACACATATGGCGATCCCGTAGGGCTTTTACTGAAATCTGCTATTAATTTGCCCATATATTTTCCTTTGTAACTCTCAGCTGACTCGATCACATTGTAGCTTCCCTTTACGGCAGGCGTATCACCGAAAGCAAAGAGCCAATTGTCATTCGGTTGCTCAAAGTCACTGATTAAGTGATCAAAATCTACTGGCGGAACAGTTACTTGAGCTGTGATCTGATCAAGCAAAATAGTGGCATTTAACGCCCCATTCTTTATATCAAATCGATCGAAGAGTATTGATATGGCTCCGGCTGGTTTGTGCCATATCCCGTCGTTAGCACCGTTCCAATAAGTAAATGATTTCGATCCCATTTGACTTACTACAACCTGCTGCCAGTCTGATGTATTTTGCAATTCGATACGCTGTTGGAACGTTTGCCCCGTTGAATCAGTTGTTCGTATGCGGATTGACTTCAGATCCGAGGTTTTGACCCAAAACGAAAATTGTTCAATGTCTAGGCTATTCACCTCTTTTTTTATGGCCACATATGGCGAACCTGTAGGGCTTTTACTGAAATCTGCTATTAATTGCCCCATATAGTTTCCTTGGTAACTATCAGCTGATTCGATCACATTATAGCTTCCCTTTACGGCAGGCGTATCGCCAAAAGCAAAGAGCCAGTTATCGTTCACTTGCTCAAAATCACTGAGTACATAATCAAAATCTGATGTGATGTTCTCGAGTTTTTTCGGCTGATCCTCTGCAGAAGCCTGACTGGGAGTGTTATAGAAAAATAGATTAGTCAGTAAAGCCATTATAAGAACAATAGTTAGTCTTTTAATTAGAATGACCTCCTTATTTATTGCCTCTTGGCATTCGTGAGGCAAACAGAACATGGGTTTTCTTGGATCACATACATCCTCCTATTTTTATAGGAGGATGTATGTCGTTTATCCTTTGACAGCAGAACTGGAGAACCCTTGAATAATATACTTCTGGCCAATAAAGAAGACGATAAGCAGCGGCACGACTCCTGCTGTGGCGGCAGCCATCATCATGTTATAGTCCACTCCCGCTTCCAGCATAAAATTCTGCATACCAAGCGGAACCGTAAACAGTCTTTTGTCCAGCAAGAAAATCAAAGCGTTTTCATAATCGTTCCACGTCCATGTAAAATCAATGATAGCGAAGGTTGCCAGAACCGGTTTGGAAAGCGGTAGAAACAATTGAAAGAAAATTCGGAAATGGCCGGCTCCGTCAATGAAAGCCGCTTCAGATATTTCATGGGGAATGCTCATAAAAAATTGCCGAATCATAAAGACGCCAAATACTGTAAACAAACCCGGAAGTATAAGCGCCCAATGCGTGTTGTAAATTCTCATCCATTCAAACATGATGAATTTAGGAACAAAAAGCACTTGTTGTGGAATCATCATCAGACACAGATACAGCACAAAGATAGCGTTCCTTCCCTTGAATGGAATGCGGCTGAAGCCATATGCGGCAAAAGCGGCAAACAAGGGGGCTCCGACCATTAAAATCAAGGATATCTTCAGCGAGTTTAAATAAAATAAAAGAAATCCGTCTCCGGCCGTCCAGACCTTAAAGTGGTTAACCCATACAGGATTGAGAGGAATCCACTGAATTGGATAAGTGAAGACGTCCTTTGCTTTTTTAAACGAGGTGCTGATCATCCAGATCATTGGCGACAATAGCAGCAGACTGGCTAATGCCATTAGGATCGTATTAAAACCTTTGATCACTCGTTCTCTGATTATTCTGACATTTCTTGTACCCATTGTGCGTCTTCCTCTCCGTTAGTAATGAACCCACTTTTTCTGAACAGCCCACTGAATAAGCGAGATGCTGAGGATGATCAGGAACATGGTCCATGAGACGGCCGAGGCATATCCCATTTCATAAAAATTGAATGCTTTTTTATAAGCGAAAATAGAGAAAACCGTCGTACTATTAGCAGGACCTCCTTGAGTGATAGCGTAAATCATGCCAAAACCTTTAATGGAGCCTATGAAGCCGGTAATCATCAGAAAAAAGGTGGTAGGACTAACCAAAGGAAATATAATTAGTCTCAGTAACTGCCCGAACGTTGCTCCGTCCATCTTGGCAGCTTCTAACTGCTCCGAAGACATTTCCTGCAGCGCGGCCAAATATATAATCATGTTGTACCCGATGCCGCCTGCTGTCATCATGACCAGCACAGCATACATCGATGTATCTGGAGAAGCGAACCACAGGGGAGGATCACTTACACCAACAGAACGCAGGAATGCGTTAATCGGACCGTTGGTGGGCTGAAACAGCACCATCCAGACAAAAGCAATTGCGATGCCGCTAGTGAAATACGGGGCAAAAAAGAACGCCCGCAGCGTCTTCTGAAAATAGGTTCGATTGTTGAGCATGACCGCAATCAAAAATCCGAGCATAATAGAAATCGGTACGGGGATCAGCACCAGCAAGGTGTTTTTGACCGATACAGCAAACAAATCGTCTTTCACCATCATCCTGAAATTATCCAATCCGATAAAACGCGGGCTTTGCCCGCTAGCGAATACCCAATCCGTAAACATCAAATAAAAGGAGAACAGGGCCGGAACGAGCATAAATATCATCATTCCGATCAGATTGGGAGCAATGAATACATAACCAATCATCCTCTGCCGCTTCATCCAGCTCACGATTAGTCACCGCCTTTCTCTATGTATTATTTATTTTTAGTTCCAAGCAACATGCAGCTTGCGACCAAGGGGTAGCGGCGCCAAAGCCCCGCCTCCACCTGGCCTAGCAGTGTTACTTAGATGACTCTTGCAAATTCTTGTTATGCACCCTCGCTAACTCCTTCGCGCCTTCCTCAGGAGACAGCTTTTGGGAAAATACATTATCGTAGATTGACTGCTGTTCACTTGACGTTTTCCGATCCAGACGACTCAGGCCTAGCGGAAGATCCCCGAACATGACCCGCTTAATCGATTCTAGGTCATACGTGTCCTCTACACCCTTAAACATAAGGGCGACAGCCTCATCGACTGGAAAGTCCTTGGATGAAGGAACTCTTCCGCCTGCCGCCATCGGCAGCATTCCGCCGTCTGCATACCACTTGATGAACTTCCAGGTGGCTTCCGGATGCTTGGTTCGGGGATTTATGGAAACCACGTCTCCCAAACCGCCGGCGTTAATATAATCGGTCTGATCCTTGTTAACCTTGGGGGCAGGTGCTGCCGCCGCCTTGAACGACCGTGGAAATTCTTTCACATTGTTAGTTGTGCGAAAAATCTGGTTCGTGGAGAATAACATCGCGGTTTCTCCCTTCACAAACATTTGATCCAAGGCAGGTTTTGAGGTGATCTGCTCTGTATGTGGCATCAAGCTTTTATCCGTGAACATCATGTCCGAATAAACCTGAAGTGCTTTGACCGTAAGCGGGTTGTCGAAAGCCGAGGTGCCATCGGGATTCGTCAACTGCAAGCTTTGCTTCTGCATGGAACCGTTGATCGGGACATTGAAGTAATAATCGCTTTGCGCTACTCCCCAAACGTTGTCACCCTTCAGCTTGGCAGCATAATCCCTGAACTCGTCCAGTCCCCATTCTGTCGGAACCGGCAATCCCTTAGCGTCGAGCATATCCTTGTTCAACCAGACAAAGGACAAGCCCTTCTGGGTTGGTACACCATAATACTTGTCGTCAATCTTCCACAAAGCGGCGCCTTCGCCCATTTTCTCATCCACGTTGTAGTCGGAGAAAGCGCTCAAATCAAGCGCGTTTCCTGCTTTGATCCGCTTCTCGTAAAGACTGATATCATAGCTAATGTACATATCTACGGGTTGGCTGGATATGAGCGCTGTATCCAGCTTCAGATTGCCAGCATCATCATTGACGAACCGTACGTATTCCAACTGAATATCTGAATTTTCTTTATTCCAGTTGTCGACAACCTCTTGCGGGCCATTTTCTGCCGGCACGGCTCCCCACAGAGTCAGCTTGATTGGGTCGGCGCTTGCCGCCTTGCCGGGCTCTGCGTTAGAAGATGTTTCTGGTGATTTCGCTCCTCCATTACCATTATTGTTTCCGCCACAGCCAGCAAGCATCAGAGACACCGCCACAATCGAAATCAAGCCTGCAACCAATCTCTTTCTGTTTCTCATCTTTCTTGTAACCTCCCTAATCGGATGTTTAATACATTCCAACTATATCAACTCGCTCTTGGGTCTATAAGAGACGAAACTTGCGGATTGGCTGTATAAAACTTATATATTGTTCTCTTTCCTAAAGGAGCTGGGTGTTTGTCCAACCAAGCGCTTGAACACTTTGATGAAGTACGCATCGTCAGTGAAGCCTGTCTGACTCGCGATCTCTTCTACACTGAGCTTGGAATGCAGCAGCAGACGTTTGGATTGTTCAATACGAATGTTTCGCAAATAGGCGATTGGCGTCAATCCCGTTTTTTTGCCGAATACGGTGCTCAAATAGTCTACATTGATCGCTACCAGACTAGCCAAATCCGTAACTTTAATGTTCTCCCTGTAATGCTCCAGCATATATTGAATCACCCGGTTCACCTCTGGATGGTCTGTATAGCTTATATGCTCCTCTTGCTTCTGCCGAATAAGCTCCCGTATTGCTTGCAGCATAAGCGCGCGCAGCGATTCATGGCTTACGGCAGAGTAGATGTCTGTCCTATCCTCCGATTTCCGTCCTGCCAGCATCGTCACAACATGAAGCAGATGGGCTGCTCGTTTTTTCACTTCCACATGAGAAAATGACGAGTCTTTCATGCACGACCAAATCAGCGTTGCTGCCTCCGTGCATTTTGGTTCATTCCTCTCTTCAAAGCAGCGAATCAACTCAGCCTCCAGCTCCTCAATTGGCACCCGCACGTGTTTCTCCCCTATCGGATCAGAATTACGACCGTACCATTCGCCGTTTAATTGATTCAGCGCATGCAGCCAATCATCGGACAAACGGGACAAGTTGCTAATAGGCGTTGTTTCAATCATCCGCTGGGACCGGATCTGGCTGACCGATTCTGACTTCTTCTGAAAACTCCAGCAAAAGAAAGTGGTCTGACCCGCATCATGGAAGGTTTGGACCAGCAGATATTTTTCCGGCCGGATCCCAACTTGATCCATGCGAGCAGGTGCGGCACCGTTTAGAGTGACTACAATCTCTAATCTCAGACTGCTGAATTTCTTCACCACCAAGACAAGCTCCGCTGCATCTGCCTGAGCCGATACTCCTGTTCCCAAAATAACCGCCCACGTGCGGTGATAATAAGGAAAAAGCGCCTCTCCGGCCCCTTTAAGCTCTGCAAGCAAATCCTCCTTGATTCGTGCCAAACTTTCCAGCAAAACATCATCATTTAAGGATAGTTTCAGCAAATAGTTGGAGGCTCCGTATTGAAGCGCATCCCGTGCATAATCGAACTGGTTCATAGCCGTCAGCATAATAAAGCGGCTGCGTATACCGGCTTTCCGTGTTTCCTTCAGCAATTCGATTCCATCCATGCCAGGCATAACTATATCGGCGATGACGACATCTGGCTTCAAATCCATAATAGACGAAAGCGCCTCATTGCCGTTGCCCGCTTCGCCGACAACACAAAAACCATGGCTTTCCCAGTCCAAAATTTCTCTGATAGCTTCACGAACAAACACTTCATCTTCCACCAATAAAATCGTCCACATGTCCGTCATCTCCTTTCTGTGAATAAGGCGCTGCAATCAATAATGGCATACGTATTCGAACGAGGGTTCCTTCCTCGCCCGATATAAGTTCAATCACTCCCTCACGCTTAAAGAGCAGCTCCAGCCTTTCTTTTAAATTGCTCAGTCCAATCCCGTGTCCGCTGCGTCTCCCCTTATTGCGGGCTGCCTCTTCCATCCCAATTCCGTTATCTTCCACTTCCAGAACAAGCTCGCTCCCCTCCGCTCGCGCCCTGACCCATATGGTGCCACGACCTTCAGACATATTAAAGCCGTGGGCGATAGAGTTTTCTGTCAGAGGCTGCAAACTAAATTTGGGAACAAGCGCATACTGTACCGATTCCTCTGTTTCATATTCGATTGTAAACTGTTCTCTAAATCGAAACGCCTGTATGGATTCATAGGATCGCAGCAAAGTGATCTCTTGTTTAAGTGGAATCAGCTCAATATCGGAATTCAAACTAGCCTCCAATATTAAGCCTAAAGAAGTACAAATACCCGAAATGGCGTCCTGTTTCTCTTTTCTTGCAATCCATTTGACAGTGTTCAACGTATTCAAGAGAAAATGCGGGTTCATTTGGTAGAGCAGCATTTGAAAACGGACTACCTGCTTTTGCCGCTCTTCCTGTTTCAGCTTAGAAATTAGCAGCACAACGTCATCAATCATTCGGTTAAAGCTATCGCTTAGAGAACGAATTTCATCTGTTGCACCTTGGTTGATCGATATTTTAACATTCAGCTTCTTGTCCGACGCCTCTTCCATGCTTCGTTTCAAAACATACAACGGCTTCGTTATTCGGGATGCCAAAAAGAAGGTTACCGTGATGAAAACGATTACCAGAATAATTAGAAACATATAGATCATCAGTCTTAATTGCTTCACTTCACGCTGAAGCTCACTTAAGGGCATTTGACTAACGACATACCAATCCAGCTCCTCCACATAACTGTAATTGATTAGTGACAAAGCTCGTTCATCTTTGTAATGTCCATTTTTTGCATGTGAAGAAATGATCCTTTTCATGCTGTCCACACCGAAAGCGGATTCCTTATTTTGCAAAATGACTTCTTCTTGCCCGGTAAAAATAGTTAGATCCTGATTGACCGGATTATCTTTTAGCGTATTGTTGAACCATTCCTGAATGTTGATGCTGATACGTGCTAATCCGTAATTTCCCCGCAGCTCGTCGTCCAGCATCGTATACAGACTTAGCAGCTTATTTCCTTGACTTCCTCTTACATCATTCCAGTCGTTCGCCACCCATCGGTAAGGACGCAAGCCGATTTGCAGCTTATTTTGCCACTCCTGCAATTCTTTCCGTTCGTTTGTCAACTGGTCATTGGGAGCATAGGAGGTGTATACATTGCCATTACGGTCGATAAAACGAAAATACAGCTCCGTCTGATGGAAGAAAAAGCTGTTGTTGATTCCGAACATTTTGCTTTCTATTATTTTCTTTCGAACAAAAGGATCATATTTATCAGGAGCGTGCATAATCTGGATCAGGCTTTCATCCTGACTCAGCATGGTATTTGCTTTATATGAAAATGCCATCATATCCGTCAAGGATATATAAACCTGCTGCATACGCTCAGACATGCGGTCGATCATATCATTCTGCCGAATCGTTTCGAAATGCTGGAAAAGATAATAAATTGCGATGCACAAAGGAAGCATCAGTAATGTGATATACGCGATAAACAGTCTATATTTCAACGTATTTGGGAGCCATTTTCTCCGATATTGCATCATTTGTGTATCATTCACTCCTCATATCGTTTTTGAGCCTATCAAGCGCACCTTTCATTTTATCACACCCAAAAACTGAACCAGCAGATTAAAAACTTGTATTTTTATATAACAATTCTTAGAAATCGAGCACTAAGGAGATTTATCTCGTCTAACTGGCTGATCCAGCTTGGGTTCTCCTAGACTTATTTAATTGCTCAAGAAGATGACATAATGAGGAGGTTTCGCCTTGGATTCAGACGGTGTGCTCCTTCATTCGATTCAGCTTTCTCTGTTCAATCCGTCAACATGAACTGACGCTGTAGTTCACTCATTGGGCATTCCAACATATAAAAAAAATCACGCCCAATGGACGTGATTTTTTTATTGGTGCAGTCTAAAGATGAGTCAGCACTAGCCTCATCACATTAAACTACTTGCATTTTCATCCGGATAGTTCTGTAAATTACATTAAACTTATCCTTTCACAATTTTGAAAGAAATCCTAAGAACTTATTTTCATAATAAGAATGGAAGCATTTGAATTGATTTGAGTTCCCCCGGCATTGGTTTGTAAAGTAACGCTAGAGGCGCTGGAATGATTTCTTAAAGTTAGTACATCACTAGCGGCAGCAGTAATAATAATCATGCCTGGATTAGATTGAGTACCAGCACCCGAACCATTGTCTCACCTGTTGATCCTGTTTCACCTGTCGCTCCACCTGGATTTCCTGTTTGACCAGTTACTCCTGTAACCCCAGTTGCCCCTACTGATCCTGTCACACCTGGATCACCTGTTGCTCCTGTAACCCCAATTGCTCCTGTTGCTCCCGTTACTTCTGTTGTTCCCGCTACCCCTGTTGCTCCTGTTGTTCCTGTTGTTCCCGTTGTTCCCGCTACCCCCGTTTCTCCCATTGCTCTTGTTGCTCCTGTTGCTCCTTTAACACTCGCTGCTCTTCGCTTTGCTTTGACATTTACTATAACTTCCTGTCTAATACCGCACTTACAATTCCTTTTCTTACACTTTTGGCATCGTTTTTTTCTAAATTGAAAATGCCTGTGATTGTAACGAGAAAAACGTTTTTTTACTGTTATCTTCTTCAGTGTTCTCATCTCCTTAGCTGCACCATATGAATCAAAATAGTGTCAGAACGCCATTATACAAAGCCTTCCTAAACAGCGATAACCAAGGCAATATCATATTAGACTAAACCTTGATCCCATCCCTGACTACGACCGTTTTCCCTCCAGAACTGGTTTCACATCTACACTATTTATTAATAAGGACGAGTCAGCGCCGCTGGCTTGTCTCGCCCATTTGAGAATAAAAAGTTTGGTTAGCTTATCGATGTTTTGAATCTTCACTGACTAAGCCACGCCAAATAAACAAGTAAATTGGGCTGGTGTTATTTTTAGCAGCATCGGATTGCTAAAACAACTCAACCAGTAAGCTCCGTTTTTAATTTAAATAATCACATCTCTCATTGAGCAATTGCTTACTCTGTCATTTAACATAAGGCACTGTATATCGTATGAAGGATATTCGTATAGGGGATGGGCCAATGTTCTAAAATGAATTTTATTACATGATGGTTATAACAAACTACGATAAACAAGAAATAAACAAACTCATCCATAAATTTCTTGTTATTGACATGCGAGTGGCTCCAATGATATATTGTGCATGCACAACATACACAATTAACAAAGGAGTTGATTATATGCTTGCCTTAGAAATCAAAAATTTAAATAAAAAATATGAGCATTTTCATTTAAAAGACGTATCTTTTCAACTGGAAAAGGGTTATATTATGGGATTTATCGGAGCCAACGGCGCAGGAAAAACAACGACAATAAAAGCCATTTTGAATTTGATTCATAAGGATAGCGGCGAGATTAGTATTTTGGGCAAGGAGATGACCAAACACGAGCTCGAACTAAAACAAGAAATTGGCTCTGCCTTTGGTGACATCAATTTCTATACTCGAAACAAAGTCAAAACATTAACTAATGTAATCAAAAAGTTCTATCATAATTGGAATGATGAAGCCTATTACAATTATCTCAAGAGATTTAATTTGAATGAAAACAAAAAAATAGCTGAATTATCAACCGGGATGAAAGTGAAATACAGCTTAGCCATCGCTTTATCACATGGTGCAAAGCTGCTTATTCTTGATGAACCAACAAGCGGACTTGATCCGGTTGCAAGGGACAATTTATTGGATATTTTTCAGGAACTAGTGGAAGATGGTGAAATCAGCATCCTGTTTTCCACTCATATCACAACTGATTTGGAAAAATGTGCCGATTATATTACTTTTATCGATAACGGACATATTATCAACAGCTCTGAGAAAGAAGAATTTATTGATACCTACCGCTTGGTGAACGGGAAAGAAGAACAATTGGATTTGATAAAAGACCAGTTAATTGCCTACAAAAAGAATTCATTCGGCTTTACAGCCTTGATCCATACTAAAGACTTTGATCCCTCTTGGAAAATTAAATCAACTTTGCCTAGTCTTGAAGAGATTATGATCTATTTCGCGAAAAAGGAGATTGTGCATGTATAATTTACTAATGAAAGAATTAAAGCTAGGCGTAAGCCCATTCTTTTATATCATGCCTTTTTTGACGGGTGCTTTAATGCTAATTCCCTCATGGTTATATTTCCTTGTCATCCTCTACTTCTGTTTCCTCACGATACCGAATATGTTTGCAGGGTATAAATCTCAGAATGATTTGATATTTACAAACATGCTGCCTGTAACCAAAAAAGACATTGTAAAAGCAAAGGTATACGTTATTGTTATTCTGGAATTAATGCACATCATTGTTGCCATGATATATGGTTTGATTACTATTCGCTTATATCCAAATCTGACCTATTTTTTCTTCAAACCATCCTTTGGTTTTTGGGGACTATGCTTCGTTATGATTGCAATCTTCAACATTATCCTTATATCGATGTATTATAAAACAGCCTATAAATACGGCGCAGCAACGATTGTGTCCATTACAGCTGCGATACTGTTTGCAGGAGGCGCAGAATGGCTCGGAATACAGAATTCATTTGTGTATGATCTTTTCAAAGGAAATGGTACTGATCAATTGGGAATTCATCTATCCATCTTGTTCTCGGGCATCGTCATATTTGCGATATTTACGATAATCGCTTATCATATTGCAATCAAACGTTTTCAGAAAGTGGAAATTTAATGAACATAGCTATTTCGAACTCATCTGATAAACCGATCTATCAGCAGCTTTTTGAACAAATTAGCGCACAAATTCTAAAAGGTGAACTAGAAAATGGTTATAGCTTACCTCCCATACGACAAGCCGCCACAGAGCTTCGTGTTAGTATCATTACCGTAAAAAAAGCGTGGGAAGAACTTGAACGGCTTGGCTTGATTTATACCGTAACCGGCAAAGGCTGTTTTGTAGCCGAGCTCTCCCCTGATGAGATGCTGAAAAAACGCAACGAAATGATTATGAAGCAAATGGTTCTAGACACTTCCTATTACAAAACCTTCGGCCTTACTTTAGAGGAAGTTTTCGAGCTTTTGAAGGAAATTTATTGAATAGGTTTAAAACAAATCAACCACGTCCTATGGGCGTGGTTGATTTGTTTTATTGGTGAATCCCACTATCCTTACCCAAATAGATTGGACAGTTCATCTGCATATAAAAGCACTACTGCAGCAGCTATCAAAAGATTTAATATGGCAGGGAATATTTTTCCGATTGGATGTTTGACTCTTAAATGTGTGAGGCATGCCAATAGCATCATGACGCCTACCAATAATGCGGTCCATGCCGCAATCTCCGCATACCAATAGCCGACAATGAGTCCTATGCAGGCAACAATTTGAACGTAGCCCGTAATGACGCGAAACCATTGAGGAAGTTTAATCGAATCAAACAGTTCAACCTGATGCTTTGCTCCTACAATCTTGCTTCCTCCAAAAAAAGCCATGGAAAAAAGCAGCCAGCTTTGAAGAACAATGGCTAGTATATGCATTTAAAATACTCATCCTTTCTATTTTCTAATCAGACACCATTTGGTGTCCTATTTCATAATAGTACACCCACATATGTCTTGTAAAGCATTTATTACGATGTATTTTATGAAAATTTTATCCATTTAACGGTTTGGATTCTTAATACTCCGCATGCCAGCTCATCATAAAACATGACGCTTTTATTTTGGCATATTTTAATGGTGCATCTCCCCATAAGCTATCCACCTAATGAATAGAAAACCACGTCCGATGGACGTGGTTGATTAGTTTAGTATGGTGGAACTTAGAGGGTCCCTGATTTCTACGAGCTAAGCGCTCTCCTCCTATGGTTAGTTTCACTGCTCCGATCAATTTCCAAAGAAGCCTTTCCGCCTTAGAATATCACATGTATCATTCCATAATTTACTTTGCATCTCCTTCATTCCCCCAGGATGCACGGGTACTATGGGATCGCCGGCTCCTACATTATAATATCCGCCCGATTTTCCTTGATAGTTAGGATCAGTCATTAGACGAATAATGATATCGGCTCCTCTTCGCGGATCCCCAATACGAAAGAAATGGAGTAAACGCTCCAGCATCGAGGCGAACCATAGTTCTCTTCCAAGACCCGTAACATTAAATCCCGGATTCAGTGCATGAATGCTGATTCCTGTTCCATCCCATTTACGAGCAAGTTCAGCAGTAAACATAATATTTAAAAGTTTGCTTTTCCCGTATACCGCGGATGAGCCTCTAGAAGTAAAAGGAGCTGTATCGAGTAAATCCGCCGGTATCTTAAGCTCCCCATGACGGCGAGAAGCCTCAGAAGCAACATTAACAACAGTTGCACTTCCTGCTTTTTTCAAGGAATGATGCAAGAGATGGGTCAATAACCATGGCGCAAAATAGTTCACAGCCATCATTTCTGCTAATCCGTCTGACGTAATCCTCTGTTCAAATGCATGAAGGCCAGCGTTATTTAATAACACGTCAATCTTGGGAACTGCGTCTGATATTTCTTGACCCAAACGATTGACATCCTTCATTGATGACAAATCACCATAGAAAAAGTTAATTTCAGCTGTTGGTGTCCGCTCCTTGATCATTTTTTCAGTTGCTTCTGCACGACTCTTACTCCTCGCGGTTAGAACAAGATGAGCGCCTCGCTTAGCCATTTCGATTGCAACAAGCTGCCCCAAGCCACTTGTAGCGCCAGTAATTACAATTATCGGATTTGCTGTCATCTTCATTCTCCTTTATATGGATTGCATGTTTTTCACGGTCATTTTGACATCTTATTGCTGAAAATATATAATTGATATATATCAACTATATATAAGTGATTGATATATGTCAATTAAATAATGAGTGTGCTTTCTTTGAAAAATCTAGGTTAGGTGGTACCAATAATGAATGAAGAACGTAAAGACACGCTGAGAGGACAATTAGAGCTGAAGCTCGGCGAACAAATTAATGCCCTCATTAGCGCCTCGCATGCGCTGAATGTCAGAACTTCTGCTTATTTCGATTCCTCAATACAACCTGCGGCTTTCCATATTGTGAGATGGCTGTACTCCCATGGTCCAACAAGCGCCTCTATCTTGGCAGATTCAACTGCTATGGACCGAAGCTCGGTCAGCCGTCTCGTCAAACAACTAGAGATTTTGGGTTATGTAAAAAGGGAAGGCTCTCCGGATGATCGCCGAGCGATACTTCTTACTCTCACAGAACTTGGACGCAAAAAAACATTTGATGCTCTGCGGGATAAGGAAAACTTTTTTTATGAACGCATATCCCAATGGGATAATCAACAACTTGATACATTTATCGAAATGCTTAAGTCCATTAATGGATTTGAGCAAAATAATGAGATCATTTGAATTGGCCAAAGCTAAAAAAAGTACGACATGATCCTAAAAAATCGCCTAATTGGGCGTGCTCGATCATTGGATCCCCTTGCAAGGCTCCACCAAACAACAAATAAACCACTTCAGATGAAGTAGTTTATTTGTTGTTTGTGAAGTTTATTTGGGGCCTAACCTCTGACCTCATCGCGCAGCATGCTTTCCAAATGGTTTACTCGAAGATTGATATGACTGGGCTTATTCATATTTATTTATCTCCTTTCATCATTTACGGAATCACTTGTCTTAAGTCTAATGGCCATCAGTACATCTTCCCAATAAAGCTTCATTTGTTCACGCGTATTCGGATGATCCAGATTCTCTTGATGGAAACTGATCGTTGTTTTGTCAGGTTTATCGGATAGCAGCCGGATTTGCAGCGTAGATGTTTTCTCCCATTCGTTCTTCTCCCACTTTAACCGAAGCTGCTGAAACGGTTTTACAACCCTAAATTCGCCAGAAATACCTTCAGGAGTCGTAAAAGTCTCTCCCTTGTGCAAATTTAAGAAAGATAGGCTGCCGAGCCATAATTTCAGCCCTTCGGTAGAGGTGAGAAACGCCCATGCTTCTTCTTGCGAAATCGGAAACGTTCTCCGAACACCAACTTGATAACCCACCGATGCCGTTTGACCAACTATTTTGCCTGATTCGGAATATTGTTTGTTACTCATTGCAACACCTCCCAAATGGTTGTTGGTACTCACTAACTAATGCTTAAAAAACTACGGAGTCAGAGCTCTAACAAACAATTCAATGCTCGATTGCATAAAATTTTGCTGGGTCACCTTAGTGATGGATGACGCACCAAATAGCTTTGTTATGAAAGCTCCATAATTCATCCACATGAAGGTAATCGCCAGTGTTTCCGCATCGGTTGCAATCAGTTTGTTCTTTTCCTGCATGTCTGCAAAATAATTCGTCAATAACTCCAATAGTTTCCGCGGATGCTTCTGCGCCTTCTCACGAATCTCGGCCAGCTCGTTGTCACTCAAGACAATGAGAAACAGTTTACGGTTTCGATCCATGATCTCATGATACATTTGGCTTATCATGAGCAAGTCCGCTCTCAAATCCCAAATTACTTTTTCATGAAAAATCTTAGTCATTTCAATCGAATAATGATAATGATCGACTGCTTTGTCCAGTAGATTTTGCTTGCTTCCAAAATTGCGGAACAAGGTCATCTCGCTGACGCCCGCCGCTGCAGCTATCTCCTTCGTTGATACACCTTTGTAGCCTTTCTCAGCCATTAAATCGATTGCTGCCAGCATCAGCTTGCTTTTATTATCGGTGGTCATCCTTTTCTCCAAATCCAAATCCTCATTTATTTTAGTAGATCCCAGGCATTTATAGTTAGTACTCACTAACATAATTTCTTTTAGAATATCGTTAACTTTCAGAAATGTCAACAGCCTCGTTGTTCCTCCGAGTGGCAATGCCATAGAAATTTCCGAACCACCAAATAAATATGGATTGCTCGATAAGAGTATTTTTGGATCTACTAACTCACTCCAATGACTGATATGCTAGCGAAAATAAATCAGTATTGAAGGAGTGGTTGAAATGGATATGGTTCGTTACAAGATTAGAGAGGTGCTCGATAGCAACAAAATTAAAGCTTTCCTGAGCAAAGCGCGAATTGGCCATCTAGGCATGGTTGATGGTCAGCTGCCCTATGTTGTTCCGCTCAACTTTGTTTGGGCAAATGAGAAGCTTTATTTTCATGGTGCCGCAGGCGGGAGACGCAATCAGGTCATGAGTGTAAACCCTGAGGTTTGTTTTACGGTTTGTGAAGAATATGGAACCATTACTGATCCAGTACCGGCTAAGACGGACACAGCCTATATGAGCGTCATGATTTTCGGCAAGGCCGAGCTCATCGTTGATCTGGACGAAGCTACATACATGTTGCAGGAAATGCTCCACAAATATGTGCCTGGTTATTATAACCGCCCATTGTCCAAACAGCATGTAGATAAATACAGGTCTGCTGTTTTCAATACTTCTGTTCAGGTGTACCGAATTGACCCCCATCATATAACAGCAAAAGAAAATCCGATTGAGGCAGAAAAAATGTACAAGTAAAAAAAGTCTAAAGGATGACTATACAGAAAAAACATTGCGCATAGTCTGCGCGTTTCCAGAAAGAAGGCTGAACGAACTTGGTCCATTTCGTTGAACAAAATCTTAGATCCGTAAGGGATCAGATGGAATTGGCTTGCCAGCACTCAGGACGCAAGAAAGATGAAGTGAAGCTTTTGTTAGCGACAAAAACGGTTCAGTTTGAAAAGTTGCGCATAGCCATACAAGCGGGTGAAGTATTATTTGGCGAAAATAAAGCTCAAGAACTTCGCGAGAAATTCCCGCTTATGCAGCAGTACAACCAAGTAGAATGGCATTTTATCGGACATCTGCAAACGAATAAAGTGAAGGACGTTGTTAAATATGTCACCCTCATTCATTCTGTGGATCGTTTGAAGCTCGGAAAAGCCTTGCATCAGCAGCTCCTTAAAGAAAACAAAACTTTGGATATCTTGGTACAAGTCAATACATCATTTGAAGAAAGCAAATTCGGTGTTTTACCGGAATCTGTACTGGAGTTGGTTCAACAATTGTCTCATTTTGAAACATTAAATGTTAAAGGCTTGATGACTATTGGAAAACTGAATGCTACAAATGACGAGACTCGACATTGCTTCCGCTTATTAAAAAAAATTCAATCACAGATTATAGAGAAGGAGCTGCCTAGGGTAGCAATGGATATTCTATCGATGGGCATGTCTGGGGATTTCAAGGTTGCTATTGAAGAAGGGGCAACCATTATAAGAGTAGGGACAAGCGTATTTGGCAAGCGATATTTACCGGATGAGTATTACTGGGATGAAACCGCACAACAGAATGATTAGGAGAGAGAATATGGATACAATATCATCTTCACTGCGCAGCCGTGATTTTATATCTCCTACCATAGCTGCTTTAATATCTGTCATTGTCAACTATGGCGGGACCTTTGTTCTCGTATTTCAAGCAGCCAAAGCAGCTGGTCTGAGCGCTGAAATGACTGCTTCATGGGTAATGTCGATCTCCGTTGGTGTGGGGATTACTGGTATTTGGCTAAGTTATCGATACCGTGAACCGATTATTACGGCTTGGTCCACACCAGGTGCAGCTTTTCTCGTTTCAGCATTAGCGGTAACCCCATATTCTGAAGTGATTGGCGCTTACATCATCTCTGCTTTAGCGTTTATTGCTTTGGGATTATCGGGAATGTTCGAGCGTTTCGTACGGCTTATTCCCTCAGGCATTGCTTCTGGTTTGCTGGCTGGCATTCTATTGAAGTTTGGTATTTCAGCCTTCGGTGGAGCGGAATTTGACCCGTTACTTGTCGTTGTCCTATTTGCTGCTTATGTGATATTAAAAAGGTTTACATCCCGTTATGCTATCATCGGTATTTTAATAATTGGACTTATCTACTTGATTAGTGTGAAGAATGTAGATTTCAGCAATATCAAATGGGCAATCGCAACACCTATATTTGTTGTTCCCGAGTTTTCATTTGATACTTTACTCAGCGTAGCATTACCTCTATTTGTTATTACTTTAACGGGGCAATATATGCCTGGAATGCTAGTATTGCGAAATGATGGATTTAAAACGAGTGCGAATCCGATTTTGACAGTAACCGGTTTAGGCTCACTCCTTGCAGCACCATTCGGGTCGCATGCTTTTAATGTAGCAGCTATTACTGCAGCGATTTGTACAGGTAAAGACTCGCATGAAGACTCAAATAAACGTTATATAGCAGGAATTGCTTGTGGTATTTTTTACATTATCGTCGGCCTATTTGGTGTGACGCTAGCTGCTTTGTTTCTGATTCTTCCTGCCACCTTCATCGCGACGTTAGCCGGATTGGCCTTGCTTGGAACAATTGGCAGCAGCCTTGCAGGCGCTTTAATTGATCCCAAGGGACGTGAGACAGCTCTGATTACTTTTTTAGCAACGGCTGCAAATGTTACATTACTTGGTGTTGGCGGTGCATTTTGGGGTCTCGTTGCAGGTTTGGCCGCGCATATTTTGATACATGGACAATTCCGCCAAAAAACATCCAGAATGAGTAGAATAAAACAAGCTCAGCAGAAATAGTAGGAAACATGATCATAAATACAGAGACAGATCGACTCACCCAAGAGACGGAGATGTTCGAATTATAGCAGCATCTCCGCAAGACGATAAATCCCTTTTTTTATTGCTGACTCATCTACTTTAGCAAAACCAAGCACCCACCCTTTTCGATTACTTTCCAAACAATAATGGCTAAGCGGATAAACGCGTACTCCCTTTTCTAACGCTTGGTTCGTAAAGGCTTGTTCGTTAAACGAGTCTTCCGCTTCTAAAAACATGTGTAATCCCGTTTCTACGCCGCTAAGCTTGAAACGTTCTCCTAAGCCAGATGAGCTAATGGCTTTCGACATCGCTTCATGTCTGCGCCGATATACGTTTCTGACCCTTCTCATGTGACGCATGAAATACCCATGTTCAATAAAGTGTGTAAGCGTTAATTGCTCCATAATCGGAAGGTGACGATAGGTTAGCTCTTGGACTTGTGCTAGCTGGCGAATGGCTTTTTGGGGTCCAATGATTGCGGATATTCGTATACCAGGAGCAATCATTTTTGAAAAACTCATCATATACAATGTGTTCTGAGATTGCTGGCTAAACAACGTAGGCAACGGGTCGCCACGATACCGAAATTCGCTGTCATAGTCGTCTTCCACAATCCAAAATTGCTGCTGAGCAGCCATATATAGCAATTGTTGCCTGCGGGGCTCCGACATGATCACCCCAACTGCACACTGATGTGAAGGCGTAACATAAACAAGCTTTGATTGTGGATGAATGTGGTCTACCTGTAATCCGTAATCATCAACTGGGACAGGTACAACATTCATCCGCCGATATTTCATGGCCATCCATGCGGCGGGGAAACCGGGATCTTCTACGGAAACCGTTTCTCCTTCATTTAAAAGTGCTTGAGCGATCAAATCAAGGCTATGTTGTGCGCCCGAAGTTAAAATAATTTGATCGATATGCACGTGAACACCTCGCTCGAGTGACAGATAACGCCCAATCTGTTCACGTAGTGGAACGAAACCATAAGCGTTGCCATATGTCCAACTGTCCAGGTCCGTTTCTTTCGAGGCTTGCAAAAATGAGTGTCTCCAGTTTTTCTGAAAATGTTGATCCAAATAAGGCTCATGCGGGCTGAAATCGATCTCAACATTTTGATATTCTTTGCCTCTAAACCAGCTCTGCAAATGACTAACTGCTTCGTTTAATAAAGGTAACTCTGGGGTGATAGGCCCTTGGGGTTTCACATCCTCTGTAAAACTTGTTCTGCTGTTCCAGTCACTCACCCTTGTTCCGCCGCGCCTTGAAGTAACCGTGTAGCCGCGACTAAATAATTCCTCATAAACAATCTGTATCGTTGAACGAGAGACACCCACTAATAGTGCAAGTTCACGAGAAGGCAGCAGCAACTCGCCTGGCTGCCATTTGCCGGTTGTGATATTATGGATTGCTTGATCAAGCAGTTGTTGCCATATTGGACGCTTGTCCTCACGGTTAATTTTCAGCATCCTGTTCACCTCTAGTTGTATTCGGATTAATTTATGGATTGCTTTAATTTCTTCTAATTATCATTTAGCAACATTCCATTACTTGAAATACTATCATGCTTCTAGTTGCCCCAGCAATGTAGTTATAAAAAATAACCGATTCCATCCGACAATACTGCATTCAAATTTCTGCCCGCAATAAATAATTTGAGGTAGTTGAATTCTTGCCTCGGTTTCTACGATGACTACACAATGTTGAAAATCTAGCTATAGAATTTAGATATGAAACCTTTTGGAGTTTATTCCGAAAGGCTTTATTCATCATTTTCTAATGGAATATCATACACACAAAGATCAAAATAAAAAACGGCAACGCTGCCGTTTCTGTAGTGAAACTATCTAGATATTCCGTTTCGTCCCTAATCACATATTGTTTGCTACCAAACTTTTATCTTCGAAAGCCGTCGAGAGAACAATTAAGGTCGTTGAAAATCCGAATGGGCTGCACCTATCAAGAAAGTTGGTCATTGATTCTGTTGTTTCGGATAACACCTTCATTAAAAAGTTATACTCTCCGCTTATTCTGTAAAGATCGATAATCTCAGAGGATGATTCGCTGAATGTAATAAAATCATTGCAACAATTCGTTTTGAACAGTACAAAGGCAGTTGTATACAAGCCTAATTTATGAGGATTAAGCTTCGCACGATAGGCAGTTATCATGCCTTGCTCTTCCAACTTTCGAAGCCTTTCCGTTACAGCCGGCTGCGACATCGCAATCATTCTGCTCATTTCAGAAATCGGAATCCGAGCATTTTCGAACATTAAAGATAAAATTTTGGAGTCGATTTGATCCATTAACGAAATCACCTCATTTTTAAAGGTTGTGAACTTAGAAGAACTACATAATTTAGGTTTTGGATGCATTCTTCCTTAAGAATACTATGTAAATCATAGTTTTTATTCAATAAAATGTAAACACACATTTGAAAAGGAGAATGCGCTATGACATTTACATTAAATGATCCCCTGCCTTTAAGAGGGTTAACTTTAAGAAATCGATTAATTATGGCACCTATGCAGCAGTACATGGGTACTCCCGAGGCATTTGCTGGAGTTCATCATGTTGAACATTACAGCCAGAGAGCAAAACATGTCGGGCTCGTGATCTTGGAATCCACCGCAATCTCTTCAAATGGGAGGCTTTGGGGAAATGATATCGGAATTTTTACGGATCAGCACGTGGAACCTTTAAAAAATATTACGAACGCGATCCATGTACACCAAACCCCCGTCTTTATTCAGTTATCGCATGGCGGACGAAAATCTTCACCCGAAGTGACGAGAACATTAGTCGCACCTAGCGCGATTGCATACGACGAATATTATGGCACACCCGAGTCTTTGACTGTTGAAGGTATTGAACAAATTGTTGAGGAATATCGTCTTGCGGCCAAACGAAGTATAGCAGCAGGGTTTGACGGCATTGAGATTCATGCAGCACATGGTTTTTTACTCCACCAGTTCTTATCACCACTATCGAATTCAAGGCTGGATGCATATGGTGGTACTTCCGAAAACAGAACAAGGTTTCTAAAGGAGATCCTCTATGCGATTAGAAGAGAAGTTGGCAATAATTATCCGGTTATCATCCGAATTTCTGCAACCGACTATTGCGAAGGAGGGTTAACCCCCATAGAGTGGGCACGAATGTTAAAACCGCTCGAATCTGAATTGGATGCAATCCATGTCTCTACAGGCGGGAATATGCCAATGCAGCCTAGTGACGTATACAATGCTTATCAGTTGCCGCATGCGGCTGCGATCAAACAGCATTTCAACATCCCCATTATTGCAGTTGGAAAGATTTATACCCGCAGTCTTGCCAATCGTATACTCGAGGATCAACTAGCGGATGGAATCGCGATTGGCCGCCCTCTCTTGGATGATCCATATTATGCCAAACAATTATTAATACCTGAGGAACACCCTAGTACCTTATAGCTAAAGGAGTGCTTATAAGATCGTTAGTCATACAAAGAGCCACCAGTTTTCCCTGGTGGCTCTTTCATTACGCTGGTTTTTCTCTAGAGCATTAACTTTCCGCTACAGATACTTCATTCATTACGAAATCAGTACCTCGGTTGCAAGTTTCCAGCGACAAACTATCATCAACTTTTCACCGTACAGTTCGGCTGTCAGCGAGCCACCCATGTTATTCATCAGACTTTTGGCGATTGAGAGGCCAAGCCCCGATGTTTGGGCGGACCTTGCACGGTCTGCAGTGTAGAACCGATCGAACAAGAGGCTAACGTCGCTTCCAGCTAGTTCCTTCGCGTCGTTGATAATCGTCAAATCTACCGTTTATCGCTGCCGTTCTAAACAGATTTCCACCTGGCCGACCGCATACTTGACCGTGTTGACAAGCAAATTTTCAACAACTCTCCGTACAGCCGATTCGTCGGCGTATATGGTCATTTTTTCGTCCGGAAGCCGTATGTCAGGCGTAATGCCGCGTTCGTTGAATGCATCATAAAATTCGACAATAATGTCAGTGATCAGGTTGGTCAGCTCAAGCTTTTCGGTTTTAAGGGAATAATCCAGCGATTCGATCACGGATAGTTCAAAATAATCGTCTAGCAATGCCTGTAGGCGCTTTGTCCGATTTTTAACAGTAGCGACGTATTCGAGTTTCTCCTCAGGCGTTATAGACTCCACCTCCAACAGTTGGATGTATCCGAGAATGGAGGTTAGCGGAGTACGGATATCATGGGAAATGTTTACGGCCGCCTGCCGAAATTCATTTTCGATTCTTTTTCTATGAGCTTCCGCTTCGAAGATGAAATGGGACTGACGATTGATCTGCCCAGCAAGCTGCTCGAGCTTCTGATCGAATAGAGCAACGTCGATTTTTTTACCGGTCAACCCTTCATTATAGCTTCGCAATTGATCCGTCATCCGACCTAACTCCCACCTTAGCATCAACAGATGGACAAACAGGAGAGCTGCTGCCGCCATCGACAAGATCGTCAGGATAAGCAACATGCCCCCCTCCCATCTATTATTTAATATCCTTTCTGCGGAACACGAAAATACCGATAATAGCGGATAAGCCGATTGTCAGCAGCGGCACGAGTAAGAGCGTGGGCAAATCTCCGCTATCGATCCTAGGTTCACCGATTTGGCCAACCAGTTTGAAGATGGAATAATCGTACAACATACCAAAAAATTCGACCTTCGAACCTATGCCAGCCAAAACGATATCGATCACTAAAAAGAAAATCATTGTAATCCCGATCGTTTTGCCGCTGTCAGTAAGGATTACAGTGAACAGCGCACCAATGGCCGCGTAGGCAGCCGTGTACAATAGTGTCAGCCCAAGAGCTCGAGGTATGAAAAGAATGGTAGTTCCCTCCGGTAAATGACCAAAGCTTGAAAGCAGCGTGACTTCGACTGTGCTGACGATTGGAAAGACGAGAGAAATCAACATCGCACCAACTGCGAACACCGTCAGCTTTGCTGCATACAGTCGCCCTCTAGTGTTTCCCGACGAAGCAATTGTTTTCATGATACCTGTAGAATATTCATTGCAGATAAAGAAGCCAGCCAAAACAGCTACTCCGAACTTGATAGCGTAGACATTGCTTGAAATAAAGGTAACCAAAAATTCGGCTCCCGTGAACTGAGTCTCTCCATTTGATCGATGATCAAAATAGTAGAGCAAGGGGTAAGCAAGCGAGATTAGGGCAAGTGCGATCAGCAACGTCCAGAACGATCTGTTCTTGCGGAGCTTGAAAAACTCAACTCTGATCAGATTATACATGCGAATTAGCCCCGATCCGCTTCGTGAAATAACTCTCCAAATCCTCACCCATGGGTGTAAACTTTTCAATTTCAAGGCCTGCGGAGAAAAGCAACGACGATATTTTACTTGGTTTATCAATAGGACTATACAACTTTATGGCCCCATCCTGCATCACTTCGAAATCAGCCGTGCCCAGCTCATTCTGAATAACAGCTGTTGCCTTGCCCGGATCACTCACTTTGATATACACATACTGCTGGCATTTCAAATCCAATTCCTCAGCAGTGAGCTGCTCTAGTAAACGACCACGATGGATAATGCCATAATGGCTTGCCATCAAATGCAACTCGCTAAGAATATGGCTTGATATTAATATCGTAATGCCCAACTCACGATTTAATTGCATGAGCAGCTCCCGCATTTCGACGACGCCCATCGGATCCAACCCATTGGTGGGTTCGTCCAGAATCAGGAATTCCGGATCACCCAGCAAAGCGATCGCCAGACCTAGCCGCTGTTTCATTCCTAGTGAGAAGTTTTTCGTTATTTTCTTGCCGGTCCCTTGTAGTCCAACCTGCTCCAGCATCCTTGGAACGCATTCTTTGCCAGGAATGCCGCGCAGAATCCGGTTCGCTTCCAGATTCTCGCTGGCTGTCATCTGAGGGAACAAGGCAGGACTCTCAATAATGGAGCCGATTCTCTTGCGTGCTTGGATCAATGCCTGCTCTTCGCTTGCGCCGAACAGCTCAATCGATCCATCGGTTGGAAAAGCAAGTCCTGTCACAAGGCGGATCAATGTTGATTTTCCGGCTCCATTTTGTCCAATAAATCCATAAATCGAGCCTCTGCGGATTGACAAATTAACTTTGTCCAGCGCTGAATGGCCTTTGTACTTTTTGGATAACTGATTTGTTTTTAATACATACTCTTGCATCTTCGTCTTGGCCTCCTTTTTGTGATAGACCAAGTATAGAAACAAAAACATAAGAGGTACTAAAGCCAATACTTAAGAATGTCTTAAGGTCTTAGCCGATAGCCCATGCCCCATACCGTCTCAATAAAATCGCTTCCTGGTGCCGCCTTGACCAGCTTGCTGCGCAAATTGCTCAAATGGACGTTAATGGTGTTGTCGTCGCCGTAGAAAGGTTCTTGCCAAACCCTTTCGTACAAATTGGACTTCGTGAATACCTTTTTCGGTGCCGACAAAAGCAATGAGAGAATTTCAAACTCTCTAGCCGTGAGAGTCAGTTCCGCCCCAGCTGCAGTAACCGACATAGCGTCTCGATCAAGTATAAGTTCCTTATGTTTTAGCATGTTAGGCTTAGGCGGTTGCGCGATTCGCGCATACATGCGAAGCTGGGAATCGATTCGTGCAGAAACTTCCTCAACATCAAATGGTTTAGTAATGAAATCATCCGCTCCCCCACGTAGGACAGACACTTTGGTCCGCGGCTCACCTTTGGCCGAAATGATGATTACCGGCATGTCGTCACGTCCGTCGAACCGCTTGAGCAGTTCTTCTCCTGTCATTCCTGGCAGCATCAGATCGAGAAGCAACATGCTCCATTGGCGCCGCTCGAGATAGAGAAGCGCCTCTGTTCCTGAGTAGGCCGGCTGGGGTATATAACCGCTTTTCTTAATAATATTGCACAGCAATCGGCTGATATCGCTATCGTCCTCGGCAACTAGAATATGTATCGAATTGTTCATTGTTTCTCCTTATTTTTTCTATGAAAGAAGATGACCATGATTCGTGATTATCAAGCCGTTCAAACAAATGTGGTTTCTACGCGCCAGATGTTTTTACAATAAACGGTATATGTAATAGTATAAAATAAAACTAAAAAAACATCATCTATTCCTACAGAAAACCACGTCCAGAGGGCGTGGTTGATTTGTTATATTGGTGGAACCTATCGGGGCCGTCACCCTTGAGTGCATCGCTGCCAGCGATGCGCTCTCCCACCATTAGGTATTACAACCCTAAACAACTGGTTTAGAAATTTTCTTATTCCCCATTACAATCATCATAAATCGTCTATAAAAAGCTCAACCATACAAAGGCAAATAAAAAGGATGTCAGACTTGGCTAATCGCCGCTGACATCCTCACTGATTAAGACTCTACGATCCGCTTGCAACAATTCTGCTGACTGATCTTCTTAATTCTCATCCAGCTCCAAAATACGGAGCAGAATTGTAGTTACTTCCGCTCTGGTTGCCACTGCATTGAAGTCAAACTTGCCGCCTTCCTTGCCCTGCATAATCCCCATTGCAGCTACTGCGCCAATCGCGCCTTTTGCCCACTCTGGCAGTTTAGCTTGGTCAGTAAAGTTTGCTGCTTTGTCCTTTTGGTCTTCCAGCTTCAACGAACGAGCTATCATAACTGCAAGCTCAGCGCGCGTCAAACCGCTATTTGGACGCAGAGTTCCATCCGCATAGCCGCTTAAAATCCCCGCTGATACAGCCTGCTCAAGCGCTTCTTTTGCCCATGGAGCAATGTCAGCTTCATCATTAAAGGCATGCTGCTTTCCATCACTTTGTACAGTCAATGCACGGGATAACATCACTGCAAATTCCGCACGGGTTACCGCCGCATTTGGCTTGAAGGTTTGATCCTTGTAGCCAACTACAAAGCCTTTAGTCACTGCTTTACGAATCGCAGCTTCTGCCCAGTGTCCCGCAATATCCTTCAATTCAATCTGGTTCTCTTGATTTCCGCCGGTGTTGCTACCGTTGTTACCTCCGTTGTTGCCGCCGTTGTTGTTGTCAGGCGTGGTATCAACTACTGTAATCGTCAATACCTGCGGCTGTCCTGCGCTAAACTCAAACGTTAGCTTCGCAGTACCTTTTTGTAATTTCGCCAAGTAAGCCGTCGTAAACGTGATCTGATCACTATTCACAACATAATCAGTTCCAGCCTGCAGCTGTGTACTGCCGTTCTTAATGGCTGTCAGTGTATTCCCTTTAAGCTCCAGCTTTATTGCAATTGCTTGCTGCTTGCTAGGATTCAGATCAAATTCAGCAGCAGCTTTGCTGATTTCGCTATCCTGAACGATAGGTTTGATTTTGCTAAGAAGATCCGTCTTAACTTCGCCGTCTGCCATAATCGTGACAAAGTTGCGAGCTATAGCGATATCGGCAGCTGATCCAGACGCGAGAGCCTTTGAAACGGCAGCGCTTGCCGATGCTTCAAGCATTTCATTGTATTTGCCTGCGCCTAACAGATATACATCTGTAAATGAACTTGAATTTTTTAATTGTCCACTTTCAACTTCAAAGGTGGATCTGGTGCTGTCTGATTCACGCGAGCTGTCAGATTCATTGAGCATGATTGATATTCCGACTCTTCCGTTCGTGAGCTCCGATGCAGGATTATTATGAACGGTATTAAACGGAATCTTTAAATCGTAAATCGTCGTTTTCGTTTCTTCATCTCTCGTAATCTTTGCTGCGATATCAGTTATCGGAGCAGTCGGTGCATTGGCGCCTGTGGGACGAGTCCAAGCCCATATTACATCTTTGTTGTCATTGGTGAGCGCGAACCCCAATTCATTCCGCGTAGTACTGTTCGTTGCGGGATTGCGTAAATCAATGCCTAACTGCAAATTATCCTCTCTCCATATATTTCCTCCGGTTTGGCTATTGAAGTGCACGTCGTCTGTAACGACAATGTACGCGTATAAATTGCTGTCGTCCCATGCGAAACGCGATCCTACGCTGAGGTCTTGCGGACCATCCCACGTTCCCGAAGTGACATAATCTTTGGTGTCCATTACAAATGCCGGAGTTGCAGCACTCTTTGCCGGATTTTCTGCACCTGCAGAACTTACCTTTTCGGCGTATGCTGCGTCAAATTTTGCCGTATAGGTGTATGCTTTTCCGTCTTCGAGTTGAAGCTTGAATGTGATCAGACCTGCAGCATAATACGGTAAATCTACGGTTACGGATTCGCCTGCCGCAAGCGCGTTAAATTTAATGGGAGTGAAATCTTTAGCATAAGCAGCCGGGGAAACAATTGTTAATGTTCCGGGTGCAGAGGCTCTTCCTCCGACATTATACTTAACGATGAATTGTTGTTTATCTCCCTTTTTGGTTAGGTTAAATACAAACGGTTCCGCCAATAAATCTGAGCCGTAAATGCCGTACGGATTGCCCGCCGGGGTGCTGTTTCTCAAGCCGGATGCGTAATAATTGTTGCTAAGTTCTACCGATGTGCCGCTCTCGCGCAGCATGGCATACACATTATTATTCTGGCCGTTCTTGGACGGCTGGAAGTAAGAAGTGTATACATGTGCCTTACCGCCGTGGACATCAATACCCGGATTGTTGCCGGGCAGCTGAGTGAAGTTTGCTTGCTGTAAGCGAACGACACCGTTATTTACGATTGCTCCAGCTACGGTCGGGCTTCCCCAGAACGCGCTGTTGTACAGGACTAGTTCAGCGTCTTGGTGGATTTTCGCGGTATTAGCTGCATCTCCCATTCTGACATACGCTCTATTCGGCTCCGTCGTGATGTTCGTATTAACCAATTCCGAGTTGATCGCGATTATTTTGGTGTGTTCGTCAGCGTCTTCCACATAGAGAGCATAGGTGGTTCCATCCGAACCGTGACCAATCATCGTCATTTTTCCAGGGTATGCGAATTCGCCGTTCCCCAGGTCTCTTTTCAGGAAGTGTATGCCGTATACCGAACCGAAAACGAAATTATTGAAAATCGTCTGGTCTTCCACATCGGCGAATTTGAGCGCACTCATGTATCTTTGTACGAATCCGTACAAATCGCCGGTAGGTGCCGAATATCCTTGGCCTCCCGGAAGTCTCAAAGCGTAATGCGGATTGAATTGCATATTTCTAATAAATCCGCCTTCGGCGCCTCCTCCGACCCAGATGCCTGCTCTGAGGAGCGTGCCGCCTAAATAGTCTACATAGTGACCATCTGTTTTATAGGAAGCCAGATCTATTCCTTTATCCCCAATTGGGATCGTTAAATTGATTGCATATACACCTGCGCCTTGTCCCTGTACCAAAAACGGAGTTTTTAGCGTTAGGTTAGGGTTGTCGAGATTGACGCTGGTTATATTCGTTTGCGCAATGTTAAGTCCTCTGAGCCCAGCGTTTGCCTTAAGCTGTATGAGGGAATTTCCGTTTTCTCCCTCAGCCCCGCCGGTGTACGCTGTAAAGATCGCCGTGCCGCCGCCTTGAGTATGATGCTGTACGTCCCATGTTCCTCTGAGTTCAACACCCTCGGGAACGATGACGGGATTATTCAGTCTATATCTTCCACCAGGTAAATAGATCGTGCCGCCGCCGTGATTAGCTTTAATATAGTCAAGAGCTTCCTGCAGCTTTGCAGATATATCCACGGTCGGCACGTTGCCGGTTAACGAGCGTGGAAAGTCAAGTCTAAGCACTGCGCTTGATGTTGGTCTCGGGTGTACGTCAATATCTGTTTTTACGTCTTTCGGAATTGGTTCAAACAGATAATCAACATCATTAACGATTTGTACAGCGGTGTTATTACCGTCAGCCTTAACGTCAAGTTCAAGGTTATCGATGTGAGCGGCAAGGTTAGCGCTCTCGATGTTAAGGTTATAACCTGAATTTACCGATTTGAATGTTCCGAAGTTTGCTCCAAAATGTGCATGTTTGTCTGCCTGTTTAAAATTGCTCTGACTGACTAATGCGTTGCCTCGGCCCAGGAAGTTCAGCGCATAATTGTCATATTCGTCGAACGTACTATCCTCAAAGGATATCACTCCGCCTCTGGCGTTGCTTACAATCGGACCTTTGAATGCAACTCCGTTGAATTGAACAGAAGTGTCGAAACGTTCGTTGAAATATACTGCCGTGTCGCCTCCGAATTCCGAGTTCGAGAGCAGCAAGCCGAAACCATTAACGTTGTCAATGTATATCCCCGTTTGGCTGTCTTCGATTTTCAATCCGTAGAACTGCGCGTTCGGTGCTTCGTCGCCGCCAGGTTCTCTTCCGATCCACATCCCCGTCTTATACCCGGAAATATTCAATCCCGAGACATATTCCCAATCTGATCGGTGCATCATGAATCCGGTAGCGTTCGCTCTTGTGTACGCTCTCGCGTCCGAAAGAGACGGTGCGCCGTCAAGACCTGAATTCGCCCAGTATTTCGGGTCAATATCAACGTTCTCGATACGCCCGATATCTGTACAGGTGTGAACCACGATGCCCTTGTAGAGAGCCGTCATATTGCTGTTCACAACATAATGCATTTCGCTCGGCAGGGAAATGAATCCTCCCCAAGCGTTTACAAGAGTTACGTTATCAAGCGTCACGCTGTTTCCGGTTCTCTGATAGAACGTCCACGGATACGGAATTCCTTTTATGTCCTCAAATTCCCCTGTCTTCTGACCATCTGCGTTCCTCTTTTCAACAGTGGTTGTAGCATTAATATCTTGATTCGGATACCATACGGAAATGTTTGTTACACCTGTGCCTTGTTCCATGTCTATGAATCTATCGGACACGTTAGCTACTTTTTTGCCGCCTGTCTGATTTTCTCTCTCGTCAGAGTCAACATACGTGTCATAATTGGCTGAATTATGTCCGGCATAGACTGCGAGAATGGTTCCGTCGATTTTACCATCGTAATCGTCCGCATCCGGATTATCCCATTCGCCACGGAGCTGTACGCCTGCCCGCAAATTTAAAACCTGTTTATATTCATAGGTTGTACTGCCTGTCGTGCTTTGAACGCTTATTGTGCCGGTAGTTTCCGTATGGAACGCAAAGGTTCCCGCCGGAATATAGACTACGCCGCCGCCGTCATTATAAGCCGCATCAATCGCCGCTTGGAAAGCCTCTCTGTTATCGAAATTAACTAAGCCTTCCGCTTCTGCCATCTCTACTGTTTTCGCACCAAAAGCGAGTACGTTAAAGTCCGATATCGCCCAATCTTTCGCGTCGTATTCCTGAACGATTGCCGCTCTCATGTGTTTTGCGTAATCATATCGACCCGGAACTGTAAGCACAAAGGTTTTAGTCTGGGTTACAGGAGCAGCTACCGGACCTCTTTTTACCGTCGCCGTAAGCGTTACCTCGCCTCCGCCGTCCGAACGGTTTGTCGGTATCACGCCTGCAGTGGTTATAAGGGTAGCAGCGGATGTCGTCCATGTAATATCCGTCATATTTTCACCCATGGACGGAAGAACTAAGTTCGTTGTCACATTAGTCTCAGAAGCATTCACGCCTTTGATTAAATCCCATGTCAGTTTATTCAGCATATCGTTTACCGCTTCCTCGTCGGTTCCGGTCCCTGTTCCGCGAACGACGATATTAAATGTTTTAACAACAGGTGTTGCCGTTCCTTTGCTTACTGTCGCCGTGAGTGTTACGGATGTATTCACTCCTTGACGAACTACTGCGCCAGTGTTGCTGTTGATCACCGTGTTATTGGTAGATGCCCACACAATGCTCGTACTCGCTGAACCCGCCTTAGCAAGATTCAAATTGGTTTCAACCAGATCCTGTCTGGTATTCGTACCCTTGATCGCGTCCCATGTCAGCGCGTCCGAAACAAGTTTTACCGCTTCTTCATCCGTTGGAGGAATTTCGGTTAGTCGTATGCTCTGTATGATTGCTCCGGCTGCACCGATCCGGAAGTGCGCACCTTGATTTTGTGCTCCTATCGCAAAATTAGCTCCGTTAAGCACACCCTTTGAAGTCACCCAAGCGTTTCCGCTTCCTGTCGCCGGAAGGCTCCCTGATCTATACGCTTCAAATCCAGAGAAACTGCCGGGATATATGGTGTTATACTGTAACGAAATACCGCCCGCTGCGCTCGGTCTCCAGTATGTGACCGCTAATTCAACCTTGTTTGCTTGCTTAAGCTTAAGGTCGTCTACAATGACGTACATAAAGTTGCCGATCTTCACAGCGTCTACGCCGCTTTGAGTGACTACATCCACTGCGGTACCGCCGTCTCCGATAAGGCTGATGCCTATGCCGTTGCCTTGTAGTCCTTTGTACGGTCCGGCCGGATCTCCACCGTCGCCGAAACCGCTTCCAATGGTATCAACTGCATCAAATGATTCAGGCTCGTTGAAGTCAATGAACACTTCAGCAAGTTCGTTAGTCGAACTGGCTACTGTCAAATTGAACATTTTATGAACAGGTGCTGCATTACCTTTGGTTATTTTCGCCGTAAGGGTTACGGCTTTTCCTACGTCAGGGTCACGAGTAACACTGCCAGTTGCGGTATTTATGATACCTGCAGGTTCAGCCGACCATTCTATAGCCGTTTCGTTCGCACCCGTTGTCTTAAGAGTCAACCCCGTTCTTACTTCGGATTGAATAACATTCGAATTCCTAATCGTGTCCCATGTCAGCTTATTTGCTGCGTCCGATATTGCTTGATTGTCGTCAAGATGCTCCACTTTAACTCTTGTATGCGTTCCGTCGAAAGGATATTGCGTATTTTGAACTGTGCGTGCGAATGTATAATAGATGTTGCCTGTTGGTTTTGTAAATGTCGCAGTATAAACGCCTGTACCCAGAGTACCCGTCGTCCAATCGCCGACCGCAGGAGCGTTACCAGTGGTGTTGATTGCAAACTGCACAGCCTGACCGTTTATTGGCGCTTCTGAAGATAACGTAACGTTGCCCGTTGCCTCAACAGCTGTGGGAATAGGTTTCGGCGAATCCACGATATTCTGAAAACGCGGGTTCTTGATATAAATGTCGCCTTGGGGTACAGATGACCATTGCATTTGCAATCTCCCCGCCTGTACCGTGTCCAAATGAACGGGATTGAAACCATTCGGAGAATTGGCTGCTGATAATTGCGCATAAACTGTAATCCATTCATTAACCTTTCCATTTTTGATTTCGTTAACATTAAGGTTAAGACGCGAATTGGTGTCAAGATTGTTACCGCCACTTGCCATCGCGATCCAGTTATTGCCGCTGAGCTTTAAAAGGTCCGAATGTGTAACATACATATCAAAAACAAAATATTGATTCGCATAAGCTGATAAATCCTGATTGCCGCTGCTGCTAACAAAGCGGGCATCCCAAAGCCGTTCAACGCCGGCGCCTATTTTTCCAGCGCCCAGCTTAACCGCGTTATTTCCGTCCGGCGCAATAGCGCTGCTTGTTCCCTCTTCTATATTAGGAAAATACGTCGCAGCCCGGGCGTTGACCTCCGCCGGCACAGCTCTCACCGTCAAGGTAAAAGTTTGTGTAGCGCTTGCATTACCCTTGGTTATTGTCGCCGTGAGTACTACGGTTTTGTCTACTTCTCTATTCAATAAACGATTTACGCTTCCGGTGCTGCTTATTGCCGCATTGTCCGAAGACCATGCTACGTTAGTTGTTCCTATTGCTGTCGGAAGGCTAAGTTGTGATTTTACATCGTTATTCGAAGTATTACTGCCTTTAATCGCATCCCATGTCAGAGACGCCGCCGCCTCATTAACCAATGTTTGTTCGTCAATAGACGTTACCGTAATTCTTGAAGATGCGCCGATGAAGTTGTAACTGTTGTCTGCTTTCGCGCGCGCGAATACATAATAAGTCTGCGCTGAAGGCAATGTGGCAAATTGATGAGAATAAACATTACCGTTTTTACTTCCATCCACCCAGCCGGCTGCAGGAGCGATCCCATCTTCGCTTATTGCGAATTCCACTGCTTGCCCGCTAGCCGGTGCGTTCGCAGTTACTGTTTTTGTTGCTACATCAAGTGCGGGAGCCGTTGACGGTGAAACCGGAACGCCTAGCGTACTTTTCTGGAAACGCGGGTTTTTTATGAAAACGTCAGTGCTAGGGACACTAGTATCCCATTGCAGATGCATGGCCAGTCTGGTTACTTTGTCCAACCAGGCGTCACTGAAATTCCCGGCTACGGCACTTGACGTCGATAACTTTGTATAGACCGTCGCCCATGTTCCCACTGCAGCATTTGTAACTCCGCTCAAATCAAGCTGGAGACGAGAATCGGCGTTGAACTTATCCGCAGCGGGATTACTGTCGCTTACGATGACGAGCCAGTTATTGCCTAGCATATTTTTAAAGCTCGCATTTGGAATATACATCTCGAAAACGAAGTATCCGTCCTTGTAAGCGGATACATCTTTTAGAGGCGCCACGCTCGGCGTGAAGAGGTTATCCCAAGGACCCCCGCCCTTTGAGGTTCCGGTGTTTAAGCTCCACGCTTTCTGTCCGTCCGGCGCATCGGCGTTTGTCGCCGTATTACCATCTGCACCTGCATTTACGGTCAAAAGAGATACATCATCTCCCCATGCCGCGCTGACTGCCATAAGCGGAGAAAACAAAGTAAATAGCATCGCTGTCACAAGTAAAGATGCTAATAATCGTCTTTTTTTCATTCTCAAATTTCCTCCATATATCCTATTTTTTGGTTTTGAAGAGATCCCTTAACTCTTTAAAACTTCTCCACTTAAATCCTAAATTCAAAACTTTCTATGATTTTATGTAGTGCACAAAAAAAGTGATCCTTTACACCCGATATGAACCCCTCATGTGTGGCCTGACAACACTTTCCCGCTTTTATGCTAGCTGCCGCATCACCTCTACTATTCCATATGTCCAGTCTTGTAAATGCGCACCCGTCCTCAACTGACCGATGTTAGCGTTTTCACGAGATCAAAAAAATAACAAGATTCAAAGAGCGATAAGCGTACGTGCGAATAACGTAATCTCACTACTTCTTTTAACCCTGTAATAAGTTCCCGGAACACGATTTGTATATTGGGGACTTATCTTATCATACGAGTGTTGCAATAAAGTTCCAATGAGGTAGTCTTATCCTTTACGGGGGCAATATTAATTTAAGTAGATTGAATTCAATCTTGATTCCAATCCTAAATTTCAATTCCTCCTGTAATCTTCTGAAGCAAATAAGCTTCACCAAAAAAACCACTTCAGATGAAGTGGTTTGAATTAATTTTTTGGAGGAGCCTAGGGGGATTCTCACCCCTGACCTCATTTCTGCCAGTGATATGCTCTCTCATGTGGGGCTATTACACTACCCCAATTTATCTAGCATTCGACGGGTAGGCGTTCCATTCATTCACGATATACACGCATCAACTCATTAAGGCTCCACCGATTCGGCTACCTTCATCGCCTCGTCGCCCGAAATCGGACCGGACACGCCATACTGAATGCCGTCAACCACCCAGAACAGCTCTGTGAACTCGGCTTGCTCGAAAATCAAGCCGTCCGCTCCACCCACTTTGGTCTGTGTGAACAGGTCCGTCGGGAACGCCGCCGGCATGCGGCTCGCGCTGAACGTCACCGTCTTATCACCCGAGCTGTATGTGAAGTTTAAATCTCTGAGCGGTTGGTCCTTCATTCCCACGCCGACGATCTCAGCCAGCTTGAAGCCTTCCGGGGCGACTTGAGGAACAAGCACACCGGAACCGAAAGCTGCTTTCGCTGCCTCCGCCGTTCCTAATGGAGTTGTAATCAATTGGGACAACTCCGAGCCTGTGGCTCCTCCGTTTCCGGGCGGCACGATTTCCGACGAATTATCCGTTGGCGTCGGGACTGCGGCGGGCTCTTGCAGCATCGGCAATCCCGCCACTATGACGACTGCCGCGACCAGCGCTGCCGCTCCTGCAAGCCAGGCTTTCGGAAGAACGAATCGGCGGCGGCCTCTCGCTTCCGCGGCGGCTTGTTTCCTGATCTTCTGTTTAACGCTATCGCTCAATTCCATTTTAGAAAACAACATATCATCCGACTCCTTTTGCAAATGTTGACGTAAATTACGCTCCATGTCCGTCATCGGTTGTCTCCTCCTTGCGCATTTCCCGAGCCAACGCCTCGCGCGCCCGGTGCAGTCTGTTTCTCACGGTACCCTCGGGCGACGACGTCGCTTTCGCAATTTCCCGTGTGTCCAAGTCCAGATAATAATATAAATACAAAGCCTCCTGATACGGCAGAGGCAGACGCAGCATATGCCGCAAAATCTCGCTTTTCTGCAATCTTTTAAGCGCTTCTTCTTCTACGTTGAATATCCGTCCCCGCTCCATCAGGCTGGGATCGGTCGGCTGTTCCGTAAACATCCGTACGCCCATCTTGTCCCGGCAAACGTTGATAGCGATAGTCGTCAACCAGGTTTTAACCGCGCTATCTCCACGAAACGAGTTCCAGTTGCGATAAGCGCGAAGAAATACCTCCTGACTGATATCCTCGGCAAAATGCCGATCCCCGGTATAAAAATAAGCGGTGCGCATGATCGTCGAGCCAAAGCTTTCCATCAACTGTTCTAGAGCTTGAGTGGGATCTTTCGGGAAATTTTCCTTGTTATTCGAGCCGGCCGGCATCACTGAATCATCACCTCCACCTATTAGACGGCCTGAGCGCATTTTTCGCTGCACTTCGCTTTAAATCTGACAGTCCAATAAAGATTTCGCGAATTTGAGCTTAATTCCCCATACTCCTTCTTGCTTGAATTTATAACGATAAAAGCCACATGTACAGTATGCCTGTTGATGCGGCTTTTCGACTTCATCTTTGGTTTAAAAGATCCCCAATATCCTTTTTATACTAACACTATTTTCTCTAGATGACCTCTTCGCTGCCAGCGATGTGATCTCCCACCTAGACGTATTACACATCATAATTATTATTATTTTCGTCGTTATAGGAAGTGAATGGATGTTCGTTGACACAATAGGACTACACGTGTAGTATATGAGTTGTAGGCCTACAATTGTGATCCTTTTACATGTAACGGGAGGTTTCGAGTATGACAAAATTACCACAAATCACAGATGCAGAATGGGAAGTTATGAAAATCCTCTGGGCGAGGAAGGAATGTCCATCCAGCGAAATTGTTAAACAACTAACGGAAACAATGGACTGGAGTCCGAAGACGATTCGTACGCTGCTTAACCGTCTGGTGCAGAAAGAAGCGGTTGGAATCAACAAAGACGAATCTCGACGAGCCCAAATGTTTTATCCATTGGTTTCAGAAAATGAGTATTTGCAAAGTGAAACCAAAAGTTTTCTGCAAAAATTGTACGGTGGAGCCATTAAACCGATGCTTGCGAACTTCCTTCAGGAGAAAAAACTGACGGAACAGGAAATCAATGAATTGAAACAATTATTCGATGATAACAAAAACGATGATAACAAATCGAAGACAGGCAAATAGCCATGACATATGTGCAGATGTATATGCAGGTGTTTTTCGACTGGGTGATTCGCGCTTCGCTGATGGCAAGTGTGCTGGTTGTTCTCATTGTCATGATCAAATGGATGCTCAGAAACAAGTTGCAGCCGAAGTGGCAATATCTCCTATGGTTTCCTGTTGTCATTCGGCTCGTATTGCCTTGGGCGCCAGAAAGCTCGTACAGCGTATACAATCTATTGCCAATGAAGCAGCAGTTGTCTAATGAATCCCTTTTAGGATCGCTCGATGATATTTCCATTCTTTATGAACGAAAGAATCAGTTGAAGAACAACGCGGATTCACCGAGCGAATGGTCACTCAAAGACCCATCCGATGTCATAGTTCATTCCTCTGCGAATGTTCCTGAAAAACAAGTCCTTGCAAAGCAATCGTTTGTGGATCAATTATCCAAAATAACGCTGCGAGACATCCTGTTGTTTGGTTGGTTGCTAGGGGTCATAATCTTGAGCCTTGTAACCCTTACAGCCAATATCAACGTGTATAGACGAATTAAAAAACAGCCCAGTGTAACCCATCCGGCGGTATTACAAGTATTCGAGCAATGCAAGCGCCAAATGTCGGTCAAACAACCGATTCTTCTGACCGTAACAGATGCAGTGCCGAGTCCTGCGGTTTATGGGTTTATGAAACCAAGGATTTTATTATCCAGTTCGTTGATTCGTTCGATGGATGCCGATCAATTCCGTTATATTTTCAATCATGAACTGGCACATATCAAGCGCAGGGACATTGCGATGAATTGGCTCATGCATGTTCTGGTTATTTTACATTGGTTTAATCCGATAATGTGGGTTGTCTACGCACGAATGCGAGCAGATCAAGAGGTAGCCTGTGATGCATTAGCCTTGTCCTACATCCATGCTGAATACAAAGCAGCTTACGGCCAGACGATCATTAATTTGTTGGAGCATTATGCAGGAGCCCGGAGATATCCAAGTTTGGTCGGATTATCGGGTAATTACAAGCATCTCAAGAGGAGAATACTCATGATTAAACATTTCAAGAAAAATTCTATGCGCTTATCTGTACTAGGATTAGCAACGCTATTAACTGTCTGCTCATTCTCATTAGTAAATGCTCAAGGGAATACCCAATCAAATGAAACAGTGGAAGTGGCAAAGCTATCGAAGCCTGGAGGCGGCCAAATCCAAAGCCTGACAGTCAATACTGCAGAAGAAGCTACTCTCGTATTGCAGAAGTATTTTAACCTGACTGGTTTTTCACTTATAAAAGATGAAAGAGAAACTGCCACTTATGTAACCGCAGACGACAGTATGCGTGTATGGGTTGGTCAAAATAATAAAATAATTGGTATTAATGATATGAAGGCAGCTAAAGAATCAAACAAAAGCAATGAAATACAAAAAGAACAATGGATTTCAATAGACCAAAGTAAAGAGAAAGCGACTCAATTGGCTCAACAATTCTTGGACGTTAGTGTTAAAGAAGTACAAATCACAACAATAGAGCATAGCTACGCCAATGACTCACTTATTTTATTTGAAATTAGACCTTCTTCCGCAGGCAATCTTACTAGCGATGGCCGGTTTCTTGTAACAGTGGACCGATCCACTGGAGATATTACAAATATTAACCCTTTTCTGTGAATGAGCTGAAAGACTAGCGGCTATCAACTGCTACCGCAAGGCCTTAGGGCAACAAATGTACAATCGGAGAACGATAGTTAAATAAACAGTGCAGCAGTCTGAACAAGACTCCATTTTGTAGACAATAAAAAAACCTATGCTGCATGGTCAAGCCCCGATTTTGTAGACATTGAAAAAAGCCCTAGGAAACAAGCTGGCGACGGTACTCAACCGGAGTCAGCTTGTTAAATACCTTTTCAAACGTTTTTAAAACCAACGAATTTTCATTGTTGAAACTCATGTGATAAGCAATAATTTCAGTATTAAACAAATCCTTAATAACGTACAGGTAAATCTTCTGATCGAACACGCGGTACTGAGTAATATCCGTGACCCATTTCTGATTGGGTTTGTCTGCTGTAATATCATGATTAAGTCTATTATCCGCTACACGTCCTGCATACGGCGCCCTCTATTATCCATAAGCCTGTACTCTCCGAGTTGCTTGTATTTACGCATCCATTTCTTAATCTGACCTTCATCTTCAATCCCCAATTCCTTTATTATCTCCCTTTTTGTTTTGCCACCTAGCTTTAGCTCGATTGCTTTTAGCTTGGTCTCCTAACTGTAACGTTTAAACTTCTGTCCTTTTGTAGCCAATGCCAAACACCCCTAAAATAGTTTAGATTAACCCAGCTTTTTTCTAATGTCTATTTTTTGGGGTGTAGTTCAATTATAGGAGAGGTTTTAATTTTCTATGATTACCAGACAGGTCTTACTCTTGTTGGTAAATTACCTTCATTTGCTCCATAAATTAATTTTGATAAATCTTCTTTGATCATTTGCAGTCGTTCTGCTCCAATGTTTTCAATCCAACGTTGCTCAATCTCAGTTAGAATCTTCTCTTTTGCTTTCACTACTAACCAACCTCGTTCGGTCAAAATAATATTTTTCCCTCTATTATCAGTGGGATGAGCTTTGCGTATTACATAACCACATTGCTCGAGATAATCCACCATTTTACTCACAGCTTGCTTTGTAACTCCTAAATATTCGGCTAGTTCTATACCTGTTGCTCCATTAGGATTGATACATTTAAACATAAAACCATGTACAGGCCTAATATCATCAAATCCCAATTCACTCAATCTGTCATGTAGTTCATTAATCGATACACTAAAAGATAATGACAAAAGGGATGTAAGATCTAATTCACTAAAAAAATGATTATTCATACATATTACCTCCTTAAATAAAGTCAACTAGGTTGACTTTGTTCAGAGTTCATTGTACTATGCGTAATATAGTCAATCAAGTTGACTATATTACGATTGTGAAAGAAATAGAATTCACCGAGACAAAATTAATAAATTATAGAGGGTTCTTATGGCTAATATCGTTAAAAATAGAGGAAGTGTATTTGCACCGTATGCTTGGTTGGAACCTATTAAAGATCCTTCAACTGGAAGGTGGGGCGCTGATGATGTTTCTTTTGGGGATGCACATATCGAAGGTTTACATGATGGGTTCCCTTGCTATGACTTTTATAAACAAACAGATTTCGGTCCATTTGAATTCATATATACATATGATTTCAGAAAAACTGGTGACACTCCAGCAGCGCTAGCTGGGATTGCAAACAGCAAATATTAAAGGAAAAGCAAGCATTTAACCATACGAAAAATAATATTAAACATTACAGAGGTGTATTCTCATGACTACTATCGTTAAAGTTAGAGCAAGTGTATTTATTCCAACATCTTGGACTGAACCTAGGAAAGATATTCAAACGGGTAACACAATCGAATTCGAAGGTGACTCACGTGAGTTTACACCTTATGCAGTAAACACTTTGCGTTCAAGAATTGAACAAGAAGTCATTGTAGATTTCTACAAAAAAGAAATTTTCACATATGTGAATACGGGCATAACAACAGAAAAAACCACAACTCCTGATGGTTCCATTAATAAAAGATTAGGAAAAGCTAGTACGGAAGGCATTTTGTGCACGGATATTGTATGGGGGTCAGACGAGGTCAAATTTCAAATGAGTGCAAGTGCTAGCAACCCATTAAATGTATTAGCACCTCCTGTTGACTATCTATTAACTGTACTTGTCAAAAAAGATGGTATTGTCGACATTCAAGGGGAACACGATGGATTCCCTTGTTATGAATTTTATAAGCAAGTAAATTGGGGTCCGTTTGAACAAATTTATACCCATGATTTCAGAGAAACTGGTGATACACCTGCAGCTATGGGTGGGGATATGGAGTATAGATTCAAAAAGATATTGTGAAGCTAATACGATGAACTTTTTAGTAATTAATAATAAAACACCTTAGAGTAGTGAACATCAGGAGGAACAAATGACAACAGTTTTATTCGTAAAAGCAAACAATCGCCCAGCATATCAATCAGTCAGTGTAAAATTATATGATGAATTTTTTGCGAGTTACAAAGAATCGCATCCAAATGATAAAATAATAGAGCTTGATTTATACAAGGAAGAATTGCCATATGTAGGCGTAGATATGATTAATGGTACTTTTAAAACGAGTAAAGGACTTGCGTTAACAGCAGAAGAAGCAAAAGCAGTAGCTGTTGCTGATAAATATTTAGATCAATTCCTTGCTATTGATAAAGTTGTGTTTGGTTTCCCATTATGGAACCTAACAATCCCAGCTGTGCTACACACATATATTGATTATTTAAACCGAGCAGGTAAAACATTTAAATATACACCAGACGGTCCAGTGGGACTTATGGGGAATAAGAAAATTGCATTATTAAACGCTAGTGGCGGTGTATATTCTGAAGGACCAAAAGCTGACGTTGAAATGGCTGTTAAATATGTAGCAAGTATGATGAGATTCTTCGGAGTAAATGATATAGAGACAATTGTGATAGAAGGCCACAATCAATTCCCAGAAAAAGCAGAAGAGATAATTGTGGATGGTCTTGAAAAAGCTCTTAAAGTAGCAAGTACGTTCTAATTAGCAAAACAATTCTCACTGAATATGGCAGTATCAACACTTTTATAGTGGTAGATTCAGACGCCGTGCTCCTCCACTAGATGCATTTCCTTCGAAGCTCACTCACTTTATTACGTCCGCGCGGACTGAACCCCTGACCTCATCGCTGCCAGCGATGCGCTCTCCCGCCGTTACCGGTTTCACAACCAAAAAAAATCACGACGGAATGAATTTCACTCCACCCAGACGGGCTCTTAATCAGTTAATCCATCTTACCAAGAGAAATCTTTATTGAGAGCCTCCAGTTCATCTATTGGCCAGAAGGAGAAGTAGCTCGATTCCCGGTCCCACGAGGGCATGCCCGGCTGCCCCTGTAATGCCTGACACCGGCGACCTTATGGGACAAGGCGCCCCATGTGGGCCTATCCGGTGTCAGTTGACAAGAATCTGTGCCCTTATTCATATTCGCTTTGCTTCCAACCTTCTAGCCAGCTTTGCACGTATTGCGCCGATTCAAATCGATAATCTCGTTAATGCCGTATTCTTCGAATTTATCCAGCAGCGGGTCGCTGCCGTGCTTCAACTTGAAGTCCATTTCTTCCGGATATAGCGGGACGATGGCATAGAAGTGTACGGTCCGCCCATCCTCCATGTCAAGTGAAAGAAAATCTTCGTTCACATCAAGGGGAGGCAGCAAAATGATTCCGCTCATTTCCGTTTGCTGCGATAGCGGTTCGGCCGGATCTCCATTAGGCACCGTATGCTCCCAGCCTAGCCAAGTGTCGTAGTCATGGGGAAAACCGGCCAACATTTTCAGCCATCGAATAGGCCAATAGTGATCCGGATTTTGTAAATCTTCTTGCGAGATCCGCCAATCCGGCGGCAAGCAGATCATCAATTCCGCGTATTCGTAGCCTTCCGCTCCTTCTGGCGTATTCATGGGCATAAAGCTCATGCCAGTTGTGAATAAAGTATAATAATTGCGTTCGGGAGTTGGTTTTATGAAGTGGACGTCAATATGAACGACATCCGATAGGATTTCGTGGAAAACGGAATCGACTTCCCCGATATGCTTGCGCACGTGGTCTTCGATTTTCTCGATCCATTCTTCTTCCCCGTATACCGGAGGCCGCCATTCATGCTGTCTATCGCTATAGCGATAGATTGGGTTCCCCGACTCCGAATATTCCGTAGATTTAGACATGTTCGCCTCTCCTTTTCTTCCTCATTTTTCATCTATTTCATCATAGCATAAAGACTATATACAAGGGATAAATCCCATCTTCCCCAATACTCTTCATGCTTTTGGACTTACAGGCGTTTATCTAGGTCTATGAGAAGTGATTTCGATCCCCGCTTAGTCACAGACAAGCGGGGATTCATCAAACCCTAGTTATTTAAGTGCCGCTCAGGCTAACCCCCCTTCCCTCCCACTGTTGATCATCCGTCGGGAATGGGACAATGCTCTTGTCACCATCAAATGACAAGAACTTGAGCCCATAAATCAAAAAAGCCACGATTTACGCAACTTGTTATGGAACAAAGTTTCTGTCAACTGACACCAGCCGTACTAGCTTGCGAGGGTGCCCTGCTTGTACTGGCCATCAGCGTGGATCTGTAATGACGGCGGATATCAATGAAACTTTGCAGTGTTGCCTAAACCACCTTTTCTAAAGGTATGGTGAAATAATCAATCTTCTTGATCTTTAACCCAATTTTCGAATTCGGATGCCTCTTTGGGATCATTTAGACGATAGATCCAAGAAATCTCTTTTTCATCATCTAAATAATCTGTTACGGAAAAAACAACTATACATTTTTGAAAAAATCCATCTGATCTCAACTGTTCCAGAGCGAGTATGCATGAATCATATAGGTATCCCTGAAAATTGGTAAACTGTTCATCTGTATGGGGTGATTTATGAAACTGATCGATGACTTGCTGTACGTCATTAAACCACTCATGACCAGAGAATTCATACTTCCACTCGGCGGGACTCCATTTGTAGTACAAGGGTTCGTCCGGGTCTTTTTCGCATTTCTCCTTTAGATATTCTTTTGTGTTTGCAGAAGGGCAAACAGTCATTGCTCCTTCATCTGAATAGAGTCCGAAGGCGCAAAACTCATCGGTTGGGTTAGATTTTCGTAATTCGGAAAAGGAGTTTTGAGCTGAGTCTCTAATTAATTTCACAAGATCGATATTTTCTAGCATTTTTCACCTCATAAGAATATGTCTCTGCCTAGCAAAGGTCTTGGGTATTTCCTGCGCTGCTCTTCGGTAGCGGCCTTCCATTCTGATTCCAGCTTGGCCAGAGGACGAAGCCGTCGGGCTCGTAGAGATACTCGGAAAGATGAAAGCCGTGAATCACTCCAGCAAGCAGGCCGCCGTCATAGAGGAAGCTCGTACGCCTGAAGGCGTCCTGCTTGTCTATGCGCCGGCCCAGCGCGTCATAGCTATGGCCGCTGATGCCGTGTAGTACGTTTATTCAATGTGATTAACTGTTAAAAGGAAGAGTAAAGTAATAGAGTTGATGTCGCAGTATGCAAGTCGTTAGCAGAATCTGGATTCTACCCTTGAGTGCTTATATACGAAGTTACTTAGTTTCCTTTCGATGATTGTTGCTTAATGACAGCTTCTTTTGCTCTAAGGACAATATCATCCACATCGGAAAACTGACGCTCAATAGATGCTAGTGCCTTCAATAAAAAAAGGCCAAGATTTTTATCTCCTAGGCATAATTCCGTTTCGGCGAATAATTCGATGTCTTCGAGTTTTTCTATACTTTTTTTGTTATTGATGTTTTTAGGATATTCGATGTATTTATGGAGGGTTAAGACTGCATCTTCGCCCTTAGTTTTAAAATCGTGAACAATTCCATTGAATATGGTGTCTTTGAATCCTTCCTTGAGCCTGCCTTTTTCATTCCATGCATCCGGATGAAATGTCGCCAAATAATTTTCGTTTCTTATAGCCTGATCATTGATGATGTAGGATATTTTTTCTTCGTCAAGAATCTTTATTATTTCATCAATTGACTTAAACTTTAGTCTTGCAAATCTTGCTGGAGAAAATTGCTTGCGTAAAGAATCTTCATTATTTGAAAGATATGCCCTAAAAGAGATTTCAGAATTTCCTTCTAAGAGTTCTTTGAAATAAACAAGATGCCTTTCATCTATCATACTGCCTCCTGTACTTCTTGAGCTTTTGGGTATATTATGGTCACGCATCATTTTTTTTGATCCATCCGTCAGAATGAATATCAAAATGTAATGCATTGGTGATATCTGCAATCTGTCGAACCAATTAATCCAGATCTCTAGCCCAACTAACTAACTCTTCATCGTCAAAATTATATGGATTTTTGTAAATATTAGAGTAATAGTATTCAGAATCCAATAAATTTCTAATTTTATTGAAAACATTATTGGTGGCATGAAATCCATTGCTGATGGGAGCGGTGAAGGCAAGTGAACCATTATGAAATCCATCTAAAGAACCCGAAAGCTCTCGCTTGACTATAGATTCAGCTGCTTTTATCTTTTCTTTGATAGGCTGTTCGTTGTAAATTTGAATGCAGAAATTTCCACCATGTTTTATTAATTCAAAATCTCCGCTCGGATGGAGTTTTATTGTATCTCCTTTCGCAAGGCCTAGAGCTAGCCCTGGTGATGCACATAATTTGAATTTTTGATCGCTTAGGTATTCTGCAGGAAGCTCTTCTAAAACAGTTCCTTGTGAATTTGTGTCAGCAATAACCTTAATCAATGTTAATTTATCTTCCATACGATGCTCCTCATCTACCTCTTAGGATAAATTCCGCTAACATAACGGACCTCCTTGAGTCGTTTGTATATTTGATTCCGGTTAGATCATTTATTTTTAATCAAATCATATTCCTATTTCCCACATTTTCACCAATACTTTATCGACCCTGCCATCCATATCTGTCCCGTCAAACTTTGGAAAGTTTAGTTCGCTTACGATTTTTCCGTCTCGCATAAACATAATGCGCTCTGTCCTCGCCGCAACCTTTGCATCGTGAGTTACAAGCATAACCGCAGTGCCGTCTGCGTTAATTTCAGAAAATATATCCATAATCTGCTCCGCAGATTTTGAGTTGAGCGCACCCGTCGGCTCATCTCCGAAAATGATTTTCGGGCTGTTCATAAGTGAGCGGCATATTCCCGCACGTTGAAGCTGACCGCCCGAAACCTGTGTAACATCTCGCTTTTCAAGCTCCGCAATGCCCACCCTTTTCATAAGCACTCTTGCCTTCTCTGATATTTTTTCGGCGTTTTTTCTGTTGTCGCGCATTGATGGAAGAATGATGTTGTCAAGGATATTTAGATTTTTTAGCATAGTCGGCTGTTGAAAAACAAATCCCATTTTTGTTCTACGTATATCTGAAAGCTCATTCTCAGAGGCCGCCGATAATTCCCTGCTGTCAAAAACGACCTTTCCACTGTCAACTTTGTCCATTCCGCTCAATGCAAACAATAACGTCGATTTTCCCGAGCCAGAAGGTCCCATAACCGAAACGAACTCGCCCTCGTTTATTTCAACGGACACTTCATCAAGAACATTACGCTGTTCATCGCCCTCGCCGAAAGACTTTACTATATGATCACCGATAATAATCTTAGTCATATGTCTACTCCTTTATATTTTCGGATATTTTTATTTGTCCCGCGCCCGATGTGCCGATCATTGTTGCGATAAGTACCGCGCAAATCATCATTAGCGGACTAAACAGATACGCCGAAAGAGGATTTACTGCAAAATTAAACGTGGACGCTCCTAACGACGAAATAATTAAACCCGCAAGCATCTCTCCGAGAGTGTTTGCCAGAAGCGTGCCGAGAACAATTCCGACAATCAGAACGAATACCGTACGCGAAACATACTGCGCCTTAATATCCGAGTTTGTAAAACCGAATGCTTTCAGTACGGCAATCGAATATCGGTCCTTTGCCACAAGCATTTTCATAAATAACAATGTAACTAGTACCGTTATAACTAACGCAACGGCGACGGCGGCGTAGGAGGCCATTTCGACGGAGCTTATTGTAGAGCCAAGGGTCTGTGTAACAAATTCATCAATGTCTGAAGTCTTTGCAAAATCAAACTTGTCCGCATATTCCGCAACCTTCACGTCAACAAGGGATTTATCCGAAAGTTCAGCGCTGACAATGCTCCACATAATGCCCGCTGAATTGTCGGCAAATACAGCCTTGGCGGTTTTGCCACCGTTGGTAATGTCGGAATAGATTCCGCTAACCGTGAGATCTTTCTCCAGTCCCTCAATCACCAGCGTAATGACATCGCCAACCTTTTTGCTCATCTCATCGGCATATATAGTCGAAAATGCAATTTCATCATTTGCTGCGGGTGCTTTGCCCTTGGAATATACGATAGGAAATATCGAATGGTCGCCAAGCTCAATTTTAATATTTTCCTCTGATTCGTTTTCCGTTTTTGCCTTGAATGTTTTTGTTGTAAGAACGCCAACCTTTGATATGGCTTGATCGCTTTTCATCGTCTCAACGATTTCAGTGACTTTTCCAGAGATATTATCGATATTGTTGGTCTGTATGCGCAGATCGTAGTTTCCAATCCCCATATAACTGATGAAGCTTTTTGAGGAAATCGTGTTGTACAGGTTCTGCGGAACAATCATGATAAATGCCGAAATCACCAGCACAGCTAGCATTGTGGCGTATAGTCTTTTCCTTGAGAGAACATCTTTGATACCGAGAAAAATATTCGTCGTGTTAAACAGTCTGCTTCCGCTCAGGGTAAAACGCTTAGCACCCCTGTTTTTGTCCTGGGAAGTGCCAAAGCGTATGGCTTCCGCGGCTGAAATTTTCCGAAAGCGTTTCAGCACTCCGTTAACATAGGCCATAATGGCAAGGAATACTAACAATATACCGATAATTCCTAAAACCACGGCAAAAGAAGAATTTTTACTTTCCCCCATATAAAGCCGTATATTTTCAAGAAGCATGCCTTTGAAAACAAATGAAAGAACAAAACCGAGAATAGAGCCTGCCGCCGCAATTGCCATGTATTTCGCTAGATAAATCTTCTTGATGTCCGAGACACGCAGCCCTATAGCTTTCATAACACCAATCTCGCGATAATCGTCTTCGATTTTTGCAAGGAGCGTAAAGCGTATGCACATGAATGCGACGACCACGACAAGCAGGCTTACCAGAAGGATAACCCCAATCATCATCCCGTCGGAAATGGCATTCATCATTTTAAAAAGCGAATATGTAACCGTTGGCCCGTTCATTTCAAGTCCTGCGGAGGCATATGCCGTTTCAAATGCGCCTAACGCCGACATATCCTTTAATCTGAATTCAATCAGATACTCTATGTTTCCAAGGCTTTTTATTTCCGCATAGTCATTGCTGCTTACAAGAAATCGCTTTGATGCGGAAAGCGAAGAATTCATTGTCGAATCGCGGAGAAATCCCTTAACGGTAAATTCTTTTCCACTTATTACGGCCTTGTCACTAATCTTTGCAGTGTTATCCTTCAAATAGCTTACCGGAACATAAATCTCACCGTCAGATACGTTGATGACGTTCCCGTCCAGATCTAGAAGATAATCGAATTTTCCGCTCTGTACGCTTAAACCGTTGTCCTGAACGCTGTTCGCAAGCGAATTATCGCCCAATATAATCTCCGCTCCGTCAATGTTCAGAAATTCCGCCACTTGAAATTCATCGACGCTGCTGTTTTGTTCCGCAAAAGCCGTAAGCCTCGCAGTATCAATCTCACCCGAATGCATCTGCATAAAATGTGGAGTTTTAGCTTGTGTCATTAGCGTATCCAGCGCGCCAGAGAGATTGACAACGAGTATCGCCGCGAGTGAAACAAGCATAGCTGAGGCAGCGACAAATACCATTGTTGTCACCGTTATCGCTTTGCTCTTAAAAATGTCATTGCGGATTATTCTGCTAAACATAAGTCACCTCTGTATTATTTCCCTAGGGATTTTCCAGATTTATTCGTCGCTTCCTCTATCCACCGTCAAACATCTGCATTACATCTATAAGGCCTCCGCTTTTGACACCAAGCAGCCTTTCTACATTAAAAACAAAGGCTTGTATGCGTGAAGCACGCTCCTCGTTCGTCATTTGAACCATATCATCATCAAAAACGGTATTCGCATAAATCACGACCATTTCCATGCATTCATACGGGTATGGCGTGTGGAACAGTCCCTGCTGGATGCCCTCGTGGATGATTCCCGTCAGTATCGGCGTAACGCCATTGATAATGACCTTTTCTATTTTCTGATGCATAAGCGCGTTCTGCGACTTGTGAATATGCTCCATAATTTCCTTGCTGCTTCCGCCGCTTAAGTTCAGTGCCATAACAACGCGAATAATGCGCTCGACTACAGGTATGCTATTGTCTGTTGCAATTTCCTGCGCCGTGCCTAAAAGACGGACACTATACCGCTCAATCAGCGCGTCCATAATATCCACCTTCGACTTAAAGTGATGATATAATGTTCCTCGCGCAATGCCGACCTTTTCGAGAATATCGTTTGTACTTGTGCCGTCAAAGCCCTTCTGGCCGAAAAGCTCATCAGCTGCGTCAATGATTTCGTTCCTGCGTTCCTGAGCTTCTTTTACAACTCTCATCTTTACATCTCCTCAACAAACCGACCGACTGCCTGTCTATAAATCTTTCTTTTAAAGAATAACATATTATTCTATGATGTTGTCAAGCAGATTCAGTAAATAAGGCACGGACTGAACCCCTGACAAAAGCGATCCCGTGTCTCGTCTCTACACAACGCAAAAAAGACACCTAACACAGTGTCTTCTCTGATGGTATTGGTGGAGGCGAGGGGATTTGAACTCTCATCGCCTCCACTATGCTGAATTCTTCACATGTGTCGAGGCAATAACAGTACTGAATCTGTCACTTTTCATTCTTTCATTTTCGTACCATCAATCATTCCACATGTCTGGTGTGTTGCAACAAAATCAAATCAATACAAAAAAAAAAAAACGGCATCTCTGCCGTTTAAGTTTAAAGTGTTGGTGGAGAATAGGGGGCTCGAACCCCTGACCTCTTCGCTGCCAGCGAAGCGCTCTCCCAGACTGAGCTAATTCCCCGTGATCATTCTTATGCAGTTCTTTATGGTAGTGTAACCAACCATAAGTGGACTCCCAGCTGAGCTAAGGCCCCAAATGACGACAAGATTGATCTTAGCATAGGGTCGTCAAAACTGTCAATCTTTATCTATCATACCATTGAGCGGGTGTTTGGACAGCAAATTATTGAGCTCCTTCATGAACATATCGATGTCCTTGAATTGGCGATAAACAGATGCGAACCTGACATAAGCTACCTCATCTACAGGATAAAGCTCGTTCATAACGATTCCACCAATATCGCTGCTATCAACCTCGGCATGTGCCGTTGTGCGCAGCTCCTTCTCAACCTCGGATACGATTACCTCTAGGCGCTCCACAGGAACCGGACGCTTCTCGCAGGCGCGGATAAGACCCCGCAATATTTTGTCACGGCTGAACTCTTCACGGCTGCCATCTTTTTTGATGACGATCAGAGGCGTCTCTTCAATCATTTCGAATGTCGTGAAGCGGCGGCTGCACTTTTCGCATTCACGGCGGCGACGAATGGATTTGTTTTCGTTGGCGGGCCTTGAATCTAATACTTTCGTTCCGGCATAGTCGCAGTATGGGCATTTCATGATGCGTATTGCCTCCTTTCTTAGTCGCTTGAGCCTCAAAAATGGACTCTTCGAAAAAAAATTTTAATTTCCATGTAATTCCTGTAATGAAGTTCAGATTTTTGCACATAATACTTTTACCAACCGCAAGGAGGTGAACATACATGAGCGCATCCCGCAGCAGTAACCAATTGGTAGTGCCACAAGCGACAGCTGCCCTTGACCAAATGAAATATGAAGTTGCTCAAGAGCTAGGCATCGCAATTCCGCAAGACGGATACTACGGCAACATGGCTACAAAAGACGCAGGCTCCATCGGGGGATACATTACCCGTCGCCTAGTGCAAATTGCCGAGCAATCCCTTGCTGGTCAATACAAATAATGATTCATTAAAAGTTGTATGAATAACCGAAGCTTTGGCAGGGCTCGTCCATGAAGAGACGAGCCTCCAAGGCTTCATTTATTTTCGTTATCGTTAAGGATCATCCATTAAAGACTCGGATATAAGTCCTTATACTTATTATAATAGTAAATGACTCGCTGCACATAGTGTCTAGTTTCTCCAAACGGAATTTCTTTAACCGATTCGATCGTTCCATCCCAAGTCCCCGAGTCAAGCCACTTGCGAACATTTCCTGGACCTGCGTTGTATGCAGCAATTGCAGCTATCTTATTTTGATCAAATTGTTGACTAAGAGATCTTAAATACCACGCGCCAACCTCAATGCTAACGTCCGCACGATTCATAAGCATGTCATCCGTTACGGCTTGAAATCCTGCCTTTTGAACGACCCATGCAGCCGTATCAGGCATAATTTGCATTAAGCCCAGTGCACCTTTCTTCGATTCCTTGCCTGTCTGAAAATTGCTTTCACTGCGAATAATAGCAGCCACTAAATGCGACTCAACGCCATAGTTAGAAGCACTTGCACGAATGTCTTCTTTGTAATGAACCGGATACATCCACTCCGCAAGCCAATCTGATTTGAGAAATAAAATCGTCAATAAACCAAGCAGTAGGACAAGCAGCACCCTTTTCTTTTGGAATACCCTCATGGCAAACACTTACTTTTCCAAAATTCATCCAGCTGACGCTGCGTCTCCTCCAGCGATCCGCTGTTATCGATGACCCAATCCGCTTTCAGTCTCTTTTGCTCAATATCCATTTGCAATGCGATGCGCCGGCTTGCTTCTTCTTCAGGCAATTGGTTTCGTTCCATTAAGCGTTTTTTCTGAAGCTCAGCGGGTACATATACGACCAAAATACCTTCGTACAGATTCTCCTGCTTCGTCTCGTATAGCAGCGGCACGTCAGCTACTACTAATCGTTCTGGATACTGCTCTGCGTAAGTATGTATGGTTTGCTGCATCCGCGCCCGTATAGCTGGATGGGTTATGGATTCAAGCTTTGCTAGTGATTGTTTATCGCGAAACACAATTTCGCCGAGAGCTTTGCGGTTAAGAGAACCGTCCGTTTCAAGGACAGCTTGTCCAAACGTAGAGGCGATTGCCTCTAATGCTGGTTCCCCGGGAAGTACAACCTCCCTTGCGACTTGATCGGCATCGACCAGCAGCGCACCGCGTTCGACGAGCATGTTTGCGATTGTGCTTTTGCCGCTGGCAATACCGCCGGTTAATCCGATTATCATCCTTTTCACCTCAAATTATAACAGCTTCATGATTCCGATTATGATTAATAATATGCCTGGCAGCATAGCTAATGTCTGCATGCCTTTCCAAGCGGAGAAACGAAAGCCAAAACGGATGCCGCCTACAAGAAAAAGCGCACTCGCCGCCGCTATGGTTAAAGCCGTAAGTAAGGAAGGCAATCCGATCAACGCAGCCCCAAGTCCTGCTCCAAATGCATCAAGTGATAATGCAAAGCCAAGCATGACGGCCTCCGATGCAGAGATGGTGCCTGATTTATCGACGTCAGCCGACTGTGGCGTGCGCAAAATCTGAATAACGAGCCCTAGACGCTTCAGCTCTACCATAACGACAAGCGCAGCACTCGCGATCTCTCCGGCATGTGTTTTTGCACCAGCTTCTGCCGAAGCAGCACTTTCTTGTACTGCGGTTTCTACGTGCTCATGCCTCACATCATCCTGCTGCTGTTTGTTTCGTCTAAGCTGCAATAGCGCCCAGACACCAATCAGCATGAGGACACATGCGCCAATGAGACGCGCAACGAATTCAGACAGGAACGTGGTTATCAATCCGCCAACCTGCATGGACAAATAAATAATAATACCAGAGCAGCAAGCAATAATCAGTATTGACACGATCGGTATGCGGATTCTTCGCAAACCGTAAGTAACGCCAACACCAAAACCGTCTACGCTAACAGCAATAGCAAGAACTAATAGTGAAACTACATGCGCGAACAATGTTTTAGTCCCTCCCCGCACAGCGGCGATCCGGCTTACAAGAAGCTGTAAGTAGACATCCGCCTATTGTTCGTAACACACTTATCATATGCGGGGAGTATTTGACTGTGCATGCTGGTTAACATTTGCTGCGATTCGTATTATTTTGCTGTTGCTTGCAGTGTCTGGCATTTATTGCAAATATGCGTACCTCGGCCGCCAACGACAAATTTATGGATCGGTCTTGAACAGGTTGGACAAGGCTCATCCTTCTTGCCGTATACAAGCAGCTGATGCTGAAACATTCCCATCTCGCCTTGTCCATTAACGTACGATTTAATGGACGAACCGCCTGCTTCAACCGCATTTCCCAGTGTCGTGCGTATCGCTTCATAAAGTCGCTTCCATTCGGCCGGCTTCAATGTGTTAGGTGTTCGCTCCGGATGTATGCGTGCTTGAAATAAAGCTTCGTCTACATAGATGTTGCCCAAACCGACAATATGCTCTTGATTAAGCAATAGCGGCTTAATCTTAGTCGCGCGTTTCTCGAGTTTTCCGCGAAGCGCTTCAAGCGTAAAGGCTGGCTCAAGCGGCTCTATACCAAGCTTGTTAAGCGGCGGAAGCTCAAGCTCCTGCCCTTCTTGGAATAAATGCATCGTACCGAACTGGCGAACATCCTTATAACGCAAATCCGTGCCATCTTCGAAATGAAAGATGACATGGGTATGCAGCTCAATCGGCTCTTCCGATGGGAAAACCCCATATCGGCCTTCCATTCGCAAATGCGATACAAGTACGAGCCCGTCCAAGATGATCCGCAAAAACTTGCCGCGTCGCTCAACCGTCTGGATCGTATGTCCGACAAGCGCATCCGCGAACTGTTCAGGTTCTGCTGGACGCTGTATAATACGCGGGAGTCTAACGGTTACTGATTGGATTCGTTTTCCCGCTACAAGTTCAATTAATGTTCTTCTAACTGTTTCTACCTCTGGCAATTCAGGCATTTCTCCTCACCTCAACAACCATTATACCCGAAACTGCCCGCCAGTGGGTTACTTTGCTTCATACCAATTGTCACCGAAACTCATATCGGCCTTCAAAGGAACATCAAGTTTGAGCGCCCCAGCCATCACTTCAGGCACAAGCGTCTTCATCAGCTCCAGCTCCTCTTGCGGCACTTCGAACACGAGCTCATCGTGCACCTGCAGCAGCATGCGGCTCTTCAGCTTGCGTTCGCGCAGCGCAGCGTCCATATGGACCATGGCCAGCTTAATAATATCTGCCGCAGTACCTTGAATCGGTGTATTCATCGCCGTACGTTCAGCAAAGGATCGCAAGTTGAAATTAGAAGCATTGATATCATTCAAATAACGCCTGCGCTCAAGCAGTGTGGCCACATACCCGTCGCGCTTCGCTTGCTGAACGATTTCGTGCATATATTGGCGAACGCCTTTGAAAACCTCCTTGTAATCCGCAATAAACTTTCCAGCTTCATTACGGGAAATGCCAAGGTTTTGCGATAAGCCAAAATCGCTGATGCCATACACAATGCCGAAGTTGACCGCTTTTGCCGAACGACGCATGTTGGAATCAACCTCCTCGGCAGTTACGCCGAATACATCCATCGCTGTTTTGGTGTGAATATCCATGTCCTTAATGAACGCTTCCTTCATATTCTCATCATCAGCAATATGTGCGAGCACACGAAGCTCAATTTGTGAATAGTCCGCCGCTACGATGGACCATCCCGGCTCGGACGGCACAAAGGCTTTCCTAATTTGGCGTCCTTCCTCAAGACGAATCGGAATGTTCTGCAGGTTAGGAAACTGACTGCTTAGACGACCGGTAGCTGCAATGGTCTGGCGGTAATACGTGTGTATTTTGCCTGTTTCCTTGCGCACCTCTTTAAGCAAGCCCTCTACATAAGTAGATTGCAGCTTTGATAGCTGACGATAATGCAGGATAAGCGGAATAATCTCGTGATAAGGCGCAAGCTCCTCCAGCACTTCAGCATCCGTCGAATAACCTGTTTTCGTCTTTTTCTTAGCAGGCAGGCCAAGCTTCTCGAATAAAATCTCACCCAGCTGCTTTGGCGATCCGATATTAAATTCCGTACCAGCAAGCTTGTACACGCTGCTAATGATTGTTGTCAGCTTACTCTCCAAATTACGGCCAAGCGCCTCCAGCTCCTCGGACTTTACTTTAATGCCCTGAAACTCCATCCCTGCAAGAATGCGGGACAATGGATGCTCCATGTCAAAATAAAGCTTGCTCATGCCCGTATTGCTTAGCTCTTCGGTTAACAGAGGCACTAGCTTCCGAACCGCTTCCGCTTTCAACGATAAATGGCGGTAAAGCGTATCGGCATCAGGCACTCTGAATTTCGCGCCTTTGCCATAAACAGCTTCATCCGGTGGCAATGTCGACAGCCCCTGCTTCTCATTAATTCCGCTTAGCGTCTGGCTCGCTTCTGTAGGATCAAGCAAATAGGCTGCCAGCTGCACATCAAAAGCAGAACCCTCGAAGCTGATTCCGCTCCATTTGAGTGCGAGCTCCACCTTATGGAGATCAAAGCCGTATTTCGGCTTGTCCGCTTGTTCGAGCCAGTCGCGAAGCTTCGCTGCGAAAGGCTGCTTAAGCACTGAATATGGCATTACAAACACTGCTTCATCGCTGGCGATAGCAAGGCCAATCAGCTCGGCATGATGCGGATTCTCTCCAATGGCTTCGATATACAAGCCATTTTTGTCCGACTTCTGGAGCAGCTGAATAAGCTTATCCAGCATCTCTGCGTCTTTTTCTGATTCGATCACATTAATATTCAAATCAGCTGCAGCAGCTTCGGCTTCCTTATCCATATCACCCGCTTCAGCACCTAGCTCCAGGCGATCAATTAATGATTTGAATTCCAGCTTGCGGAACGCCTCAGCCAGCTTCGAACCATCATACCCGGCATAACGAATGTCATCGATAGACTTTTCTATAGGCACTTCACGGAAGATCGTCGCCAAGCGCTTGCTCATCGTAGCATCATCTTTATGGCTCTCAATGTTTTCCTTCAGCTTGCCCTTCAGCTTGTCCAAGTTATCAAGCACGCTTTCAACCGATCCATGCTCATGCAGCAGCTTAAGCGCCGTTTTCTCGCCTACGCCCGGAACTCCAGGGATATTGTCTGAGGTATCACCCATGAGACCCTTAAGATCGATAATTTGCATCGGCACAAGGCCGTATTTCTCTTGAATTGTCTCTGGTGTGTAAAGTTCAACATCACTAACGCCTTTGCGTGTTACCGCAATGGTTACTTTGTCTGAAGCAAGCTGCAGCATATCTTTATCTCCAGTAACGACAAAAGCTTCTACACCTTTCTCGTCAGCTGCCTTCGTTAGTGTGCCGATAATATCATCGGCCTCATAACCGGACAGCTCAAACTGCGAAATGCTAAAGGCTTGAAGCAGCTCCTTAAGCACTGGAAATTGCTCTGACAGCTCTGGCGGTGTCTTTTGTCTTCCGCCTTTATATTCCGCATAACCTTCATGGCGAAAAGTGACCTTGCCGGCATCAAATGCAACCAGCACATGAGTCGGCTTTTCTTGTTCAAGCAGCTTAAGCAGCATCGTTGTAAACCCAAAAATCGCATTCGTGTGATTGCCCGCCGAATTCGTAAGCGGCGGCAAAGCAAAAAACGCACGGTAGATTATACTGTTTCCGTCAATTAGCATCCATTTTTCCATAAGGAATCAACACCTTCTTTATGTAACATTCATACCTTTAAGTATACCACAAAAAGGGCTATTCCCAAGCATCGCTGCTATAGGATAGCCCTTTTTTGTATCGGTTACATCATCATGGAATGAAATGGAGCAGGCCTGCCTAATAAATAACCTTGAGCATATACAATCCCCATCTCACGCACCTTCGCAAGCTCCGCTTCAAGTTCTATGCCTTCGGCAATTATGGAAATATTCATTTTTGCTGCAATCTGAACCAGTGTGTACAAAATATGCTCTTTCATCTCATCCAAGTGGATATTCTGAATAATTGACCGATCCACCTTCAAATAATCAGGACGCAGCTCAGCGATTGATTGCAAGGACGAATAACCCGCTCCAACATCATCAATTGCAATTTGATAACCTTGGCTTCGGTAATGCTCCAGCGCCTTTTTCACAGAGCCAAAATCTGCGATTGAGCTTCGTTCAGTAATTTCAAATACGACATGATGAGGCGATAGCTTATGCTGCTCCAGCAGACTGAGCGTTTGGCCAGGCGAGAAGCTTGGATCCTCCATAATTTGCGCCATCACATTAATGAATAGCTTTTGCCCTGGCATGAGCCGCAGACAGCCATCTATCGCCTTTTCTCTAGCCAGTCTATCCAAGCTATAAGTCAAATTCTCCTGCTCAGCACACTGAAAGAGTTCCATTGGTCCGGAAAACCAAGTTTGATCCAGCGTACGCGATAGCGCTTCGAAGCCAAATACCTCTCCTTCGCGCAGCAGCGATACGATAGGCTGATATACTGGCTGAATAAGCCGCTCGCTAATGACTCGTTCCAGCGCTCGGCGCTTCAAGCTTCGTTCCATCGATCCGGCGGATTGCCCGTGCAAAATCGCTTTTTTCATCGCATCATACCAGACAAGTCCATCCACAGGGTCATTGTCATTGGGTACGACAGATACACCAATATGGAGCTTCCCAAGCACACCAGCTAGCCCCTCATAACAGATCTCCTCTGCAAATTGTTTCTCCCAATCAGCGGTATGCTTATAAGCCAGCTCAAGCAGCCAGTCCTCCTGCAGCATTTGATGCCCGGCCGGTAAACGCATATGGATAAATAAATCCTCCTTCATCCATTGCAGCCCTTCATATAGTAAAGAGCTTCCAAATGCAGCCTTCACCTCATTCTCTGCAAAAACACGCCATTTCTCATGCTGCGCGGATAAGTGATTTTTCCGAACATCCGTAGGAAACTGCCATGATAAATAAATAATACCAAGATGACCCGAGCTCACGTTTTCCGTATCGTTTAGCCGCCATATGTCCCGTAGTTGTCTCAATTTCCGTTCCGTTCCTCTCCATGATGCATTCCTATAATTTGATCCATGACATAGACGCTGCCTTTAAGAGCTTTCGCTTGTTTCTTCAGCTTTGCCGCAATCCTCGGAATATCATCTGCCGCAAGCGCTACTCTGCCATCCCATAACATGAGTGACAAAGAAAGCGTTACACCCTCCTGATCAATGAGATTGCCCTCTCGATCCTCAACCGTCGTTACTTCAACGCCGCCGTAAAATGCTTTAATCCCGCTATCGAAACGCTTTATCATAGCCTGACATAGTTGCTCCGCCGAATTTGCTCTCATTACCACGATGAAATCATCTCCGCCTATATGTCCGACAAAATCGTCGCCTGCTCCGAGCTGATCAAGCTCCATGCGCAGAATATCTCCCAAATAGCGAATCAAATTATCACCGAGCCCAAAACCAAAGGAATCGTTATACCATTTAAAATAGTCCAAGTCCGCATAAACGACAGCAAACGGCTCACCTTGTCCGATCCGCTGGCTCAGTTCAAGCTGAATTTCCTCGTTCCCCGGCAGCCCCGTAAGCGGATTAGCTGTTCGTGCTGCCTCCGTGCGAAGCGCCGTCATGCATTCCAAGATAGACCTGATTGTAGCTGCTCCTGCCATCTGTCCATCCTTCGTAATGAGAACGACATCGTATAGCTGTGAGAAATCCCTTGCCATTGCCAGCTGAGATACATGCTCTACAGTAAACTGCTCATCCACAATAAGCGGTTGATTGTTCATAATCCGCTCAATCGGTCTGTTCCAATAAAGAGGCAGCCCGAATTGGCCGGCTAACATTTGATGCAACTTCTCTTTCATTAAGATGCCAATTGGTCTGCCTTTATCGACAATGACCGCGCCTTGCGCCTTCGCATTCGTATCGAAAAAATAAGCAACTTCGGACACCCTGGCCCGGGCAGGAAATATCGGAAAAGGTGCAGCAAGCCCGCCAATTCGAACGGTTCGGCTATGGTTCCCCGGCAAATGCAGCTGCTGCACTGGCTCGCCTGCTCCTATGATCTGACCGTAGTTTTCTATTTTTTGTTTGCCTTCGGATAGAGATTCTTGGCGGTTCCTTCCGAGAGTAACGTTATATGCGCTTTGCTCCATCGCATCAAGAATCATCCGATAAACAACCGACTCCGAGGAACGGCCGGTTGCTGGAGGGTATGCAGTTGAAAGACCTATGCTTACCTCCAGATCGGTGTCTGAGACAGCCCCGTCTTCTTTTTTTGCATCAGACTTCCTTAGCCTATCAATAAGCCGCTCCATCGCTTTCTCGACCACTCGAATGATCGGTTCATCCTTCTGCTGCCTATCAAATAAATAAAAGTAATCCCATTCAAGGCGCTGACGCCAGAAAAGCCTTGCCTCCGTGCCCTCCCATAGCTGCAATGCTGATTCTGCTGCTGTGTTCCCGAGGCGAAAACGGACGTAAATGACACCAATTCCGCCTTCATGCCAGCGCTCTTTTATGCTGCGGAGCATATCTCGATTGAATAAACCAACCCCGACTCCATTCATGCCAATCCCCTCAATCGACTATCGTCTATTTCAGTTCCTTTATGTATTACTTTACCAGCCAATTGTGAATGGAGATGCATAAAAGGATTAACTTGCGGTAAAATTCGACATTTTTCTTAGTTCTTTTCTCCTAAACAAAAAAACCGTCCAGCAGCTAAGTGTGGGCGGTCTTAAGTATGTTTTAAGTAGGTTATACGTTTAAATCCGGACGATTGCCCGTTACGAGATAAACGACGCTCTCACCGATGTTCGTCGCGTGATCACCGAATCTTTCGAGGTAACGTCCGACGAGCGTGAGAAGCGATGACTGTGTAATGTTGCGAGGATTTTCCATCATAAGGGAATAAAGCTCGCGCGTAATTTGTCCATACAGGGCATCAACCTGATCGTCGTCCTTCGCCATTTTGTAAGCCAGGTCCACGTTTTCTTGAATAAACGATTGAATGGATTCGTATGTCATAAGCTGAACAATTTCTGCCATACGCGGCAAATCGATTAACGGTTTTATTAGCTCCTGACCCTCTAAACGCAATACAACCTTAGCAATATCAACGGAGAGATCGCCCATACGCTCCAAATCGCTTGCGATTTTAAACGAGGACAGAATTCTTCTCAAATCCTTGGCAACAGGCTGCTGCGTAGCGATCAGCTTCGAACCGATTTCCGTAATCTTTTCTTCCATTTGGTTAAGCGACGGGTCCAGCTTTATGACCTGCTTCGCACGGTCAACATCAACGGTTTTTAATGCTTCCATCGATTCTACGAGCGCTTTTTCAACAAAAGTACCCATATCAATCAGCAAATTATGAAGATGCTCTAGTCCTTGGTCAAACTCTTTACGCGTGGTCATCATGAACGGCATTCCCCCTACAAGGTTTGTAAAACAACATCATTCGCAAGGACAAAATCATATGATTCAACCTCTTGAATAAAAGTTCTCTCCCACGATCCGTTTGGCTCAGCCGAAACGTCCGCTTATATAATCTTCTGTGCGCTGATCGGTTGGATTGGAGAACAGCTTCTCCGTATCCGAGTATTCAACGACCTCGCCATTCAAGAAAAACACCGTTTGATTGGATACGCGGGCTGCCTGATGCATGTTGTGAGTAACCATCACGATTGTGTATTTATCTTTCAATTCTTGAGCAAGCTCTTCAATTTTCAGCGTGGAAATCGGGTCAAGCGCTGATGTCGCCTCATCCATAAGCAAAATATTTGGGTTTACTGCAAGTGCGCGGGCAATACAAAGTCGCTGCTGCTGTCCACCAGATAAACCGAATGCAGAACGTTTCAAATGATCCTTTACTTCATCCCACAATACCGCGGATTTCAAGCTTGTTTCTACAATTTCATCGAGCTCGCGCTTGCTAGTAATACCATGCAGGCGAGGACCGTATGCCACGTTATCATAGATTGATTTCGGGAATGGGTTCGGCTGTTGGAATACCATGCCGACCTTTTTGCGCAGTGTTTCAACATCCACTTCATTCGAGTAAATTTCAGTACCGCCAATGGCGATACCTCCCTCGATCCGAGTGCCCGGAATCATATCGTTCATACGGTTTAGTGTACGAAGCAAAGTTGACTTTCCGCAGCCGGATGGACCGATGAATGCAGTGATTGCTTTCTCAGGTATCGTTAGTGTTACATCCTTCAAAGCGTGGAAAGCGCCGTAAAACAAATTCAGCTTGTTAATATTAATAAGTGCTTCCATATCGTTTTCCTCCTAAATATTCTTCTGATACTTGTTGCGAAGCAAAATAGCCGAAAAGTTCATTAGCAACAGCAGCGCTAGTAAAACGATAATACCGCTGGCCGCAAGCTCCTTAAATTCAAGCTGTGGCTTGGACAACCAGTTGTACACTTGAATAGGAATAACCGTAAACGAATCCTTAAGACCTTCTGGCAAAAAGGCAACATACGTTAATGCTCCGATCATAACTAGCGGTGCCGTTTCTCCAATTGCACGAGACATAGCAAGAATGACGCCAGTTAGTACGCCAGGAAGAGCTGAGGGCATAACAGAGCGAGAAACAGTCTGCCACTTGGTCGCGCCTAGAGCGAACGAAGCATCACGGCGTGATTTCGGAACGGCACGAATCGCTTCTTGTGCAGATACGATAATAATAGGAAGCACAAGCAGCGTCATCGTGAGCGCCCCTGCAATGAGGCTGCGATCAAGAGCGAGCAGTCGTACGAACAAGGTTAAGCCCAAAATACCGTATACGATGGACGGAACGCCCGCTAGTGTACTGATATTAAGCTGAATCATCCGGGTAATCCGGCCCTTTTTCGCATATTCCTCCAAGAAAATCGCAGCTCCTACTCCAAAAATAAAGGAAATAGGCGCCATAATAAGCAGCATGTAAATCGTACCAACCAGTGCCGACTTCATTCCGGAACCGTCCGCTTTGCGAGATGGGAAGTTCGTGAATAGATCAGGCTGGAGCCTTGCAATACCGTCGATCAAAATATCTACGATTAACGCGCAAAGCGCGAGAACGCCGATGGAAGTGGCGGCGACGAACAGGATATGAAGCATCCAATCCTTTTTCCGCCGATTAGCAATTTGCTTGCGGTTTGCATCTAGAAATATGTTCATCTTAGTACTCCTCTCTGAATCTTCTTGCAATGTACTGGGCAAGAATATTGAGTAGGAATGTAATGACGAACAACGTCATGCCGACCGCGAAGATCGATCCATACTCAACCGTTCCATGCGGCGTATCCCCAAGGCTGACCTGAACGATATAAGCGGTCATCGTCTGGATACTCTCAAGCGGATTAGCCGTCATATTAGGTGTAGAGCCTGCCGCTACCGTAACGATCATCGTCTCGCCGATCGCCCTTGAGAAAGCAAGTACGGCAGAAGCCACGATACCCGAGAAGGCTGCTGGCACAACGATTTTCAAAGCAACCTCGAACCGTGTTGCGCCAAGCGCATACGCGCCGTCACGCAAGCTGCGCGGTACAGAGGACATCGCATCCTCACTTAGCGAGCAAACCATAGGAATAATCATAATACCGACAACAATACCGGCACTTAATGCATTGAACACGCCGGCGCTATGAAAAATACTTTGAATAAGCGGTGTAACCAAGCTAAGAGCAAAGTAACCATATACGATGGTTGGAACTCCTGCGAGTACCTCCAATATCGGTTTAATTACTTTACGAACCCGCTTCGGTGCATATTCTGATAAGTAAATGGCACTTGCAAGCCCTAGAGGGATAGCGACTAAACAAGCGATAAACGTAATCATGAGCGTGCCTGACAGGAGCGGCAAAACGCCGAAGCTTTTGGGCGGAATTAACGGTGACCATTTGGTCCCAAACAAGAAATCAAAAATCGGTATTTTTTGAAAAAACTGATAGGTCTCTGAGATGAGTGTGACGACAATACCTATTGTAGTTAGAACAGATACGGATGCACACAGGAACAATAGGATTGGCATCAATTTGTTCATGATGCTTACGCGTTTATTTTTGAAATCATAGACTTCCTTGCTGTTTGTTTGAGCCTTACTGACCGTTTGCAGCCCTTGGCTTGGCATTGCAGCGTCCTCCTTCTTGCCTTTACAATTCGTTTACATTTGTGCCGATAAAAAGGTGATGTCCCTCGAGACACCACACATTTTCATCAGGTCGTTTGTTACTTATTTAATTTTTGCTGCTTCTGTTGCGTATTGCTCATCTGGAAGTGATACATAACCAACTTCGCCAGCAAAAGTACCGATGTTGTTGATATAGTATTTAACGAATGCGTTCACTTCTGGACGCTCAAGCTCTTTATTGTTTGCATAGATGAAGAGCGGACGGGACAATGGAGCATAAGTGCCGTCTTTAATTGTGTCATAAGTTGGTGTAATAGCGCCTTTGCCGCCGTCTACAGGAACAACTTTCAATTTATCTTGGTTTTCTTCAAAGTAAGCAAAACCGAAGTAGCCAATGCCGTATTTGCTGCCTGCTACGCCTTGAACAAGTGCGTTGTCGTCTTCAGAGAAGCTGATTGCTTTATCATTGCGAATGCCTGCTTTTTCAAGAATAGCTTCATTAAAGTAGTCATAAGTTCCGGAATCAGCGCCTGGTGAGAACATTACGATCGGCTCAGCAGGGAAAGTGTCGCGAACGTCTTTCCAAGTTGTTACTGTGCTGCCAGTTGTAAAGATTTTGTTCAGCTCTTCAACTGTCAAGTGGTCGATGAAGTCATTGTCTTTGCTTACAACAACAGACAAACCGTCAAATGCTACAGAAAGCTCTGTATATTCGATGCCAGCTGCTTTACAAGCTGCTGCTTCTTCATCCTTGATGTGACGGGAAGCATCTGCAATGGCAATTTCGCCTGCGCAAAATTGTTTAAAGCCGCCGCCTGTGCCAGATACGCCAACCGGTACTCGTACATCTTTGTGCTCTTTGTTGAATTCTTCAGCTGCTGCTTCTGTAAGTGGGAACACTGTGCTTGAACCATCAATTTTAATCTCGCCTGACAATTTCACATCTTCACCAGCTGGTGCGTTAGTTGCAGTGTTATTCTTAGATCCTGTATTTTCAGAACCTTTATTTCCGCTATTATTACCACATGCAGCTGCGAATACGAGCAGCGTCACCATCGACAACATTAGAATTCCTTTAAACCCTTTTTTCTTTAACAACTCTACCACTCCTCTTATTATGTCTGTAAGGGTTCATCCCCGTGCCTCTTATACTACTAGCCGTTTGTAAACCTCGTATTCTGTTTTTGTAAACTCCATGTTAAAAATAAGATTGCTGTAATTTTTTCATTTCGACTGCGATATGAACGGCTTGCTGATGTGCCTGCTCCGATAAAACGCCAATTTGCTTCGCGCTATTGCGATTATCAGCTGCCGCTCGGAAAAGATGATTAAACACCTCCACGGCTTCATTGATATTCGCTTCGCTTGCGATCGTCTCCATTCGTCCCGAATGAGCAAGACTTGTCGTTTGCGTAATGGCATCAACGATCGTTTTCGTTAACGTCGTAATTTCGTTCGCAAATTGCTTCGTTTGGCCTGCCAGCTTCATCACTTCACCAGCTACTACCGCAAACCCGCGCCCATGCTCCCCTGCACGGGCTGCTTCTATAGAAGCATTCAGCGCGAGTAGATTACTCATCTCTGCCAGTTCTTTTATTAATAAAGAAACTTTGCTGATTGACCCCGCCTCAGATTGAAGCTCATTCATCCGTTTCTCCTGAAGCTCAGAATTCAGCGTCATGGCGTTAAAAGCTTTTGTTACTTTATCCAGCTCGTTTTTGCCGGTTAGGGTCAAATCGACCATATCTACAGACATTGACTCGCCATGTTCAGTTGACTTGCGAACGCTGCTGACGGCTTGTTCGATCTCTCTCACCCGCTGCTCTGCTGAGCGAATCGTACTCATTTGCGCATCAACGGCTTCCTGCTGCAGCAGCCGGGAAATCTTGAGCATGTCCGACACAGTCAATATACCTGCAAGCTTATTTTTTAACGTAACGATGACACAATCATAAAGCACACTCTCGTGGCGGCTTAATGCGCTGTCAATGAGCTGCTGCGGTGCATAATCATAATCGACTACGAGCGGACTCGCATCCATAAGCTTTGTAATTGGTTTGTCATCATACAAATCTGCGCTAAAGCGATGGCCCAGCTTCAGGAAGAATCGATTGCGCATCATCAGACCGATAGGAGCCCCTTGCTCCCCAGTTACGATAATGCACTCACTTTCCGGATGCTTCTTAAACACAGCAATCGTCTGCCGGCATGTATGCTCTGCGTCTATTGTTGGAGCCTGACGTAAAAAATGATGCAGTCGCGTTGCTTCTGCTTTTACCGGATGCATTGTTATTTCATCAGCACGCTGCTCCGATTGCTTAACAGTCCTTTCATCGGTTCCTTTTACCTCAATCGGTTGTTGTACGTTTCCGTTAAGTGGTGTGTTTGGAGCAGTACGCTCATTTTTCTCGATAGCTGATTGTTTTTCTTTATCTAGAACAGTCGCTGTCACTTCACCCTCACCCTTCCTTCTTTTTCCTTATGCACTCACTATAGGTCGTAAGCATCAATTGAATTAGGTAGAAATGTTATCGGAATGTTAAATTCGACAATATATTTTTTAATTTCCGTAAAAACATACCTATTGAATTTTCCAATAAGAGAGTCTTTATGACTAAACAACAAAAAAGCTGTGATCCACGTACAGTTTCCTGTACGCTTCACACAGCTTTTCTATAAGACTAGTATTATTTCGAAGCTCGTTTCAAGATCCGGCAGCCGTAAGCCTTCAATTCAACACTGTTGTTTAGAGCCGCACCCGTCAACAAATCTGTATACTGCTGAGCATCTAAAGCAACCGAAGCCTCATTTGCACTAAAATTGGATACAAATACGTAGTCGTTCACACCATCCGTTCTTAATTGTGCAGTTACGCCATGCGGCAGCTCGGAATCAAGAACTCGCTTGATCCCCTCTTGCTCTATAATTCGAGTCAGAAAATCGTTTGTAAAAGCTGCTTCGTTGCGCGATGCAACATAGTAGGCTTTGCCTGCACCCAAATGATTTACCGTTAAGGCAGGGCGACCCACATAGAAATCCTCTCCATATACAGCAAGTGCCTCCGCACCTTCAAGATGGATAAGATCACACAGCTCGCGTGCTGTATATTGGCCGCTCAGTCCAAGCTTATTTCCGTCCTTCAGCACGACCTGATTGGAATCATGATCATGCAGCGAATCGATCTCCTCGGACCAGATCCCAAGCGTCTTGCGCAGTGGTCCTGGGAAGCCTGTTAGGAAGCATAGGTCATTCTCATCAACGATACCTGTCCAATAAGTAGCGATGAAAGTACCGCCATTTTCAACAAAACGTTCAATGCGCTCGCCTACACCTGGACGCACCATATATAACATAGGAGCAATAAGGAGCTTGTACGAATCAAAGCTGCATTCCGAATCAATAATATCCACTGGCACACCCAGATCCCAGAACGGACGATAATGGCGTTTAGCCGTTTCTTCATAATGAAGACCGCTATTGCGCGGGCCTTGCGAATCCTTTACTGCCCAGCGATTTTCCCAATCATAGATGAGTGCTACCTCTGGCTTCACAGTTGTACCTACTACTTCGGTCAACTTCTCCAAAGCTTCGCCAAGCTCAGCCACATCGCGGAAAACGCGAGTATGCTCATGGCCAACATGGTCCACAACTGCACCATGCAGCTTCTCGCTTGAGCCTCTGCTCTTGCGCCACTGGAAATACTGAACAGTATCTGAGCCATGTGCAACCGCTTGAAGCGATGACAGCATGTGCATGCCTGGACGCTTCACTTTGCTGATCGGCTGCCAGTTCGTCATGCTCGGCGTGCTTTCCATCAGCATGAACGGCTTTCCGCCGCCAAGCGAACGAAACACATCATGGTTGAAGCCGATCCACGCCGCTTGCTCGCTGTCGTCTCCGCTATTGTCGTGCCAAGTTGGATATGCATCCCACGAAATCATATCGAGCAGCTCTGTAAACTTCCAATAGTTAAGTGGCTCAAAATCAAGCATAAAGTTCGTCGTAATCGGAAGCTCACTGTTAGCAGCGCGCAGCGGAGCAATTTCGTTGCGGCAGAAATCAACCGTTTGATCCGTAACGAATCTTCTCCAGTCAACATTCTGGCCGTGAACCGCTTTCTCGCCACGTTCGGTTGGCGACTCGACTTGGCTCCAATCGGTATACGTATGGCTCCAGAACGTCGTCCACCAAGCATCGTTAAGCGCTTCTAGTGTACCGTATTTATTTTTCAGCCAGTCGCGGAAAGCGTCTTCACAATACGAGCAGTGACATTCGCCGCCATATTCATTTGATATATGCCAGCCGATGACCGCAGGATGATCCGAATAACGTTCAGCCAGCTTCGAGTTCATGATCGTTACCTTCTCGCGATATACAGGTGAGCTGAAGCAGTGGTTGTGACGCGCACCATGCAAATTACGAATTCCGTTAGGTGCTACGCGCAGCACTTCCGGATATTTTTGAGACATCCATACCGGGCGTGCACCGCTTGGTGTAGCAAGCAAGGCATAGATGCCGTTAGCAGCAAATTTATCAAGCAACGTGTCCAGCCATTCAAATGTAAATACGCCTTCCTCAGGCTCTATCGCCATCCATGCAAAAATGCCTACAGACATCACATTGCAATGTGCAAGCTTCATGAGGCGGATGTCTTCCTCCAGCACCTCAGGATACTTCTGCCATTGATCTGGATTATAATCTGCACCATGCAGCATTTGCGGAATTTTTGCGCTTATCGGGGGAAATTTCATACTCATCTCATCTGCCTCCATTTTCGTCTTGCTTGCAGCTATTATTGGTTATACTATAATGATATTCATATTATAGCTTGTTCATCGAACCAACTATATAACAGTATTTTCGCATCATTATAAAAATATGAAACAGGAGGCCACCGCTATCGACACGATGGTTTTTCCGATTTTGACAGAGACAGACAAGACACTCCCGGTTTATCTCACGAGTATCGGGCATTGGAGCGATCAAGAGCCGATTGACCGTCCAAACGGCTATCCTCATTTTCAATGGCTGCAAGTCATTAGCGGCTCGGGCGAGCTCCATGTTGGCGATCAACAAATGACCGTTCGAGCTGGGCAAGGGTTCTGCCTGTTTCCGAATGAGCAGCATCAATATTTTTCAATACAAGCGCCTTGGGAAATCATTTGGATGAGCTTTAGAGGCGATTTGTCGGACAAGCTGTTTAGGCAGGCTGGAATTACACAATCCGGTGTCTATTCAACTGCTGATCATGATATGATTGTTACCCACATGAAAAACATTTACGCGATGACGCAATCCGGCCGATCCTTTCTGGGGCTCGAATGCTCAAAGCTGGTTTACATGTTTTTACTTGATTTAATGAAGGTTATTCTTGTAAGCTCACACTCGGTAGAACAAAACTACTTGAAGCTGCAGCCTGTTCTTCATTATATTGAAGCTAATTACAGCAAGCTGATTACGATAAAGGATTTAGCAGGCTGTATCGATGTAACGCCGCAGTACCTATGCTTGCTTTTTAAGAAAGCATTGAAAATGCGACCAATGGAATACGTAAACCGGGAGCGCGTCAATCGGAGCAAGGAGCTTATGTTCCGCGAAAGCGAGATCAAGATGCACGAAATCTCCCAGCGCGTCGGCTTCGACTCCCCCAGCTACTTCAGCTCCGTCTTTAGGCGGCTTGAAGGGTTAAGCCCGGAGCAGTTTAAAAAAATTCACGGCATGCGTTGATGTGGGGGCAGTTGTGTGGATCGGAGTTGGCTCCGTAAGAACACATAGATGCTAACAGCAGACTTTCCGTTGCTGGCAGCACGCCTGACGGGCTCCATAAGAAACTATAGGTTCTTACAGGCTCATAGCTAGGTTACTTTGGAGGCTGTAAGAACACATATGTGCTAACAGCAGACTTTCCGCTGTTGGCAGCACGCCTGACAGGCTCCATAAGAACCTATAGGTTTTTACAGACGCTCAGCTAGGTTACTTTGAAGACTGTAAGATACATACGTGCTAAAAGCAGACTTTCCGCTGTTGGCAGCACGCTTGACGAGCTCCATAAGAACCTATAGGTTCTTACAGGCACATAGCTAGGTTACTTTGGAGGCTGTAAGAACACATACGTGCTAACAGCAGACTTTCCGCTGCTGGCAGCACGCCTGATGGGCTCCATAAGAACCTATAGGTTCTTACAGGCACATAGCTAGGTTACTTTCGATGCTGTAAGAACACATACGTGCTAACAGCAGACTTTCCGCTGCTGGCAGCACGCCTGACGGACTCTGTAAGAACCTATAGGTTCTTACAGACGCTTAGCTAGGTTACTTCGGAGGTTGTAAGAACACATACGTGCTAAAAGCAGACTTTCCGCTGTTAGCAGCCGACCTACTACGAACATACAGCCGAATTCATAGATTTCACTTCATTTCAGGAGGCAAAAAAATATAATGACCGATAAAAATCTTATATTTAATGAAATTGATAAATATGCGGAAGCTTTTCGCACGGTATCACGATCGGTGGGCAGTCGGCCAGAGCTTGGACATGAGGAGTTTTTTGCTTCTGAGCTGCTTTGTACGGAGCTTGCAAAATACGGGTTTGAGGTTGAACGTGGTATTTTAGGCATTGAGACATCTTTTATCGGTGTTTATGATACAGGAAGCCCTGGCCCGACAGTTGGCTTCTTATGCGAGTATGATGCTCTGCCAGAAATCGGACATGCTTGTGGACATCATCTCATCTGCGCTATGAGCATGGCAGCAGCTGTAGGACTTAAAGCGGCTTTGATAAACAGCGGCATTGGCGGAAAAATTCGCATCTATGGTACGCCAGCTGAGGAAACACGCGGAGCGAAAGTACCAATGGCAGAGGCAGGTTTATTCGATGACTGCGACTTCGCTTTAATGGCGCATCCATACTATACGTTTGAACGTTCAGGCGAATCACTAGCGCTGGACGCCGTGCAGTTTGAATTTCATGGTCTAGCCGCGCATGCAGCTGCAAGTCCATATGAAGGAATTAATGCGCTGGATGCTGTTCTTCAGCTATTCAATAGTGTTAATGCGCTGCGCCAACAAACACGCAGCGATGCGCGCATTCATGGTATTATTGACAACGGCGGCAAGGCGCCGAACATCATTCCTGATTATGCATCGGCCAAATTTTATGTCCGCTCGGCTTCACGTACTTATACAAACGAGCTCACTGCGAAAGTGCTGCGCTGTGCAGAAGGGGCCGCATTGCAGACGGGCTGCACCGTTACAACAAATCATTTCGAATACTCTTATGATGAGCTGCTTACTAATGAAGCATTGTCCGAGCAGTTCAATACGAATCTGATCGAGGCAGGCATTCGCCCTGAGGATATGGAAATCGGCAAGGATCATGGCTCGCTTGATTTAGGCAACGTCTCCGTTCGCTGTCCAGCTATTCATCCTTACGTCAAGGTGGTACAAGATCGTTTGCTGCTTCATACGGAGGCGTTTCGTGATGCGGCAATGACCGAATATGCGCTGGACGGCATGTTATTTGGTGCCAAAATGCTAGCTGCAACCGCATACGACGTATTTGCCTATCCTGCGCTGCTCGCACGAATTCGCGCTGAATTCGAGCATCAAACCAAAAGCAGCAAGTAAGAACAGGATAAAGAACAACTTCGCTCGGAATGGGGAGGCAGGCCGCAATGGATAAAAGCATCATCAATAGCCACGAGATTACACAAATTTGTTTATTGGCCGGCAAAATCATTTTGCAAAACGGCGGCGAAACCTATCGTGTCGAAGATACGATGTCCCGAATTGCAGCTGCTTACGGCATAGAGAACTCCCATAGCTTCGTCACGCCGACCGGTATTATATTTGCCATTGACGGTTCATCCCAAATGACGAAGCTCATTCGTATTTCCGAGCGTTCGACGAATTTGCTTAAGGTATCCTTAGTCAACGATATTTCCAGAAAAATTAGCACCGGTACGCTGGCTGCTGGCGATGCACACCGACTTTTACAGGAAATAGACTCTAACGCCTTCGTTTATCCGGTTTGGATGAAAATCATTGCTGCTGCGATAGCGAGCGGCTGTTTTCTTATCATGTTCCAAGGCAGCTGGCGCGACTTCATCCCTGTTGTGCTCATCAGCGGCATTAGTTTCGCTTTTTCAGTTAAGCTACATCGAATCGTGCCGATCAAGTTTTTCTCCGAGTTCATTACGGCTTTGCTGATCGGCACCTTGTCCGTGCTGTTTGTACATAAAGGATATGGATTTGACCTCGATAAAATTATTATTGGCTCAGTTATGCCTCTTGTGCCCGGCTTGCATATTACAGCAGCAGTCAGAGACCTGATGGCTGGCCACCTTGTATCAGGGCTTTCGAAGGGAGCAGAAGCTTTTCTTACGGCATTCGCTGTGGGTGCGGGAATCGCCGCGGTGCTCTCGTTTTATTAATCAAGCAAAAACGCCTTCGGCGTACTTTAGACGCTGAAGTAGCTTTGACGGTGAAATATAAGATAAGTAATAGAAAATGATATACTTTCTTATATTTCGCAAAATTCGGAGGTGTATTTCGTTGTCGATATTAGAACAGCTAGTCACTAGCTTTATAGCTTCAGCAGCCTTCGGCCTCATCTTCAACGTACCGAAGCGAACGCTTGTGCACTGCGGCGTTGTTGGCATGATAGGCTGGTTCATTTATATTTCCTGCACAGAGCTGTCGCTGGATACCATTCCTGCGACGTTAATTGCTGCTTTTATCGTAACCGTAGTGAGCCAGCTATTCTCAAAGCTATACAAAACGCCCATCATCGTCTTCAGCGTATCCGGCATTATTCCATTAGTTCCCGGCGGACTCGCCTACGATGCTATGAGAAACGTCGTGGAAGACAATTATGACATTGCCGTGCAGCTAGCCGTAAAAGCATTCATGCTCTCAGGAGCCATTGCAATTGGTCTTATTTTCTCAGAGGTCGTCAATCAGCTCATCCGTAAAACGGAACGTTAGCATAATTTATTGAGATGGAATCGAATACCTGGAACGCAATATATTAGCCATTTCTATGATTTGTTCTTTTGTCGGCATTACAAGCTTCGACTCTGCTTCTCTCATACCCGCTTCCGTCTGCTGCGAAGCTATGACTCGTTTGACCGCTTTGACAAAAGCATCTCCGGCTCCTGCGCCAAGCGGTGTCAATTGCTCCAAACTAGCCGTGCTTTCAGCAGCCACAAGCGGATAATCGTTTTCGTTTTCCCCCTGCGCAGCTTTATCATAGAAGGATCGAACGAAGCTGGCCCGCTCCTGGCCAGATCCATCCGCTACAATAAAGGCTTGTACAATAAAGGCATGCGTCTGCCGACGCTGTGCGATTCCGCAAAACTTATACCCGCCAATGCTCAAATCAAATTCGCCAGGACAATAAGCGCCTTTGATTTCCCCTTTATCTACTTGGCAGCCCGTCTCCTGTAATGCATGACGAATCAGCCCATACATTTTTTCAAAATCATCATGAAAATGAAAGGAGTCCAACGCTTTTTTCGGCATGATCAGCGATATATTAATGACCCCCAAATCAAGCGGTACCGCAGCTCCTCCCGAATTGCGCACAGCAGTAGACCAGCCTTCCGATTGAAGAGCCATTTCAGCGTTGGCAGCGCCTGGCAATCGGCTGTCGCGCAGTCCCATAACAAATGCTCTTGGGTGTCGCCAAATATGGCAAATGGCTGGACCTCCCTGCCCTGTTTTTCTGCAAAGCAGCTCATCCAGCGCAAATGGATATAACACATCTAATTCATCCAGCTCATTCATGCGGTCGAGCAGCAGCACATTTTCCAAACCATAATCCCTTATTGAATCCCGTTCCATATGTCGTCCAACCCTCTCTGCTAATCCCTTACTCCGTATACTTGCTAAGTTATATCTATTTTAACGATAAATGAGCAATCGCGCATCATTTATACCGCTCCCTTATTGCTAATGGTGAAAGCATTCACTACAATAAGGATATTGTCATGCAGCGCCAAGGGGGTAACATTAGATTTGGAAGCAATAAATGAAAAAGTCGCATACGAAAACCCATTGCTGTCGCTGCGCGTTTTTCGCCCCATTCGCAGTCTGGACGGTTATACAAACTGGCATTATCATAAACAGGTTGAGCTGCTGCTCATTCTTGAGGGTGAGCTGGACGTTTACGTCGATGAAGAAAGCTTTCACCTGACGTCTGGCGACATCGTGCTTATCGGAGCTTCGGAGCTGCACTCCGATCGCAGCCATAACTTGCTCGATTATATTGTGCTTCAATTCGATCTGGAACCGTTTTTTGATCAAAGCACGATTCCCTATATGCGGTACTTCTCAGAAACCCAAACACCGCTCAGTAAAGCGAATTATATTTTCCAAGAAAACAACACGGCAAAGCAGCAAGCTGTCTCTTACATTCATCAGCTATTGCACGAGACGACTCATAAGGAAACTGGCTACGAGCTGGCAGTCAGCGTTTTAGTCAAGCAAATATTGCTGCTTTTACTTCGCAACGACAGCCGCAAAGTGTTGATTGAGCAAGATAACTTTGAGCGCATTCGCCTGAAACCGGTGCTCGATTATATCGAAAATCATCTGACGGATCGTATCCAAGTTGAAGAGGTTTGCAAGATCGCCAATATGAGCTATTATTACTTCGTAAAATATTTCAAAAAAACGATCGGGCTTTCCTTTACGGAATATGTGAATTATCGCAAGGTGAAATGGGCTGAACGAATATTGCTGACGAAGGATTTGAGCATTTCGGAGGTTGGTGAGCGAATCGGGATGCCGAATATGGCACATTTTTATAAAATGTTTAAAAAATACAACGACTGCTCGCCTAAGCAATTCCAGCGTAAGATGCTTGTGCTTAACCGGCAATAGTCTGCTTATCAAGCAAAAATGCCTTTAGCGTCCTTTGGATGCTGAAGCAGCTTTGAGGGAGAAATATAAGATAAGTAGGAGAAAATGAATACTTCCATTAGAAAAAGCTCGTCCACCCTATAATTTCGGGGTAACGAGCTTTTTTGGCATAACGAGTTTATAACCTACACCACGGATCGATTCGATTTGTACAGATTGCTGACCAAGCTCCAGCTTCTTCCGCAATGAGCTCACATGAACATCAACCGTACGCTGGCCGCCGATATAATCGAAGCCCCACACGACATTCATAAGATCATCCCGCGTAATTACCATGCCTGGACGCTGTACTAAATAAAGCAGAACCTCGAACTCCTTCGGTCTAAGCGGAATCGTATCGCCGTTTAAGATGACCTCATACTTCTCGGGGTAGATGGACAAATCACCAGCTGTGATGACTTTCTCTGAAGACTCGATCGGCTTGCTATCATCAAGCTGTGTCCGACGAAGCACCGCGGATACGCGTGCTAGAAGCTCAGCCACGCCAAACGGCTTCGTAATATAATCATCAGCACCATGCTTCAGTCCTTGCACAACCTCTTCTTCCGCATTGCGAGCTGTTAAAATAATGACCGGTGTTCTTACGCCATTTTGGCGAAGACGGTTTAATATTTCAAAGCCGTTCATGCCAGGAAGCATGATATCTAAGATGACCAAATCGAAATTGCGCTGCAAAGCCGTCTGCAAGCCTTCCCCGCCATGATCGATAACGGTCGTTTCATAGCCCTCTTGGGTCAAATTGTACGACAAAAGCCTTGCTAATGTCGGTTCATCTTCAATGACGAGCACTTTATGCGACATGTTACCTCCAACCTGGCGAATGGCGGCGCCAAAGACGCCGCATCCGCATATTTAGAACGTTTAGCTTTAGTTTATCACGGATTCATGAAGAATAGGTAAATCTTTTTTTCTATTGCAGTACAGGCAGCTCGATCGTGAATGTAGATCCTACACCAACGTCACTTGTTACTGTAATTGTACCTTTATGAAGCTCAACGAGATGCTTAACGATCGATAATCCAAGCCCCGTACCGCCTGAGCTGCGCGAACGCGCTTTGTCTACGCGATAAAACCGTTCAAATATACGCGGCAGATCCTTTTTCGGAATACCGATGCCGGAATCGCTAATTTGGATGCGAATATGATCATCGCCCAAACCTTCAACCTTTAAGGATACTCTGCCCCCTTCAGGCGTATAGTTAATCCCGTTCGATAACAAATTCATAATGATTTGACGCAAACGATCCTCATCGGCTTCAACATAAAGACCCGGCTCGATGTTCATGCTGAGCTCAATTCTTTTGCGAACCGCTTCTGATTCCATCAGCTTAATCGATTTGTGAACGAACGTATCCACTTCTACAGGCGAGAAGACAAGCGGCACTCGCCGTGACTCGATTTTGGACAGCTCCAATATATCTCCGATCAATCGGTTAAGCCGATCTGACTCATCAAATATAATTTGCAAGAAAGAACGTGCTGTTTCCTCATCGTTAACCGCGCCTCCAAGCAGCGTCTCAGCAAAACCTTTTACTGCAGTAATCGGCGTTTTCAGCTCATGGGAGACGTTTGCGACAAATTCACTGCGCATCCTCTCCAATCTGCGAATAGCGGAAACGTCCTGCAATACGAGCAGCACTCCAGAGAAATCATTCCCCTCCGGATGAATCGGCACCAGATTAAGCTCCAGCAGCCTCTCCTCTGGAAAATAAAACGTAATTTCCTCACGCAGATGCTGTTTGCTTTTAAGACCCTCTTGAATCATTTGCGACAGCTCGTATTGCTGCTTCGCTTCTGCATAATGACGGCCAACGAGCTCACGAGCGGAGAAGCCGAGCACTTCCTCTGCACGTCTGTTCATCAATACGATTTTTCCATTTAGGTCGATCATGACGATTCCATTAATCATATTATCAAGAACACTCTCAAGCTGATTCTCATTTTGTTGGATACGCGTCATTTGAACTTGCAAGCTGTCTGCCATAGCATTAATAGCATTTCCAAGCTCACCAATTTCATCTTGCTTCATCACTTTTACTCTTGCCAAATAATCCATATTTTTGATGCGTTTAGCAACCTTCGTAATTTGCTCCAGCGGTTTTGTCAGACCAAGTGCCAGGCGGTAGCTAATAAAAGCTGCAATAAGGAAAAGTACAAGCAAGCCTAAGAACAGCATCATCGTCAATTGACGTATGCTTTCATCAACTTCCTTCAAACTCATCGCAAGGCGAATCACATCAGGCGCTTGACCCGGCACCACCGTTACAGGAATAGCAACATACATCATATTTTGTCTAACAGTTTCACTAGCCCGAATCGATCTTCCTGTTCCTGTAGCCAATGCTTCCTTAATTTCGGTACGGTTTAGATGATTGTCCATATCCCGAGGATCTCCATTTGAATCACCTAACACGACACCGTCATTGCGAATAAAGGTTACTCGAGCACCCGCATAACGCTGGAGCTCCTTTGCCTCATTTGTATAATAGTCATATAAGGAGGAAATTTCACCTGATTTCCAATTCATTTTTGCCGAGATGATCTGCATCTCACGAACCATATTGTCTTCAAGCGCTTTGATATGGTTTTCTTTGAACGTTTTGACCATAAATAATCCTGCTGCACTGACCGATAATGCGATCATCGCAATCATGATGAGCGTCAGCCTAGTGCGGAAGCTGTTCATTAACATTCACTCCTTATGTTTAATCATGCACACATCGTTTATGGTACATGCGTCGCAGTACTTTCGCTACCCTTGTGATTATTAAGTTTTTGTAAAACATAATGGTACACCGTTGCTAAAGGCTGCTGAATAAGAATCGACAACACAACAGGCACAGCAGCTATTGGACTGAAATAACCGAGCGCCAGCACAATGCCAAGAGAAATGTTGCGCATTCCTGTTGCATAGGAAACGGTCACCTGCTGCTCGTGTTTGCGAAGCGGCGCCGTTCCAATGTAGCCGAAGGCGTAACAAGCACTAACCAGCAGCACAACAATCGGAACGAGCAGCAGCATATCCTGCTTCAGCTCTCCTAAATGAGGCGCAATAGCCGATGCATTTAACGCGACAACACCGACGAAACAAAGCTTGGAAAGCGGTGCTGTAAAGGGCTGCACGATACTTTGAATACGTCCTCGGCTCATTTGATTAAGGGCCACGCCAATGATCGTAGGAAGTACAATAATAACGAGTAAATCAACAATAATAGGTCCTGCCTTCACTTCAACAGCGGAGTCAAAAAACAGATGGATACCCGCCGGCACTACCAGTGGACTAAGCGCTGAATCGAGCACAACCATGGCTAGCATAAGCGGAACGCTGCCTCCTGACATGCCAACCCATAGCACGGTAGACACTCCGATTGGTATAAGCGTAAACAAAACGAGGCCCACCACATAGGGCGAATCTGCACCAAATGCGAGTGCCCCAAGTCCATAGGCTACCAGCGGAGATACGACATGAGCAATCAAAAAGGTAAGCCCCATAATGCCCGGCCGCTTCAGCACCTCTCGCAATTGTCCTAATCCGCAGCCAATGGCCATCGTTAGCGTGACATAGGCAAATAAGTAAGGAACCATTTCAATAAAAGGCTGAAGCTGTGTTGCAAATAGAAAGCCAAGTATCAACGATCCTGGAATAATGATGAACATCCATCTCTCAAATTGCTGGTTAAAAGCTAAACCCCATTCACGCATGATCTTTCCCTCATTTACCTCTTCTAGTCGATTTTGTACATAAGCTATATAATAACATAGACACTCCGCACATGAACGGAAACTCTTGAACTTCGACTAAAAAGGAGCCCGATTTATGAAAAACGGTAAATTCACCAATACGATCATTCGGATGCAATATGTACCTAGATGGAGCGAATATGCTCCACGATTTGAGGATAACGCCTCCGCTCATAGCTTTAGATGCGCTGCATTGTCTATTTTGATTGGTATCATTGAAGAAAAAATATTCAAGCAGCCGTTAGATAAGCTGAAGCTTGTAGGAAGATGCTTATGGGGTGATCTCAAAAACACGGGCACCGGCTCCATTAAACATGTCACCAAAAAAGAATCGCTCGTTATGAATCATATCCGAGACTTCGAAATGGAACTTAGCAAGGAGATTGTCTCGTACCTATCCAAGTCTCTACAGGCTCAAGCTTTCGATTTTATCGTCCATGCGCAAGATGATTCACCTATTGGACGATTAGTTGATGCCATCGATACGCTGGATGCCTATTTGTATTGCCACAGAGAATCCCGGTATGACACGAATCCTTTCTTTCATGCCAAATATAAGGAGCTCGAACAAGTGCTGCGAAGCACAGAGCTTCCATCCATACACTGGCTGCTCGATGAATACGATAAACATGATGGCTTTTATGAATTTATCCAATACATTATGAATCTCGATACCGTAAAAAGATGGAACGGCAGCTATAATCTCGTTCCTGACAATGATGCGACACATTCCTTCCGAGTCGCTTCACTTGCTTTGTTTAATGGGCTGCTTGAAATCGAGCGCTTCGGCAATAAAAATATCGATCTCTTTAAGCTGCTCGCCAAAGCTGCCCTTCATGATTTGCCTGAAGCTTTATCAGGCGATGTCGTATCAAATTTCAAGCACAATAATCCAGACATCAAACACGCTTTCGAGCAATACGAGAAAGAAACCGCTCAGTTCATGATTAATAAGCTTCCATCGTTTTTTCATGAAGATATGACCGAATTCATAGTACACAGCAAGTCAGCAGATGCAAATGGCGAGCTCGTTGATATTTCCGACAAGCTGGACGCCTTAATCAAAGCAAGCCTTGAGATGCGAAATAACCCTCATTACGCTGATACTTATTATAACCAGCTGGTGAAGGTTCAGCATCGCTATGAGAATGACTGTGTTGTTTTTTTCCTGGCTTATATTTTGCATGATTTAACCTATTCCAATTTAATTGGACAATAAATGTTCCATACAAAATGGCCGCGAGATATATCTCGCGGCCCAGCTTTGGTTTATATTAGCTATGAATAGCAGCACTCCAGCCGAATGGGTACGCAGCCGAAATTTCTAACGGCAGCTTGCCTTGCGGCTTAAGATCACCTAACAATACTCTCGCAGCAGCAGCTAGCGCGAGTGGACGACACTCATACACTGCCATGTACGTTTTTACTTCCGGGTATAGCAATAGATCAAGCGGGTTCCGAACCGACACAGCTATCGTACGCTCCGGTGCCAATTTTACGACCTCGCGTGCAATATCGCGCTCTACGGGATGCTTGGAAGCGTCGTAAGTGACAACGACGATTTGTGAGAATGTTTCCAAATCAGCGAGTGGATGATCATCATCCATTTGACGCTCGACGATATTAGCTCCATACTCTCCAAGAAAGTGACCTAATGAGCCGTCACCTGAAAGCATTTCGTCAGCCACCGAAACAGGGACAATTTTGGGCCACAATACGAGCGTGCTTTTCTCGCGGCTTAATGGCAGCAATGGCCCATCGTCTTTTACTAATGTAACTGAAGCCTCGCTCCATTTAATTGCAACAGCTCGATTTACTTCCGTACCAATTTCCCACTCCACTTGTGACCACGGCAGCAATGGCTCCTCAAGCACAAGCTTCTCCTTAAGTGTCATGATCCGATTAAGCGCCTCGTTAATACGAGCTTCTGCAAGCTCACCGTTCTCAACAGCACGCACAACGGCTTCAAGGGCAGCCCATTGTTTATCAAATGTATGGCTGATCAGCACCATATCGGCTCCCGCTTGCAGCGCTTTAATAGCGCCCTGCTCTGGACCATAGGTTTTATCAATCGCATCCATCTCTAAACAATCTGTCACAACAATCCCGTCATAACCAAGCTCTTTGCGCAGTAAACCCGTGATGACAGGCTCAGACAAAGTCGATGGCACGCCTGATGGATCAAGCGCCGGCAAGCAAACATGTGCTGTCATAATGCAATCCGTGCCTGCTTCAATTGCTGCCAGGAACGGCTTCAACTCAATCGCGTCTAACCGATCACGCCCATGCAGCAATATCGGCAGCGCATGATGGGAATCCACCGCCGTATCGCCATGCCCTGGAAAATGTTTAACAGTCGCAGCAACTCGTGCAGCTTGATAGCCTGCTACTGCGGCTGCTCCGAGTTCCGCAACGACATCAGAGCGGTCGCTATACGAACGTACATTAATAACAGGATTATCCGGATTATTGTTAACATCAATACAAGGCGCATAATTCATCGTAACACCCAATTGACGAAGCTCTTCACCACATACAAATGCTGTCTCTCTAGCGCTCTCCTTATCGCCGGTTGCACCAAGTGCCATGTTGCCCGGCATAAGTGTTACACCGTCAACTAGTCTTGCAACCATGCCGCCTTCTTGATCAATCGCTACGAATAGAGGCGGATTGCCAGCTTTTCTTGCGATGCTTTGAAGCTCGCCGCTAAGCTTGTGCACCTGCTTAGCATCCTTCACATTGCGGGAAAAATAGATCGTTCCGCCAATGCCGCTCGTTTCAATTAACTGCTTAATTTGCGCCGTTGGCTCAAAGCCATGAAAGCCAAATACAAATAATTGTCCAACCTTCTTCTTCAAGCTCCAGTTATCCCACTCACGCGTTGTCGTCAATGCTTCCCCATCCCTTCACTTATCAACCCTATTACGACGGCTCATTCAAAGCCTCGTTATGTTGTCCACCCTCTTGCCGTCTCGTACGATAATCGGTAGGATTCTCACCTGTATATTTCATAAATACTTTTGTAAAATATCGCCGCTCCGCATAACCGACTTCCTTCGCGATTTGTGCAACGCTCTTGAGTGATTCCCCAAGCATTGCCTTCGCGCGCTCCATCCGTTGCCGCGTTACATATTCGATAAACGTTTCGCCAAAAGTCTGCTTGAACAATAAACTAAAATAAGAGGTGCTTAAACCGACATGAGTTGCCGTTTCTTCAACACTTAGATCGCGATAAAGATTGCGGTCCAAAAAGGCTTTCGCTTCAGCCATTGAACGTTCCGATTGCTTTTTCTTATCCATAGATTTCTCCGAAACCGTATTCGTAACTTGACGAATAACTGATAATAAATCCTTAATGCCAAAGCGGCGATCCAATCTGCGCCAAAGCATATCCTCTTGCTCGCGAGTAAATACGCCCATTTCTTTCATCTCACGCATAAGATGCAGGACAAAGAAATGAAGCAGCGGCTTCACACGATTTAATGAAGGCTCATTCATTCGCTGCAAGAGCAGCGTAATACTTTGAAGCTCGCTGTCTACGCTTATCGTATCCCCGCGTTTAACCGCTCCAATTAATTTCTCCGCGGTATCCCAAAACGCTTGATCTGCTTGTGATGATTTTTGCTGAGCGGATGGATAAATAGCGATAATGTCATGGACAGGCGTAAGCTGCATCCCTTGCTGTACAAGCTTATAGGCTTGGGATAAGTCAGCAACCGCTGCAAACTTATGATAAATACCTGCAAATAAATTCAGCTTTACATGGCTCTTAATCGCAGACAATAACATGTCTGCCCAGTTTTTAATGAAGGCAATATCAAATTCAGCTGTTTTCTCCGTTTCAATGAGCACACACCACTCACCATCTCGAATTTGAATGACCGCATGATGCAGCCCATTTTGCTGCAGCTTCTCACGCAGTACATTACATACAGCAAAATTCCACAGCTTTCTTTCCTTATCGGACCAGTCACGCCAATCCTTCGTCTTCTCCGAGCTTACATCAAGATCAAGCACAATTAAGACGAACTGCTGCCGCTTGAGCTGCTGTTCATCTCCGGTCAAGAGCCAATTATCTGCAGTAACATCGGTATAATCCATAATAATATCGTACAAAATTTTCTCGCTAGCGAGATCGATCATCCGGCCGAGCTTCTGCTTCTCTTCCTGCTGCAGCTTCTGCTTACTGCGCTGAGTAGACATTACTCTAGCAATAACACCAGTCAATTCATCATAAGGTATCGGCTTTAACACATAATCATTGACGCCAAATTGAATTGCTGTTCGCGTATAAGCGAAATCCTGATATCCCGACAGCATAATAATATCGCAAGCCATTGCTTTATCACGGATATGCCGAACAAGCTCCAAACCATCCATAACCGGCATGCGAATATCGCACAGCAATAAGTCAAAGTGTTGCTGCTCCATAAGCTCTAACGCTTCAACACCATTTTTAGCTGTACCGCCAACAGTAAGCCCTAGCATTTCCCAGGGAATAACTTTTTCTAAATTTCTCGTAATATGTGCCTCATCGTCAACTAGGAGTACTTTACCCGTCATAGCTGATCACCTCTGCTCTTCGGAATTACACAGCGAATAACGGTCCCGCTGCCTTCTTGACTACAAATCCACAAACCGAACGCAGGACCATAATGTATGCGCAAGCGATCTGCAACATTTCGTAATCCAAGTCCTCTTCTCTCACCCATTTGCGCAGCATCGGTCTGCTTGCTTTCAGAGTCTGACTCTGCTGACAGCTTAGTCAGCACTCTGGAGCTCATGCCTAATCCGTTGTCACGAACCATAATGACGATCTGATGAGGCTCAGCAGTTACATCAATTGATATCCTGCCTTGTCCGTCTTCATAACCATCAAACCCATGCTGAATGCTATTTTCTACGAGCGGTTGAAGCGAAAGCTTTAGTATGGAGAAATCAAGTGCTTCTGCCGGGACATTCAATTCGTATGAGAAAAGCTCCTCGAAGCGGTATTTCTGTATTTCCAAATAACTGCGGACATGCTCAATTTCTTGGCTGATCCTTATTTCTTCGGATTGATGCATGCTTGTGCGAAGCAAATTGCTTAATCTGCGCACCATCAACATAATTTTCGCGCCTTCATTTTGTGCTGCAAGAGCATTAATCGATTCGAGCGTATTAAATAGGAAATGCGGTTTAATCTGTGCCTGCATAAGCATCATTTCCGCATGCTGCTTACGTGCCTGCTCTCTGCGCACTTCACTAAGCAAATTGCCGATTCGCTCAACCATACTATTGAAGCTGTTGGCCAGTAGAACGGTTTCATCCTTACCTTGAGCTGTTACTCGAATATCAAGCAACCCCTGCTCAACCAATCTCATTTTACGAACAACTTTAATGATCGTTTTCGCTACTCGGTTAACAAAAAAGACGTTGAACAATACCGCCGATAGCAAACCAAGGACCGTAATCATCCCAATCCACTGGACAAACCGAACATTTTCGTTAGTAAGTGAATCCCAAGGCTTTATGGACACAAGGATCCAACCATTGCGATCCAATTGATAGGAAGAAACAAGACTGTCTATACCTTCAAACTTTTCTCGCGAGCTGTTGTAGTTATTCGTGTGCTGCGGCAATGAATCGGTCTGTTCATTTATATTATGACCATCCATCTTTTTTTTGCTGTCTAGCATAATAAGGCCTGCTTTATTGACAATGAGGTATCTTGTTTCGGCTGCATTGGATTGCGGGTTTTGAAAGGTTTTGAGCATGCTCGATATTTCTTCCGTTTTGTACTGCGTAATCATTACGCCCAAATCATTAAATGACTCAATATCCTTAACAACACGAATTTGTGTAAATAGAGGCGGTTCAACACCTGTCAGCTCACGCTGTTCATAAGGTCCAATCCAAAGCGGACGTCCGCCAAGATTCATAACATCCTTATAGACGGAATGCTGCTTGAGCATATCAAAGGAAATAGGCTTGAACGTCGTCGGATCGTTGCGGTAAGAGCGGAACATCGTCCCATCCTTCGCATACAGCACAACAAAGCTGACAGCAGGGTGTTGGAACAAAATCCGTTTCATTTCTTTCTCTGCTTGGTTAATTTGAATGAGCGTGCCGGCATCATTGGAATTATACGAGCTGTATTTCAGTGTTTCCTGCACCTCTGTGCTCGTTAAATTACCATCGGATAGCTGATCAAGCTCTCGAAAGAAATAATGAATATTGCCTCCTACAGCCCTGAGCGAAATTTCGGTTTGCTCGCTATACTTTTTCTCCAGCAGCGTCTCAGAATTAATAAATGAGAATATGCCGAGGCCAATCATCGGAATGACGATTAGAAATATGAATGCAAGCATCAATTTCGGTCTCAAGTTCATCTAGGAGGCTCCTTCTTTCTTATCCCTTCACACTGCCTGCAGTCATACCTTCAATGATTTGACGCTGCAAGAACACATACACAACCAGGACCGGAATAATGCTTATGATTACCGCAGCAGACAGCGATGCAAAGTTTGTGCGGTAGCCATCATTAAAGGTTGCCATACCCGTTGGCAGTGTTTTGAGTGATTCAGATGTTATAAATAGTTGGGACAAAATATATTCGTTCCAATTGCCTATGAAATTTAAAATAAATACTGTAACTAGTGCCGGCATCGAAATCGGAATAATAATTCTGAAGAACAGGCCGCTTGCGCCTAGCCCGTCCATAATGCCAGCTTCCTCAAGCTCATTTGGAATCGAAAGCATAAATGCATAAATAATAAACACGGTTATCGGCAAAGCATATGTGGTGTATACCAAAATTAATGACCAATGCGTATCATATAATGGCTGTCCAAACAAATGGATCTTTTGAATTAAACGGTACAACGGGATAAACAATGCACCCGCTGGGACGATTAAGCCAAGTAAAATGAAATTATAAACAGCTTTATTCATCTTCGTGTATTTCATCCGCGCAATCGCAAATGAGGTCATCGCTGCAAAAAGGAGCGTCAATACACAAGCTGCAACGGTTACAATTGTACTATTCAGCGCATATTTACCAATATTAGCCGTTTCCCAAGCAGCGATATAGTTATCAAAGTTAAAGCTAGTTGGCAAAGACCATGTATTTACTGTTATTTCACGGTTTGTTTTGAATGATGACATGAATAACCATAACAGAGGGAAGAGCACTACTGCAACATACCCCATTAAAAATGTATGCATCCACCATTGTGTGCCTCGGGAACGTTCCATTAGTACTGCACCTCCTCGCTTTTTGTGATGCGCTGTAAAATACCCGTAAGAATCAAAATAATAATGAACATCGCAACACCGATCGCGCTGCCATATCCAAGTTCAAGAGAGCGGAAGCCAACTTTAAGCATATAAGTCGCCATAACTTCTGTGGATTGGAAAGGACCGCCGTACGTCATGATTTGTACGATATCAAGCACCTTCATCGTTCCCGAAACAGAAAGAAGCAGCATTACAAATAGGATTGGTCTTACAAGCGGCAATGTGATCATCCATGTTTCTTGCCAGCCGGTTACGCCATCCAGCTTAGAAGCTTCGATAATTTCTTTCGGAATGTTTAGAATTGCTGCCAAACAAAGTACTATGAAGAAGCCGATATTTTGCCATGCATTCGCGATAAGAATCGAGAGCATTGCAAGCTTGGGATCCGATAACCATTCGCGCGCCCAGCTTTCTGGTGCAACAAGACGAATTAATTGATTGATCATTCCTGAATCATAGTTGTACAAAACGCCGAACAAAATGGCTACAGTAGCCGTCGATATAACAACCGGCACAAACACGGCCGATTTGTAAAAGTCACGCATCCGTCTAACTTTACTAATAATGATCGAAATCAAGAAGACGAGCGGAATGTTCACGATTAGGGAAAACGCCATGAAATAAAAGTTGTTTAAAAGTGCTTTTCTAAAAATTTCATCCTGCCACAATCTCGTAAAGTTATCAAATCCGATAAACACCTTCTCAGTAATGCCATCCCAACGAAAGAAACCGTAAAAAAAAGATACGATAACGGGATAAACAAAAAACAAAGCATATAAAGCAAGCGTCGGAATAATGAACGCCACGTAAGTAATCGGATTTTTGAGCGCTCTGTTCATAATGTCCTCCTTTTGTCCTAGCGTTAAAAGAGGGTGCCCTCCAGGAAGGAAGCACACCCTCTTGCATAGCAGGATCGAATGTAATGTGTTGCGATTACTTAGCTGCGTTCGCTTTATCTTGCGATGCTTGAATTTTAGCAGCTACTTTTTCTGGTGTGCTTACTTTACCAATAAGCTCTTGAATACCAACGTTAATGTCAGCGCCTACTGCTGGTTGAACGATTGCATCATAAGCTTTCCATGAGCTGGAAGCGTTAGCCATAACCGTCAAGATTTCAGTTGTAAGCGGATCAACACCAGATAGATCGCTTAGTTTCAAAGAAGGAAGCAATTTGTCTTCTACCAAAGTACGTTTTTGAACCTCTTCAGAATAGAAGTTAGCGATAAATTTCTTAACTGCTGCAATTTGATCTTCAGTTAGCGTAGCAGAGAAACCAAAGCCGTTTGAGTATGATGCATTGATTGATGTTTGGTCGCCAGCGCCGCCTTCGATTGAAGGGAATGCGAAGTAACCGATTTGACCTTTAAGGTCGCCTGCTTCGTCGCCTGAGAAGCGGTTAGCATCCCAAGTTCCTGTGAATACCATTGCTGCTTTACCGGAAAGCAATTGCGCGCCTTGATCTGCGTATGCAAGACCTAGAGCACCTTTAGTGAAGAAATCTTTGTTAACAAGCTCAGCATAAGAAGCTAGACCTTTAACGAAGTTAGGATCAGTCCATTTTGCAGTACCAGCAACAACATCGCTGAATGCTTGGATACCAACGTTACGCTCCATAACTGTGTTCCAAAGCATACCGTTTACCCAGCCGTCTTTAGCAGCCAAACCAAGTGGTGTGTAGCCAGCTGTTTTGATTTTTTCGGAGATTTCAACCAATTGCGTCCAAGTTGTAGGAATTTCCAAGCCTAGCTCAGAGAAAATTTTCTTGTTGTAGAAAATCGCTTCGCTATAGCCGCCGAAAGGAAGGCCATATACTTTGCCATCTACAGTGAACTCGTCCAAGCTTGCAAATTTGTCTGTCAGACCAAGTTCTGCAATGATTGGTGTCAAGTCAAGCATGCGGTTAGCTTTTACATAAAGGTTAAGGTCTGCTCCACCGAATACTTCAAAAATATCAGGAGGGTTGCCAGCAGCCATTTCAGCTTTCAGCTTTTGATCGCGGTTAACGATCTCGTCAATACCTTCAAGCTTGAAAGTAAGACCTTTATTTTCGTCTTGTGTTTTTGCAACAACATCTTCAAGAATTTTCAAACGAGTTTTGCTTGTTTCTTTAATTTGAGTGTGGCGAAGGGACAATGTTACGTCCTTTGCTGGTGCATCGGTTGCTGGAGCATCCGTTGCTGCATTCGTTGGTGCATTTGTTGCAGCGCCTTCATTTCCTTTACCAGCATTGTTACCGCCGCACGCCGATGCGACAATCATAAGGGAAAGCAGCGTAGTGGCAATTAGTGTAGATCTCTTTTTCATTGGGAAGACCTCCTCGTTTATGGTGTTGCTTGTTTGCCTCGCACATTTATTATAGTCCTGCAGAACCAATTCAAAGGAGGTCAAAAAAACGACGAGTTAGGGAGACAATTCTCTCATTTTTCAAAAGAGGGATAAAATCTTATAGCCCGTCGGGTTACTTTTCCCGACGGGCTATGTAAATTAATCTTACGTTTTAGTAACGCATATCCTTCGTTATCCCTCTAACAACCTCATAAAATCGCTGCCACTCTGGAATAGAACCTTGTATATGGTTATTTTCCACTATAATATTGTTTTCATTATGTGATATTTTATCTTCACTATTCATTTTTTGACCTTCAAGCTGCAATTTTTCTTGCTTTGCACGTAAACTGCCATCCGACAATTATATCCCTCATCCCTTTAGCCAGCCTTTTCGCAATGCAAAAAGCTCCCTAAGATCCTCAGTAGACATTTCCGTAATCCACTGCTCCGATTGACCGACCACTTGATCGTTAAGCGACTGCTTTCGTTCAATCATCTCGTCGATCTTCTCTTCAAGCGTTCCGAGTGTAATAAACTTATGCACTTGAACCTTCTTCGTCTGGCCGATTCGGAATGCCCGGTCGGTCGCTTGGTTCTCAACGGCAGGATTCCACCACCGGTCAAAATGGAAAACATGGTTTGCAGCGGTCAGATTAAGACCCGTTCCCCCTGCTTTTAGTGAAAGGACAAATGCAGAGCACGGCTCCTCCGCATTTTGAAACTGCTCAATCATTTGATCCCGCTTCACCTTAGGCACGCCGCCATGCAAATAAGGAACCGGCAAACCTATTCGTTCCTCAAGCAGCTGCTTCAGTTGGTGCCCCATATCGATATATTGGGTAAAGATAAGGCAGCGTTCACCTTCGGCAGCTATTTCCTCGCACATTTCAAGCAGCCTTGCTACTTTATTCGAACGTTCTATTTCCCATAAAGCAGCGGTATCCTCATGATTAAGCAGGGAAGGATGATCACATAATTGTTTCAGCTTGGTTAAAGCTGCAAGAATGAGGCCTCTGCGCTGCATTGGACCTAGTTTATCCAAATTCTCAAGGAGGTCTGCGACTAAATTTTCATACATCGCGCCTTGTTCAGCTGTCAACGTCATATACAGCTTCGTTTCATTTTTATCCGGCAAAGACAGCTGAATCGAAGGGTCCTTCTTAATTCTTCGCAGCATGAATGGTTTAACCCAGCTTTGAAGGCCAGCAATAAGCTTCTCATCTCGTGTTTTCTCTATCGGTGTAACGATCTCCTTGCGGAACTCGGTCATATTGCCAAGATAACCTGGATTTATAAAATCATAGATCGACCAGAGCTCTGTCAATCGATTTTCCATCGGCGTTCCTGTCAGTGCCAGGCGATGATTCGAAGGGATCCTCCTTATTGCTGTAGATTGTTTTGTATATACGTTTTTAATATTTTGCGCTTCGTCGAGGCAAAGAGCATCCCAATCCACTAAACACAAATCATCTTCATCCAGCTGTGCCAAGGAGTAAGAAGTTATGACCAAATCTGCCCCTGAAACGGAATCGCGGAATGATTCGCCTTTCTCCCGTTTGTTGCCGTAATGCAGCATGACATTAAGCGAAGGCGCAAAACGCTCGAGCTCCTTCTCCCAGTTGCCTATTACTGAAGTTGGGCAAATAAGCAGCGAAGGCCCTCCCATTTGAAGTTTCTTCTCCTTAATATAGACAAGGTAAGCCATAAATTGAATCGTTTTTCCGAGTCCCATATCATCTGCAAGCACACCGCCAAGCCCGAATTTCCTAAGAAAAAGCAGCCACGATACGCCTTCATGCTGGTATGGTCGAAGCTCTCCCAAAAACGTCGCTGGAATTTCCGCCTGCGGTATTTCCTTAATTTGCTGCAGCTGCGTGAGCCATGCCGTTAAATGGTCATTCAGCTCAACTTCCGTGTCCATAGACGAATCAAGCTCACCGCTGTCATCGAGCGGGATGCCACCTCTTAAATGCATTTCCAGCACATCACGGAAAGATAGTCCTTTGCGCTTACCCATCCGCTTCAGCCACTGTTTAATTTGCGTCACATCCTGTGGGTCCAAATGAACCCATTCGCCGCCGACATTGAAGAGACGACGGTTTTGCTCTGCCAACTGTAGAAATTCGGCTTCGGTCAAATTCACATCACCAAGAGCCAGCTTCCAATCAAATTGTACGATTTGATCAAGTCCAAACATGGGCTGAGCCGCTGAGCCAACTGAAGATTTCATCTTCGCCTTCAAACGAAGCTTGCGATTGCGAACCGCTTCCCACCAGCTAGGCAATAAGACCGGACAACCTGCCTCCAGCAGTTGAACGCTTGCATGCTCAAGAAACTTCCATGCTTCATTATCCGATAAGGTGTATCTTAGCTTGCCGTCGTTTTCCACTTCTGTTAGATCAGGAAGAGCATTCATCCATTTCTGCTGCTCCTTAGCCAGCTTGCCATCTAGAAGCGGAAGCCATTCTTGCGGAATGATTTGTCCATCATCCGTATCCGCTTCCCAGCCATCCTCACTGATATTCTGGCGAATAGGCAGCCACGGTCCACCATCACGATTTTGCAGAGCGGGTCGAAGCCTCCAAATGGAAGACTCCTGCGGCTCCACTAGCTGAAGCGCAATTCGGAATGGGAGGACATCTTTCATAAGCCCAATGGCAATGAGCCAATCTTCCTCATCAACTGCTTTTCTCCTCAGCACCGCTTCTCCAGAAGCATTGCCTATTTCCCTCCAAGCCTGTGCAGCCTGTTCGTTTTCTTCAATCATTTGCTCAATTGCTCCGCTAATCCACTGTTCAATTCCTTTATCGCCGTTCTGATTAGCAGCTGCTACAATAGCACTCCATTGCTGGTTGCGCTCGGTATCCTGCTCAGGAATAGCCATTCTCCAGCTTCGCTTCTCTTCCGTCCAACGCTCCCAATCAGGCATATACCAACCATTAAGAAGCGCAATTCTTATTAACTCTGCCATTTGCATCAAGACCGTCAAACGCTCCGTCCACTCTACTTGAAGCAGGCGAACATGCTGAGGCGAGGATAAATAATCAATGGCAAGGAGCGGCGGAACCTTCAGCATCTTACGCTCACCAACACTGACTTCCTCTACATCCGCTCCATACCAAGATGCCTTGTGCCATGCGAACAATAAGGATCGCAGCTTGCCATCCGCGGAATCCTTGCGATCGACAGCGCTTAACCAAATGGACGTACCCTCTTCTTCGTTCCAAAATCCGTCTATCGTCAACTTGCGCGCGCCAATGTAAGTTCTCATGTAACTATTTTCCCTTTCCACAGCTCTTCCTGAAATGCTCGCAATCGCTGATGCTTACTTACAAGTCCAGAAATATATTGATTCCATCTCACTTCATCTTTATCCGCTTTATATAACCGCTCCAGCTTCTTAAGCTGCTTAACCGCAATACGGTAGCCTTGACGGTTCCGTGATTGGATGGACGATTCAACCAATTGATGATACATGGGCATTAGCGCGCGAGGCGCAAGCTTAGCAATTTCTCGAAGCGCATGAGCGCCGACATCCTCAGGGCTTGATCCAATCAGCATTTGCAAATCAGCCCATTCATCATAACGCTTCTGGTCGAGCCAATGGTCAGATAATTCTGAATAAGAATGGGGCAGCAATTGCTTCATATAATCGGTCCATATCGGCATTTCAGGCCGGTCAAGATCTGCTCTTCGGCATAATGTAACGAACGGTCCCACCGAACGGCCATTTTTCGATTTATTGATTCGCTCGAACAAGAAGCTCATCCACTGCTCTACAAGCTCCCATTTCCCTTCTTCCATCCGCTGTGCGGCGCAAGGATACATCACTTTCTGAGAACGCTCAAAGCTTGTTAATGCAAAATGAGCAATTGCCTTCTCATCCTGTTTGTCAAAAAAATACATGATGCCAATCGCAGTATGCAAAAATGCCTTATTGACGTCTTCGACATCTTCATTCATCGACAGCTCAACCATTGACGCTAACTCACGTTCAAACCAGCTGCGGCTCTCTGAAAGCTTCTCGCATAAAACTAAATAGATATACTCCCAGTCAAAAAGCTGCTTTTCGGTACTCGATGCCCATACTTTCACTCGAGCGATTAATGCATCCGCCCAAGCTTCTTCCCGCAGCTCCATTGCTTCGGGAGTTAGCTCGGATACCAATGTATATAAATGCTCCACCCAAGGCTCTGCCATCCGGATGAACGACATTTCATGATAATATCTGCTGAACGAGTCCACCGTATTAATCGCTCGCTCTGCTTGCTCCAGCACAAAGATGATGGCTGTTGACCAATGCAAACGCTGCATCCTTTTTTCCCAATCCTTAGCAAGCCCCTTTAATGAGGACAATAATGGTTGAAGGGCATGGAGAGAGTGCCGGCATTTCCGCCAAACGTCGCCATGTGTCGCTTCCATCCATTCCAGCCATTCCTCAGCTGAAGCTTGTTCACCGGGCTCGCGAGGCAAAGCAGGCGCTGCTTCGGGCGGCGGTGCTGCAGCCTGTGTATTTTTGAGCAGCGCACTCGCGGAAGACAACCCCAGCAAGCGAAAATAAGATCGCTCCGCCAGTGTATGTCCCCCTTCCTGCTGACTGCAATATTGAAAGTAAACAGCAGCCATATGCTTGCAAAATCCTGTATAGGGACAAGTACATGAGCTATAACGCAGCTGACCAGCATCAAGGATGACCGCATAAAGATCCGATCCTTGCACGACCCCATAAAGATGATCATGGCTCCCCTCATTCGCGCTGTTCACTTTACCTTCCATGTAATAATGCCAGCCCCGCTTCATAATCGTTGTCTCAACATGGACGTTCAGTTGTTGCTCAATTAGCGCGTGCAGCTTTTCATTGAGGTGCATCATAGACATTCACCCGCTTCCTTTCCGTTCACTTGCATTCTTACTATTATACCAAGCCAATAAGGCTGGTGCCATCATTTGACGTTAAAAGCTGGATTACAATTGCAAATGAAATAAGCTACAGCATAAAAAAAGCCTTGCCGGCGAAGATCTCCGCTCGGCAAGGCACAAAACAATATTATAATGGCATCTTCACAGTAAACGTTAATTTCCCAGCCGGCTCTGCAGCCACATAAACATCACCTTTATATTGCTTCGCAATCGTTTTTACAATCGATAAGCCTAAGCCTTGATGATCCTGCTGCTTAGTGGAATAACCCGCTTCAAATATAGGATTCGAAATGGCAAACTCCGCATCGTCACAATTATTTGTTACCGTAAACTCCAGCATAACCGCCGTTTGTTTGCCGATAAGTGTAACATGGCGTCGATCCTCCGAGTATTTCAATACCTCATCAAAAGCATTATCGATCAAATTGCCAAGCATACGATTGACATCAAGCGTTCTAACGCCCATTTCCTGCATATTCAATCCGGTAAAGGAGCAGCTGAATTGAATTTTGTTGCTTTCCGCTTGTGAAATTTTGGAACGAACCAAAGCTGCTATGGCCGGATTGCCAATATTGATAATATCGTTCATTAATCGAATATCACCGGTCAGCTCCTTCGTATAAGCAACGAGCTCATGCGATTTGTTAAGCTCTGCGAGAGAGTGAATGGTCTGGACATGATTCAAGAAATCATGCCTCTGCGCTCGAATAGACTGGAACATTTGATTAATCTCTTCCACATAGGTTTCCTGCGTGACGCGAACAACCTTATCGCGAGAATGCCTATAATATCTCATCGCAAATACAGCTATCAACAAACTGAAAAAGGTAACAATTAAAATGATAATGCCTAAATTCAGAAACTGAGAGTCCAGCTTATCCTGAATGACGTGATAATCAGAGGTCATCATTAGCACATAGCTATTCATAGGCTGACCGTCACGATCCGTAATATTAATACCATGCTCATTAACAAATACCGGAATATACATTTTGAAAATCTCTTTGCCGCCGATATTCTCTCTTAAGGTGACCGTCTTCTTAGAAAAGTAAGCTTTGCGGACTAAATTCGTATCCTGCTTTGATTTAATATTATACGTGCCGTAAAAGATCGGTTCCTGCACTTTATGGCCTTGAACCTCGCCTTGCGGATTAATCGTATTTTTCCCATCAGGAAATGTCTCCGGATTAATAAAAGCAATTTCAAGCAATGAATCGCTGCTTTGAATTGAATTTTCAATCATGCGGTGAACACCTGTCGCATTCTCATACTTTTGTTGTCGCTCATAATCTACATAAGGATCAATAATATAGTTTGTAGCTCCGTCGTAGTAGTAACCCCATTTGTTAAGCTTATCAACATTTGTTGCAGATACCTCATAAGGTCCGCTCCAGAAGTTCGGAAGGGATTGTCCAAGCCAGTTTACCGATGCATTTTTGTTTTCGAATAGCTGGTTGAACACCTCGTACCATGGCTTCCATTCTTTTGTACTAATATTGGTTTGCTTAGCATTGGATGATTTGTATAAAACAATGTCATCAGGCAATTTTTTGAGAAGGGTAATGTGGCTTAGGTCCAGCTTATCGCGCAGCTCCATGAGCTGCTCCGTCGTTACTTTCTCAATATCGGGATCAAGCGCATATTGAATTGCAATCGAGGCGGCACGAAGTTCACGGCCAATCTGGTTTTGAAACTGTTCCGAGCCTTCGCGGGATTGCTCGAGCGAAATCTCCAGCCGCTTGGCATGTGTTAGAAGCTCTTCATTAAAGGAATCTTCCAGCGTTTTTTTTGTGAGAAAATAATAAGCCGTATTATTTAATAAAACTAAAACGACGATAATACTAATCGCCACAAGCCAAATGTTGCGTTGCATCTCAAGCATCTTGCCCTTCTATTTATTATAGCTTCCATTATGGATCATCCTAAACTAAACGACAATATGACAATCACTAACAAATGATTACAAATACATGAATATCAACCAAAGCGCTAGTATTTCGTTCTAGGTTAAACCGTCCATTTTTTGAAAAACAATCGAACGGCCCACTTGCGCTCCTGCCGCTTTTTGTAACGAGGAAGCATACGATAAATACGAAGTCCTTCTTCAATGGCATTTTTAGCTTCAGCCGTATTGCCTAATTTCTTATATATCGTAGTAAGTTGATCATATGCCTCGCAAGATGAGGAATTTATCGATTGAAAGGATTGGATATGCTTAAGCGCTTGCTCTGTTTGGCCATTCGAGAAATGAGCCGCTAGATTCAAGTATGGTGCACCGTATTTGACGCGTGGATTAAGCTCTAGCCCCCGAAGTATGCTTGCTACCCCATTTTCCTCATCACCGGTATATAAATAACTAGTCCCTAAGTCATCCCAAAATTCAGCTGATTCATCAAGCATTGGCTGCAGCGGGACAAGCCATGTCAAAGCCTCTTTATACTTCTTTCTCTCAATTAAAAGACGAGCCAACTCATGCTTGGAGGACACATCATTTGGCGACCGATCAATTTGCTGTTTCAATTTTTTTATTCTTGATATTCTTTTTAGTGGTTTAAATATGCTTGGCATTAACCCGACAAACCGACGATCAAGCACATACAGCAGGAGAAGCATGACAAGAATGGCTATAAACGGATTGCCAAACAACCAAAATAAAAATATTAAAAGACTAAATTTTAACATATGGTCCTCCTGCACGCTTTGTAATTAAACATTCAATTCGTAAGCAAATCCATCATTTATTGTACAAATATGGTTCTATCATACCATAATCTTCACATTTTTCGAGCAAAAATAGCATTTCATTACTATATCTAATGTATGAATAATAAAAACTTGTATGACTTAAACTACACGCTAGAAATATCAATTGCATTAAATTGGAGGATGAGAACATCATGGCGACGAATGAGACACCAGATTCGACATTAACTGATCGGCAAGGTCACCCTATCTCAGACAATCAAAATATTCGTACCGTTGGCAATCGTGGTCCGTCGACACTGGAGAACTATCATTTCATAGAGAAAATATCTCATTTTGACAGAGAACGTATTCCAGAACGTGTTGTGCACGGCCGCGGCGCAGGTGCGCACGGTTATTTCGAGGCTTACGGCAAGCTTGGCGAAGAGCCCATTGCAAAATATACGAGAGCCAAGCTATTTCAAGAGCCGGGCAAGCGTACGCCCGTATTCGTTCGTTTTTCCAGCGTTATTCACGGAGGCCATTCACCAGAAACGCTGCGCGATCCGCGCGGGTTCGCTACCAAGTTTTATACTGAAGATGGCAACTGGGATCTTGTCGGCAACAATCTGAAAATATTTTTCATACGGGATGCGATGAAATTTCCTGACATGGTTCATGCATTCAAGCCCGACCCAGTCACCAATGTACAAAGTATGGAACGTTTTTTTGATTTTGTATCTCAATCGCCGGAAGCTACCCATATGATTACCTTTTTGTTCTCGCCTTGGGGAATACCCGCAAACTATAGGCAAATGCAGGGCTCCGGCGTCAATACATACAAATGGATTAATGCCGCAGGCGAAGGCGTACTCGTCAAATACCATTGGGAGCCGCTTCAAGGCATTCGCAACCTAAAACAAAGCGAAGCAGAGCAAATTCAAGGGAAAAATTTCAATCACGGAACCCAAGATTTATATGAAGCCATCGAACGTGGTGAATATCCAGCTTGGGAATTACAAGTGCAGTGGATGAGCGATGACGAGCATGAAGAGCTTGACTTTGACCCGCTGGACGACACAAAGCTTTGGGACCCTGAATTATTCCCGATGCTGCCTGTTGGGAAGATGGTCTTAAACAAAAACCCGGAAAACTACTTTGCAGAAGTCGAGCAAGCGGCCTTTGGCACAGGCGTACTCGTTGATGGTCTAGATTTCTCTGACGATAAGATGCTGCAGGGCCGGACGTTTTCCTATTCCGATACTCAGCGCCACCGCGTCGGCTCCAACTACCTTCAATTGCCGATCAACGCACCGAAGAAACGTGTCGCCACCAATCAGCGTGACGGGCAAATGGCTTTCTATATCGACATTGCACCCGGCCAAAATCCGCATGTCAATTATGAGCCTTCTACAATGGGCGGATTAACGGAAGCTCCAAAGCCGGGTGAGCCTCATGAGCCCTCCTATTCCGCAAAACTTGTAAAACAGCCTATCGATCGCCAAAACAATTTCAAACAAGCTGGGGAGACCTATCGTAAATTCGAGGACTGGGAGAAGGATGAGCTCATCGAAAATTTGGTAGATGCACTCAGCACATGCAGCACAGTTATTCGTGATCAAATGATTCAACATTTCACAGAAGCAGATCCCGAATATGGCAAACGTGTGAAGGAAGGGCTACAGACAAACGATAAGCTCGGCAAGAGCACAAAACACGTTGGAACCACGCCTGCAAACGAAGGAATGGAGCTTTCTGAGGAGCTCGGTCACTCCACTGACGGTTATTGAAAATGATGAAAGTGATATTTTTCAAGTGAATACCCTCTTGACGAAAGCGTTTTACATTCTTATGATGTTAATATTCAAATGAATGGTGTTCAACATCATTTTATCGATTAAAACGATCAATCATATGAAATTGGCGTGTTACTCACTAAAAGAGGCATGAGCCAAGAACAGATTACCTTCTAATTTCCTTTTAGAACGGTTTTCTTTTCTTGGCTCTTTTTTTTGCCAGATGGGCACCTTAATGACAAAGGAGGGATTTCAAGTATGGCTCGCGCCTTTCGGGTTGAACGCGCAATCGGCAACAATGTGTTATTAACAATTGATGTGCAAACAGAGAAAGAATACGTCATTTTTGGCAAAGGATTAGGGTTCAGTCTTAAAGCCGGACAAATCATTGATCGAACTGATAACCGCATAGAAAAACGATTTCGTTTGGATGATTCCGAACAAATGAAGAAATATCACACGTATCTTGAAGAAATCGACCCAACCATCATTGATATGACAGAGCGAATTGCCGATTACATCAAACAGAAAACGGGTGTCGAAGTAAACCCGAAACTATATTTCACACTGCCGAGCCACATCCAATTTGCTGTTTATCGGCTTCACAATGGCATGGATATTGTAAATCCCTTTCTGAACGAGACGAAACAGAGCTTTCCTTTAGAGTTCGAAATTGCCGCCAAATTGGCTGAGTGGATTAGTGAGCAATTCCACGTTGGCATCCCGGAAGAAGAGATAGGTTTTTTGTCGTTTCATGTTTATTCTGGAATTCACAATGTACCGGTAGGGCAACTTATTAAACAAGCAGACCAACACTAGGAGGATATTATTATGCTATCTAAACTTTTTGGAAAGTCAAAACAAAAAACAATTGAAATATCAGCCCCCTTGTCAGGAAAGGTCGTACCGTTAACCGCTGTTCCTGATGAAGCTTTCGCAGGCAAACATATGGGTGACGGACTTGCGATTGAGCCGTCTGAAGGGACTATCGTCGCACCTTTCGATGGTACTGTATCTCATCTTATTCATACCAATCATGCCATTATTATTGAGCATGCATCAGGCCTGCAGCTTCTCATTCACATCGGTATCAATACTGTAGCACTAAATGGCGATGGTTTTGAGGCTCATGTAGCTTCCGGTGACACCTTTCAAGCCGGTGATGCACTTATAACATTTGATCGCGCCAAAATCGAAGCCGCAGGTTATCCATCCATCACACCTATCGTTGTCGCAAACGAGGATGATGTGAAGCAATTGGAACACTTGCTTACCAGCGGTTCTGTTACAGCTGGCAAGGAGCTTCTGCTTAAGGCAACTATGAACGGCTAAAGAAGCACCCCTACACTTGGATAAGAAAAGAGGACGAATAACTATGCTAGCCTTCCTACAAAAAATAGGTAAAGCATTAATGCTTCCAGTCGCCGCTCTTCCAGCGGCTTCCATCCTGCTTCGTTTCGGTAATATTGACTATGTGAAAGACTTTCACATGGGCAGCGCAGGAGAGTTTATTAATCAATACATCGCACCGTTTCTTGCTGCTGGCGGCGCCGCAATTTTCGATAACTTACCGCTCATATTTGCCGTCGGTGTTGCCATCGGACTTGCTGGTGATGCAGTTGCCGCACTGGCTGCCGTTATCGCGTACCAAGTGCTTGTAACCGTTCAAATTAAAGTGCCGCTCGTCTTTACCAACATTGTTGGAAAAGATGTTGAACTCAACATGGGCGTCCTTGGCGGTATTATTGCTGGTTTGATATCAGCGTACTTATATAAAAGATTCCATACGATCAAGCTGCCCGACTGGCTTGGCTTCTTCAGCGGCAAACGATTTGTCCCTATCATAACCTCGCTCGTTATGGTTATCGTTGCTCTCTTACTCGGTCTTGTTTGGGGTCCTGTTCAAATGGCGCTGGATACTTTTGGCCGCTGGGTCGTTGGTTTTGGCGGAATCGGCTCCTTCGTTTTTCTTACAGCAAACCGACTGCTTATTCCTACCGGCTTGCATCATGTTATTAATTCCATTGCTTGGTTCCAAATCGGTGACTATACAGATGCAACAGGCAAAGTAGTACACGGTGACTTGTATCGCTTTTTCGCTGGAGACAAAACAGCGGGCATGTTTATGACTGGCTTCTTCCCGATTATGATGTTTGCACTGCCAGCAGGCGCGCTTGCAATTATCCACACAGCTCGCAAAGAGAAGCGCAAACTCGTTGCTTCCATATTTATTGGTACGGCATTCGCTTCATTCCTGACAGGGATCACAGAACCGCTTGAATTTGCTTTTATGTTCGCAGCACCGTTTCTATTTGTCATTCATGCCATCTTAACGGGGTTATCCGGCTTCATCCTCTATCAGCTGGAGGTTAGGCATGGGTTTGGCTTCTCAGCAGGCTTTATCGATTATGCGATCAATTATCAGCTCGCGACGAATCCGCTGCTCATTATTCCGGTGGGTCTTGCCTTTGCCGTCGTGTATTATTTCTTATTTCGCTTTATCATCGTCAAATTCAATATTAAGACGCCAGGTCGTGAAGATGAGACGGCCGAGGACAAAGCCGATAACAAAGAAAAGACTGCAGCCGCACCTGGCAGTAAAGCAGAAAATGTGCTGCATGCGCTCGGCGGATCTTCAAATATCGTCGGTCTAGATGCTTGTATTACACGTCTTCGCTTAGTCGTGAAGGATGAATCGATTGTCAATGATACACAGCTCAAGGGCATGGGCGCAGCAGGCATTATCCGTTTAGGCAAAGGCGCAGTGCAAGTTATATTCGGCACGCAGTCCGAGCAGTTGAAAGACGAAATTAAAAAAATAATGTAACAACAAACCTATTAGGAGTGAAAAATGATGAAAAACAGCTTTGTTATACAAAATCCATTTGGCATACATGCAAGACCAGCACGCAAGATCGTTGAAGCAGCAAAGGCATTCACAGGAACAGTTACACTAGAGAAGGATGGCAAAAGCTTCAATGCCAAAAGTCTAGTTCATGTCATTTCCGTTGGGGCAAAACTTGGAGACAGCATTTCCGTTTCTGCTGAGGGTGAGCACGCTGAGGCTGTTGTAGCTGCTATTGGAGAGATTCTTGTCTCTATTGAGGCGCATGCAGAAAAGGGGCAATAAGAGATGATGCTTCAAGGAATTGCCGCATCTCCTGGATATGCGATCGGCATAGCTAAAGTATTGTCTACAAAACCTATCCAGATCGAGAAGGTTCACTTGGAAGACAATCGATTGGACGATGAAATTAAACGTTTTGAAGCTGCAATTGCTTCAACTCATGAAGAGCTTGAAGCCATCCACGCCAAGCTGATTGCTCAGAACAAAGAGCATGAGGCAGAAATATTTGAAGCGCATCTGATGCTACTCGAGGATGAAGAGCTCATCGACCGCTCGAAAGAGATCGTGAGATCCGAACGGATCAATGTTGAATTCGCCTTTTTCAACACCTCTGAGGAGATTGCAGAAATGATTGGCGGGCTGGATGATCCCTACTTGAAGGAAAGAGCAGCCGATATTCGTGACGTAAGTCGGCGTGTATTAAACAAGCTGCAAGGCATTTCATCAACATCCTTGAATGATGAGTCAGGTTCTATCATTCTGTTTGCAGAAGATTTAACACCTTCGGATACGGCTCAGCTCGATCCAAGCAAAGTAATTGGCTTCGCAACGCAAGCAGGCGGGCGTACTTCCCACTCTGCCATTATTGCAAGGTCTATCGGTATTCCTGCCATTGTCGGAATCGGCAGCTCCATGGAGCAGGCAGTGAAAAACGGCCAAACCGTCATCATTGACGGGACAGATGGGCATATTTACGTGGACCCCGATAATGAAACGTTAACTCGATATTCACAATTGCAGAAGCAGCAGCTTGAGAGCAAGCAATTTTATCAAACCTTTATAAATCAGCCTTCCGTAAGCAGCGATGGCGTACAGGTTGAACTTGTAGCAAATATCGGCTTAGTTAAGGATGCCGAGCTTGCCGCTGCGGCAGGAGCTGAAGGCATCGGACTATTTCGTACCGAGTTTCTATATATGGGCGCAGCTGGGCTGCCCTCCGAGGATACACAGTTTGAAGCTTATCGCAAAGCAGCAGAAGCGTTTGGAAACGATGCGCCTATCGTCATTCGAACGATAGATATTGGCGGAGACAAGGAAATTGCATACCTCAACCTGCCTAAAGAAGACAACCCTTTCCTTGGTTACCGTGCCATTCGTATCTGCTTGGATCGACCGGATATGTTCAAGACACAACTTCGGGCGATTTTGCGGGCCAGCGCATACGGCAACTTAAAAATTATGTTCCCTATGATTGCTACACTGGGTGAATGGCGCCAAGCTAAAGCTATGCTGGAAGAAACAAAGCAGGAACTGACCGAAGCAGGTATTCCCTTTAACTCTGGGATCGAAGCCGGCATCATGATCGAAATTCCAGCAGCGGCTCTGCTAGCGGATTTATTCGCCAAGGAAGTTGATTTCTTCAGTATCGGAACAAACGATTTAGTTCAGTACACATTTGCTGCAGATCGTATGAATCCTAAGCTTTCCTATCTAAACGATCCGCTTCATCCAGCTATTTTACAGCTCATTAATCGTGTTATTACAGCCGCTCATGCTCATGGCAAATGGGTGGGGATGTGCGGTGAAATGGCGGGCTCGAAGCATGCACTGCCGATTCTGCTCGGTCTAGGTTTAGACGAGTTTAGTATGAGCGCAAGTGCAATACTTCCTGCTCGCGCTTTGCTCGCAAATCTATCTCAACAGGAAATGAAGCAGATAGCTCAGGCCGTTCTGGCACTAAGCTCAGCTGAAGAGGTTAAAGGCTATGTGGAGCAGCATGTTTCTGGATTAACATAAAATTTCAGCAAAAGAGGCTGTACTGCATCAGAATGCGGTACAGCCTCTTTTATTTAGATTCGGATTTGAATACGAACCTTGCCTTCTTCATATTGAAATTTAAGCTCACCCTTATATTTCTCCACGGTTCTCCTTACTATAGAGAGACCGTTTCCTCGTAAAACAGAACCCTTTGCTTTCGTAGTAAAACCATATTGGAAGAAGCACTTTTGCTCCTCATCCGTAAGCACGGCTGGATTCTCGATTATAAATATATATTTTCCATGTTCCACTTTACATTGCACTTGAATCTCCTGCGATATATACCCAGCATTTGATTCCACCGCTTCAATCGCATTATCCAACAAATTAGAAAATAATTTGACTAAGTCCATCGACTCTATTTTATCGAATGCATCATAATCTGTAGCGAAGCTGATGATTATATTTTTCGAATGCGCCAGCTCTCTCTTGCTCTGGAACAGCACCATTAAAATCGGATTTTTTATATGCAGCGATAGGTTTAACGTTTTGGATTCCTCGGTTAGCTGTTTTAAATAATCATGTGCTTTATCATACCTTCGGATGTCCATTAATCCATTCAACACCTGGAGATGATTCATGAGATCATGACGACTTGATTTGATGGTCTCTACAATTTTGCCCAACTCGGAAATGTATATCTTCTCAGATTCACGCATGTCCTGATGAAGCCTGGCTTTGTACCATTTGTTAAGCACATAGACACCAGCGAGCAGCAATAAAGCAAACAGGACATCCACTCCGAAAATAAACATATTATTTTGGACAACATACTTGCCCACATGGCCTAAATCCTTCGCAGCGATATCGATCCCCACTACACCAAGCACCGTGCCATCCTCATCAAAGAATGGAACCCCGACGGACATATAGGATTCGCTTATCCTATCATGTAACACTCCTGTGGAATATTTTAACCCTTTTTTAGCCATCTCCACTTGATTAGAAGGAACGGTACAAGGAAAACCAATCGGTATATCTTTTATATGATTTGGAAATGCGCTAATCATTACTTTGGAAACATCGGTATCATCTAAAAGCAGAATATAAATATAGAGCGCATTTATACGTTTCCGATACTCCTCCAAATACAACTTTATTTTTTTACGATTCTCATCATCCGTTTTGGTTAGTAGAAATTGCTTATAAGCAACTTTATCTAAACCATTTGCTGCATCCGTAGCGATTTCCGTATACTGCTTCGCCAGCGTGATCTCCGCTGACTTCGTTGTGTAGTGATAGGTGGAGATGAGTTTAAGTCCGACAAGCATACTTATTATTGCGATGGATAAAACGATAAAATAAATCATTCTTTTTTTTGTATACACTAGGTCTGGTTTCATTAGCTTAATCCTTTTCAGTACATCAATAATTGATAATAATCAGAAATTTCAGAGGCGGCATACTAGTCAGCCATTACCGTCTTGTTTCTTCCAGCGTGCTTGGCCTTATAGAGAGCTTGATCTGCAAGTAAAAATAATTCATCTGCTGTTTGTGCATGGGAAGGAAACTGAGCTACGCCAAGGGAAACGGTAACCATCTGCTTGAGATGATTTTCGCTGCTCGCCATTGTTGTACGAATTCGCTCAGCAGTTTCAAAGGCAACATGCGGCGCGGCATTCGGCAGCAGGACAACGAACTCTTCCCCTCCATAACGGCTGCAAAGGTCATCAGGTGATACAGAAAACCTGACAATGTCAGCCAAATGCTGAAGCACTCTGTCGCCTTCCTGATGCCCATATGTATCATTAATGGTTTTAAAGCGATCAATATCCAAGACGACAATGGAGTAATGTTTCTTTTCTTCTATCCATTTTTTCATAATCGTTTCTAACGTTCTTCTATTATTTAATCCGGTCAAAGCATCCGTCATAGCCGCTTGTGTCAACCGATCAGTTTCCGTTTTAATACCGTTCATAGCAAGTATGACCGTGCTCGTTAATAAATCGGCTTCTCTGTTCCAATGATGCTTCATGGCGGGTATGGGAACTTCTTCTTTTCCCATTTTGCTGACGATATTCGCAAGCGTTACAAAAGGTTTAGCCAATCGGCGGGCAAGAAAGGTCGTCACGAGCATCAAAAGAATAAAGGGTATGAGCGTGTATAATAGGATCGCTTGTATATGATTGTTCAACTGCTCCTTCACTATGCTTATTGGTGAAAGCACAACAACCCCCCATTGATTCTCTGGGACGTAGGAGTAACCGGCAAGCCATTTCACACCAACTTCATCTACGGCGAGCTCTTGTCCGCTCTGCCCCTTAATCAACTTTTGAACGATCAGATTCGAGGTACTATCCTTTCCAATCTGACTTTTATCAGGATCGTACATTAAGTGGCCATCTGAACCTACTACATAGAAATAGGAACCGTTATGGTCAAGGTTATCATTACCGAATATCATATTTAGAACGTTATTTTGTTGCAAATAGAGGCTTCCACCGATATAGCCCCGGTATACACCCTTTTGATCAAACAAAGGCTCACTAATAAACACCATGAGATTTTTCGTAGTCGCGCTAGTATAAGGCTTTGACAAATATGGCTTTCGTGACGCCAATGCTTCCTTCGCAGCGGCTGTTTTTATAGGCTCGCCTGCCTTGCCAATCGACGAAGGGGACAGTGTACGCATGACACCATTCTCATCAACTACGACAATCGAATTAAAATAGTTGCTGCTATTGCGAATGAGATCAAGATATTTTCCTGAATCTGATTGCTTCATATCACTATTCAAAGAATAAAAGTCTGCCGCGTTTTTAAGACTGCTTCGCATCGACTCAAATAATGAATCCATTGTCATGCTCATTTTTGATGCGGTTGAAAGATTAAGTGTAAGTGTTGTTTCATACAACGCTTGTTTCTTGGACTGGTAGGATGCAATAAGCAAAATGGTTAACATGAGTAAAACCGAAACAGAGACTAAACCAATCATTAGCGTCGTCAGGCTCACTTTTCTCTTTTGAATAGCTTGTTTTACATGTAAAAGCGACACAGCGATACCTTCTTTGATTTATGATATTACTAATTATTCGACGAGATTCGACAAATACCTCTTTCCTAGCTGGTTTATTTTCCATAATTAGATAATCAATTTCAATAATTGCCCATTAATCGATTTAAAAAAATAAGACAGCACCTTGTCACAGTGCCGTCCGATTAGGTTGCTATGTTAGATTTGTAATTCACCAAGCTTGATTAGCTCGACAACCGCTTGTGAACGACCTTTTACGTTCAGCTTTTGCATGACATTAGAAATATGGTTGCGGACGGTCTTCTCGCTGATGAATAGTTGTTGTGCAATATCTCTTGTTGTCTTGTCCTGTACTAACAGCTCGAATACCTCGCGTTCACGATGCGTCAATAAAAACTTGCTCTTATGGTCGCTACCCTTCAATGGCTGTCACCGCCACTCTTGTTTAGTCAAATCAAATACTACTTAGTGCGATAAAGCCCAATGAATTCAACGTTTTATGCCATCCCGCTTTCGTTCCAATCCCACTCATTACTATGAAATCCTACTAAATCATATCTTGATTTGCATCAAAAATTGCATCAAATTGCATCAACATACTCAAAACAAAAACAGCTTGGCTGATAGGCCCAAGCTGCTTAACTCATTAATGCTCATTCATTTCCTTGCAACCATGTTTGAAATGACTTCTTCGGGATTCTGAAAATACGACCCACTTTCACAACATGAAATTCCCCTGACTTAACTAAATTGTATGCAGCAGTTTTGCTGATTCCTAAATAAGTACGAATATCATCTACTTCGAGAATGTCGGGAAGATCTTCTATTTTGGATTCCATTTAATCACCTCTGATATTTTATATTCCTCTTCGACATTGTCCGATACCATTTACTATCACTAAATTTAAAACAAGGTGCCTTCCCAGCCCCTCGATACTTTCTCATGAGCTCGCTTTATATATGTTGCTACGCTGCCCTCAGATAGCTTAAGCATGCGAGCGATCTGCTGCTGAGGAATACAATGACCATGGGCCATTACATAACACTCACGTTCCTGTGGGCTCAAAATCTCCAACACTTCCCTCAGCGCTGTCTTCTCATCCTCAGTCAGCGAGCTCCCGCTGCGACTATTGCTTGGGTTTGCATAATTGGCCAGAATCATTGGATCAAGCAGCATTGTATTTTGATACACCGATCGACGCTCGATGCCGCGCTTGTTACCAGGCTGCCTGCCGGTGTGTAACCACTCGATTGTAAAATTCACATCAGATATCATTTCTCTTAGTTCATGCAACTCGTTCCAATAACTATCGTTAATAGATCTCCATTGCTTGTACGTGTTCCGGTTCTTCTTTTCACCCAACTGCACCAAAGTCATGCCGGTATCGCGTTCAATGTATTCCTCAATCTCTTGCCTTCGTGCAGTAAGCATACGAAGTGTGGCACGATATGACTTCTTCAAATCCTGCAGATCAATCAGAAAGCCTCGGTCATCCACCTTACTCAATCTATCCTTTGACTCACCCACTTACTTCACGCCCCTTTGAGGGATCGCCCCAGCAGCAGCCGGGGCTATATGTTCTATTCAATATTTGCTTCAATTAATAGGTACATGCCTACCCAAATCAGTCCATAGAATAAGCCGATCAATCCCCAAGTTAACCTCTTCATTCAAGATCTTCCTTTACATCGAACTCATTTGACCCTGTTTTGCCATCGGTATTGGAGGATGGGGTATCATTACTTAATCTAACTCCGTGCATAGGATCGTTCTCGGCAGCTTCAACAGCTTCAATTGTTTCTTCCTGCTCTTGTTCCACATCTTGCTCTTGCACTAGTTCAGAAGATTTAACTTCATCAATAGTCATCTGACCTTTATCAAGGTTGACCGATCCATCTTTTTCAATCGTTCCTCGCACCCCTTCGTGACGCTCTTCCTCCTCATAATCATCAATTTCTGCTTGTGATGTCCGAATATCAATGATTACTTCACCTGCTCCTTTCAAACGTGCAAGTCTAACAATCTGCTCGTCCGATAAATTGCCACGTACTTGAAATTCGAAAATCGTTTCGTCTTTCTTATTGGTATTGTTTTTAGTGAAATTTACATTAACTGAAGTTTTCATGTGGGTTATTTCCTCTCATAGTTAAATTTTAGAACGTATGTTCTGTTTTTGGGCAGTAGTTGGCCGCCAGCTCACCAGAAATGGCTGTTTACTCGTTTTATTTAATCCATCTGATAATAGGTTGTTACGTCCCAACCACGTTGCTTGAGCTCTTTGGACATTACCTCAACGGCCTTTGAACGTTTGTCCCCTTGACCATCATTCGTTGGTTTAATCATGTAACCATTGCCGTTCCAGCCCCACTGTGTCTTAGCTCTGCAATATAGACCAGCTGCTTTGATCGCTTCAAGAACTTTGGTTTCTCGTGCTCTAGGAATTTGTAAGAAGCAACTGTCTAAATTACAAGTTCCGCCATCATCAGAATCCTTCACAGCTTCGCAGGCTATTTGATTAGCTTCTCTAAGATCATTTGTAAGCTTGGCATAATCCAATGTCTGTCCCTCCCATACATCTAAATTTTCAGCGAATGTTCATTCGCAAAGCCCATAAACGCTGGAGCAAGACGGGAAATCATCAAGCTCTATCATCTTCAACAGATCGTATGTGTGACCGCCGTAGCTTGTCTTCGACCATTCCACCCAATCCCATATGTCTTTCTTATCGTCATCCAGCAGGGCCGGAAGGAAAGAAGAATCTCCGCGTTTGGATGCTTTAGCAACAATCTGTTCCCACTCTGCAATCCTTTCAATTTCTTTTGGAAAACGACGAGAGATTTGGAATAACTCTCCCTTATTGACGTTAATACATGGCATGCAGCCCACGCGGGACATGCCTTGCGAATACAGCGGGTTTGGCTCAATGCCATGTTTCTTGTGCATATCAAACACGTCTTTGGCGCTCCAGTTCAATAAAGGCCTGTATACCTCGTAACCCTCCGGAGTATCCTCGCGCATCGGTAGTTTGGCACGGGCCGGACTCTCAGCAGCGCGGACTCCTTGCCAGCTAATTATGTGATAGCCATCTTCCAGCAGCGGAAAGTATACACCCTCGGCAATCGGTATGATTTTAAGGAATTGAGTGCAGAAGCGAACTTTCGTCGATGGGAAACGCCCTTTCCAAATGCAGAGGTCTAGGAACGGATTTCCTGACGGCTTGAGATGTTCAAGTGCAATCTTTATCTGTTCGTCCGTTACGCCTTTTCCGGCCCAATGCTCTTGAACGTATTCTCGCTTCTTGGCAATTTGTTTTGTGAAGTCTGGAACCACGCGCCGGATTGGCCCAAGCTCTCTTTCGAGATAATCAAGATATTCATATGTTGATGGGTGCTCGTTACCCGTATCAGCGAATACAGGTATAACCTCCACACCCAATTCCTTTGTGGCATATATCCACATTGCCGCACTGTCTTTACCTCCGGATACGCTCATTACGTTTGCTATTTGCTCCATATCAGCCTCCCATGTTCCTCCATATTCAAGCTGTCCGTCAGCTTATAAGCTGTGATATACTACCAATAAATACCTATTGCACATATAAAAAAGGTGGATTAGAGTAATGAGCCGCAGAGATAATAAAGATAATATAGTTCAAGTTATTGTAGGCATCATTCAAATACTAGCTTGCTTACCACTCGAATTTTTTAAATTTATCGGATCGATTTTTAAAGAATAATAAACTACTTTATTCAAAATCGCATATATTTACAGTACACTCTCCTTTAACGTCCTCGACCTAACTAGTCGAGGATTTTCCGATGTAATTCTATATTCACTGAGATGTATCACTGGCAGTCCAATTCCACAATCCCTGTTGCCCCTTGGCTAGTATCGGCTCACGCAATTGATTTACGCCAATAATCTCCCAAGCGAAGCGCCCTGTAGAATAATCTCCAAAAACAAATTCAGGACCATCAATTGACTTGATACCACTATCGCTTGTTAATTCCACGAAATCGGACATCCCGTATTGTCTAGTTTCATAGCACTCTGAGATGGTCCCTGATGCAACAATCGCCCCAGTTGGCAAGTTGTCAATTGTATATCCATGCGCCACCAGCGCCGCCTTAATCTCCTTCTGCTCGCATGCCTCTCGGTCAATTTTCTTGCCAGCATGGATAGCGATCGGGCCGCGGTGCTTCGTAGGCCAACTACGTGTTTCGAATTTCTTTTCTCCTAAAGCAATTAAAGTCGCCCATGGCTGAATTATCGTGATAGCTTTCAAAAGGTTCACTCCTTAAAATAGTGTTGTCTGCTCCGCAGCTGCCTCTTTCACATAGCCCTTATCCACCCAGTTTGCAGGCACTTTTGTCCGCTTAACCCATATTCCTTCCCGATCGCGCTCCATAAGGATCTGACCAGCGCGCCGCGGTTCAACATTGTGCTTCTGCCATTCGGCTTCGGCTACTGCAGTCCATTGCCAATTCGTCGTAGTTGCCCTAAACAAGCGGATAGCCTCCTAGAATAATAATGTTTGTCCTTCAAATTGCAGCTTGGGCTGGACTGTAGCAATACGGCGCTCAGCAATTACAACATATTGCTCTCCGATTTCAATGCTTGTACATTCGCGTCCGTTTTCAATTGATACCTTTTCTGTTGTTCCGCTTCCGCCGAATGGATCTAGAACACGGCCACCAACCGGAGCTCCCGCCAAGATGCAGGGTTCGATCAACTTTTCGGGAAAAGTTGCGAAATGTGCTTCTTTGAATTGTGCTGTGGCAACTGTCCAAACTGATCGTTTGTTCCGTAATCCTGTTTCATTCGGGACATTTCCGTTGCTCTCACGCTCTGCCAACTCGCTATTATCAAAGCTTTGTCCGCCAGTGTATTTTCCGCCTCCGCGAAATGTCTTTGCGTTACCTTTAGCCCTAGTGCGAGATTGTTCAGGACCAAAAGCTCCCTTGCTACCGCCCACCGCTTTCATGTTGCCGTTCGTTTTAACTCCACCAGCTGCGCGAGTTGATCCTGCCTGTCCATCAATATCCTGTGATAACCTTTCAATGCTCGCTGCGGCCATCGGTTCTTTAATTGCTTCATCATCGTAGTAATAGCGTTCTGACTTCGATAGAAGAAACACATATTCATGTGCTTTTGTTGGTCGATCTCGGACACTTTCTGGCATGCAATTCGGTTTACTCCAAACATTATCCATTCGGAGATACCATCCTTCAGCTTGAAGCGCAAAGGCTACACGCCACGGGATGCCAACAAGGTCCTTTGGTTTTAATCCAGGTGCATTGTAATCTTGATACTGAATACTTCCGGAGTGTTGTCCCGGATGTTGCTTGTGCATGTCACCAGGGTTTCCAAGACCGTCCGCATTTCTCCCCTTCATGGATCCCGAATAAGTATCGCCATAATTGAGCCACAATGTTCCATCATCCCGCAGCACGCGCCATACTTCCCGAAAAACCAAAACCGTATGAGCAACAAACATCTCGGGCGTAGGCTCCAGTCCTAAGCACCCCGTCCAAGCTTGGACAGTTATCGGCTGCAGCCCGGGCATAGGTGTATATGTTACCTCCGGCCAGTCACTCGGCGGGATGCCATAATCCCGCAAACCCCAGTAAGGCGGCGAAGTGACACTTGTGTGAAAGTGTAGCTCCGGCAGCGTCTGCATTACGAGACGGCAATCTCCGGTCAATATCATGCTTACACCTCACCAACTAGTTCATTAATACACAAAGTGCAAACTTGCTTTTCATTCCAAGAGCGTAACTCCTTCTTACTTTTAACAAACCCGCATACTTCACATTTGCAATGGTTTAAAACAACCAAGTTACTCATGCTGAACCGCTTCCCATTTGTACTCATTTGCCAACTCTTCCATACGCTTTATATGCAGGCAGTTATAATGGCTAAAAAATTCATTACACGTTTTGATACTTTCTCAGGCTTGACGGTCAGATCATGAGTTTGGGAATGAACAAGGCTGATTACAACCTGCAGGAGCTCGAGTGTTTCCTTCGCTAATCTCGGATAATCAATATCACCTGTTGTCACTCGGTCAGTTAAATCACAGATCCTTTCGAGCGCTCTATCCCGCTTGATACCAGGTTCTTCTGTGATGTGAATTAACGGTAACGCAAACGATACAAATGCTTGGGTAGCAACCGGAGCCACATACTCAGGTGCTGAATCCGAAGCAGCTTGAGTACGCTCTATTTCTAGCAATCTTTTAATAGCTTGATCTCGCTCAGATGTGCAATTAATAAGCTCTGTTTTGATATTATTTGCTTTCTCTTCCCATACCATTGATTCGAGCTCTAGAGCATTAATCTTCTCTTGCATTTCTTCAATAGCTTTTGATGATAAACGCAGTTGCTCTATTTCAGCCTTTAAAGCATTTATTTCATTCAATTCATTGAGCTTAATTAAACCAGTGACGGGAATAACTTCCTGAGTAGACTCTGAATTAAGCAATTCATGTGCTCTTTCTGGCTTCAATCCTTTTAGTCCCCATCGATTGATCCATTCATAAAGTGAGTTTTGCTTCATACTCCACGCCCGTTCGATACTGGCGTTCGTTTCACCTGCAGCAATCTGTTCGATATAAACTTGCTTAGTTAACCCGCATGAAGGTGAATCTTTTGGCGCCGGCCCGCGCTTGCCTTTGGCTGCTCCTTTATCATCTTGGCTCTGAAGGTTATTTGCTGGTGGGTTCTGAGCTCTCAGATATGCTTCTAACGCGGCTTTCTCGTTTTCGGAATCCTTAAGCCCCCATTCACCCAGCCAATAACCAAGGCCAGCAGCAGTAATGCCGAACATCGTTTCGATCTTAGTTGTACTTTTGCCCTCACATAAAGCTTTAAGATACGCTTCTTTTGTTGGTTTCACTTTTAGTTCACGCTCCTTCCCGATTATACGATTTCGCAAAACAGGTCTTCCCTTATTCAATCGTTCCATTTCTCGTTCCATTTCTTCCGGAGATAATTTGGTGGTTTTAACCGGACTAGGTTCTGAACCTTTTTCATTTGCTCGTTTCGGAATTGTTGTTCCCATTTATTCACCTCACATTGTTAGCTGCAGTTGACCCTCTGTCTCCGCATACCTCTCAAATTTCAAAGCATTTCCCGATCCTGCACAATGCTCAGGTAAATTAGCATTCACAAGTGCTGCAGGTATTGGTGGGCTTACTGAATTTCCGCAGCGCGCTACTTGATCGGACTTTGTCACCGGTTTCCCATTTACCTCGTAATTCTTAATAATGTAATTACGTGGGAATCCTTGGGCTGCATATAGCTCATGTGGCTCTAGCATACGCATGCCTATATCAACAATTTGATAATCGACGCCATGTATAGTAACAAGCCCGAATCGATCCTTAGTGACCACAGTCTGAAGGGGATCGTCAAGGGATTGACCAACACTAGCACCGTAATAAGCTATTAGAAACGCCCTTACTTCCGCATGATGCAGTCCGCCAGCTGTCACTGTATGAAGCGGCTCTGTTACCGGCTGACCGATGTTGGTACCGCGCAGCTTAACCAGGTTAGATGTAACAATCGCAAATCGGTTCGATGTATCTTGCGTTAACAGCGGCTGTTCAATCTCTTGACCACGTACCGAGCTGCCAGAGGTTTCGGTATGGTACTGGGCGAGAAAAGCCGTTACCATTCCCATTGCATGTGCTGCTCCCGCTGGTCGTTCGGAGCCTGCGCCCGAAGTTATCGTATGCAACGGCTCGTCTATTGAATGACCAGTCGCTCCCCCGCGGAATTTTGTGATGTGAGGAACAACAAGCAGATGCTCCGCCTTAGTTACAATTGTCGTTAACGGCTCATTTAAGCCGTACTGCATTCTATCTCCGCCGAATCCTGTCTGACCGATCCTTGCTATATATGGAGTAACCAACCCGTAACCGTTCTTTGAGGTCATTGTTTGCAATGGTTCATCGATCGATTGACCTCTGAATAGATCGCCTTGATGATTTACTTTAACAATAAATGGATCAGGGCTATTAATAACAAACTTCATAAGGCCACGAGCTATACGGCGTTTGGTGTTATCAGCGAGCTCTTTTTTTCGAGTAAAAATACTCGGGCATGGAATCGACCAATCTATCACATCACTCGCTGCTGTTTTCCATGGTTGCCTCTCACCAGCTAATACTTCAGCGCTATCCGGCGCTCCATGAGTAGGCTCCGGCCATACGATTGGCTGCCCATCGCAACGGGCGATTAAGAACAGCCGCTTACGGATCGTCGGCGCTCCATAATCACATGCCCGCAGCTCTCGCCATTCAACAACGTATCCAAGCCGCCGAAGCGCGTTCACAAAGCTATTGAACGTGCGCCCTTTCTGATTAGGATCGGGTATCATAATTCTTTGATCAAAAGGAACGATCTCCCCAGGTTCAGAAACAAGTATTTGATCGTCATCATCATCACTTCGAATCAATTTGAGCATTCGTCCAGTTTCCGGATCTCTCTTCGGAATAATCGGTCCCCACGTCTTAAATTCCTCAACGTTTTCGAGCATGATAACCCGAGGGCGAACTGTAGCAGCCCACCGAACACCAACCCATGCAAGCCCTCGAATACTCTTTTCAACTGGCTTGCTCCCCTTAGCTTTTGAAAAGTGCTTACAGTCCGGGGAAAGCCAAACCAGTGCCACTGGTCGACCTGCTGTAATTGCTCGCGGGTCAACGTCCCAAACCGATTCGCACCAATGCCGTGTTTCAGGATGGTTGGCTTTGTGCATGGCGATAGCAGCTGGATCATGGTTAATTGCTTCATCGACACTCCGGCCAATCGCAACCTCTATCCCAGTACTTGCACCACCGCCACCAGCGAAGTTATCTACGAATATCTCATCTGTGCTGTATGAATGCCGGTGATAGGTGAAGCATGCGACCTTGCGATAATATTTTCGCATTGCTTTGTTACCAGCAAAGCGTTCATCAGCTCGCTTCAATCCCCCACCTCTTTCCGTTTGGTTGGCTTCCAGACCATGATATTTTTGTCCTTGGGAGCAATCTTTTCCTTTTGCTCCCGTTCCTCTGAAGTCATCTGTCGAATTACGATATCCGAGTTAGCTTTGCGATCGATATCCAGCTTAGGTCTCGGTACCGGTTGTAAGCGGCGACTCATCCCCCTACCCCTTCAAGTAGCTCGCACCACTCGTCCTCTGATATCATTTTGAACCTTTGAAGATCACCGCTGCGATTCAACAATGCTCTCGTATTCGCAATGGTATGCTCCGTTCTTCCGAGAGCAAATCCCACTTTTCGAGATCCATCGATATCTACATATTTTGCGATGTAGATTTTTTCATCAGTCGATATCTTTTTACTATGATTATGATGAAATTCTGGATGGTACATCATCCGGCCTTGAGCATCAAATGTTATGCCGTCCTTTTTATCGTCCTCATCGGGAACCAAACGTCGAATGGAACCTTTTAGCGGACTTTTTTTCATTTCCGAATCACCGACCTTCCCGAAACTTTAGCAGGCTTACCACTACGCAGCTTCTGTCGAAACTTTATCTCGTTATAAGCTTTTTTCTTATCCGCTTTTGTCGCTACCGAGTCATGATAACGAATGATGACCAGTTGTGCTAAAGTGGCTTGCCTCCAGTTAAACCGACTCATTTATTCCACTTCCATTCACTCATATCGGGTTTGAAAACCTGCTCTCGATGAAGCTTCTTTATTTCGTCTAAGATCGTCCAATCTAAGCACAGGCTCGTTTGATGTTCCCAGACAATAAAAAGTGCTGCATTCAGATTCTCTCCGAAACCAATCATTTGCAGATCCTCGGCTGCAGCGTTTAATCCGTGAATAAGGAGCTCATTCGTAACAATCCAGCTCTTAAGCGAGACATTGTAAATCACAGCCCAATTTTCATTAGGCTTTTCGATCTTCCGAAAAATTGTTCCGAATATCCCATAACCTATTTCTTCAGTCGGTACGAATCTGATAATCTTCACATTCGCAAGCACCTCATAACTCACCCTGAATCCCTCCATTTAGAAACGTATGTTCGGTTTCAAGACAGCAGAAATCCCTTCACCGAGTGATTACGCGGCTATCCAACTTCAGCCCTTTCCATAATTCCTTGTACTACTTCCACTTGATGACGTTCGTTGTCTAGTAAAGGTTCATAGTTTCGCATCAGATACAGATTCAAAGCTATTCTTGCGATAATGTACGCGTCCACTACGTTATGACTTTTGTGAGAGTAGCCGAATTGTTCTAGTACCGCAGCGCCGATAGCATCCTTCTTTTGCTTCTCCGTCTGTCCCTTTTCAACTTTTACTCCGACATATTTTTTCGTCCACATTGCATTTGATATATCGAAATCGAGTTCCCTTCGGTAGATCATTGAACGTAAACCACCGTGAACCATTCCTGTCGTTATTCCCTTTTGAGTACCAGCAGAAGCGTCCTCTATAACAATTAAGTCTCCTTTTAGCAACAGTTTGTATAATTGATTCTCAAGGTCAACTAATTGTGGAGTTGACATTGCACCAGCAGGCCCCTTCCCCTTAAGCTCCATTTCTACAAGGACTTCACCTTTTAGGTTTAATGCCACAATACCTGTCCTAGTCGCCGGATCGATCCCCACGAACCGCATTGACTTCGACCTCCCTCTTACCTGTAATCTGCAAGCTCCGCGGCCTGCCGCCTTCTGCTCGTTTGATATAACCTTTTTCCTCTAAACGATCTAAATGGCCCTGAACGGTTGAGCTGGATGATAAGCCGACCGCATCCCCTATTTCTCGTACTGATGGCGAGTAACCATTCTTGCCGATGAATTCTACTAGGAAGTCAAAGGTGGTTGCTTGTCGCTTATTCAAAGGTTTTAATCCCGTTGCTAGCTTAGGCCGCGCTTGTTGCTCAGCGATTAATATTTCTAGACCGCGCAGCATCGTACTAATGTTAATCGGCATATTAGCTTCTAAGCATCTTTTAACTTGAGCGATAACTTGCTCGTCCGTCATGACTAGTGAGTCGAGCTGCTTTGCAAATTCGGATTTAGCCATTCTTGTTAGCCTCCATCGTAAGTGAAGCGAGAACAGCACGTGCCTTTTTGCCTTCATCTTTAGCGATTGGTATGACCGGTTCCCACTGATCGACAACATTTTCTTTGTGGTTCTTTTCGTCCGCATACCATTTCAGCGCTTCCTTCATAGCCGTATGTTCATTGCGGAGGATCGCCATTTCATTATCTTTTTTGATGATCTGATCTTGATAGTCGAAACAGCTTTGCGTGTGGTTCTCGATTTCAATTTCTTTTGCTACCTTCAATCCTTCAATATGCCCGTTTTGATCTACTATCACATTGTTTGCCTTCTCCAGTACATCAAGAAGGTAGCGGAGCCACGTCGGCGCGTTGGCGATTAGGTGGGCATCTGCGCTTTCGTTCTGGAAACCAAATTCGGCAATTTGTTGCGAAACTTTGTCTCCTTCATATGACAGAAGTAAAGCTGGGTTATCCCAACCATGTTCCTCTGCTATCCATTGTCCCGGTGTAGCCTTCTCCAACGCTTCTTTTATTTGGTTTATCATTTTTCGTTTCCCTCCTTACAATGCCTTGATTCAAATAAATAGATGGCAATAAGAAGACTTCCGCAATCAGCTCACCCTTATCATCCCGATGTATTTCACTTGGTTCAGTTTGAAAATAGGGATCAACCTCTTCGCACTTACGTGAGTGGCGCTTCATGCTAGTTCCTCGTGATCATCTATCGTCGTTTGACGATTGATGTCGATCATCTTGCCGTAATTTTTCATGAAAACAAGTTCAACCGTGCCAGTAGAGCCATTCCGTTGCTTGGCTATGATAACTTCGATGATATTTTTCTTTTCGGATTGTTTGTCATAGTAGTCATCCCGATAAAGGAATCCAACGATATCAGCATCTTGCTCAATAGATCCCGATTCACGAAGGTCGGACATCATCGGCCGCTTATCCTGTCGCTGCTCTACCCCTCGAGTGAGCTGTGAAAGCGCGATGACTGGCACTTCGAGTTCGCGTGCAATCTCCTTAAGGGTACGTGATATTTCGGACACTTCTTGCTGCCTGTTTTCGCCGCTCCGACCATTCCCGCGGATGAGCTGAAGGTAGTCAATCAAGATCATACCCAGACCTTTTTCCTTTTTAAGTTCACGACATTTAAAACGGATTTCTCCGACTGTAATGCCTGGCGTATCATCGATGAAGATATCAGCATCAGAGAGGATGCCAATCGCACTGGTCATCTTACCCCAATCATCTGCTTCAAAATAGCCCGTTTTAAACTTTTCTCCATCAATGTTTCCTTCGGCCGAAAGCATCCTTTGCACCAGCTGCGCAGCAGACATTTCGAGGCTGAAAATAGCTACTGTTTCTCTTGCTCTAATACCTACGTTTTGCGCTATGTTAAGAGCGAAAGCCGTTTTACCGACGGAAGGACGGGCAGCAATAATTATGAGATCGCTTTTCTGGAAGCCTGCTGTCATCTTATCCAGATCACTCAAACCGCTTGGCATACCAGTAATACCTTTGTTGACATGACGATTGTTGAATTTCTCTTCTGTCTGTTCGAATACCTGAAAAAGTACATCTTTCATTTTCACGAAAGCTTTTGGCGGTTTGTTTTCTGCTGTTAGCTTTGATATTCGCTTTTCAGCTAAGGCCACAAAGCCAGCAACATCTTGCTCCGATGTTGCATGCTTTACCAACTCCCGAGCGATTATAAGCGATTCTCTTCGCAGTGCCATATCTATAACGATATCAGCATAATGGGTGACACTCGTCGCAGTGGGAACGGAGTTCGCCATTCTCGCAAGATACGAAACATTTCCGATTTCTTCGAGTTTGTCATTGTCCTGTAGACTTGCGCTTACGGTTACAATATCGATTGGCGCCTTTGAGTCGTATACTTCACACATCGCTCGATAAATCGTCCGATGGGCTTTGTCGTAAAACTTACCTTTGGTCAACCGATCCTTGACCTTTTCGAAGGCATCGGCATTAAGTAAGATTGAACCAATTACGGCCTGTTCAGCTTCGAGGTTGTATGGCTCCAAGTCCGGCATCCCGAGGTAACTATTCTCATAGTCTGCAGGAGCTTCGTTTGGATAGCTCATGTTTGTTCACCTCTTATTCGTTTACGTGTACTCTCCCAAAAACCATCAGGCGGTGAAGCGTCTGAAGATGCCCAGCGATCAATATTGCTTATGTGATCAGCAGCTTCTAGACGAAGCATATCTTGATTTTGAGCAAGAAGCCGATCGGCACGAATGATATTAGCAGGCTTTGGTTCTCGGTCACTTGTTCTTACATGCTCAACAAAATTTCTACATGCCTCTTCAAAAGGCAGATCAACCATCAATCTGTACCAATGCTGCACACGCTCATCGCTATGTTCAAAATAAGGGAAATCAAGTCTTATCAATGCGAAGAGCTCCACTATCTCTGTCTCTTTCACGAGCCGCAGCCTCCTCGTGCATCCGCCGTAAATTTTCCTTATCTTTTTCAAATTTTGACTGTTTAGGCGGAACTAGATCATTTATAACCCTGGGGTAAAAAGTATACGGGTCACGATCAGGTAGGAATTTTTTGAAATGGTCTTTAGACAAAAAGTCTTCCATGCCCCATCTTGTATTAAGTTTGTATTCCGGATTGTTTAGAATTGAGTCGTATGCATCGATTGCTTGTATAAGTTCATCTTTTGTATGATCGCTTAGCTTGTATAAAATTTGAGCTCGAATATGAGGATTTAATGATTTGTGTTTTACTAGTTTTTTACTCATCCAATGTTCAAAAATAATAGATATTAATTCTTTATAATTGTATTCATTGTTGTTTATATCCATCGACTGATCCCTACCTTCTCCATCAGCTGTTACTTTTCCGTTACCCTGATCTTTAACAGGCTGATATTTGTCATAGTTTATAAGGGTTATGAGCGTGTATTCCCTGTTACCCTTACCGCGATCTATTGAAATCATATTGTTGAGTATTAAAAATTTTAAGATGGCGTCAATTGTCTTCGGATTGGGCACCTTTTTCTTACGTCCTTCGTACCAGCCGATGTCATTTGCAATGTCACGAATCGATGTTAAATGCTGCCCCCTCTTAATCAGCATTTTCGTTCCGTCGCGCATTGGAATGGTATTATCGGCGTGGTTTGCAATGTATTTAAGCCACTGCCATAAGCGATGATAAAGAGGGGGCATTTTCCAAATATCACTGATTAGCTCTTGGCGGTGATCTAAAATAAAGCCTTGCATTCCACCTCACCCAATTCAGTTTTTTATTTCTGAAAAATGATTTTCTAGTAGCCTGTCCGCATCTTTGGCGAGCTCGCTGAGTCGCCCGCTGCCTTCCCAACCTGTAAATAGCTTCTGCAGATCAGAACGAAGGCGTTGCTCTCGGTTTATTTGTTCTTCGAAGGTGAAGTCATCGACTAGTGCAGTCAACAGATTCAATTTATCATCAGATGAGGTTGCGTATTCTTTGATAACATCTAATGCATTGAGAACTTGTCGTGAATAATCTCGAAACAACTTTTCAATTACACTCAGAAGGAATGGTATCGCGGCTCGATCTAAGCCTTCAGCCTCGCAACATACAATCGCTTCCGCAACCTCTTTAGGCAGCACTACTTTTTTATGTTTTACACGATTCTGTAATTCTTTGTTCTCTCGTTGCAACCTAACTGCATTGTGTTGAAGTTGTTCCACATCAGCAGCGCTGTACGTAGGTTCAGTAGGCACTACTTCAATAAAGCATTCAAAAGGTACAAACAACCCACTGAACCGACCTTCAACTACTTGATGCCTAGTGAATATATTGTCTAAGACTCTTATTTTTAAAATTTCGTCTTTCGGAATGACAGGGTAGTTCTCACCTTTATAGCTAATGAGCATCTTTACTTTCATTCAGATCACCTCGGATCATATTTAAGTTGCATTGGAACCAGCCCAGCGTGCTGTGGGTACCATTTAGGCGGACCGAATTTCTTTAGGTAACCTAGCTTATTAAGCCAATCGTCAACAGGCTGCTCCTTATGCATAGCTTGCAGCAAGGCTAGTGTCCCCTCTACATCCTCTAGGGCCCGGTGCGCCCCTTCGAGTGGGATATTGTATTTGCCGCACATATCAGTAAGCGTATGTGGATAAGTCGTCCGGTCCCGCGCAATCGTCAGCGTATCGATGAACGGATTATCAAAAGTTATTTGCGCAATTCGAAACATTGCATAATGAAGGAAAGCGAGATCAAACTGAGCGTTATGTGCTACAAGAAGCGTCTTCGGCCCCATAACCCTGCGAAGATTCATCAAGGCATTCTTCTCATCCATTCCGTTAACCAGGTGCTCATCAGTAATTCCTGTCAACTCCGTGATTTTCGGCACCAGCTTGACATCATATTTTACAAATGTCCTAAATTCGGAAACCTGAACACCATTAATCACGCGGATCGCTGCCATTTCAATAACACGATCTTCCAATGGACTAAGACCGCTGGTTTCAAAATCAAATACACATACATCATTCAAAATACCTTGCATGCAACTCGCTCCTTTATCTGCCGGCGACATATACAGGCCGCCCAGTCAGTTCTTGAATTTCCCTTTTGAATAATGCTTCATCGCTGTTTGTGTCGCTTAAATGGATGAGCCATATCTCCTGCACCTTACTCATGTCGTTGTTACGAATGAATTCCTTCATGTTTTCTAAGCTAAAATGAGACTTCAGCAAGCGGCTGCGGCGGTAGATTAAATTTCTTCGTTTATCCTCATCCGGCTGTGCAAGAATGTTTCGCTCTACTATCGCATCGCTGTAATTACACTCGATAAGCAAGTGGGTAAGGCCTGAAAATTTGTATTTGATGTAAAAGGTATCTGTCGCAAATAGAATCTTGTCTCCTGTACGATTAGCAAGCAGGAAACCAAGTGGTTCTGCCGCATCGTGCTGCACATCGAATGGCAATATGATCCACGATCCCACTTTAAACGGCTTATGCTCAGTGACAATATTCAATCGATGACCTGTCAGTCCGGCTGCCTCGGCAGTACCAGCGGAGCAATACAACTCCACTCCTGCTTTCATAACATCTTTCGCGCCTTTAACATGATCGCCGTGATTATGTGTTATTAGGCATGCAGCTAACTCGCTTGTTTTATAGTTAATTCCACGCTGAATTGTTTTGAAGGATAGCCCCGCCTCCAGCAGCAAGGCGGTCTCTCCATCGGTTATGTGATAGGCGTTTCCGGCGCTGCTGGAGCCTAGTGGGGTTATCTTAATCATCAGAACAGAGGACCATCTGCACCAGGGCTAGAAATTGGGGCTGCATCATTATTAATTACAGCTGATGCAGGCTCAGTTTTATTAGTTGATTGCGCCGGACTCTCCAATTCAGATGAATTATCCGAATTGTCCATCGGGATTGTTCGAGCTTCGAATTCAACATCAATGGGCTGGCTATTAGAGTTTTCAACGATCTCTCTTCGGGATTCCGTATAACCATCGTCGGTCGCCTCGCTGTGAACCATCTCCACAAAGGCATTCCCGAAGTCCTTAGGGATTTTCTTAACCGCATTGTTCCTCATTTTGCGAATGAGCATCGATTCACGGCTGTGGAACTCCGACCATGCCGGGCTTATCCATTGCAACAGATCAGGATCATCTAAGGCTCCCAAACCGAGCTCTGCAGCTTTCTTGAGATACTCAGATTTCTTTGCTGTTATTTGTTTTTTTTGTTCAGCTGTTGCGTTGTAACGATCAGCGCAAATGCCGAATGTTTCATTCATCATCCCGTTATTGATATGAGCTACGAGGTTTTTCGCTACTTCTTCGCGCTCTGAAATATAGTAATCGATTATGTCGTTATCTCGAATGACTGGATATACGACTCTCACTACCGGACCTTTTCCCTTCGGTGTCCATCTCGGCGGTATCATTTCAAGACCATTAAAGCTTGGATATTCAAATATATCATCCTCACGTACCAGCCAGTACTGACGAACCTCTTTAACGTGTCGCCCAAAACGGGAGAGGATAGCGTCATTGCCGTCACCCTCAACACCCATTTCAATGACTTTCTTATAAACGTCCCGATTGTTTTCCTTTTTCCCTGTCTTTACGTTCCGGATCGTGAAGAACACTTCCCGCGGGCTGGCAGCTGCGTTCAACTTCAACGATGCGATTTGTAAAAGAATAGTTGTGACATTGCTTTTGTCGAGCTGATCGTCAGCGAAAGTAAGCTGCTTTGCATCTAATGCGGAATTAATGGCCGATAGAGCGTTCATAACGCATTGCTTAGCATACTGGTCCATATTGAGGCCGTTGCCCACTAGTTGGTTTTCAATCATCGGTAGGAACGTGTCATTTACCTTAGTTAGTGCTGTGGAATATACAGGGTTGCTCATTTTTTTTCATTCTCCTCAGTTTCAATTTTTCTAAGAAAATTGCTTTCATAGGTGATTCCACCATTTTGGAAATAGATCCGGCTACCGCTGACCCCAGCAACCATCCCCTTAAGAGTTTTTCCATCCGAGGTACGATACTCTATTTCATCACCTAACCACAGCATCATACTTTCAGAACCGCCTCGACTCGCAGTTGCGAATTTTGTTTCTTCCATGCTTCTTTAGCTTCAAAATAAGCGGAGTCCCCTGCGTACAGGGATATGAGATGTTTCTGCACTTCCTGCGGTAAATTATCAAAAGCTGGTGGGACGATCAGTCGGATCTGCTGACCTGTCGTTTTCACTAACTCAGTGACCGCTTCAGCGTTATCGATGAAGATCGGTGCCGAAATTTTGTAGTGCTGGGAAAGCGTCTCTATAATATCGAGCCCTGAATTAAGCTGCGCAGCGCGATTAAGGCCGCCATTATAAGGAACCAGGTTAGGACCATATAGCGTTTCGCATGTATCAGTGACTGCTCCGTTAACCTGTGTATCAAAGAGCTTGAAACGAACATTTCTGAACATCGCATTAATCTTTGATTCGAGCAGATTAGCCTTAGTACGGGTGAATTCTTCGGTCAAGAACAGTTGCTGCTCGAGCTCCTCATACTGCTTTGCCAAAAGCTTCTCCTCGTCCTTAAGAGTCGCTATCCTTTTACGCCCTTTCTCTGTGGCGGCAAAAGCGCCGCGTTCGCGCTCTAGCTTCTCTGCTTCGTTCCTCATGTTTGAAAGCTCAAGTCGAGCTGTTTCAAGAGCTCCAATGTTAGTCGAGCGAATGTTGACGATTTCCCTATCAATTAAAGCAATCTCCTGCTGCTTGGCAATATAAGTCGGATCAGTATCGACATCCTGAATGCCTGCTTCCAACTTTCCAAGAACACGACTAGCCGTAGTAAGTTCAATTGAACTATTTGTCAATTCATTATTCAGTTGGGCAATCCTATTGTTATGCTTTTCGGTTTCAGCAGCTAGGCGCTCCATCTCTTCTTTAGCCGCAAAACCGGATTTGCTAATTTCCTCCAGCTGCTCTGATTTTGATCTGTTGAATGATTCCATTGCCTTTTGATGCGCTGCATCGACTTGTTCTGATGGCAAAGCCTGTCCGCATGAAGGGCAATCATTGCTGCCGGTATGTTCAAACTGCTTTCCGTTTACTTCATTCCAACGAGCGCGTAATCGGTCACGCTCTGCGTTTCTTTCGTCATTAATCTGCGAATTCGCAGCTACCTGGCGAGTTAACTTGTTTATTTCTGATTCGATATCACCTTGCCGTCCTTGAATTTGAGAGGCAAGGCGACGCTGCGCGTTGACCTTATCAAGCGAGCCTGATTGAATACTGTTCTTTAATTGAAGGAGTTGGCCTTCTAGCTCACGTTTAAGATTTTCCTTGACGGCAACCTGCCCACCCGATTGAATGCGGGTTAGCTCTTCTTCCTTACCCTTGATGCGAGCTCTGATTGCTTCAAGTTGAGCTCCTACCGTTTTTTCATCCGCTCCGTTAATATCCGGCATAGTCTTCTGTATCTCGGATATTCGAACGGGAATTTCCTTGATTTTTTCATTGATACGTTTCTGATCGGCTTTGATCTTATCGCGGTGACCATCAAGGGTACGTTCTTCCATGACTACTGGTAAATTGATTAAAGCAGCATTGCTAGCAATGACATCAGCGTCTGAAAGATCGCCACATACATCCAGCAACAGCTTCCTCCGCTTTTTATTGTCATACTGTTCATTAAAATATGTGGGATTGGTTAGCAGTTTAAATGTCTCTTCATCTATGAAGGATGCAATCACAGCTTCATATTCCGATTTCTTGAGAGGTGCGCCATCTATAAAATAGTCCGTCGTGTGACCAGTGAATTCTAATGAAGCTGTACCACGCTTCTTCGTCCACTTTTCCGAAAACACTTTGCGCAGCGTCAACTTTTTCCCGTTAACGAGCAGCACTCCCTCGACCTCATGCTCCAGCTGGTGAATAACTTGGCCGTTCGCATCAAGCGTCTTAATCCACTTCTCAGGCTGCGCCTTGTCGCGACTGTCCTTGTCAAAAAGAAGAAAGGAGAAACCATCGAATAGTGTTGTCTTGCCTGCAGCGTTGTCACCGTACACGTCCAGGTCGTTACCGTCAGCCTCTAATTTGAAATTAATTAATCCTTTGAAATAACTGAACATTAACGAAATGAGTACAAGATTATTAATCAATCTGTCCTACCCCCTTGCTCTGCGATATTTAGATGGTTTGATATTATGCGGCACTTTCACAGGTCCATCACCGTTATAAAAAACAAGCATTGGAGTTACTTTCTTTGCATCTAGTAAGCCAGCGTCGACTAGTTCGCGATTGCCTTTAGCAACCTTTCTTTCAAATAACCTGCGATCTCTGCGCTGGATCAGTTCGTCATACTCAGTCATGATTGCTTCTGAAACTGTCGACAGCCCTAGAACTGATTTGCCTGGCTTGTACGGCTGCTTTTCCAACTTCTCACGCTTGAAACGACTATTCGCTTTCATTTGGGCCCATTGTTTAGCGACTGCAGATTGCTTTGCTGCATTGAAAAATGATTGCTTCGTATTATGATTCATGGATAATTCCCTCCGACTCGAATTTGTTGAGCAATTTACCTGAGAAGCAGGCGCCTTTTTCTGGTCCACCTCGTTTAATTCTCCAACCACTGCTACAACTTTCATCACCGTTACCGCCACGTTCGCACTCAGAGCAAGCAACAAACAACATACCGCGAGAATCCGGTTTGCTATGGTTAGGTTTCATTGGAGCACCTACAATTCTGCGAGTTCTTGCTCAAGTACTGTAATTTCATCAACGATTAATTGTTGTAGTGATGCAGCGATTTTTTCAATTAGTCGAGGATGATTGTATTGGGATCGGTTGGCCGATAGAAAAAAGAGATTTGAATTGTTTCGATCAGTAATTTGCATCGAACCAATTGCTCCCACTTTTTCTGAGTGCGCGAGTAATGATTCGATCTTTTTAACAATCAAGCGAGCTTTTTCTGCTCGCTCCTCCATGTACTGCAATGTCTTGCGATCCATACGATCCCTCCTTATTTGCTAGCGATATCCACGCAAGCGCCACAGATTAACTTTCCATGAATAGATTTCAAACCGTCCAAATTACCGCAAAACAAGCAACCTGGTGCATATTTCTTAAGCATGATGCGATCTCCATCTACAAAAATTTCAAGTGCATCCTTTTCTGCAATATCCAAGTTACGACGAAGCTCCATCGGAATTACGATCCGTCCCAGTTCATCTACTTTTCTTACTACGCCTGTTGATTTCATTATTTAAAAGCCCTCCCTAGTTCAAATGTGGAATGTTCTTTAAAATATCTCGCAGATTTGCGAGTGCTTCCTTTTCCATTCCGACTATGGTCGAATTCACTTTGTCGGATTTTTTAAACCTTTCACGAAAAACTGCAGGGATACTAACCCAATGGAATAAACTATTTGTGACAAATGCATTATTGCTGCCGTCTTGCCTTTTAACTATCAGAAACCATCTGCCGCCGAACCCGAGGAATGGTGCCTTAGGATCAACAATCCGACCTCTATCGGCCTCAACGTAGTAAATTGAATCTTCGGTAATGAAAGCTTCATTTGATCCAAACCCATTCTTGATTCTAAAATCGCCTTCATGATTGAGAATCGCTTCATACTTTGCTTCGCACTTTTCACAAACATAAACACCGTGTTTCTCGACCTGCTGCTGAACCTCAGAGATAGTAATGGAATCAGACCCCCAACCACACGATTTGCAACATGTGATTTCTCTTGCTTTCATTTCGCGTCTTCCCTTCTTGCCAGCATCATGGTAAACTGGCGGTGAATTGTTTGGTGCAGACCTGACGCGGCTCCTACCCCGCTGTTAGGTCTTTTGCTATTCTTTTGCTCCGTCGACAGCAATAGATGTATAAGTGCGATAAATAAATGAATCCTGAGGACAAGTAATCCAAGTGAACGTTTCATCTTCAAAGATGACTTTTATTTCTTTGTCGGGACCTTGTTTTCGTGCCTCTAAAGCAATGACATCTTTATTTTTAAACTCCTCGTTAAGGGTGACAATCACCGTTTTATGTGACGATCTTATCTCTACCTTCACAAGAACATCCTCATTCTTGACTGCTCCATTCATCGTTTTCACCTCCCTTCAAGCTCTAAAACCGCTCAAAATGCCGATTTTGGCAAAAAAATAATAGGGGTAGCTGTTTTAAGCTATTCTCCCGGCCATGGACGCGGCTCCCAAATTGAGCTGTTATATGTCTGTTGAGCCCATTCGATAGTCAACTTGTTGAGGAAACCCAATATAAAGGAATCAGCCACAACAACGCTACGAAAATCCCCATCACATAATGTTTCAATATCCCTCACACCGATCATAAAGTAATCCCCCTTGCAGCAAGCTGCTTGTCCCGCCACTCCTCAAACGGTGTAGCAAGGATCCATGGCTGGCAAATTGCAACATGCTCGGAGTGGTAAAAGGTTGCTAATCTTTCCACGAGATGACTCACGCCACCAGCCTCAGCGTCGGCAATGATTCGATCGTTCATAGCACGAATCGTTTCTTGCGCCTTGCAATCAGCTACCATTCGAGCTGCTTCATGCCCCTTCATTAAGCCGGTTACAAATACAGATCCAGCGGTCAATCCCCGATTTTTAAGCATTTGAGCAAATTTCATATTGTGAATTCCTTCCTATATATTTTATGGTGTTTCTAGCTTCAAAAAAATGTATAATGGAACATATGTTCCGTTGCGTTAATAATATGGACGCTCTATAATGATGCTTATGTGCATTATATGCACACTATAGACACAGTTAATTAGCCCGCAAGGTCGTTGAATAAATCATCAACTGTTGTTCCGAGATAAGAAGCAATTTTGAATGCAAAATGCAATTCTGGATTGGAACGCCCATTCTCAATACTACGAATAAAACTTTCGCTTACATGAAGTTCAAGCGATAAACCGCGCTGAGACTTGCCCATCGCTTCGCGGAGTTCTTTAAAGCGCAGCCGCTTTTGAATAATGCGGGGGTCTGACTTGCGTTTTCCCATTTGTTCACCCCTTTCGCATAAAAGTGATAACTATTGACTATAATTACAATAACGTGCATTTACTGCACATGCAAATAATAGCATGTGCAAATTATGCACGTCAACATATATTTTCCGAGGTGACGATATGAACGAAAAAAGGAATAATGTTGTCGGTGAACGGATAAAAGAATTGAGAAATGGAATAGGATACACACAAATTCAATTAGGAGAAAAGGTAGGAGTTAATCGAACTAGTATCGCGAACTATGAAACGGGTAAGGCGTCTCCGCCTTTGGATATAGCTATAAAATTAGTGTCTGTTTTTAATTGCTCTGCAGATTATTTACTTGGAAATACTGAAGACAAATTTGTGGTAAAGGAATCACATACAAAATATAAAGTATCAAAAGGTTCGTTTGTTCCTGACTCAGCACCTATTATCGAAATGGTTCAGATTCCTATATATGGTGTAATACGTGCGGGTTATGATTCCCTGGCCGAACAGCGTATTGTCGGTTATGAAGGAGTTTCGAAAGACACAGTTAAAGACGGGGAATACTTTTACCTTATTGTTAAGGGTGATTCCATGATAGATGAAGGCATTCATGAAGGTATGCGTGTGCTTGTTAAAAGCCAAAGTCATTGCGAGCATGGAAAGATTGGTGTAGTGATAGTCAACGGTGATGAGGGGACTTTGAAAAGAGTTTATTACGAAGGTGATACCGTCGTTTTACAGGCAGCTAATAGGGACATCCCTCCTCGCATCCTTCCGATCTATGATGTCCGAATTCAAGGACAAGTGAAGAAAGTGGAGTTTGACGTGTGAAAGCGAAATTATCCGTATACTTTGATTACTTAGAAGCTGAATTAGTTCCTATCTGGATGATTATTAAATTCAAGCACGGCGGTATAGATTGGAACCAGGAGTGTTTATATATACCTGTTCACTTGCCTTTTCATCGTTATTTGGCTGAAGACTTTGATGATCAAATCGTAAGCTTATCTATTGCACAAACTGAACTTGTCGTAAGTGCGGAACGGCCACAACATTTCGGTATAAATCTACCGACAGTGAAAAGAACAATAAGCAAGCTTCGCGGTGAAAAATATGCTCCGCATTTTATTATGGATGATATTCAGCAGTTAGTGATTCAAATATGTGATATTGAAGAAGTTCTCCAGTTGAACGTTATTTCAATATTCGCGTGGAGAAATTAGTGATCTGATCAACTTCAAAAATAATGATTTCAATAATCTCCTATAATTTTAATACATTAACTTAAAGATTTTTCATATTTACGAACTATTTTTAACGACATTTCAATTATTTTATCAATATCATCTATTATTTGATCAATATGTTCCAATAATTCTGTTCCTCTATATCTGAATGGAGAAAAGTCAGTTTCCTTCCCTTTAAATTCAGGATATCTAAATTTCACATGAATCGACGATTTCGATAATTCTTGATTTAAATTCACAAAATCCTTAAGTATGGGATTTTCCGGGTTAATACCAGCATAATCTATAATAATTTCTAAAAATTCGCTCTCAATATAACTATTGTTATTAAATTTTTCAATTAATGCATTTAAATCATGTTCTCGACCAAAATCGATATTTAACATAACTAAAAGTCCCTTTACCAACAGTTCCAGACCGTGTTGCAATAAAAATAATGAAGGCACTAACGTATTAAAATCACTCCACTGGGTTTTTTCGAAATAATCCTCCCATTTTATAGGGTTATCTGAAATCACAGCCCAAGCATTTTTATTTGTTCTACATTGAGACATAATCAATTTACTTGTTTTTAGATACTGTTCTGATAATGTGAGCCAGTTATTATGTCTATTTACCATGAATTTAAGACCCCCTTCTTCAAAAATTTTGTCTTTATTATCCCTAATCAATATTATACAGAAAAATGATTAGTAAGTAGAATCAAACTAGTTTATTTTAGAAAGAAGGTTTTATATTTGACTGAACTAGAAACAAAAGATAAAAAAGAACCGATTGATATACTAATTACAATGGCTGTGATTATATTTATTGTATGGGCGCTATCAGGTGCTTTTGTTGTATTGGCATTCAAAAAACCCGATGGGCCCGGCACTTTTGGAGATATGTTTGGTGCAATTAATTCTTTGTTTTCAGGGCTTGCTTTTTCAGGAATAATCTACACAATTATGATTCAACGTAATGAATTATCGCTTCAGAGAGAAGAACTTGCATTACAACGTGAAGAAATAAGAAAGTCAACAGAAGAATTGGCTGGACAAAAAGAACAGATGGTAATACAACGATTCGAAACTACGTTCTTCAATCTATTGTCAATGCAAAATGAGTTAACTAATTCAATTGAAATTTCTCATATGATTAGAGGTCGAAAAGTTTTCAAAGAGATACATGAGGAATTTTATAATAGGTTTAATCATCCAATGTATAAATCATCTGATAAGTTAGCTGAACTATCGTATATTTCTACCTTAGATCACTACTACAGACACGTAACCACCTTAGTTACTTTTGTCCACAATGATAATACTTTATTAGACAATTCAAAGGAAATGTATATTGGATTTTTCGCTTCGCAATGTACATCATATGAAATAATATTTATTTTTTATTATAGCTTGATAAATCGGAACTTCTACGAATTATTATTAGAATATAAGTTCTTTGTAAGCTTAGATGAAGCATTACTATTCGGTAATATTGGTGATAAGGAACTAAGAGCTGTAAAACAATCATGATAAGAATGATGTATAATTTTATTATCCGCTGCTCATGCATTGATCAGCGGTTTTTTGACTTAATCGTTGAAAAGTGGTAGATTTCTCCATTTTTTCGTTCAGTATTTCCATTGACATGCCGAAAACATACATATATCCAAAATAGGAGCGTGTAAAATGAAATTTAGTAAAATGTCTTACATAATTGTTCCCGTTTCCATTATTTTGTTTGGGCTTTTGGTATACCCTACTCTGTACAAATACGATAAACTAGAACAAAAGTACCCTGTAAAAATCAACAGGATAACAGGCGAAGCTAAAATACTTCGTGAGGATGGATGGATAACAACCGCTGACTCCAATGTATACGAGGATAAAATGCTCGCTTATAAGAACGAGATTGAGGATTTGATTAGTCGTCAAAACGACGTAATTGCTGCTCAGGTATCTGAAGCGGTTAAAGAGGAAGTTCTTGCTGGAGTTACAGATCAATTAGCTTCTGTCGAACAAGAAATAACTGATTATAAAGAACATAAAACAGATGCCGAAAATTACTTTACACAAGGTGATTCAATGGAAAAAGTAAAATCCGCAATGGGCACGCCCGATTCAGTATTAAACGTCGGTCCTTATGATACATGGTATTATGGGCGTTCATCCGTTAAATTTCATAGTGAAGTTGTATCGGGTTGGGAGAACAATGACGGAAACTTAATGATTAAATAGCCATAAGTCGGGGATTTTTTAGAAGGGCTATTATTGCAAGCATTGGTTCAATTCCCAAGGCTACTGAATTTTCAGTAGCCTTTTATTTAAAACCTCTTGACGCCTTGAGCTAATAGATACTCATGCAGCAGCTTTACCTATGGAAACTCGAAGCTGGCGACAGCAGGCGATCGCGTGAATAACCGCTCTCCTGGAGAAGTTATCGAATACGTTCTTAGTTGTTTCATACAATTCCCCGCCCCACAGGCCCCGAAAGCTTTGTAATAAACCGACCATAACCATCCTTATTCTTGATTAAGTTAAGGGAATGGTACCGCGGCAGCCGCAGCAGGTCTTCTTCGGTATAAGGATATAGCTCCGATTTTAACTCCTCATAATTTTTCTTGTCACAGCCAGAAATGAGCATGTAACTTGCATTCGCCGAACGCAACTCGTCCCGGATGTATTTGATCTGATTGAGATAATGAGCAGAGATGATCGGCTTTAGACCGAATTTTGCGAACTGGCTCAACTTATCCCGCATAAACTGCTCAGTATGTTTGACCTGATATAACTCATCGACAACGAGATTCACCTTGACGAATTTACTCCGGTCTCCTGCCAAACGCTTAGAACGCATCTGCAAGGCAAGCCATATCTTTGTGCTCCAGTAGGTTGTGTAAACGTCACGTTCCGAATCAGTCGAGAACATATCAGACGGCATCCGTATACAGATCAATTGATTTTTTTGCATTTCCTTCACTAGATCTACATTCCCCGAAATACTTTTATCGAGCATCTTCTCCATGTATGCGTTTTGCTCTAATTGGTTCAAACGGTCAATAATACCCACAACATAGGTTTCTTTCGTTCCAACTACTGCACCGGCCTTATCACAGTCGTCGAGTTCGCCCAACCATCGAATATATTTTTTGAGGTTCTCTTTTTGGGTTGTCGGTACCGAACGAATCAACCTCGCACGCGTCTCATGATCCTGCAAACAATCAAACATATCCCGAATACTGCCGCCGCTGATAAATGTCACCAAGGCAGCACTGACAAGATATCGTTGCATCTTGGCTGAGAGTTTCGTTTCCTCCGCATTGATGGAGTTTACCAACGTCAGCAGCTGCGTTGTTTGTTTCTTGGCATTGTCGTACGCTTCAAACGGATCTGAGCTGCGACCAACCTCGTTATAACCTAAACCTTGCAGTTTTCGGAAATCACTACACTCGATGACCAGAGTTTTATCCGAAGGGATTGCATCTGCAACTTCTCGGCTCAGCTCGCATTGTCCCACAAAATCAAAAATGATTGCACATTCCCCAGCAGTAATTGCATCACGAATCATGTTACCGATTAGTGTTGATTTGCCTGCCCTCGTTGGTCCAATTAAGACATAAGTGAGATTTTGATACTCCCGATCGGTTGATGCATACGCACGCTGCGCATTACCACGAAACACATTCTCACCAATGCACATGACCCCTGATTTCAAATCATCAGGAACCTCTGTCTCCTGTGTCTCCACTCGATCAATAAAGTTATAGCGTTCCAACACATCGCGGCCAGCCAGAGCAATAAAGTTCTGAGCCTCCAGGTCTCCAATCAGATTCCGCTCTGCGCGAATATCACGATCAGTGAAGCAGAGCTGCAGGCGGTATGGTTTATAAATAAATCGATTATCTTCTGTGATTGTGTCAAATGATTGAGCTAGGCTACGGGCAGCATTTCGTTGCCGGAGTGTATCCAGGCTTTCAGCAATAACAACAATTTGAGTATCTAAAACTGTGCTCCCAGCCTTTTTGGATGTGCTCTCGCTGATTTTACGAGAACCATTCAAACGCTCAATTATGCTTTCAATGACGTTGCTGTCGCTCATGCCTTTCTTCTCTCCGCCAAGGACCTCGGCTATCTCGCGGAATATAAGATCGAGAAATGACAGTGCATATTTTACGGCGTAGGTCGCACCAAATTTATTCCGCTCAACAGGAAGGCAGCGGTTTACCTTTGTAATTGTGGCCTTATATAAATGCCTCCAACTAATCTGATTTACAGGGATGAAGTTATATAATATCCCGAGACGATCTCCTTCCTCCAACAGCTCAACTGTGTTTAAATTGCTATTCAATAATTCATTGCTTCGGCGATCCGTAGCTACACTGAGCGCATCTTCTTTCTCATAGGCAAGTTGGTACTTTGCCGCATTTGCTCCAAACTGCGGCAGTTCCCCTACTTCCTCAATCGTCACCGCACCCCAAACATCCGACATCTTCTCCCTCATGTAGCTAAGATGCTGCCTGGGCACGATGAAATAAAACTCAACCTTCTTATGCTCCATGTAAACAAAATAGGCAATCTTGCCAGGTAGCGTATAGCGATACTTTGTGCCAAGAACAAAATCCCGACCAAAAGCTTTAATCAACCGATGCTCCTCTATCTTGATGTTTGCAAGAGCAGCTTTGTAAAGCGCAGCTATTGCTCGTGCGATCTTATATGACCCTTGGTTTCTGACGGAATTGTTTGGTTTTATTCTTAAATAGACATATTCGGGATTTACGACTTGCAGAAATTTACCGAACGAGACAGTATTCATGATGCTGATCCTCCCAACAATAGCCTGACAAGTGCGCATGCTCCGAAGGTTAATCCTGCCCACCGATAACCATCTTTTAACCCCATCGCTCCGAGTATGATTAGTGATGCACAGCCAATCAGACCTATTGAAAAACTTAGTTCAAATAATACTGCACCTGCATCCACCAAAAAATCATGAATGTGCTCCTGTATATTGGATTTAACATGCTCTTTAAAGCTCCCATCCATTGCTTTATCAATGATCCAAGATGCAGGACCTTTGACTTGAAAAATACCCGGACCTGCAATCTCGCCTGAGAAATTTTGTACCGCTTCAACTAGGGGAGTCGGATCAGTAAAATGTCCATCTTTAATAAGTCCAAAATGCAAATGCGGTCCGCTGCTGTGTCCTGTATTTCCGCTCAATCCTATTAGATCACCAGAATCAACATGATCGCCACGATGAACGATTACTTTGTCTAAATGACCATACACATGAATGCTACCGTCTTCACTCCGTATAAAAATGCCTTTCCCTAAATTTGTTGCTCCGTAATCAACCACCCGCTCGACAGTGCCTTCCGCTATGCTGTGCAATTCAGTACCGCGCGGCATCGCTAAGTCAATCCCATGATGAACGCGACCGTTACGGATTTCCTCCATGACTCCGTATTCCGATGATATGCGGAATTTCATTGGCACCACCGAAATCACATCCCTTCCATGCCTTCAAAAAGCAACTCAACCTGACCAAAAGCCCACGGCAATCCAAGAAGGATGATGTACACCAGAAGATAAGATAAAAATGATTTACGTGCCTGAATAAAGTCACCTTGGACCGTCGAGTTTATTGTGTCGAAACCGCCCTTTATGATAATCACCCATTTGCCGACACTAATCAGCTTTTTATAAATCTTGCGAGCCCCTTCATCGATGCCGGCTGTTGACGGATCGACTGCCGCTGCAGCATGCGCAATCATATCGAATCCTCCAGCGAATAAAACGACCAATGTAGCAGCACCTATCCGATATGCAATTTTATTCCGCTCAATATGTTCCACAATAACCTTTGCCCCGGACTTGAGACGATCGATTAATGTGATCCGAATCGTCTCAATACATACAGTTGGAGCGATAACCTGATGCATACCATTCGGTGTTAATCGAAATGTCATCGTACTCACGGTATAAAACCTCCTGTGTACTTGCATCTTTTTCGAATGTCTTGCATATGCTGAGGGTAAACCGCCCGCAGCGCCTTAACCTATTTGCGCCCATGGCGGTTTTCCCTGTTTAACGCAATATTTTAAAAGAATTGATGACGCTATCCGCGCCGAAATCAATAGGTAAGCTGGCAATGAAGTGAAATACACCAGGCAAACAAATGATAGCGATAGCCCCAACGATACAATAAACCGCCGATTTAATAACTTCGAAGTAGTGCTTTTCCTTTTCTCCAAGCGATTCAGTCCTCTCAGTTAAATCCCGCCCATTTACAATTACTCTCAAATCATTCACCCTTTCTTAAATAAAGCCCTCAACTTGAAAATCATCTAAAGCTTGAGATACCACAGACGTTTTACGTCCCACTGAAACGTATCCCACTTCTTCCCGATCTATATCCCATTGAATCAGTCGTTTGCAATAACCGGAACGATTAGGAAAGTTAGACGCACGTTCATATAATTTTCGTTGAAATGGATCGAGCAGATTGAAACAAACCTGTATTATTGCGATATCTTTAGCCATATAATTTCCTCGCTATCTCATAAAATGCTCTCACATTTGCTGTTACTGGTTCTACAGTTAGCAGTTGTGCTCTGTGGAAATACTCTTGAACTACTTCCAATAACAAGCCTGCACCTCCGCCACAGAGATAAACAGCATCTTCGCTTTTCCACCCCCCTGCAATCGCCTTGAGCGCAATCTGGCGACCGAATGCACTTGGATCAGCTGATCGTATTGTTTCCATTCCATTCGACAATGTGAAGCTCCCCTTATCGTTAAACTTCCTATCAATAAGAGACCCGAAATTCACTGTGCCACTTCCGATATCGATTACACGAACCGTGCCTGCCCCTGGAGCAAGTAACCCCGCCGTAACCCCTTCTGCTGCAACTTCGCAGCGAGTTATTAATAGGATTTTTGATCGACCATTTACTGATAACTCATGCCTGCCAATTACCATTTCCTTGATTAGTTCCTTTTCTTCCTTGGTATGAGTCAAAATCGGTTGCCCAACGACGATCTTATGCTCAATTCCATCTGTAAACTGATGCAAGGCAATTAGGATTCGTAACAGCGCATCTGGATGTGCCTTGCTGTCTCCTTTACGGCTTTCAGCACAATCGCTTTCAAAGAGCGCTAATGTTCCCGCAAAACCTTTTTGCCCACGATACTCCCACTCAAAATCATGTTCTCCCTGCTGCTGAATAAGATTCCGCTCCCGCCAGTCATATCCGATTGATGATGGAAAACGCTGAAGAAATTTTCCATCATAGATTTTGGTTGAATCCCCACCTGCATCGATTCCAACTGTACTCATGTTGTCGATTCACTCCTTCCATAACCGGTTATAGAACTAGACTGGCGCCGAAGTCTGTCGTTCCGTATCTGGTTATGGAAGTAGTATATGGGCGTCTGCTCGTACAATGTGCTAAAAATATTCATAGAGCATGTATATTTTTAGCGGTTCATGTCCATCCTTATCACATAGTTGATAAAGGTGGGATATTAAATGGCTTGGAGTGAGCATCTCGGAAGAGAAAGGACAAAACTCGGGGCTTGGTTAGATCGCAAGGGGATTTCTCAAGCTCAATTACATAAATGGAGCGGTGTAAGCCGCCCAACAATTACAAATCTTTGTGGGAATGCGGATTATAAACCAACGGGGTTAGTAAAGAGGACCATTATTGGAGCATTGCAGAGAAACGACTATGAAAAAGAAGAACATGATTTTTGGTAAAAAAAAGGCCGAAGGGAAAGCTCCCCTCGGCTACAGTGCTGCGCTATTACTTTTCTTCTCTAACTTAAATACCCCTAGAATGCCTCCGAACAAGAACACAACACCGATTAAAATAATTGCATAAGTAGAAAATAAGCCAGCAATTAAGTTGATACCACCTGATACAAAGAATAAGATCGTTGAATATTTCGTTTTTTTCTCCGCCGATACACCGGCTACAATACCAATTATACTTGTAATCAATACGACTAAAGCTCCAACAAATAACATTACCTGCTCATTTCCTGCAAATATGGTCATTAATCCACCAAAAAACAAAATTATGCACAACAGTATTCCGAGTATGCCTCCAATAAGCCCTACTAGCAACATGGACTTCCACTCCTTTTAAACTAGTTACTCAAGATTATAGTTTCATTACCAGCTTTTTACTACACGGTATTTTGGATTGACTATGAAAAACTAAAATATTTTCCCAATAAGATGTAAACCATAATCTGAAAATGAAAAAACAGGTGGGAAGGAAAATCACATGAATGAAATGAAGCTTCCAATCGTACCCATGGCACCAATCACAGCTCCTGAAATCCCAACCGGACCAGAATGGGGCTATCAAATTAAATGGGACGGCGTTCGAACACTAGTCAGGCTGGATGGCAATGGCGGAGTAGAGATATTTTCTAAAAGGGTTGAACCTAGAAACGATCGTTTTCCCGAAATTGTTGAATTGTTAAGTCCGCTGCGGATTGGAGCCTGTGTGCTAGATGGCGAGATCGCATACTTTGATGGCAGTCGACCTAACTTTCAGCGCGTTCTTGTTGGAGTTAATCGAAAAAAATACGATGAGAATGTGATATTTGTAGCTTTTGATATGCTGTACGATGAAGGAAAGGATATCCGGCCACTCCCATTTAAAGAGAGGTATGCTCGTCTTGCTTCAAAATTCCCAGAGAAGCAACCTCGGGTATTTGTTACTGACCTAGTATACGATGGCCCAGCTCTATGGGAATGGGTAAACACTCGTGAATGGGAAGGTATCATATCTAAGAAACTGGATAGTCCGTATGTCGAAGCTAAGAAACATAAATATTGGTTCAAGAAGCGGAAAGAAGTCCGGATTACCGCCGATGTTGTGGGTATCAAATTAAAGAACGGTTATGTATCTAGTCTTGTACTACGGTACGAGGATCGTTATGTTGGTCACGTTTCAGGGATCGACGCAGCATCCAAAAAGGTACTGAAGCAATTTATGGAACAACACCCTGGGGAATGCCCATTCTCCGTACTTTCCGCCGGAATGAAGAAATCTGACGTTAGATGGCTGGCAGTTCCGTTTCCCTGTAGAGTTACGGCTTTAGAGTTTAGCGACTCTGGAATACTCCGACAACCAAAATTGATTGGGTTTGGGAGTGGTGGATGATGTGAGAAGGCGAAGGAAGTCGAAATGATGCAACCAACGAGTTTTTTATCGTTTTTTGCATCTTCAAACTATCTATTTACAGGAAAATATACCCATACGAATAGAATTGTAGTAGAATCTATCTGTAATTAAAACGATAAAAATAGATAGATATTAGATAATTCAAGGGGGATTTCCTTATGTCTGTAAGTGATTATTTTTCTAGTTTTTGCTCGAACTTAAGAATGAACGATGATACCGTTGAAAAAATACAAAATCGGTATAAACAAATTACTAAAAGAATTAATATCGATTATTGGGGGAGCACTTCCGAGACGTTACACAGTTTATATGTGGGTTCCTATGGGAGAGGTACTGAAATATGGACAAGCGATATCGATATAATTGTTCAGTTACCCACTGCTACATACAATAAGTTCAACAGCTATAACAGTAATGGGCAATCAGCCTTACTGCAAGAAGTTAAGAACGTATTACAAAAAACTTATGATACCACTCATATAAAGGGAGATGGGCAAGTAATAGCTTTAAACTTTAATGATAATATTAATTTTGAAATTGTACCTGGTTTTATTAATAATATTAATAGTTACAACTACCCAGATACCAATAACGGAGGGTCGTGGAAAACAACTGATCCTAGAAAAGAAATTGAAGCAATTAACTCTAGAAATACTCTTACTAATAAAAACTTGAAAAGGTTATGCAGAATGGCACGTGCATGGAAAAATAACTGTGATGTACCTATGAGCGGTATCTTAATTGATACATTGGCGTATAAATTTTTAGGGGATTGGTCACATAAGGAAAAATCTTATCTTTATTATGATTTCATGAGCAGAGATTTCTTCAAGTACCTTAAGGATATAGATACCTCACAACATTATTGGCTTGCACCCGGCAGTAATCGTTACGTTTTTAAAACAGGTAATTTTCAAACCAAAGCAGCAACTGCCTACACTGACTCTTTGCAGGCAGTTGAATATGAAAATAAAGATCTGCATTATTCATCAAAACAAGCATGGAGGAAAATTTATGGAACGAAATTCCCCAGTTAGCCAAGGGTATAAATTGGAATCACAGATAAGAGAAGCGTACGGGCGCATTGTTTACACATTTACCTGTCATAATAAAATCGTAAATCGTCTTTTAACTAAGAATGAACATATTAAAATATGGCAAATCGTTCTTTCCGCCCTAACAACGGGCAGTTTTTTTACTACAGTACTTACTAATGAAAAAATTACCGGTCTTATAGGGGCTTTTATATCAATAGTCCTTTTGATACTAAATGCGTATACTAAAAATTTTGATCTTGTTGAAACAGCACAGAGTCATCAAAATGCCGCTGATGCATTGTGGAAAATTAGAGAGGAATATATCTCATTGCTCACAGACTTTGATGTGATTGAAGCTTCGGATTTAATGGCTAAAAGAGATGAGTTACAAAATAGAACAGCTGAAATCTATGCTCAGTCACCAAGAACCGACTATAAGAGTTATAAAGCAGCACAGAAAGCACTGAAAACAGATGAAGAACAAACGTTTTCTGAACATGAAATTGATGTCATGTTGCCCAATTCTGTTAGAAGGATAAACAGAGAAATAAATTGAGTTTTTAAAAAGAACATTATTGACCCCCAACCAGTTAAGGTTAGGGGCTTTTGCTTATGGGATGCTTTTCCACGACCGATGCTTTCGGATTTGGTAACAATATACCATAGGACTTGTCTTTATTGCTTCGGCTGTCCGCTTGCGGTTCGCAGCTCATTAGCCAATCTGTGTGCTTCATCGCGGCTCGCCTTGTCTTTAGCCAAGCCATATGCCGCACTAATAAACGGAATAATTTTGTTTGCATCTTCTGGTTTCAACATAGGTTTCACCTCTACTTTTGGCGGCACCACAATAGGCGCTGCTGCCTTGTAATAGTCTTGCAGGTATTTGGTAGGCTCCACGACACCCGCCTCTGTATCGGTCCATCCGTGTCTTGGTGTGGCTGCTCGACGGATCTCATAATGCAAGTGATTGCCTGTGCTGGAGCCTGTGGTACCCTGATTTCCGATTGCTTGCCCTTTTGCAACCTTTTGTCCTACCTTGACGACAGCGGTGCTGAGATGTGCGTATAGGTGCAGATAACCTTTGTCGTCTTTAATTGCCACGACGATCCCCATCTCTGCGGGGATGCCTATACCAGGCTTACCCATTGCAGCATACATGACGGTACCTTCTACAAAGGCATGTAGCGGACCGTTGCCGGGAGTGACAACCAAATCGACGCCGCGGTGAAACTTGTTCACTTTAAGGATTGGATGCATGCGCATGCCAAACGGGCTGGTTAAGCGATAAGAAGGGTCATAAATCCAGTTACTCATCGCTCTCAGCCCTCTCCTTAGCCTGCTTTACAAATTGATGGCCGTATACCGCAAATGCTCCAGCAAGAACGCCTTGAATAACCGCTTCAGCACTCCATCCAATCAACCAGACTGTAAGCGCCAATGAAGCACCTGTAACGATATAGACGATGCTCCAGTTTGGTATAGCAGGTGTGTCCTTTAGAAAGAATCCAATTACCCAACAAGCAGCAACAACAATCAATAATTTTGGATCTATAAGTTGAAAAATAGCGTTCCATTCCATAGTAATCATCCTCACCTTTTTAGTTTGGTTTTTCAGATCGATCAAGACGCAGATGGGCTTGTTTAGCAGACTCTTCTACCCGCGTTACACGCTCTGCTAATTGTTCAAAACGTTGTCCTTGTACACGCTGTTCCAGTCTCATATCATCTACACCACGTTTGATATAATCGACATCTGTTTTAAGTGCCGCATCATTGCCTGCATCGTTTCGTGTATTTTGTCGCACTATCCGGTTTTGCCCGATCCACCCGAGCAATATTGCACTAATGGTACCGAGTGCCGATAACGCCATGATGATTGTTGTCTGCTCCATTTCAGCCTCCTATTCGAATTAATCTATGAAAATATAAAAAAAGCCCATCAAATAGGAGCTTCCTGACTTATTCCGATTGTGGCAAAGGCTTTCCGTCTGTACCTAATCCAATTGCCTCTAGTGTGGATTTTACCGAAGGCTTGATTGTATTTGGAACTTGATTAAACGTGCGAAGACCAGCAACGATGAGAGATACAGATACATCAATAAGCGCTTGTGAAAACATAGACTCACCCCCTCTCAGTGAAATAAAAAGAAGCCTAAGCAACATGTTTGTTAACATGCTCATTCGGCTTCAGAAGGGACTATCATGGTGTAAAGATCAAAAATGGCCATCTTAAGAGTTAGGTTGTCACTTTCTAACTGCTCAATCCGCAGTTGCTCATGTGTCTTAGGCGTCTCAGGTACTACTGGAGTCACCTCTTCAATCTCGGCTGACATGAACATCCCCTGTTCATCAACTTGAATTACAACTTCGCCTTTGTTTGTATGAGAAATCCAGATTGCGTCGGCTGTTTCTTTATCCTCAATCAAGCAACTTGCTGACGTTTCTGGCAGGTCAATAAACCCTGTTGACCATTTAGATGCCCCAATTAATACACCCGTAATTTTGTCAAATTCAACAAGCAACAATCTCCCAACCTCCCTCTAGTATTCGGATACGCTGTTAGCCCCAGCAGTATTATCAAAAACCTCAGTACCACATAAAGTTACATTTCTTATTACTATTATTGGGTATGGTGAGGAACTACCTCTGTGACCATACAAAACAATAGTAGTATTTTCAGGAACTGCCAAATCGAAATCAAATGAAAATGCTGAAAAAGTACTTGATGTCGTGCCTACTCCATAGTTCATACTATCAGCAGTCAAGTTACCAGCACTTGCAATAGCCAATCTTATACTCATAGTTCCTGCATATCCGTTATCGGTTGTACGCCATTCACCTTTTACTCTGTATTTCCCTGCTCTTTTTACCCTGAACGTTTTTAGGTTGTACTCACCAGCCTTTTCTGCTGGGGAAGACAATATAACTGTATCGCCTGGAATGATGTAAGTTTGATATAGCGGAATCCATTCTGTCCAAATACCGTTGTTCAATCTTCGTTCCCAAACTCTGTTTGTGTAAAAATCTCTGACGGTTTGAGTTGCCCAATTAGTGGCTTCTGAATATCCGGTAACATCAACGAAACACCAAGCACCTCCAAGGGCCGCTGGCGTGTTAATAAGACCTGTACCATTGTATTTACCTGTGATAATGAGGCTATTTAAGTTTGTTCCACTAGACAGCAGTATAGTTTCATTACTTGCATTAACAAACGCTAAAGTTGCAAGTTGATTTGAATTAGTACCTTTTAGAGCCGTAGGAGCTGTCGGTATTCCTGTGAATACTGGAGACACTGTTCCGGCCTTGGCACTCCAAGTCGTCTTTTCCGTATCTGTTACAAAACGGTTACTTGCATCCTGCGTGATGATCGACGGCGGATGACTCGTTGGATGTGTATAGTTATTCGCATTAGTTGCTATCCCGGAAAGCTTCGTTTTCTCAGCTGTTGAATAATCTTCAGTAGAAAGCTGCTTTCCTGCCACTTTATCCACTTTTTCATTGTTTAATTGCTCAATGGACTTTACTGGTGGGGTTAGCGCACTTGTTTTCCCTGTAATCCCTTTTATTAATGCAAAGATTCCAGAAATCAGTGAAGTTAATGTTCCAGAAAACGATGGTGTTGTCGTATCGTTAGCTGTTCGATTTCCAATTCTAACATCCGTAACACTGCCGGCTGCCGTAAGTTCGGTTACCTTAGCATCAAATTCAGTTTTTGTCACAAATATAAGGGAGTTATTTATATTGGCAGTAACAGTCGCAGCATTTCCGACGATTGTGATTACATCTATTGCTTTTTCAACTTTGTCCGTACCATTTCCAGCTGCAGGGATTTGATCAGCATTTGCTCCTGCATTGCCATAACAATATAAAATCTCTCCAATATCCGGATCTTGTGCAAATACTCCAAGTTCCCTAAAATAAAACGATGTCGTGATGTCTGAATTCGAAAAAGAAGATCCGACAGTCGCCTTACCGTTTGTTAGTGGCAATAATTTAGTAATTGTCAAAGATTTTTTCTCACTTATTAAGCTATTCAAACCCTCGATAGCCTGTCCAGTCAAAGAGCCATCACCCATCGCAATGCGATTAAAGTGCAAAGGTTTACCCGCTTGAGCTTTCGCTTGCAAAGCCAATCCTTTAGTCGTAATACGTAAACCGTTAAATGCTCCCATTATGTCACCTGCTCAAAAGTTAGATATTCGCCAACATGTACCACATACCCAAAATATAAATTCAAATCATCGGTTGCTGTAATTTGGATTCCATTCAAATGTGATCTAGTGTTTTTAACCGTTCCAATTGCATCAATTAATCTCTGCGCTTGTTCATCTGTCACCTCATTGTTACTTGTCGCAACTCTGAAAGTGCCCGGCTCACCACCGAATTGATACCATTCGAGCACTTCACCATCACCAAAGATAGTTGCAACCAATTCCTCCACAGCCGAAGGCGTACCCTTACGCCGATGCCAAGCAAAACTATTTATAACTAATGCCCTTTTCCTCTCAAGAGGCAAACTTGGATCGTAAAAATCAACATGATATTGCCACGCTAACGCATCAGCTTCCTCAGATGTTAGTGAGTCCAACCTTGTATAAATGGATAATTTATTGATTTCCGCAGTAGTTATAGCCAACTCTGCATCAATTGCCTGAGCTGCAGCGGAAACTGATTTATCCATTTTGAGATTATGGGGTAATAGATCAAGCAAGCTAACCTGGCTTAAATTAATCATCAGTCAACCCTCCATAATTCGCTGTGACTGTATTTGCAATCGCAACCGCTGTTTGACCTACCGCGGTGTATACAGGACTTATGACTGTAACTCTGTATGCGCCAGCGTCCATGATTCTCCGAATTAGTTCAGAAGGGTTTACACTTCTTCCAAGTCGCGACTTTTGCCATATCACAAATTCACTTATTGCTTTTGTAACGGCTGGTTGTATAACATTAAGCTCAGAGTTTCGCTCACGATTAACCCAATAGGTTAGAGAGATGTTATAGCTAACTGTTGTAGGAGCTGACACGGTCACCTGATCAGTCAGCGGACGTATTTTTTTGTTGTTGCAAATCGCATTAACTGCTTCTAGAATATTTTGACTTGGAACAACTCCACCCTCAAGCAGCGGTACAATTAATACTGCACAAGGAGATGGTGAGCTGACCGATACATCTACAATTGATGGATTAGCGGACTTTGCCCAATATTCGTATGCCCCTTCAGGTCCTGCAACTGAAAACTTTTCAGGTGCCGTATGAATTCGCTCTCGAAATGCATCATCATCCTCAGTATTAGATCCCCCGCTGCTTGTAGTGATATTGGTTGTCGTAGAAACGAATGCTATAGGATCAACAATTTGATTGATTTGACCGGCTAAATATCCATTTCCAATAGACCCTTCTTCAGTACAAACCGATAAAACATCAACATTAATCGCTCCAGCGGCAATAGTTGCGGTTTGAGATGTTGCAAAATATCGCTTCGGTTCGCTTTGTGTACTTACCCTTGTACCCGCTGGAATTGTTACATTTGATAACTGAGCAGCAGATAAAGTAAATCGAATTGTTGTTGTTGCTGCAGTTGATTTCAATCGCTCCGTTTCTACAAGAGCTCCTATATGATCAAGCACGCCCTCACGAGCGTATCTTAGGTGATTTTCTTTTGCTACCTTGTTGATGAGCACCCGCTGCTGAACTATTAATGCTGCTTGAGATAATAAAAAAAGCCGTAGAGGATCGGCAGGATAAAGAGTTCTACCTGTCAAAGCCTCAACGACCGTCACCATATTATTAAGTGTTTCTGTTACTTCTTGACTAACATATTCGATTTCAGGTAGATTAACGAGTGCCATTATCCGATCACCTCCCCGAGATGTACAATGGGCACTAATATTCCGTTAAATAGGTCATCCTCAAATTCAATCAATTCGATATTAACCCGCGGTTCATATTTTGTTATTGCTTCATAAATTAAACTTGTCAGCCGAGCTTTGGCTATTTGGATCGGTTCATCGATAATCGAAGAGTCTATTCCGAAATCACGCTCAATTGGTACTGACCCTTGCAGAGTAGACAATATTGTTCTTACATTTTGTATCAATTCTTCAGAGGGCGATGGCGCAAAGTTGATTGAAGTGATTTCATCCATATTAATAACAATGCTCATTTCACATACTCCTCTAAAGTAATAGCCGCTGTACCCTTTACGATATTTCCAGCAGCATCAACTATATTCCATTGTTGATCAAGTCCAGTAATAATCCAGAGCCCTGTCCCTACTCCTTTACCCCCGATAGTAAGTGCTAAAGGCTTGCCGCTACGCTCTAAAGCTGTTAATGCATCCAGTTCTTTGCGAGGGTTCAATCCGTATTTAGCATCAAAAATCATTGCAAAAGCAATCGTATCCAATCCCGGGCCGATACGCTGAGTCAAAGGTTTCATACCGATAACTTCATGTTTAGCCCACCTGCTTGTGCTATTACGCTTAAAATCCGAAAAGGTACGGATCGTTTGATGAGAAGCAACAAATACGACAGGTCCTAGAGCTCCTATCATGGTATCAATCCTCCATGAGTAATCGTGCCAGTTACCTCAAGGTCTCCATCGATCCGGACACGGCCAGCAGCCATGACGTGCAACACTCCCGTTAAAGAGTTATGATATACGTGGCTGCCATCAGGGAACCATACTCCTCTATTACTAGGCAAAACAGTTGGAGGAGTATCCTCATCAGTATAAAATGTTCCGAGGCATAACCCTTCACTGACTCCATTTCCAAAAAACACACAAAGAACTCTTTGTCCTACTTCCGGCAAAACATAATTCCCTGCATGGAGTAAAAGTGGCAACTCCTTGCTTACAAGATTATCGATGTCACCAAAAACAACTCTAACGGCGCAAGTCTTTGCATTTACAGTTGATACCCTTCCGGCCCTAATTAGATTTTTCATCAACTACCACCCCAATACCATCCGAATGTCTACGGATGTTGAGTATCCGCCCCCGCCAACTGAATGTTCAGCCCGTTCAATAATGTATTTTCCGTCATATCTACCCCAACCGACTAAATTAATCGTTAATCCCGTTGACAACCTTACGTCTCCAGCTAATTGCAGACTTGCGCGACCAAAATTTTTGTTTTGTTCTCGCAGTCTCTTGCTCGCCAATCTGAGCGCTTCACCTTCAGAATTTACGCTCTCATTAATTTTTAACATTGGGCCTTGCTTAGGTGCACCTGGCGGTGTGTATACAACCTTAATTTCCTTATGCTTTTTACTATCAGCATATGTTATTTGACATGCTCGATAAGCAGAATCAGTAGTGCTCCAACTGAACGAGTAATTAATAATCGCATCTATGCCCCGCGTTATCGTTGCAACAACATTTTGCTTTTCATAAGTGGCTTCATCAAACAATACTAGCTTCCCAGACGATACCTTAAGTGCGATACCTTCTTTAGTGCATGTATCGAGCAAAAATGCCATATCTGATTGTTCCATTTGATCGATTCTCTCGTAAATCGGATTATCAGGAGCATCATACAATAACTTTAGTTTTGCTCGTTTAGCAATATCTTGCGCTATTGCTCTGAGACTTATCTTCTCCCAGCCCTGAGAGCGCCTTTCCTGCTTTACAGATGTCCCGCCGGGTAAAGACAATGCTTTAATTTTAACAACATCAGGAGGTCCGCTAAGCGCAACAGAATCGACCTCGAATGTACCGAGAGGGAAACTGATTGTTTTCAAACTATAATCCCAATTAATTAAACGGATGCTTGCTGATACTGAATCTCCCTCTGCTGGGCTCCATGGTCCTTGCCACTTTTGATGGCGGTCCTCTAAGCTGATTTGTAGATCATCAATTTGCCCTGCAGGGTTGTCCGAGTAAGACAAATCTAACAAAGAGTCTTTTATAGATGCAGTTATCTCTTGACCGTTGTAACTAATAACTACCTCTGCCTCTCGTGCTCGCTGCATTTACTCACCTCTTCCATGGTGGCAAAGCGGACGTACTATCATTTTTTAATTCCGGCACTTTTAAAATGGTGCCAGCCGAAAAAACAACCAATTCAAGATACTCCTGATTTGCAAGCATAAGAGTCGTCATATGCGCACCTTTTCCATACACTTTATAGGCAATACCGTCCCATGTATCGCCCATTATTGTGGTGTAAGTCATTTTACATTCACACGCCTTTGCTCCTCTTTATAAGCGTCAAATTGTCTTCCGAAATCAGTTCGTGAACGATGATCTAACTGCTGTAGCGCAGCCTGATCAGCATTGCCATAGATATAGTAAGTCGGGCTAAAAACAAAATCCCCACCCGTCGCAGGAGCACTATAACCCATGCTGCTGTTAGCAGCTGACAACAAGTCACGCGATCTCTTTGAATTATTCTCAGGAATAATCCATTCATTATATCCGCCTTCACCTAACCAAGATAATTCTGGACTGGTAACTAACCCGCCTTTAGCCCGCTCTCCAATACCTAGCCGCTTAGCGTTTGCAATTTCCCAAAAAGCATCGGGGTTATTCGGTGAATTTGGTTTCGATTGATTATCCTTACTAAAACCGTTTATATTACCACTAAAACCTGGTGCCGTTATTGGAGGATTGACAATTTTATCAATATCCATGCCTAAATACTTATAGGCACCTTTGACGTATGTTCCATCTGCCCACTTAATAAACCATCCGAAAAATTGAGATTTTTTTAAACCATCCCACATACCAGATGCTAAGCCTTCACCTAAATGCAAACCCATTTCAGTTAGTTCTGGCAAGGATTTTTCCAATGTTAAGATCATTGTATCGGTTAATTTCTCAGTACCATCCTTAACAATAGTTCTGCCATCACTTTCCCACCATTTATTAAAAGATTCCTTGATGTCAGTAAAGATAAAATCAACCTTACTCTCAATTGATTTTAGCTTTTGAAACTCAGGATTATTTAAAAAATGAGTACCGATATATTTACGAGCCTCTTGAATAGCATTTTTAATGCTTGATGCGATTTGAGGAGCATACTCATTCGCAAATTTCTTCGCCCAATCACCGAACTTCTTTAAATCAGGAAGAAGCTCTTCTCCAATTGGCTGCAACAGCTCAACCTGCAGGATTCTTCCAATACTCTTGAATGCATTCATAGGTGTGTCGTACTTAACCTTACTAAGCTGATCCAAGGTATCTTTAGTCATATCAAATTGCTTCCTAGCTGAACCCATCGCCTTAATTACATCCGTTTCAATATCTTCAAACTGTGTTCCGAAAATTTCAACGCCCACAGCATTCTTTTTAACTGGATCTTCTATGCTTGAAATAGCCTTTACGATTTGAGCAAAAGCCTTTTGAGCTTCGGGACCACCTTTTGCAAAAGTTTTCGACATCTTCTCAGCATTCATGCCGAGGGATTTATATGCATTAATCGAAGTCTTCGACATATCTTTAGACCGGATATTGAATTCTTTTATTGCATCGCCAACCTTATCCAAGTTAAAAGCTCCTGCATCAAGACCGGCTGAGAAGGTATCGAACATTTGCTCAGCAGTAAAACCAAGTTTTGCGAAATGTGGTGCATATTCATTTGCAGAGTCAATTAACTCCCCTGATTTGTTCAAACCCTTTTGAGCACCTTCAGCAAGTAGGTTAAAAGCTTGTGCTGATGATATCCCAAAGTTTTTGACCATCGTGTCGCTGCCTTTAATTGACTGCGTGATGTCTTCTTGAAACACATCCCGATAGGCAATGGCATTTCTCGTTGTCCTTTCTAGTTCATCACCCGATTGTTTTGTTACCTGCTTAACAATGGCGATTGAATTAGCAACATCGAGATAGTCTTCACCTATGCCGTCTTTGTAGATGTTCGATAATGTTTTTTTCATAGTAATCATTTGCATAGCCGTTGCTCCGGTCGCTGCTTGTAGCTGAGCTTGTCCCTCAACAGCTTCGCTTGTAAACTTCCCTATTAAGGTTGCAGTTCCAACGACAAGACCAGTACCCAACAGTATGCCTCCGGTAGCAAGTTTCGCTATTGCCCCAGCTGCTCCTAATGCGGAGTTTCGAATAAGATCGAAACTAGAAGCAGCGCCGCCAGCACCGCCCCCTCCGCCACCACCACCACCTGGGCCTCCAGCATTCTGCAAGTCACGCATGCGCCGTTCAAGAGCTGTAACATCTCGTAAATAATCACGCATGTCTGTTCTAAACATATTACCGGGCATTCGAAACGCACCAATTAATCTTAATGACTGTAAAAGATGGCGAGCATTAACGACTGCTTCACGTAGCTCAACATTTAGGTTGGTGAAAACTCCATTGGGGAACGGGGTGGTTCTTAAATGCCGAAATTCCTCTACTAAATGCCGTAATCCAGTCTGCAAAGGTCTAACGATATCGCCAGAAAGGTGTAGCGAATTTATCGTTCTAATCTTGCGTTCTATATCCACAAGCGCACTTCGTAATGGAGTGGCCATGTGTCCAGTGATACGGAGAGCATCAAGTGTTCGTATTTGATTTTCAACGTTCTGGAGTCCCGTTCGAAGTGAATTTACCATATCGCCAGAAACACGAATAGAATTTAAATCACGGGCCTTTCTCTCCAACTCCGTTAAATCATGCAACACCTTCGTCATATTTGAATTGTAAGAACCTTCAAGCTTAGATGCGAGCTCAAAAGCTATTTTATAAATTTTCCCAGCCACTTAAACCACCCCACTTACCTTTGCTTTTGACGCTCATTTGCGTCCTCCAACCATTCAATTAATTCTCGGACTGGCAAACTCATAAAATATGGGATCGGAGTGTGATAAAAAATAGAAAGGGACCCTGCAATTTTTTTCAACTGCTGAATCCCTTTGTGTTCTGCTAAGCCTAATAAAGCAAAAAATTTTGCGCTAAGACCGTGATCCTCGTAAAGTCTTTTGCATATAGTTTTCTAATTACTTCTACTGGCTGCTTAACTCCACGCGCTGCAATGTATGCTAAGTAAGATTTTGAAATCTCCTTAACAAACGAAGTTTCGCCAGGATTCTCAGCGCTGTATTGCCGATCCGCTGATAAAATATCATCAGCAGATAAATCTTCAAAATTAATTTCAAACTCTGTTATTTTCTCGCCATCAACATCAATTGATCGGTGCAAAACGAATTTTTTATCATTTACCATTGACTACTTCACTCCTTATTTACCGAGCGCCGCACGCTCAGCAGCTAGATAATCTGTTCCATTTACAATATAAATGCTATTTAATTTGTCGAGCTCCAGCACAACCTTTCCGTTAATTACAATTTTGATGTAATTAACTTCGAAGGTATTGCTTGTGCCTGTTTGAGTTGCAGTTTCCAAATTTCCAAGAGTAAGACCATTAGGCATCGCTCTTACGGAAATCTTTGTTGAATCAGTGCTATATTGACCGTTTGCTGAGTCCAATGTTTGGCTAGCAATACGGAAGTCTATAGCATGCAGTTGTGGTTCAGCTAGTCTAATCGCAGACGGATCAACTGTTCGCCAGTTGATTGTCATCCCTAGACTGCCGAAATGTCCAATTGTAGGACTATTGATTTCACCAGCAATTCCCGCACCTTTAATCACTTCACTTAATGATTCAAGGTTTGGTAACTCTATCGCGGCCGTACCCAAATAGGTTGATCCATTTAGGTAAGCAGAGTATGATTTTGTTTTCTCAGTAATCTTCACTTAAATCACTCCTTTCTTATGCGAATGTCGAACCGAGATAGCTTGGATCATACTCAAGAATAAAGTGCATCTCCTGAGCTGGTCCAGGAGGTGTGAGGTAGAGATGAAAGCGACTAAAGCCCTTGAGCAAATCAGCTGTCGCATTTTCAGATTGATTAAATTCCACTCTGCCTCCAAGCAGCGCCCCCGAAGAAGTTAGCCCATTAAGCCATATGTTAATGTCATCTGTGACTGTTTCAATGAGCCGTTTGCTTAAAGGATCATCTACTTTTTTCCAATATGTTAAAACGATCGAGTTAGCGATCCAGTTAAACATATTTCTGATAGCAATGAACGAATCTTTCGCTTCAGTTGCAGTAGGAAATGCCCCTGTGTGATTCCCCCATGTCTTCCAGCCACCAACGAAATTAAGTGCCGTAAGAATACCTTGAGCGTTTAAATATGCTGCCTGATCTGGTCCAAGGAAAACCTCTGAACCATTCGCAATAACTGCTCCATCTGCTCTGAGAGACTTATTACTTGGCGATACATATGGAATACCACCGTTAGCTTCAGCTGTCTCACCGATCGTACCAGCTACTTGCGTAGACAAATGGTATTGCTTACCTTTGAAAGTAACCTTAGGCCAAGTTACAACCTGCTGACTTGCCGTATAATTATTATTAGCTTTCCAGACAGGCGCATCTGTATAAAGACTAACACCGCCAGTTCCGCTTGGGATATCTGTCAGAGCTAGAGCCTTAAAATGACCATTGATATTACCTGCTTTTGCAACCATCACTGCTGCAACGATTGGATCGCTAGAATAACCCGGTGCCACAACGAGACCCGGTACTAACCCGAACCGCGGGTAAACCTGATTTAGTAGTTCTAATCCAGTTTGTTTGCCAGTGACTGAATCTAAACCGCCAATTATATCCGCTGAATCAACAGCTGAAGGATCAAGTTTTTCATAACTAACTTTTAAGGTAATTGCGTTGGCTGGAATTGTACCTGAAGCTTTTCGTGTTATTACAACAAATCCAGCTGAATCAAATGCAGCAGTATAATCAGTATTTTTCATAAATGTAGTTGTTCCGTCTGCAGACTTAACTACTATAGACGTAATGAGAATGCCTTCTTCGGATAACTTTACAACTCCACTCGACACAGGCTTGTCTGTAGCAGCTACTGCAGCTTTATGAGTCGATGGGTCTAAAACATTTATTAAAATAACTGGTGAAAGCCCGTATAGTCGGAAATGTGAATCCATGAATTCACACAAACTGTATGACGCGAAATTCTCGCTATATCCCACGGCCTCAACTGCTTCCGAGAATGATTTTACAAGTATCGGGACATTCACAGGTACCGTTCCGAGGCGTGACATATTAATTGGCGCCGTTCCTAAAACAACAGGAATAGATGATTCAAGCTGTGCGGGTACTGAAATTGATGATGAGCGTTCGCTTACCGTTATTCCATGTGCCATGTTACCCTCCTATCTGCTCAGTTGGCTGAGCGCCTTGTATGCTGAATACTCTGTAGTACCAACTTCCTGAGTCGCTGCTTGAGCCAAATGAAATGTAGCTACAGAAACGATCAGATCATTAATTTCTAAATGATTAGTTATAAGATCTTGAAGATGATCAGGAACACCGCCTCTGAAAATAGAGTATTGCGCTAGTCGGCCACCTGGTAGCGTAGGGCCAACGTAGATTAATTGTTCTGGTATACTTGATTTCTTTTTACTCAAATCCCTTCTACCTCCTCACTTATAGTTGGGAGCGTCCAAGTTGTTATGGCCTGTCCGATCCACTCCGGATATGGCTGATCCTCGAACAATGTCCATTTATACGGAAGTTCAACCCTAAATTGATTATCAAGCGTCCGCCGCTTCCGAAATGCCACACGAACACGCTCCATTAAATTTAAAACATCTTGAAAGCCTGCTTCCTGTTCAGATTTCGTTCCGAAAATCAAGTTAACAGTAACCTTGTGCTGATCTTCTTGATCCTCGCCATTAATAACGCGGACAATGACAAAGGGATAATCCTCAGCATTCATGTTTTGATGCGTCTTTTGCGGCAGGACAAACTCAAAAACTTGCGGCTGCTGTGAAACGTTTTCTGCCAGCACACCTTCAATAAATCGTTTGATCGCGCCGCTGAGCAAAATCGGTGTAGACAATGTTACTCACCTCATTTCAAAATGCGCCCAATCTCATGGTCTAATCGTTTATGCATGCGCTCTTTGGCTTGATCCTCTAAATGCTTGATAACCTGTGGCTCATTCATCATGACTGGCACGGCGGGACCTCGTAGCTGCTCAACTGGTAACTCCGGGTAATTACCCTGTATGTTCTTTACACGTTTCTGGCCGCTCTGACCTGATGGATACTTTCTTTTCATAATCATGACTTTTTCATTCGAGGTTCTGATGTAAGCAGATCGGATGGACTTCGACTCTCCGCGTCTCACTTCTACCCTTACGGTTTTCGGCTTTCGCGGATTTCCCAGCTTCGGTGAAAACTTGAATCGAGTCAGAGGTAAATTAGGACCCTTTGATTTAATCAAAACCTCGCTTGATTGCGGCGAAGCATAAACAATTCTCAAAGTGTTTTTAAGATCAGAAGCCTTTATTTGATAAGTGGCTCTGATTTTTCGATTTGCCTCCGTCATGACTCCATCACCAACACGATTCATAGCTTTAGATGATACCTCTTCCATCTTTTCTTTCATCGCTCTGGCAGCTTTCAGCGCATCACGCAGTCCCTCTGTCCTCAATCAAAACTCGCCTCCAACGTTACAGCATATATGCCTGCTTCATCTGAGACTGATTTCACCATATATCGCTTACCATCAATCATCATATACATGGCTTCGACTGGCTTATAACCAAGTTCCAAAGAGTCAAAGTACGCTACAATACGCAAAAGAGAAACACCCTCTGCATAAGCAAGAGGGTGTTCGTTATCAGTTGACTCTATCACTGCACGGATCTGCCGCCCATCAACATTGTGGATGTCTGCAAATTCTGCTGGATTAATAAATGCCGATACGTCAGATGCTATTGCCTCTTTGAAATTAGGTATGGTCATTACCAATCACCTGATTCTCGTACCACGTTATATATTGATCGATGCGACCAGGCTCGTTTGATGCCGGATCAATATCCAAGCTTATAAGTTCATCCTTTTGATCCGCCGCGCTCAATTCAGAAAACTCTGCAGGAGTTAGTGCGGTTTCATCGTCTCCACTCACATTAGAAAGCAAAGAGCCCGCGGCAACCTCGATCACCGGGACTCTTTTCGCAATACCATATGAAATCAATTCGTCTTCAGCCTCAACCGACAACACAGAAACAACATCACCTGCAGGATAGCTTACGCCGTCATGTGTGATAATCCATTTGCTAGTTATCGGCATTTTAAAGCACCTTCGAAACAAACCAGCTGTCCACTTCATGCGGTACAGGCAGTGGCCGCGCATTGAGTTGCAACGTACGCGAAGGTGGGTCGATCGTCACCCAACTTTGTGGAATGCGATCACCTTCAACAGTGAAGAATTTTTTCGTATCTGGATCTACAAGCGTAACTGCACCATAATACGTTTTAAATTGTGCGTTAGTGGAACCCAACATAATCGTGCCTGCTGGGACCATTGGTTTCTCAGTAGCATTCTGCGGATCAGTTTCTTCATCAAGATACCACTCATCGTATGAGTAGATATCCAAACCAAGCGCCGTCAAGGAACCGATATACGTCGCTCCGTTTGGCAAAATACGTGGATCGATTCGTCCGATTTCAATTGCACGTTTATCAAGCAAGTCTTTAATTTTCGGATGACTAATAAAGACAGGAACAACATCGCTAGACAATACAAGGATGTTCGGGTTAATGCCAGAGTTTTTAACAACCGTTTGTCTACGGTTATGCAGAAAGGTATACGGGTCACTCGCTGCGTTATCCCATTTATCAGTCCCAGATAAGACTTCTTTCTGTGAGAATTGGAAATCCAGTATCTCATCTACACCTTCACCAATCATATGCACCGATCCGGAGAATAGAATTTGTGCAAACATCCATTCTTCACGACGTGTTATAGCATCATCTAGATCAAGAATATCTCTAGCTAAGATGATTGATGCTCGATCTGCAGGACTGCGACGAGTGTATATTGTATCGCCAGCAATGCGCTTATTAAGATTATCTAACGTAATTGGACGATCAGGCTTGATTTGTGGAGGCTGATAAGTCTTTGTTACTAGGCCTTCACGTGACATCGTTTTACCTTTCAATCGTGGTGATACAAATGGAGCCATCCGGCGTCGAGATTTCATATAATCAACATCCACATGTGATGTATCAAATGTTTGAATATTTTCCGGTTTAAAGAACATATCTCGTAGGAATGTTCTTACTGGTGGACGATTCATTACAACATCAATAAGAACTCTTGGATCATATATATCAATTTCTTGTGTCATGTTTGTTATTCCTCCTCGGATTAACCTTGCACCGCTTTAGCAAAAATGCTAAGAGCGCGCAAAGCAGTTTTATGTGTTGCAATCGTATCGGTACCGCCAAAGCTAAGAGCTGCTGCATTGAATTCTCCAGTAAAATAACCAGTCGCTACTGTGTTTGCTAGTGTTGCATCAACGTCATCAGCTAGTACTGCGTAAGCCTTTTGAGAACCATCTGACTTTGTAGAATCAACTGCAACAGCCAAACCACCAGTTGTAATTAGTCCCAGTACTGTCCCGCGTTTATAAGCCGCTCCCGACTTCAACGTAACAGTATCGACAACGACTGGAAAAGAACCACCAACAAATAGATCATCGTATTCATTGGATGTAGATGATACAAGATTTTTAGGCATTATTGAGCACCTCTCATTCTTTTCATTTGATTAATAATCCCATTCGATACGATTTGCGCTTCCTGATCTTCCTTTTCGGCATCCGTCTGTTCATCTTGTGGCGCAGCGCTTGTCGACAAAGAATTGACGTTGGACTTATTTGCATCGGCCATCGTTTTATTGCCCATTTCTTTACGCTTCGCATTCTCTGCTTTCAAGATTTCAACAGCTGTCTCTGCGACAGTTGCGCCTGTTTCAAATTTTGCTTTATTAATAAGGTCCTCGTTACCTGGCATAAGCAGCTCATCGAGCGATTTAATACGATTACGCTCATTTTCAGCGCCAGCTTTAAGGGCAGCTTGATAAATTGCAGGGTGTTTTGCTTGTAATTCCTCAATATCTTTCACTGAATCATCATCTCCTTCGGCAGATTCATGCTCGTTTTCATCATTTTTTTCATTAGTTTCCGGTGTAACAACAGGATTTTCAGGCTCAGCTGCAGGTGTTTCTTGACCTTCCGGCTGGTATTCTAGCTCCTCATCTTCTGCTTTTGGTAAGTTTGGAACTGTTGCGAATGCTGATATCTTGATTTTCTGACCGTTAAATACTACAAATTTGTCTGAAATTGAAGCGGAAACTTGGAAACTACGATCCACTTTATCAGCAAATCCGCTAGCGACAGCCTCATCTGCTGTAAGCCAGGTCTCTTTATCTAACATTTTCTTCAGCTCTTTCTCGTCTTTACCAGTTCTATCTGAATAGATGTTAATTAAAGAAGCCGTGACTTTATCCAAAACATCAGCTGTATGCCGCAAATCCTTCGATTCGCCAACCGCTACTGTCCATGGATTATGAGCCATAACCATTCCGCCGGTTCCCATAATACGTACATCGCCAGCCATAAAAATGATACTGGCAGCTGAGGCTGCGACACCGTCAACTCTTGTAATTATCTTCGCCTTGTGACTCTTCAGCTGTTCATAAATAGTCAAGCCAGCAAAAACACTTCCACCAGGGCTGTTGATTCGAACAGTAATCTCCGATATGTCGCCTGCTGCATTGAGCTCACGTATTAAGCTGGCTGGAGTAACAGAGTCATACCACCAAGACTCCTCATCATCAATTGGACTGTAAATTACAATCTCAGCGCTATTATTCGCTGTTTTCTTTAAATTCCAAAATGTGCTATTCGTTGCTTTCGGCATTTTCCTTCTCACCCCCCTTCACAGGTTTATTTATCATCCGAGTCGTCTTCTTCTGACTCTTCTGGATTGGCTGGCTCGAAGTTACCTGCAGGTTGTAATGCAACAGGTATCAACCCTCCTTCTCTACGCAGCTTCTCTTCGCGAACACGCTGCGTATTGTTTGTTTCAAAGTCTGCTCCCGTCATTTCAGCTGTCTCACGTTCCCTTGTACTGAATCCTTCTTCAACCCGAACCTGAGCGGCCTTAACTTCTTTCAAAGGATCAAGCTGGCCCTGTGACGGACCGTGCCACTCCGCTTTTGTATAAGCGCGGCGAATTAATGGATCGTCAAAAAAGCCGGGCGCAGGGATACGTCCCTTCGCGACAGCTTCTGCAAACCATTCTTCATATATGGGCTGACAGAATCCTGTAGCCAGCCAAGATCGACGCATGCGGAACATCTTCCATGCTTCCAGTAGAGCCGCACGGGAAGCCGAGTATGAAGCCGTGAAGTTCTTCACCAGCAGTTCATAAGGTATCTCTAAAGCAGCTCCGATTTGACGGCATATTGCGATTACGAAAGCATCAAACGCTGTGTTCGGACGACTCGGGTTTGCTAGCACGACATCTTCATCCGGAGCAAGACCGACAACTGAACCGTATCCTAGTTCATAACTGTTTTCGTCTCCTTGATCGACTTGATCACCGTCACCAAACCCTAAATCAAGTGGCTGGTTACCATTCGTGTTCGATTTGATGAAGACTGTAAACATCCCTGTTACAACCGCAGCCATTAGCTCAGCTTCTGTATAACGTCCGAGCTGTTTAATTGAATCAATTACTGGAGCGAGGATCGGGACGCCGCGGCGTTGCTCAGGTCGTTCTGATTCCATAAGATGTAGAACATTTCGCCTGCCTGTCTCTTCGCCATAAGCAGCCACCCTTGTCCAATCATCTTTGCCATAATCCACTATTGAATATGGATGGTTCTTAGAAAACCAATAAGCTATAACCTCGCCAGCGTCATTTGTTTCAACACCGCCGCTTATATTTTTATCCTTGTGCTCTGTCGTAAATCGATCAGTAAAGTTCCATGGGCTACGGCATCTATCCGCTTCGATAATTCGCACCCGCAGATCGTATATAGATTGCTTTCGAATGGTCACCGGCAGCAGAACAAAGCAGTCCCCACTCATTAATTGCGAGAGAAGCGCAAGCTGCTGCAACTGATACATATTGTTCTGCCTCGCGGCATCGCACTCGACTGATTCAGCCCATAAGTTATACTCTCGTTCTATCTGTCTCTTCAAACTCGACGCTTCTTCCGGTCCCATTCCCAAGAATTCCGCATCGACTGCAGGCTCTAACCAAAGTCCGGTACCGACCACATTAGTTCGTGCTGTCTTAATTGCACTTGTCGCTAATGCAGCACCGCCCATGTAAAGATCTCGCGATCGCTGTCGAAGTAAATGCAGATTGCTAGTGATATCCTCTGCTGGCGAAAGGCTTGTTGCATTCCAGCCGATCATAGACTTCTTTGTCGTGCTAGCTCCATGATGAGAGTAACCAGAATTCTGCACATTGAGCCGCTTACGTGCGGCTTGCATACGCTGAATAGCTGGGTTAGTATTCGTATTCATGAGTCTCTTGGAACAAAGCGCATAACACGCGCGCCTTTACGACCCGAGGACAAGGACTGTAATTCTCTATTCCAAAATAGCATTTGCTCGCGAATCTCACTCAGATCAGCCCGCTTCAATGACCTTTGACCGATGCTGTATTCTTGACCCGTAGCGACTGCCGCCTCCGCAGCAAGCCACATATCTAAACGTTCTTGCGCTACTTCCTTTGTCCATCCTGCCATTGTTCCTGTTCACCTCCTCTCAGGTTACACCTTTACTGAGGGTACCGCGTTTCTTACGAGGTGGAGCTCCCCCTCTGTTAACAACGCCGCCAGAAGCAGCCACTTGCATCTCATCTAAGTTAGGATTCAATATTTCGATGGCCGCTCGATTATAAACAGCTAAATCAAGTGGTTCGTTTCGAGCTTTCACTTTAACCCAAACATGATACGCAACACCCATCTTATAACGTTTGCGTAATTCCTCAGCGGTGAGTCCATCGAAATACTGCTCATTATATCCTCGATCCTTTTCGCGGGTCGTGAGCGGAAAGTGGCAGTAACCCTGTTGATCGGGCTTGTTTTTAAGCATTGTCATTACCTTTGATTTACCTTCATCAACACCTAAACGGATGACCGTTGCTTTGTATCTATTGTTCGTTGAAGTACCCGCAACTAAAGGCAAGTACGTGCCGTCACCAGGACTCTCACCTTTTATTGCAAATAAACGCCGAGCGAATCTTTCTTTGCAAAACTTGTAAACTTCATTTGTAAAGTGACCTCCTGAATCCATACAAGTAATGGCAACTCTGAATTTTCTGCCTTCGAAATCAGTCCATGTACGTTGAAGGAATTCATCGAGGTCGTTCCATACTTGTTTTTGATTGAGATCACCATAAATTACTTGATATTGAATACGCCACGATTCATGGCCGGCACCCCAACCAATAACCTCAACTTCAAATCGATTATCTTGAGTATCAACGGCAGCTGTTAAAAGTTTTACGCCATCCGGCACATCCGCATGATACATTTCTCTCCGATTTAATAGACTATTCTCGTCAAGCTTTTCACCTTTCTCCTCCCACTCCTCAGCGAGTACGGTGTTAATCCATACCTTCATAGGTTCAACTTCGCCTTTTTTTAAAGACTTTTCAGCTGCCTTGAATTTTTGGACAATTCGTCCCCAACTTGAGAAGGTACTGGCTAATTGATTAAGGTGGAATCCTCTTGTATCTGCATGCTCCTTACGAGCGATCCATTTACCTTTGTGCTCCATGCCCGCTTTCCATTCTTGTTCACCGTGAAGCGCACCACAGGACCGACAACAATGTTCAACAGAAGTCGTCTTTTTCTTAACCTCATCAAATTCAAACTTAATTTGCTTCCAAGAAAGAGGCTGGATATCGTTACAACTCGGACAGGGAATGCACCATTCTTCCTGTGTACTATCCTCATAAAAGTCTTCAATTCTGGATGCACCTTTAATGGTAGGTGTTGAAACCAATATCCGCTTCCTGTTCCAGAACGTTTCCATCCTCATGGTAACAAGCGCTACTGGATCACCCTCATTACCAGCAGAAGTAGGATACCTATCAATCTCATCGCAGTAGACGATTCTAATCGGACGCGAAGCCAAAGAAGCCGGCGAGTTAGCGCCAGCCATTGTAATATGTCCGCCCGGAAATGTCTTATGAAGAAGAGTATTACCACTGTCTCTCGTCTTAGCCTTACTTAACGTATCTCGTAACTTAGGAGATTTACTAAACATTGGAGCAAGCCTATCTTTCGAAAAAGCTTGTGCCATGTCCAAGGTTGGTTGCACTAGCATCATTGGTGAGGGTTCATGATCAGCATGATATCCTATTGAATTTAGGATACCTTCGGACTTACCGAGCTGAGCTGCCCATTTGAAAACAAGTGTTTCAACTCTTGGATCAGTAATAGCATTGAACGGTTCCCTTTGATAAGGCGCTCTGTCAGTGTTCCACGGTCCCGCTTCGGACGATGACTCGGACGTCAGAATACGATACCTATCGGCCCATTCTGAAACCGTGAGTTTTGCTGGAGGAGCAAGAGACTTAATTACCCTCCTAAATAATTTCTCAGTTTTCTTTTTGGATTGGCTCGTCTTCACCGCCCCCCTTGAATAACTCCGGGTCATATTCCGACAAGGAGCTTAGGGCAATTCGAATTTCATCGGTTATGATATCAGTTAGCACAGACAAATCTTGAACATATTGAAGGCGCGGCCCTATTTTTGTTGGTAAGCCTAGTAACCTGGAACGTAAAGTGATAAGCATATCCGTCATTACAGACTCAACATCTTCAGCAGCATGCAATTCGCCACGCATCTGAGCAAGTTCCAATGAGGCTTTTTCAACTTTTATTCGCTCATGTTCTGTTTTATGGTCAACTAAACGAGGTTTACCATCGTCTTCTTTACCACCAGAAGCATGCTCAATATAGGCTTGAACCGCATCATTAAGAATATATTTGCCTCGAGCGACCTGCTTTAGCACACCATCGCGGGTTAATTGGCGGACCCATTGCGGTGTTTTACCGATAATTGATGCTAATTCACTTGTGCCCAATTCCCGTTCATGCATACCCACCTCTTTCTTTGTCCGCTTTGCCATCCGACTGACCTCCCTCTTGCTGATTTGCTAATCCGAATCAACTTTTGGAATCTCCATCCGCCCTCTAGCTGATGGGGTTAATCCAAATTCGGTGCAATAAGCTTTTAATATCAAGCTTTCTCTTTGTATGACTGCTAGCTCCGGGCGTGAAACATAGTTCGTAGCTCCGACCTTATTCGTGTGCTCATGAAATAACTCGCCTGCTTCATTGAGTGATACAGTAGCATTTATTAATCTGCTATAAGTCAGGCAGTATGCTGTAAAAGCCGATTGATCAGCAACAGTAAAGAGACCCAGATTTAATAACTCTGGGCCTAATCTATTCCATTCCTCTTTTGCTACTTCATCAAAGTAAACAGGAGGCTCCGGCATTGATGACGGCTTAGTTGGCTGCGGTTCATTCAATGCTCGATCTTTCCTATTCGTCCCGTTTATAACTTTCAAGGACGTTGGTTTAACAGGTCTCGACAAATGCCCCCTCCCCCCCACCTAGTTATGGCAGCTATTCTTTTCTAATCTTAACGTTTTTGCTCATGACGTAATCGTCTTTCTGGATATGAATATCGAGTTCGACAAGCTTCTTCAGATCGTCTACACTTTCAATTTTAATCCGGCCATCTTGAAAATCTTTGACCCATTTTGCAATTCCTGCTTGTACGATCGTTCGATACTTTCCTTTACTGTTCGCAAGCTCTTTCAATATTTCGTCAGAAGTTTTAATTGTAGTCACCTCGGCTATCCCTTATTATGGAAAGTGAGATAGTGGCTTACGAAAACCGTGGCCACGGGATTCCACTATCTCAGCCGGGGTGACCCGTTGAAGAAGAGGGGCGTTTCTGCGCTCCTCTTTTCTATTTTTGGAACCATTGCAGATGGATTTGTTCAGCAATTCTTTGCATCATCAGTGGAGGTACACTCATGCCGCATACGTATTGAACATTTGCATCCATAAAATCATAGTCCCGCGGAAAGGTTTGAATTCTTATAACATCTAATCCTGTAAGATGTTCGGGCACATCTGCTCTTAGAAAAACAGAAGAACTAGCAATCGTGTTAGGCACCTTTTGATTTTTAACTAAGATAGTATTGAAATTAACCATCTTGCTCTCTTCTCGCTCAGTAACATCCCCCATATTGAGATCACGTGGGCGCCGTTTATTCCATCGTTGAAAGGTCTTACTTATTGGATTGATTGAATTTCCAAGTCCTGAACGAACATCGCGATACAGTACAGGCTCATCATTAAATTCGAGTTTAAGCAACGGAAGGTTTTGATCATTCCTAGTTGCAATAAAGAAAAGGCGCTCCCTCTTTTGAGGAACGCCCATTGTGGCCGAATTAAGCAAGAAGAGCTGCGGTCTGTAACCAATCTGTCGCAAACGAGTCAAAACCAGACTAATATAGCCCCGAGCTTTGCCGATCATCATTCCTCGCACGTTCTCAGCTACGATTACCTTAGGCTGAAGCTTCTCTACAACGTCAATAAAATCAAAAAATAAATCATCTAGCCGTTGCTCAGCCTGTCCTTCACGAAATTTGAATTCCTTACCCCACTTATCCTCACGGTTACCAGCCATTGAATATACACTACATGGCGGTGATCCATCCAATATGTCCAGGTCAAATAATTCTGGCGGCAATTCATGATCAGGTAATGATTTAAAATCTTGAATCGGCATCATATATGGGTACTTAGGATTGTGGTTTTGTTTATAAATCCGCATCATCTGAGGATCGATCTCCACGTTACCTAGAACCTGAAAGCCGGCTTTCTTATAACCCATTGTCGAACCACCGCCACATGAGAAGCAGCTGAATACTGTGCATCCATTTTGTTCAACGCTTGTCAGATCGGTTAAACTCCAATCCCATGCTGCTCGATTCATGACACATCCTCTTTATCGAACACAAAACCACAACGAGGGCATTTACAGTCAAACCTTGATTCGTCAAAACCACTAACATCGAGCTCTTTGTTTTGAAAATCACCAAGCTGATCTGCAGACGGTTCAGTGAATTCAGATATAAGCCTGTCTATTTCAGTAGAATTAAAACCGGACAAATCCAAATCAATACCGTTAGTTTTCATTTCTTCAAATAATCGAGCGAGTGCTTCCTCATCCCATCGCCCTGACAATTTATTCAATGCTAAATTCAGCAGCCGCTCTTGGTTGTCATCTAAATCCACAACAGACACGGCCAATTCTGAATGCCCCATCTCTTGAACCATTATATTAAATCGCTGGTGCCCTCCGACCATGTTACCTGTTCGCTCATTCCATACAATTGGTTCAATGTATCCGAACTCATTCAAGCTGCTTTTCAGCTTAATGTAGTCAGGGTCATCTGGCTGAAGCCTTACTCTTGGATTGTATGGCGCAGGATTAATTTTATCAATCTGAATAGTTCTTATCTCCAGAACAATGCCCCCTTCAGTTTCTTTATTTTAACCGCGTTACTTTCGCATTTCAGCCTTCTATTACGTTCGATATATCTAAGGACTATATTTGAAGCGGAATCCAAATAATCCCGCGTAGGAGCCTGCAAAAAACGAAAGCGAAAGTAATTTTTGAAAATAAAATCTGATCAGATTTCGGGCTCACGCGCACCCGCATCTTTTTTTTGGTCCCAAAGTACCTAATTTTAAAAAAAAGGTTTTAAATATACATTTTAATGCCGCAATACGGATATTTCCCTATCATTCTGGTGATAATAGTAGTAATAGAAAGGAGAGATTCCAATGTCAGACGAACATTTACTATCTCAATTACTAGAACGAATTGAAAGATTAGAGCAGCAATTATCTTATCCATACCACTTAACCGACGAAGAGCTGGAAAACGTCGCTGGTGGATGACAGGAAGCTTCAGCCACGCAGGCATGATTGCGACAGCAATGATGCCTGAGCGTTACCCACAAAGGTTTTGCTTCGCAGTACACGGTCACCAGCATCCTGCTATCTCTACGGAGTGGGTGACGGTGTACGAAGCATATGCTGGGGAGCTTGGAGCGGGATACTATTTACTCTCTCAATCTCCGCCTTCTCTTCCAACGTAAGTATCCTCCACAGCGATCGGCTTTTACATTGATTACAGCGTTCGGTCCAATAAGCAGCTGAGTACTGATCAACCTGATCACATGACCCACATTGACATTTGACGGTATCTACCATCAGCATTCACCCTCTCATGACAATAAAAAAAGCCGATCCGTTTAGGTTCGACTTTTGTTTATAAATTGAGTTTTTCTTTAGCATAGTGCATCAGATCATTGAAAGCCATTTCCTCGACTTTGTCTTTATATCGTTCTAGTTCGTAAGTTTCAGCTGAAATTATGTGTCCTGCTGTGAAATTGCCCTCGCCGAATTCAGAGTAAATCGCAAGACGCAAACGATATTCGTCACGAGTGCTACTAACGTGTAGTGCTCTCTCTAGTTCCCCTCGTTGTCTTGGTATATGATAGTATGTGCTTTTTAGAGACCCGATCATGGGAGCGTCCATCTGCTTAGCTTCTTCTAGCAGCGTTTCCACCAAATCCAGCAGAAATACTTCATTATCAGTCAACTGCTCAATTCCTTGATCTTGTGCTCCCCAACTCATGCCCTTACGGATTTTCCGGATCGCATTTAGCTTTTCCGCATCCATGCTAAATTCCTCCATTTGAATGATCCTAAATCATCCTTTGTATGATACTTCCCTTTATAGCACTAATGTAACTGAGACGGTGTTTTAAAAACGATAAAAAAATAAAGCGCACTTTATGCAATTGATCCTGCATAACGCTACGCTCGCAATAAGATCTTTAAAGCATACGCACTTAGTAACAAGAGAGGAAGAACAAGCCCATTATACTGATACGTGAGATAGCCCGTCAAATCGATTAATAGCCGTTTAAGCTATAAAATAAGCCTAACACTTGTTCCCCTGCGCTCATGCTAAGTTGCAAGGGCTTTTTTCTTTCATTTTTGACAGCTTTAAAAGAGTTAAAAAAACAATATATCTTTAGATCTTTATTACTTCATTGTTATCATTTATTGTTTATATCCACGACCTGTTACCTCGGAATTTAAAGCACATCGAAAAAAACGAGTAATACCAAGGGTTTCAGCCGTTTTTTAGGTGTTACCCAGAGATAACAAGAGGAATAATTCGATAACTATTGATTTTATTGAACAAACGAGTTAATTTGAGACCTGAAATTCCATTTTTGTTTTGCAACGTTTTTCACCCTATTTGACCATATGTTTTGAATACAGCGAGTGGCCCAATATTCTGCCAAATTACCGTTCCATCGGTCACCATTACACCCAGTGTCGTGCTCCATGTCGGCGCACTCGCGCCTGTCGTGCCAGCTGTGGTCGCTTCATAAACATAACCGCCTGCATTAATCTGGTCGTATTTCACTTTGGCCGTAGCAGCAGCCCACGCGGTCTTATTGGCTGTACCTGGCGTAACCGGCAGCCAACCCTCAAACCCACCTGAAACTGGTGCAGCCTGCTCAATCTTTCTACCTAGCGGAAAATAACCCGATGTTGGCTCGGAAAGCGCGTGAGTCAATGGATCATACCCAATATAAACACCTGCATCCTGTGCTGGAAGTATTAAGTTTTTAAATGTGTTTCCTACTGAGACGAGAGCAAGCATTGAATTAATGTGTGAGTAATAAATAAGGTTTAACGAATTAGCGCCGGTATACTCCACATTTGTATTTCTGATTGTTAATTTGCATGTATCATGTACAGTAGTAGAACCATTTAATATGAGTGATTGCAAACTCGGATTCGATATATTCACATCACAATTATCAAATTCTATAATTCCGTAACTTAATGCTCGATTTGTATTTACACTAATTAAATTAGCTAATGTGTTTACGGCAATTCGACTGTTTCTTATTTTTATTTCAGGATTTTCATATTCAACATTTGTTGCGCCAGCATAAATTATCGTATCTAAGAACTTGCTTTGGTTAACGTTAATTATTCTTTTTTTAGTATCCGGCTCAATGTGATTATCAAACGTACAGTTAATGTAACTGCAATCAGATATATCTACAGATCCGCGTACTGTATTGACCCGTTTTTGCATTCTAACTTGGGTGTTAAGAAAGACACAATTTTTATAAACATCCGCTCTAAAGATTATCGTTTTTTTGGCTGTACCCCGAACATCAAATAAACAATTTTCAAGTTTATTAGATGTAACTACCATGAGACCATTATAGTAGGAGTTAACTTTGATACGATTATCTTTAAAAACATAAAAATCATTATCAGGAATGAATATACTCAGTGGGTCAATATAGGTGTTTTTCTCAATTGTAACGTGGTATCCTACAGCACTGATATAACCAGTACTACCACCAACAAAAGTATTCTCAGTGATTAACACGTGAGCGTTGCCGAAATGGGAATCCATCAGACCGACCGGACTTCCACACTTATATATGAAATTCCCTCTAATTACACTCTTAAGTGTTGTATATAAATTGATTCCAATTGACGGACAATTGTAAATCCGATTATTCTCAATCGTAGAATTATAGTTCCCACACAAAATCCCTGTATGGCAGCCATAGATTAGATTGTTTCTTATAGTGATCGAATCACCATAGAAATCCTCTTGGTTTATTGCATATCGAGTTGGATCATTAAAAATCGGCTTTCCATAGATATCAATACCTGGTAAAAGCCCAACCCCGATATCATGAATTTTATTGTTTTGTATAATGTTTTCGCTTCCGCCTGGTTGAATGCCACCCCTATGATTCCCGTATATTTCACAGTCCTCAATAATTGTGTTATGAACAACCAATCCAAATTTAAGATGAATAGCCAACTGTGTCGATCCTACCCTGCTTGTATCAGTTTCGTTATAGAATAGAAACCGATATTTCTTGGCTCCTGGAGGAATTGTCATTGGAGTGAAAATCTTTTGAGTCGGTATCGAACAAATAAAAGAGTCATCTGCACGATAATAAAATATTCCCACATCTTTTGAGATGAGATTCGTTGGACGAGTATAACCTTGTCCCATTATGCAAAAAGCATTATGTGATGGGTAAGCGGCAGTTGTCGGAATCGTCATCATTTGTGAAATCAAAGTATCCGCTGTCGATGCAATCGGAAGACCAGTTGTACGACTAAGATCATTCACTGTTAGAGTCAAATTAAACTCAGCGGTCTCTTCATTTGAATCAGACTTAAATCCAATGGAATCAGCCATGTAAAACGCAATTTTATTTCTTCTAATTCCACAGAAACTTGAACCTTTCCGAATTAAAATACCCGTTGACCATTCAATTGCAACTTCTGCTGGGTCAACAAAGCTTCTATCCAAACGTTCGCCTAATATTTCCCCATTAACGATTTCAGAGTAATGAGCACCAACAATTGCAAAACTGTTTCCTGCAAACTTATAATAGTCAGTGGTTGCTCTTGTATCAAATGGAGACTTTCTTTCTGAATCATATAAAACTTGGAATGTGGATCCATTTAAATCTAAAGTCATGTAACTCTTATCAATGACGATTTCTCTAGGATAGCAAATCGGATAACTACCAAATGGCATAACAATGTACCGATACCCATTAGCATATGCCCACTGTATTGCATCGTTTATACCTTTTACATTATTATCGGCCCGAATATAATCAGCATCAATGTAAGGCTTCGAAGGGATACCAGTTGTAATCCCCCATCTTGTAAGTTCAACAATATAGGTTGTACTAGGCAAACCAGATCCCGATCCATTTCCAGCCGGCCCCTGTGGACCAGTTGGTCCTGCAGGGCCTTGTGGACCTGCAATTCCCTGATCACCTTTATCACCCTTAAGTCCTTGTGGTCCTGTTGGACCTGCGGGGCCAGTTGCACCAGTAGCCCCTTTATCACCTTTATCTCCTTTAGGGCCTTGTGGACCGGCTGGACCCTGAGGTCCTTGAGTTCCTCCTCCACCGTGTTCGCCCCCACCGCCTCCATTAGGTGGTCTAATCACAATTTCATAATCGCCAGATAATCGCTTATACGCTTCATGCAGTGAACTACCAACATTATTAATTTCACTATTTGTTTTCGCCATATCTGAAAAAACTACAATTAGAGCCTGTATATCTTCTGACTTAGCAATGGTTTCGCGTAAATAAAGTGGAATCCCATCTTTAAATACCGTGTTTTGGACCAACCCTAATCCTACGATTGTCGGGCCCATGTAAATAAAGCTTTGACCAGTCAAGATCCAACCTCCTAACTCTCCCTAAAATAGGTTGATAAAAACTACTTTTAATAATATTGTCTCAGTGCACCACATACCAATGAAGCTACTCGCTTGTGACCTTCAGTTGTCCAATGCAAACCGTCAGTAAGGTATGTTTTCTGATTAACTTCGTTATAACCCATATTGTTATACATATCTATAACGGGTAAATTGTAAAACTGACCAATCTTTTTGACATCATCCCCTACCACTTTCAACTGGCTTCTTAAAGTTGTCCCGGTTGTATCCGTCCACGCTCTCGGTGGCGTCATAAGGATGATTTTCATTTTCGGGTTTTTAGCAAGCAGACCCTCGATTAGCGTTTGATAAGCTCCGATATAAGTTTCTGTATTAAACGTCGAACCCACTGCTTGAAGCGTCCCGGCTCCACCAGCTGAGTGGATAGTCTCGTCATTCGTACCGCCCATGATTGTTACTAAGTCAGTCGTTGCAGTTACTGTATCTTTGTCTTTCCACATTCCAGAAGAACCGGACATTTTTCTACCAGCAACCGCTAAGTTTGTGTGGATTGGAATATAGTACTGTTCTTTTACGTACTGCCACCATGATGTCCCCTGTGTTAAGCTGTCTCCAATAAGAGTCCATTCGCCTATCGACAGATCGGGACGCCCGAATATTGAACCGCCGCGAACGCCAATTTGGTTTAAAGGATAAGAAAACGGAAAAACAATATTGTTCATTATCCCGAAAATCGGATACCCGGCATATGCCGCCATTTCATTTGCAGTTTTTAGCTCGATTGTGTTATTTAATAAGCACACATAATAAAAAGTAGTCGTTCCCATTTCGGTTGTAAACGTTTTGGTGCCGACCGAAAGAGTGAAGGCAGAAGTAGCATTCCATAAATTAAACGGAGTAAATGCAATGGTTTTTGCTATAAAATCAACTGCGAATTTCACATTACCGCCAATAATTAACTTAGAACTACCCCCGCCGCTTCCGCTGCCTGCTGGTCCTTGTGGACCCGCAGGACCTGGTAACCCTGATTTATGAAACAATGATATCCCACCTTTATTTAAGAGCGTTGAAATTCTGTGTTCTTTCCGCTGCTGACAATGCACGATTGTAGTATGATACATTCTTAAATGTTGCCATCTTACCAACTTCACCTATAACAAGCGGAAGACTCGATGATTGTCGCACTTTATCTGTTAAATTGATAAATAGCTGTTGAACTTGAACATCATTTACATAGATCTTAATCGTCGTTCCTTCGCGTTCAAAAACTATATGATAATACATACTGTGATCAGTGTATGTTGTCGGGCTAGTAGAAACAGAAGGATACCAATTAGTTGTTCCGTCTGCTCGCATTCCGAATAGATTTGCCTGGATATAATTGTTCCATGCAAACTCCAGCTTCATGACATTGTCAGTTCCAGCACTAATCCAACGACTCACAAGTATTGTTGCTGCGTTTGTCCCATTAGAAGCTACTTTAACAGTTACAGCAAGTGTGAAATCCCCAGTACCACCGAAGTAATTATCAGGATTAGGAACAGAATACAAGTTCGCAGGGTTTTCTAAGAATAATGTTCTAGATGCATCAATAACTGGATTTGTTATAGCTAGCGCCGTTTTTGCTTGCAAAGTCACAGGAGTTGATCGATTTCCCGCACTATCAATAGCTACTATTCGTAACGTATGAACTGTATTAGCAGCTAAGTTAGTAAACATAAAGCTCGTAACACCGACAGTAATATCTGCACTAGCAATCGTGAAATTTGTTCCGTCAATTGAATAAGCTGCTTCTTGTTTGATTACATCGGGTGAAGTGGATGGCGTCCAGCTTAATGTAATTGAACTTTCTGTAGGTGTGCCCGCAGACATATTTGAAACCGGATTAGGTAAAATGATATTTGATGCATTTGTGGTGATTATAAGTGACACGCTTGTAGAAACATTACCAGAAGCATCTTTTGCACGTACCGATAAATTATATTGTGTCTGTGGACTCAATCCAGTAATGGTGTAGGACGTATTAGTCACTGTAGCTATAACAGAACCACCCTGCAGAATTTCGTAACTTATGACATCGGGTGACGTTGAAGCTATCCATGATAGTTGAATACTTGTCGATGTCTTACTTACTTCAGCAAGACTTGTAACAGGATTAGGCTCAGTTACATCAATAATGGTACCAGGCGATTTTAAACCATACGCTCTAAACGGACCTGATGCAACTATCTTTACTGATGAGAACGTTTCAAGGCGTTGGTTAAAGACCTCACCTTTTTTATTACCTGTTGGATCACCTAGAACAGGAATAGTACCTAATCCCGCTATTGTAAAATTTAAATCGCTAGTGTGATCATTGCTTATGACAAAGCCCTTCATATTCACACTAAAATTCTTTGTCATATCGCCTGAACCACTGAAAAATTCAGTAGCAACTAAATCATCAGATCCACCGGCTCCAGTTGATCCCCCCTGAAGAACTACTTTCAATGCTCCCTCAGGTGTATAAGCATCTGCTGGATTTACAATCGTGCCATCAGATCGCTTCTGTTTTGATGGAATTGGTGTTTCATATGGATCAGGAATTTCACCACTTCCACCCTCAGAGTTTCCTCCATCAGGTTTTGTTCCAGTTTGATCTTTTGTTTCTGCTTTTGACAAACGATTATAAGCATCATGCTGAGGTGTGCCAGGTGTTTGAGTTTGAGCCCAAGTCTTTCCTGCAGCTGCGTATACTACTGTTAATAGTTGAATATCCGCGTTAGAGTTATAAACGCCCAATAATCCTGTAGGCACTCCACCTTTAAACACAGCATTCTGCGAAAATCCTAAACTTTGAATGGTTGGACCAACATAAATAAGATTAGCCAATTACAAAACCTCCTCATTTTGGACAATAAAAAAAGCCGCTCCATTTGGACGACTTCGACTATCTCAACTATTCCACTTCCAAAACTTCAATGTCTTATTTGGCATTTGCATCACAGCCCAATCAAATAACCTTTGATCAAGCCCCTTTGTCCTTCGTTCTCGTCGGGTTTTAAAAAGCATACCAAACAACATAGCATCACCAAATGCCATCATAATTGATAATAATAATGCAATAATAACCAAGATGACCTTCCATAATAATTTCAAGTAACTCGCCCCCTGAATCACATTTCGACAAAAGGAAAGGATTTCCTCTTTTGGTGTCGAATGAACTAGGTATAAAGGAGGTGTTATTTTGAGATTCTTTGTATCACTTGGTAATATCATACATTCCAGAATCATAATACCGATTTATTTACTTGGAGCGATTTTCATTATTTTTAGCGTGTTTTTCAAGCTGTTGGATAATGTTTAAATCAGGCTTTGCTTTGACTAACGACGCTCATCTTTTAGCTGCTATGTTTAACAAAACCCCCGTTGTTGCTTACCAAGATGATGAAATCATTGATTACGGCGGAGTTATCCAACAAATTCATCCAAACACTGTCAAAATCAATGGGATGCACTACTTGAAAGCCAATTGTGACTTCAAGATTCGCTAATCGGCTTATCATAATTATTGGATTTAAAAAGCCATCTTTGCGCTTTAACAGCAGCAAGAATGGCTTCTTGTTATTTTTATGAATTCATTCTTCAGATACAAAGCGTTTGGGATAAATAGGAGTGATTTTATATATTTCATGTCTCGGCAGCCAATCTACGCTACTACCAAATGTCACCTTAACATAATCAGTAATAAACTCGTCCTTGACAGCCTCTAGCAATCCTTGATACGTCAACGAAGTATCAAGCTCAACGACTACTATGTGACCTATATAATCATCAATTAACACTGAACCGCCTCCTCTTGTAAGAGTGTTCAATATTAATCTTCATTCTCCTCTAAGTGAGCTGTATCAAATTTGCCATTATATAAATCATCCAGAAGATGCGTCAGCATGATCTTTTTGGCGACCCACATCAGAATCATCCCGCTATCTATGCTCTTCGCCTCATCGTATCCGTCAATCTTCAACCTCAGCAGCTCAGCGTTATTTTCAAGATACTCGATTAATTTCTGACGATCAATCATCAAGCTGGGCACCCTCAATATCTCTAATCTTGAACCATTCACCATCAACCATAAAACGACCTTGTAGTTGATCCACGCGATCCACGATGCCGTTAACCTCAAGTTCTTCAAGCTCATGGAACATCTTAAGTTTAATTGGTTCTTTTCTTTCCAATGATTGAGCTACAATCCTCGAAATATCTTCCCAATCTTGTTCATCGAGATAAATTCGAACACGTTTCTTCTGTTCCTCAGCAAGCTGATTGATCCGAACTTTATGTTCAGGAAGCATCATTCTACTCGCTTCCCACATCCCATTACCCGTTAATTTATTCGCCATAAGAGCACCGTCCTTCATATCTGATGTTCTTATTATATGCGAACACACGTTCTTTATTCAAGGGTGAAGAAATGGCATTTAATTCGGCATGCCATTGCCGCTGCGAGCCGAATCCTTACACGTACAGTCAGTGACCGGAGAAGGAAATGAGCAAACAAGGCGTATGGAGAATGTCAAAACCATATCGCCTTGCAGGATCGGCGTAACGAAAAAGAGAGCTGTTAGGCTCTCTTGGAATAATCATATTTATATGCTCTTTATTGGTTTCAATTGATTCGATTTCTTGCTTTCAGGTTTTACAACCATATACTTTAGTTTTTGCAGAACATTGTACGCGAAGTATGAGATAACAAACACAACTGGAGCAAAAAGAATTTCAAAAAGTACCATTTCTTTAACAGCGCTTAAGTTAAGTGTAGATAATCCAAAGTTAATCAAGCTTATAACTAACACATGCATCACATAAATTCCAAGTGATTGTGAGCCGATTTTAGATATTAATGCATTTTGACCTAGTGGCTTGTTATTTAAAACAAATAAGAATATTGAAATTGTTAGGAAGATAGTTGATATAAAATAACCGCTTGGAGAATCCAACATCCAAGATTCGGATATCTGCAGTGATAAGAATACAAAAATTAGAACCGCATATGTCCAATTACTTAATTTCAATTTAACAGCCTGGTAATACTTCGCTATAAAGAAACCTAATGAGGTATAAAATAATCCGAAAAACAATGTATCTTGCGTTGAGATAGGAATGCTAAAAGACCAAACGCCCGAGTATGCTTGACCAAAAAGGCCAACAAGATTGAGCAGCAAACTTATAACCAGTAATAGCTTTATTTGATTAAGCTTATGGAATAGGAATACTATAATTGTACTCCAAATTAATGCGGGCAAGAACCAGAGCTGATAACCGCTCGAAAAAGTGCCGTAATAAAAAATGTTCAGAACATTGAAACCTTCGTTAAAATAATTGATGATGCCCTGCTGTACATCTTTTCCGTTCTGTAAGTTTACTAGAGTTGAGATCAATAAGTCATACACCACATAAATCAGAAGCCAGCTGCCAAAGATTTTTGTAGTTTTCATAAGATACTTTTTAACGTATGACAATCCGTCAATATTGCTCTTCAATAATTTTTGTCCAACTAAGTAGCCAGAAGCAACAAAGAAAAATGGTACAGCAAACCGCGATATTGTGTTTAATATCAATCCTAGCTGAGTATCTACTGTTGTCGTATGAATTATTACAACTGCGAAAATTGCGAAAAACTTTATGTAGTCAATTGAATAAACCCTTTCCATAAGCTATCCCCAATCAATTCCATATTTTGTTCATTATAACATCCACAGTTGTTCTCTAACAAGAATGATTTTAAGCGAGCAGTGGGATTTGAACCCACCTCAGCAGCTTGTAAGGCTGCGGTACAACCTATACCCGCATAACAAAGAGCGGTAATTTATTACATGCGCCTACCGCCAATGCGCCATGCCCGGCTTGGGCCATCAAATGCACACCTTTAAAACTCCGGGGTATTCCCCTCTGTGTGCTGTTTTAGTTAAATAAGGCTTCGACCTAACATTCCCCCGCAGGCTGTGTCACCAGAACGAAGGTGCCTCCTCGTTATGATCTCGGCAGCCGACCGATCCTGCGGAGTTGACTTGTCGTAAAAAGAAACCGTCAGACGCCCCAAATTCGATTGTGAGGCACTTTGTGTTTTGGTTTCCACATACAAGCAGATAGACCAAACGTTTGTTCTCGTCGCAATTCTGAGCGTATGACGTTAGATAATGGATCACCTCCTGATAACCTTGCATCAACTACACTGTTATCGATTAGTGCCTTCACCTATTGGTGGCATTCACATGACAAGATATAGCACTTTTTACTCTAAAATTCCATATATGTACTATTTCTTGATATTACTTGAAGTTTTCAAAGAACAATCTATGTAAAGGCCGGCCATGCATGACCAGCTCGCTGCGGAGATCCGCGACCTTACCGGCTGCTGCCTTAGGTTTCGTCCGCGCCCGTTGCGGACTCATCAGGCGGTTATATACATTGCATTGAACTGTGTAGTATTTTATGATACAGTGCGGCGACTTCATTGCGACGTGCTATATCTTGATACTTGGGTTTACGATTAATTTCTAGCTCTAGTTGATCAAAAAAACGTTTTAATGCAAGTTCGATTAAATACTGTTCTCTTCCAGTAATCTCAATCGTTGTATTCTCCATTTCCTTTTCCTCCTCGGAAGCCCCGAAGGGCTTGAATTAATCAAGCAATCTCTCCAAACTAACTGAATATAGCTGCTTCAGTTTATCGAAGGCTTTAGTAGTCACCATGTAACTTTTTAATTCTGGGCGAGAAGATTCATTTTGAACTATCCCTCGCCCCTTGAGCTCAAGTGTTGTATAAAGGAAGTAGTGCTTACCGTAATAACTCAAACGCGCTTCAATCTGTGCTGTGACCTTTCGCTCTTTCATCTCAGGATAATAAGTGTGGACCCCTTTCGATATTCGTTCTGCAGGAAACTCGATAACCTTTGACATCATCTAACGCCTCCAATGCCTCACTGGGCTATTTTCTATTTCTTACTACTCTTACTAACGCAACGATGCTGAGAGCCAATGCTGCGCCTATTACGATCCATGTAATTACGTTCATCGAGATCCCTCCATTTATTTTAATCTTGCTATATGTTAAGATTGGGTGGAGAGGTCGCTACCACGACCTCTCCGAGGAACCTTACTTGCGTTTGCGGCGCTTGCGTGGGGTTCCTTTTTTGTTTTCCTTACGGCTTGTCCGGCTTATCATGATTGCCGTGTAACATTGTATGAGTGCCGTAAGAAGTAAAACCCAATCCTTCATTTGTTTCACCCTTTCCGAAAGCTAATCTTTAACTTTCTAAATATATTATAACATTACCTAAAGGTATTTGCAAACATTTTCTTTGACTTCGTGAAGAATAACTTCTATAATTAACATATAAGCTTTGTAAAGGAGAATGTGATATGGCTTTTTCATACAAGCCCTTATGGGTCAGATTAGTACAAGAGGAAATGACGAAGGAACAATTACGAGTTGAGTTGGGCCTATCCAGCGCAACGATTGCAAAGATGGGGAAAGGTGAACATGTGTCGATGGATGTGCTGGATAAGCTTTGCACACGATTTGAATGTCAGCCGAACGATATTATAGAGCACAAAAAAGAGCAGGAGGATTAAACCCTCACTGCTCTATTTTTTTAATTCTGCTACTTATCCACCATCAGTGAATCCTATTGTCCTATCAAGAGCCAATGCCGCGCTCTCCTGAGCTGTTGGCAGTAAATGAGAGTAGACATTCAATGTTGTACTCACTGTCGAATGTCCGAGCCTTTGAGATACTACCCGAACGTCCTCACGTTCATTCAGCATAATGCTTGCGCTTTGGTGCCTTAAGTCATGATAGGTTATTCTAGGCTCATGCTCCGGTTTAAACTTATCACACATCGTATACCACGCCGCCAAAACCTTTGATGCCCTTGCCGGCGTCCCCTTACTGGAGCATACAACAAGGTCGTTATCTTCATATCTCTCGCCCAGCTTTTTCTTCTCAGATTCCACAAAATCCCTATGCTCTTCTAAAAAGGAAACAGTCAATGGTGACAAACTGATAATTCGGACGCTGCTTTCATTCTTAACCCCTGTAAATGTAACCTTATCTTTACGCAAGCTTCTTCGAACTCGAATTTGCGCTCGCATAAAATCAATATCAGTCCATTGAAGGCCGAGAACCTCGCCTTGCCGCATACCCGTCATTATTGCAAGGAAAAAGGCAATCCAATACCTTGTTGTTTCTTTTCCGTTAGAAAGCACATGCTTTACTGATTCATTGCTCCATATTTGTCGTTCTTTGCGTTCTACCTTCGGCTTTTCATCCCTTGGTATTTTCGAAGCTGGATTACTTTGAATTATCTCCATTGTCACAGCCGAATTCAGGGAAGCACTTACTGTCGAATAAATTCTTTTTACAGCTTGATCCCCCAAATCTTTTTTTCTCAGATCGGCGATAAACTTTTTAATATCCAACGGTGTTAATTTTGATAAAGCGATCTTACCAAGTATAGGCTCGATATGATTAGTGAAATATGAATCGTACAGATCCTTAGTCGATCCAGCAATTCCATTCCCGTGTATTTCTTTGATTGGTCGGTTATCTAACCAATCTCTAAAATACTTTCCGTAGGACAACTTAGCAGGCTCGATATACGTTCCCTTATCTAATTCGGTAGACAAAGCTTCTCTAGCTTTTTTCGCCTCAGTGAAAGTCCTGAACCCTCGCTTAGTAACCCGTTCCCCATTAACCATGACTTGAAACCACCATGGCTTTCCGTTTTTCACGGTATCGTTATAATTTATTTTGTCCTTAGACTTCTTTTTGCTCTCCTCAGATACCTTAGCCAAGCAAGTCACCCCTTAAGTTTTGCTCATAGGTGTCATTATAGGCATTTTGCATCAAATTTGCATCAAAAATATTTAGACAACAAAAAAACCCTTTATTTATAAGGGTTTTCGGTCGGGTAGATTTACCCTTCAATGTTTGTCACCCCTCCTTGCGCGGGTTTTTATGGTTTAACAAGGTTAAGGGATACAGTCAACTTATACTATGAAGGGGCGATACCATTGGTGCTGTTATGAAGGGAAAATGGGCTCTGCTGCCCATTATATTTTTGCATGAATGATGAGCCGATGCGTGGGGTTTACTATGGGATCACAGGTGATCAAAGTCAGCAGCTTATCTTTATTGTTGTAATTTAGAACAGATACATCTGTCGGATCTACAATGGATACTTTATAAACGGTGTATGTGAAGCTTTCATCTTTTGTATCCACGACGATTTTATCTCCGACCTCAACTTCCCCAAGCCGATTAAACAGCCTTCCCTTAGAGCGCATCCGATGGCCGGCTATAGCTGCATTGCCGACTTTGCCTATTGCTGTTGTTTCCTTTAAGTGAGCTGTAGCCGATTTCATATTCTTCTGGGTGGCTCCCTCAACGACAGGCAGCTTAAGCTTTATTTTATCAATCTTAATCGTTGCAATGGGGGCAATCTTCTGTGCTTTTGGCGCCTCTGTAGGAGTTGCTTCTGGTGTAGCTGCTTCCGTCGGCGATTGAATCGGCGTCTCGGTCGCTGCGGATTGCTCGTTGAAGAGATCCGTCAATTGCTCATATTGCTGCTGCGCTTGCTGCTCTGCACTCACATCAAAGCTCGCCTCATCCCAAGTAGCCATCAGCTTATCCTGCTGACGGTTCTCGTACCATTCATTCGCTTTTGGATAGAGCAATATGAGAATACCTACAATCACTAATGCATAAGAGAGTATTCTTTTCATTTTTCCCCACCTTCCGCTAGCTGGCCTCAGTCTGTGGTCCTTTCGCCTCGAAAACCCATTTCTTGCTTCCGTAAAAGTTAAGCGCAACGGTTACCACCGTTACAATCAGCTTTGAGACGACCTCATTCAAACCCCACCACTCGTTCAAGGCCATAAGCAGCAATAAAGTAATACCTAGTATGATACCGTTCCATACGATGAATCTCATACCTCTATTTAGCTGCTGCGGGCTTGAAGCTTCATTTTCCCTCTTCCTAAATGTATATCGGCTATTTAGCACATAGCTATTAATCATTCCAGCTCCGTATGCAATCACCTGTGCAAGTAAATAATACGCACCAAACCAAATGAGAAGTGTAAACATCAGAAAATCGATTAACGTATTAAGAAGTCCAACTAAATTGAACTTTACAAATTGTGCGATGAATCCTCTAGCTGCTCGTTTTGATGTTGCGTTAGACATATTTTTTAACCCGATCTTGTTCAGCAGACTCTGAGGATTGATTGTCTTCTTTCGCAGGAAACCCTTGAGCTTCGCGAACGATGTATAGAGGGCGGTTTTTGGATTCTTCATAAATCCGGCCAATATATTCCCCGATTATGCCTAAAAGCATCAATATAATGCCGTTAAACAAAAGATTTACTGCCACAATGGAAGCCCAGCCAGCTATCGTGGTGCCCGTAAACAGCTTCTGGAATATAACGACTAACAAATACAAGAAGCTCGTAATTGATAATGTAAAGCCAACATAAGTGGCAATTTTCAAAGGTTTATAAGAGAAGGAGGTTATTCCGTCAATGGCAAAAGAAATCATTTTTTTCAGCGGATATTTGGTTTCGCCTGCAAAACGTTCTTCCCGTTCATATTCGACCATCGTCTGACGGAAACCGATCCAGCTTACCAAGCCGCGAACGAACCGATTTTTTTCCTTCAAGCCGCGCAGCACATCGCATACCTTCCGGTCGATCAATCGGAAATCCCCCGTATCTACGGGAATATCCACATTCGTTAAGCTGCGCAGCGTGCGATAAAACAGCTTAGCGGTTATTTTCTTGAACATCGTCTCGCCTTTGCGCTTAAGACGTTTGCCATAAACAACCTCAAAGCCTTCCTTCCATTTGGCGATCATATCGATAATGACCTCAGGAGGATCTTGTAGATCAGCATCAATGACGACGATCGCATCACCCTGCGCATAATCCATCCCCGCTGAAATCGCGATTTGATGACCAAAATTACGTGAAAAATTAATCATTCGGACATTTGGATCGAAATCGCAGATCATGGAAATTAATTCGACCGTACGATCTTTACTTCCATCGTTGACGAAAATAAGCTCATAACACTCGTTCGTGCTGTCCATGACCAGCTTCAGCCGCTCGTACGTATGCTCGATAACCTCTTCTTCGTTGTACATAGGAACGATAATACTGTATTTTACAGCCGATTGTTTCATCCAGATACCCCTTTCTTCAAGCAAAAACGCCTTCGGCTTCCTTAGACGCTGAAGTAGCCTTGACGGTGAAATATAAGATAAGTATGAGAAAACGATATACTTTCTTATATTTTAAAATAACCAGCTTGGGAACCAGCGCAGAACATGCTCTACATACCAGGTCTTTACAGTCATACCGGATAGCGCAGGATAGTACATCACAAATAACAATATCGCTACTGCCACAAAAACATTTCGAATCAGCTTAAAGTTTGGCCGTTTCTCTTCGATTATTTTAAACATATAGACCAAGCTCAGAATAATGAACGGCACCATTGCAAAATAGTGATAAAGGAACGTAAGCCTTGTTACAAGCATCCAAGGCACATACTGTGCTAGAAACGCAATCCATATCGTATACATCGCTTTATCTTTCCGTTTGATACTCATCCATATCGTCGCTGCCATCGCAAAAATGCCTGCCCACCAAATAAGCGGATTGCCCATCGCTACAATTGTGGATTTCATACCTGCTGCCATATTGTCGCCTGAGTAATACCATACCGGCCTCTTCATGAACGGCCACTCCCACCATGAGGATGAGAATGGATGCGTTGATACCAGCTTGCTGTGATAGCTGAACATATGCTTCTGGTAATCAACTAGACTTTTTAAGGTATATCCTTCATCCATTACAGTCAGCACGGGAATGTAGGATAACGCATAAATCGCAAGCGGTATAACGATATAAAATACGAGACATACAGCAAGCGTTATGATCGTATAACGAGGAAATACGTTTATAATATGCTGCAGCTTGTCTTGGCTAAAGCCAGACTCTCTTTTGTTCTCTTTCAGAACTCGCTTGGCAGCTGCATACTCCTTATAACGATCAAATAAAGATAAACCGAGCATAATAGCTAAGCCTGCGCCCCCATAGAGCACAATCCATTTGGAAGCTACACCGATTCCAAAAAAGAGACTGGCTAAAAACAACGGCAGCAAAGTAACACTCAGCTTTACCCTGTAGAAGCTTAAGGAATAATATTTGTGCATGAAATAAAACATCAGCATAATGAAAAACACGCCGTAAACGTCAATCGTTGCAATTCTAGTCTGCGTAAAATGCATAAAATCTGCTGCTAGCAAGGCAGTCGCCACACCCGCATAAACAGTCGTTTTAAACAGCCTTCTCGCGAATACATACATTAACGGCAGCATTGCAATGCCAAACAGCGTACCAGCAATGCGCCAGCCAAACGGATTAAGCCCAAACAGCTTAATACCGATCGCAATTATAATTTTGCCAAGCGGTGGATGTGTATTCTCGTAAGCTACAATATGCTCCATATGCTCATAAGCAGTACGGGCATGATAAATTTCATCAAAATAAGATCCGTTCATATAAGTCGCTTCATATTTCGCGCGCTGCTGTTCATCAAAGAGCAAAGGTACGCTGCCTCGTTTGGCATCCTTCGCCTGCTCATCATTTATTCCAACGATTGATAACGGTATTTTGTTACCTTGCTCGTAAATAGCCATCTCATGCATGGAGAAGCCTGTTTGAACCGTCGTAAGCTTCACATACCGAGCTGCGAGCGCCGCTGGCTGACTGTTCCAAGTAAATACAGCAACATGGCTGCTGTCGACTTCCATGAGATTGTCCCAGTCGGTCCCATTTTGACTAAATTCATATTTGTATTTTCCTGTTCCAACTCCGCCAAAGCTGTTGATGCGATCAAGCTGCTTAACCTCGCCCAAATCAACGTAAAAGCTTTGACCAACGGTCGAAGGCTGCCATGCGGTTGTCGGCCCCTTCATCTCGCCAAGCTGGAATAGCGCGACGACCGCATAAATTAGCGTAATCGCACCCATCCATATCCAATCCTTGCGCACGAGTCGTTCATTCTCTTGCTTCACTCGTGAGATCGCTTCAGCTTTGAAAGCTGTTAGTGTCTTGTGATCCGACTGCTTGCGTTCTTCCTCCAGCAGCGGGGCGATAGGCTTCAACCTTCCGCGTGCATAATTATCATATCCGATATATAACAAGTAAAGCATCAATCCAACATTTGCTAACGAGCACAATAGAACAATTCCATTAAAAGGCACGTTCGTGCTCACTTTGCTGTAGTCAAGCACATAAGCAATATTGATGAAACTCGTCAAACTAAATCCGAAATACACCATCAACATCCTGCGATCGAGCGATTGTATAAAAGCAAAGATTCCAAGCAGCATTACTGGAAACAGATAACGCTCATGCATCTTCGTTACACCCAAAAATACGACAACGATAAGCACCATCGCTATAAAATAAGAGCGCTTTGACGATTCCTTGTCTCGCTTTAACAGTGCAAAAAAAGCGGAGATCGCTACGGCTGCAAAAATGAAGATATTCCCCCATGTTTTGAACGAAAACAGCAGCCACGTATCCGTAATCGGCTTCCAATTGGCATCGCTTAACGCATAGAAGTTGAATGCATTTAGCGTCGCGTACGGATAAGAAGACAAGGTTCCTGAATACAGCTTAATGAGGCCCGACAAGCCGCTGTTGCCCCAGAAGAAAGGCAAAGCGAGCAATATAAACGTAGTGAAGCCATAAAATGCGCTGACTGGAATCTTCTTCCAATCTTTGCGATATACGAACCACAACAGCAGCACCGGCATGAATATAAATGCCTGCGGCTTAATAAGCGCTGCAATAGCAAACAAAACCGAAGCGCGCTCTATTTTATTTTCGACCAGTCCATGAATAGCCAGCACGAGTGCCAGCGCAAATATTGAATCCACTTGCCCCCATGCGGCAGAATCCACAATAATAGCTGGATTGAATAAGAAAAGAAGCGCTAATCCTAACGCTATCGAATAGCCAGCTTTCTTCTTGCCTATTTGGACAATGAAATAAGCAGCAGCCAAATCGGCTAAAATCGCCGGGAGCTTAAATAGAAGCAATGCCGCATTTGATCCTGAATCTAGCGACAGCATATCTTTTATTAAACCTAATACATACAGAATATAAATATAGCCGGGAGGGTAATCTACAAACATTCCCGAATGGTAAAATCCAGAAAGCCCCTGCTTCGCAGCTTGGTCAGCCCAAGCCATAAACAAAGCGATATCATTCGCATAACCACTGCTTGAAACAGCAATCCAGAGCCGCAAAATTAGTGCCCCAAGGAACACGAATACAAGAATGATTTTATGTAAATGTTGTTTCTCGTCAAGCCAGCTTCGCTCTCGAAACAGCTTCTTATAGATAAGTGCAAAAAACAAGGTGAACAGTGCACCAAACAAAATAAGTGGAAGGACTGAGCCGCCCGAAGTCGATGTTTCAGTTCCTTGGCTTGTCTCCGTAGGGACTAAGCTGAACACCTCTGCACCGGATGGCGCCTTAGATACTTTCTCTACACTGACGTCATCAAAATAAGCTTTTCCGGTATTAATACTCCCGTATCCGCCTAAACTAGCGCTGAACGTAATACTCTTCTGGTCCTGGCCCGTCTTCGCATAAAACTCAACATACGCCCATTTTCCATTTGTATCCTTCACTTCAGGATAAGTTACTGCTACGCCTTCAACGAAAAATAGAGCTCCTGTTGCATCCAAGCCTACTTGTTCCGTCTTCACGTACCCAGAAAATTTATATGTTGTGTTTGGTTTTACTTTTATCGTCTGTGTCCACCGCGAGTGATTAGCTTGCTTGTTCTCAAGCACGGCTGAATAAGTTCCTGTATGCGCTTCGGTATTATCAATCGTATACGAAGTAATTTGCTCTTCCTTCAAATACGCATCATGCGTCCAATCTGAAGGCGCTCCCTCCGCAACATTTTCAAAACCGGCATTGTTAAGTAGATTGCTTGCTGCGTTTGATACTGCCGCTGGCCATAGAAGGGTTAGGAGAAGGATGGTTATTGTAGCGCGACTAAACATATTCATCATCGTTCCGATTTCCACCTCATATTTGGAATAAAGTTGTCCATTTTATAATGAAATACAACTTAACTCTATGTGATATTAACCTCATGGTCAATGAAAAAGTGAAATTTCCACCGCTTTTTTAGCACGACGGAAAAGTCGACAGCGATAATAAAAAAGCATCCCTAATGGGATGCGCGAAATGCCACAATGGAATGCATGTTCTTCTGCATGGATGCACTCTCGATTCAGCTTGAGGCTGGAGGCAGCATACCACCCTTTCCATCGGCTATGCCTACGATTTCTGAAGGTTTTCTTATATCCGCGACTACGATATCGTTTTTCTCGCCGATCATGCCTCCCGCCACATAGCTTTTGCCTTCTATGACTCTTGTTCCAGCGATATGCCTCATAAAATATTCCGTATTCAACATCGCATCAATGACATAAGAAAACGCAATGCGCACATCGAGCCGAATAATGGTTATCGCTAATCGCCTAGCTGTTGCGATCGCAGCCTCCTTAACCGTTCCGATGCCGCTGTCCACAATATGCGCATGCTTAGCTAGGGTTGTGACCGCAGCCTCGTCTATAACAGGGAACCCCTGCGTAAAGCCTATAAGAATATCAGCATTTTTGACGGATTCCGCGATGTTGTTCTCATTGTATATCAGCCCGGTGCTGTACCTTGGAAGAATGGCATTCAAAGCTTGCGCAATGATTGCCCCCTGCTGATCTCTCCTGCTGGTGTAAACGTCAGCACCTCGCTCGGCGAGCGTTAACGCAAGCTTTGAGCCTAAGTTTCCCGCGCCAATAATAGAAACCTTCTTCTGTTTCAGCTCAGGAACCAGCTCGTTGATTAGAAGATCGCATGCCAGCGAGGTAATATCGTTTCCTTTATAGGCTTTTATCTCACTCTGCAGCACACACGCTTTGGCGACAGTCAGAAAATCACCCGCTTCCGCGTTTTTAGCTTCGGCGTCAATGAAAATGTAGTCGACCTTACCATCGGCGTATTCACAAATAGCCTTTACATGCTCACGCTCTGCAACAATATAGAAACAGGCTACAAAAGTCTGCGATTCTCTGGCAGGTCCAATGATAAACGTCGGGTTGTTATGCCTCGCGGTTGATCCGATGATGGCAAGCGCAATCGATTGCTTTCATGTGCTTTTTTTACACAATCATCAATTTCCCGCATGAAAAGCAGTAACTCCGCTGCGTAGAGAATGACAGCTGCCGCCACCGCTTTAAACACCCTAATGAGTTCGTGCACGCCTGCATATTTCCATAAGGTTTTGTAAGACTTGCTGATGACAAGGAAGAAGTAGCTTGTAATGATAAAAAGTCCAGCAACTGCCACATCAGTAACCGATAATGATTGAGGCAGAAGCTCGCCATAAATCAAATATAAAGCAAACATCCAGCTTCCGAGGAGCAGCAAGCTGTCGATGATGGATAAGACCAGCATCCTTTTTCTAAATGTCATACGTCCACTCCGCTGGTCGTCTCTATTTGTACTTCCACTAAAGTAAGCTCCGTTAAAGCGGCTATGCTGTAGCTTGTTGTCGACTCCATTTCCAAGCAATCCCCGGGAGCCACGTTTAGCGGTTTACCATCCACAATCGCTACGCCTTTGCCGGCTTGAACAGTCCATATAACCCTTCGAGAGGACAATGGATCCGGAACATAATGCTCTCCTGTATGAACTACAATTTTTTTCACAAGCGTCTCTCGGTTGTCTTCCAGCTTAAACACGTCCAAAAGGCGATACCAGCCCCAGCGAAGCTCCTCGTACATCAATCGCTGATCGATAGGCTGCATCATTTCCTTAATGCGGGGACTCGCAGATTTATCGGATACGAGGATGCCATTCGGACTTGCTGCAACAACGATATTCGATAAACCAAGCACCGTCACCAAAATATCCAATTCATTAAGCACATGCGTATTGTACGAATCGTCGCTTATAAGACCCTGCCCGATCACATTCGTATCCATTTCCTCCGTCAGCGTGTTCCAAGTGCCGAGGTCCTTCCACTCATTTTCATAGGCGATGGCTCTGAGCTGCTTCGCTTTTTCCAACACTTCATAATCAAAGCTGTTTTTCGGCAGCGCAGCATATTGGCGGGATAATTGTTGATAGGAGGTTGGGTAATTCCGATCGCGTAGAAGCGAGAGCAAATAATCAAGTTTGAAGGCAAACACGCCGCAATTCCATAGTGCGCCATTTTCTATTAGATCCTTGGCAATCAGCACTGGCGGCTTCTCGACAAAACTTGTAATCACGATGCTATTATAAGTTTGTGATGCGAGATTCATAGGAGACGGAATCATATAGCCATATTTCTCAGAAGGATAAGTCGGACGTGATCCAATTAAGGCAACCTCCGCATCCGTTCCTCTCAAAACCTGCTCTAATTCCTTGATCTTTTCGAAAAAATCAGCATTTACATAGGGGTCTACAGGCAGCACGCATACGATCTCGTCCTTAGATGCCTTCACGATTGAATTCAAATAAGCGGAAACCAAAGCAATAGCCGGAAAGGTATCTCTTCTCTCCGGTTCCACGATGATCGGAACTTGGTTGCCAATCTGGCTTCTAATCAAATCCACCTGAGAGGAGCATGTGGCGATATAGGATGAAGCCTCAAGGCCAGCCTCTTGCAGCTGTCTCCACACCCGTTGAACCATCGATTCTCGTTCGCCGTTCTCCCCTTTGAGCACCTTTAAAAATTGCTTCGTTCGCGAGCCGTTCGAGAGCGGCCATAATCGTTTACCGGAGCCTCCCGAGAGCAAAATTATTTTCATTAGCCTCGCGCTCCTTTTAGTACATTCATATCCTGCATAACCATTTCTTTAACAAGCGCTTGAACATCATATTTAGGTTTCCACCCTAATTGTTTCTTTGCCTTCTCAGGACTTCCGAGCAGCAGCTCAACCTCGGTAGGCCGATAATATTTGGCATCCACGGCAACAACCTCCTTGCCGACCGGAAGCGAATAGGCTGGATTATGGCATGCCTTTACATAGGCCACTTCGTCTTCCTTTTCACCTTTAAATGCTATTTCCACACCGATCTCGGCAAAAGCAAGGCGAACAAACTCTCTAACCTCTGTCGTGTATCCTGTTGCTATGACAAAGTCTTCCGGCTCGCTCTGCTGAAGAATCAGCCACATCGCCTCGACGTAATCTCTTGCGTGTCCCCAGTCTCGCTGCGCATTTAAATTTCCTAAGTAAACCTTGTCTTGCAGTCCATGCGCTATACGGGCTACAGCTTTCGTTATTTTGCGTGAAACGAATGTTTCTCCTCGCAAAGGACTTTCATGATTAAAGAGAATACCGTTGGACGCGAACATGCCGTAGGCCTCGCGGTAGTTTACTGTGATCCAATAGGCATACAACTTGGCAACTGCATAAGGACTGCGGGGATAAAACGGTGTTTTCTCGTGCTGCGGAATTTGTTGGACAAGCCCGTAAAGCTCAGATGTGGAGGCTTGATAAATTTTTGTTTTTTGCGTAAGCCCGAGCAGTCGTACAGCTTCCAGTATGCGCAGCGTTCCGATGCCATCTGCGTTGGCTGTATACTCTGGCGTATCAAAGCTGACATGAACATGGCTCATCGCTGCCAAGTTGTAAATTTCATCCGGTTTCACCTGTTCAATAATTCGCACTATGTTTAAAGAATCCGTTAGGTCTCCATAATGAAGAAAAAATCTTTGTTCATTAATGCTGGAATCATTCAACAAATGGTCGATTCTTCCGGTATTCGGCAGAGAGCTTCTTCTCTGCAATCCGTGTACAATATATCCCTTATCTAACAGCAATTCAGCTAGATATGCGCCGTCTTGTCCCGTAATCCCTGTTACAAAAGCAATCTTCAAAGCATCTGCCCCTTCCCTATCATCCCAATTAGTAACATAGTATGTCTCTCAAACGAATTGGTATGGACGTAATGGAAGCTTCTCAAACTCAATTCTATAAATAGGCAAAGACATGCTCACATTAAGAGCCGATTACATAATCTGATAAGTAGAATTATATATTCAGGTTAAATAGGAAAGGTCGGAGGCTGATAATGAGTCAATTGAAAGGGAAAAAAATTATGGTCACCGGAGGCTCCGGCTTCTTAGGCTCGCATGTCGTCGAGCTGCTTGCTAAATACGATGCAGCGGACGTTATTGTACCGAGGAGCCGGCAATATGATTTAACTAGCCAGGCCGCATGTTTGTCCGTCATTCAAGACTATAAACCGGATATCGTCATTCATTTGGCCGCAAAAGTAGGCGGGATTGGAGCCAATCGCGCAAATCCAGGTTCTTTCTTCTATGACAACCTGTCGATGGGCATCCACCTCGCAGAGGCATCGCGCCTCCATGGCGTCGAAAAGTTTGTAGCCTGCGGAACGATTTGCTCTTACCCCAAATTTGCCAATGTTCCATTCAAGGAAGAAGAGCTATGGGACGGCTATCCTGAAGAGACAAACGCACCTTATGGCTTAGCCAAAAAAATGCTGCTCGTTCAGTCTCAAGCTTATCGCAAGCAATACGGCTTTAATTCCATCTTCCTTCTACCCGTTAATCTGTATGGTCCAAGAGATAACTTTGATCTGGAAACCTCGCATGTCATTCCTGCGCTTATTCGCAAATGCTTAGAGGCGAAAGAACAGAATGCTGATTACATTGAGGTTTGGGGCACAGGAATTGCAACAAGAGAGTTTTTATATGTGGAGGACGCTGCAACAGCTATTCTGCAAGCCGCAGAGCAGTTTAATGGCGAAGAGCCTGTCAATATTGGCACAGGCCGCGAAATCTCGATTAAAGAGCTCGTTCATTTAATTGCAGAGAAAACAGGCTATACCGGAAATATACGATGGGATGCAAGCAGACCCGACGGGCAGCTGCGAAGATGCCTTGACACATCCAAAGCAGAGCAGCTATTCTCCTTCAAGGCACAGACAGATCTGCCGGAAGGGTTAGAGAAAACCGTCAAATGGTATATCGATCAGCAATAAATACGGTCATAAAAACAAAAGCCACAGCGACTATCCCTAGTCGCTGTGGCTTTTGTTTTTATGATGCCCGCTTCTTTCCTTTTATTGCGCTCCCTTTTTTCCGTGGCTGGACACTCCCCTTACGCTTGCTCCGGCTGACAGCTCTCCTGCTCGATGCGCCTTTACTACTTTTTTTTCTTCGCATGGCGGTTGTTTTTTTTCCTAACCTTTTACGTCCGTTTCTTCTTAACGGCTTCGTTCTCCCTATGCTTGAAGCTGGTTTGGCAACTGGCAGATTAGCCTGATAATAGCTTGAAACCTCAGCAAAATACGAATTCAACACATTTTCAAGGCTCTGCTGGGAATAATGGTTCGTTTCGATATTTTTTGCCCGAAGCTTATCGAACCAGCTTGTCACCCCTTGAACAAAACCGTCTGTTGCCTGCAAACGTCTCTCGCATACGTCCATATGAAGATTAAGCTCATCCTCCGTAGGCAGGAGCCCCATCTGAATCAGCTGATTGAATACAATTTTTTTCCCGATCATTTGTTGTTCCGCATTATGCTTCGCGCCTATTTGCTCACTATGAATGCGGTAATGAAGCAGTACATCAGGTATATTCGTGATACGGGTTAATTGCGCCATTCTCGACCACAGCTCATAATCCTCCGTATGAGGGCTTTGATAGTCATAGTAAAGCGAATAGCTCTTAACAACGGAGCTCCGCATCATGACCGTTGGATGATTTAGAGAGCAATAAAACAAAAGCCCTGCCTTAATGTCCTCATGGTCGGTTGGATGCTTAACCCAAATATCGGTATGCATATATTTCATCGCTGTGCCGCAAAGGCCTATATCCGGGTATTGATTCATAAGCTCAACCTGCCTAGCCAAACGATCAGGAAAAGCAAAATCATCACAATCCATTCTAGCAATATATTCGCCTTGAGCAAGAACAAGCCCCTTGTTTAGCGTGAAAATAAGTCCGTAGTTTGATCCATTGCTAAAGAAACGGATTCTTGTATCCGAGTAAGAGGCAATGATTGCGGCGCTCTGATCATTGGAGCCGTCATCAATAATTAAAAACTCAAAATCTTGAAATGTCTGATTTAAAATGCTTTCGATTGCTTCGCGCAAAAACAATTCACCGTTATAAACCGGCATCAAAACCGTTACCTTTGGCACCTTCCCGCCTCCTTCTACACACTCACTACTATACAATGAATGATAGATGCAGATGGTTTGGACAAAAGCCTTAGGGCATCTTCATCGTTCTTTCAACAATGTCGCTGTTTCAGTATAATCTCGGATGATTCGCTCGTATTTGCTGAACAATCATCGCATGCTTCTGTCCCGCATCATAGGACAACGAATGGCCATGACGCCGATATAATAACAAGGCTTCATGAATGGCAGTCCCACGCCAGCCCCTCTCGCATAACGAAATCCAGAAATCCCAATCCTCATAGCCGTGTATCATCGCTTCATTGTAACCGCCTACTGATAACCAAGCACTTTTGCGAACAAGCGACGTGACACAAACAATATTTTCAGAAAGCAAGCGGTTAAAATCAAATTCAGGCGGAATCCAAACCCACGATTGATCGCCGAAATACTCCAACCCGACAGTTGCGAACCCAACCTCCGGTCTCGCTTCTAATATGCGGTAAGCCTTCTCTATTAAAGTAGGCTGTATTTTGTCGTCCGCATCAAGGGGCAATATATATTTCCCTCTTGCTTCGCGTATGCCAACATTTCGTCCATACGGCAGACCGATATTCGTCTGAACATGAATGACTCTCGTTTTTGGCCGCTGAAGGCGTTGAAGCACATCGATTGTGTACGGGTCGGTAGAGCCGTTATTTACGACAATAATTTCAATTTCTTGAAAGGTCGAGTTTAAGCAAGAATCTACGGCTTCCTCCACATATTGGCCGTAATTGTAACAGGGAATGACGATGCTTACGATTGGCGTGAGCTCAAGATCTTGACCAAGTCGCCTGCGTAGCATTCTCCTAACCTCCCATTCGTCTCGCAGCCAGCTGAGCCATAGCTTATCCAAGCGGTTCTCGTGAAACAACTCTGGATGGTTACTCACAATTTGTTTACTGAGCAGATCATGCTTGGAACCATCCGAATCGGCGCTTAATACACGATAAGCCAGCGGGGCGTCATTTACGGCTATACTGATCCAGCCCTTTTTCGAAAGCGAAATCCAAAAGTCCCAATCCTCATAACCATCCGTCATCCCCTCGTTATAGCCGCCAGCTTCAAGCCAAGCCTGCTTCCGAAAGAGAGCGCTTATGCATATAATATTTTCAGCTAACAAGCGGCCAAAATGAAAGACCGGCGGCTCCCAGCTATAATGAACAGCCCCGAAAGTATGATAGCCTGGCGAAGCAATGCCTGCCATTGGATTTTGCTCAAGCAGGCGAATCGCCTTCTCAAGAAAGCTGTTATGGAGCAAATCATTTGCATTCAGCGATACGATGAAGTCGCCCTGCGCTGCCTTAATCCCCGCATTCCTCGCAGCCGGGAGTCCACTGTTCCTCTCATAAATGACTCTCGTCTTTGGTTTATTTAAACTAGTTAATAGATCGATCGTCGCTGGCTCTGTTGATCCATAATCCACGACGATTACTTCAATCTCCGAATTGGAAGAAGCTAAGCAGGAATCGATGGTTTGTTCAATAAATCTACCCTCATCAAAGCACGGGATTACTATGCTGACCTTCACATTCATCGGGCAAGCTCCTTTCATTCTGGTGTAACTTTCCTGTCTGGCAGCATAAAGTAATGATACATATCCTTTGTCACCGGCAAGCTATATTTCACCGTCAACAGCGAAAGAATCGACTGGTCGTAACGATGATCGATAAATTCCGGGAAGTTCGGCAGGCCGCTGCTATTTTCAGCATTTGAAATCACTTTATAATCTTGGCAATAAAACAGCCATTCTTCTAATAGGCTTCTGCTTTTCTCATTATTGTAAAACATAAAAAATCCAGCCCAGACCTGCTCTGCTTCCCAATAACTCGAGCTGTCGCACTGCATAAGCACGAAGCTGTCTCTTTTGGTCCAGCTTTTATTTAAATAGTAGGCTGTTTTAAAAAAAGCAAATCCGCCGTTATCGGCGCAGTGGGCAAATAGCGGATACAATGGACTGGTGAACCGCGTGTCCGCATCCGAATACAGCACCAGCGCTCCTTCTTCCATTTTCGATAAAGAGTCCAGTAAAATATACGGCTTCCAGCACCATAGGCCAAAGCCTATCTCATGCTGCAAAATTGCTGCATTCTTACGAGCAAAAGCCGTTCCTTCGAGATCGCTTGGATGATATGAAATGACACGATCAACGCCGAATTGCAGCGCAGTCGCGTTTAGTCTATCTTGATAGGATTGAAATTCTGGCGATGCAAAACTTACTAAATAAATCATTCATGACCACTTCCTTCTAACCTATGATCCATCAACGCGAGTTCGATGAATCCATGCAAAATCTTTGTTTGTACTCGGCGTCCATCTTGCATAAAAAATATTCGTATTTCGCTCCATCACCTCCTGGAACATCCTGCTCATCCCTGTATCGTAATGGGCCATTGTCAAAGAACGGTTCTCTACATCGGACATCATGCAATACACTTTATAGCCGTAATGCTTAGCCCGAAAGCAAATATCCATGTCGTCTTGATACAAAGGCGCGTAGCATTCATCTAAGTATCCATACTGCTCCATAAATGATTTTCTAATGACGAGCGGTCCCCGCATGCAAGCATCCACTTCAAAAACACGGTTTTTCAAATTCGAATCTGCTTTCTCATCCTGCCTCCAATACACCTCGTTTGCAGAACACGAGATTTGCCCAGGTCCGCTAAGCGTCGTTCCTCTCGGGTAAAAGTTAACGCCGGATAAACAGCCGACAATAGCACAACTCGTATTTTTGTCCATAAACTGTACAACCTCGTAAAAGATATTTTTATCGTAAATATAATTGTCATCCTGCAGAATGACGCAATAAGCACCAGATGATTTTTTTAAGCCGATGTTGTTCGTTTTAATCTCAAAAATGTTAGGCGTCGTTTCATAAGCAATACTGTAATCCACTTGAACGGTCTGAAAAAATTGCTTCACCACGTATTCGCTTTGATCGTAGCAGCCATCAAAAATAATTCGGAGTTCAGCATTTTTATATTCGCTCACAGCACGGTGCAGCTCCGCTATTAGGGGAACAATCGTAGCTTCTTTATTGAAAACTGGCAGCGTAATGCTTATTTTCGGATATAGATTCCCGTTCAGGCAATCCTTAATCGTCTTGTCCAGTACCTGCTTATAAGGAAGGTGATATTCCTTTACATATTCAATCGTCTTCTTTTTCCAGTCCACAATCTCTTGATCACTCAGCTGAAGCGTGCGCTGCAGCAGCTGTTTTTGCTGCAAATGATCCAATGGGTCGAATACTCCGATGGGTGAAAAATCGATGCCGGACTGCGCGGTTACAAGCGGTATAGCGCCGTGGATTAGTCCCTGTAAAATCGAAGAATCATATTGGCCTAACGAGGGGTAAACGATAAAATCAGTGTTCGAGAGCAGCTCTGCGCTCTGAGCTTCATTAAGCTCATCACCGTGAACAGACAGCTTATCGCCGAGCACAGCTTTTAATTGCAGCAGCCTATTGTTGAAAAACCTATTTGCAGGCTGCCCCACAACATGCAGCTCCAAATTTTGACTCGCGATGTCTGAACTCGAAAAGAGTAGAAAGACAGCTTCAAAACCACTGCTTAATCCGAGTTTTGGAGCGATATACGTGTACACTCTTCTTTGCCCCGTTTTTACATTTTCCGAAGATGGCAACGTATTGGGTTGATCTAAAGCAGCAATCCCGCCTAACAACATTTTTATTTTCCATTTTGGCAGTCCGCGTTTGATGTAAGAATTGTAGGTTTCAATATTTCCAATTCCGATAATGAAATCAGCTTGATTGATAGACTGTTCCAGCTCGTCAACATTCGGTGCAGCAGTCTCATGGAAAACATCATCTGGCAGGTTATGGCCAGCCTTTAATCTAGACGTGCTGTGGTTGATTTCTTGGGGGTGCAGCCCTGTCGTTATCAATATACTTTTCTTTATATGGCATAGCCCTTTTATACGCGAGAGATGATAGGAGCCGCCGACATACAGATCGTAGCTTTGACCTTGCAGTATCCGCACATCAAAATATGAGGCATTGAACAGCGTAACTGCGCCTATTGGAGCGAGTAAATCATGGAGCGCAGCGGTGAGTTGACCGGCTGCCTTACTGCCCGCAGCTGCCTCATCCGCCTCATAACAAAGCAAGATTCTCATCTTAATTTACCCTCCTCATTTTTAACAGCAATCTATTCTCATTCCTATTGCTGCTGCTCTATTAATCTTTTAATTCCCTCCTCTAGTGTTATTTTTGGCTTCCACTTCGGCACGGCTACCCCCTTGTTCCATGGAATCATAATTTCTCGCGGATGGTAGGGTCGTCCTCCCCAATTCACCTGTAATGGTACATCCATTATTTTTTCGATAATGCCCGCTAACTCCTTTAGTGGAATGGGCTGCTGTGAAGATACGGAATAAACCTCGTTCTTAACTGCCTCTTCATTTAGCAGCTGCTGGGCTGCGAGCATATAAGCTTCAACAACATCATCAATGTGTACAATATCAATCAGCTGCTCTCCAGGTGACATCGCGAGCGGTTTTTGTTCCTTCCCTGCCTTCAGCAGCAACGAAATGATTTTGGATCTCGTATCGTTTGGACCGTAATTATCGAACAGCTCCAGTGTAATTACACGTAACGGCGACGACTCACAATAATAAGCTAAAATATCCGTAAACGCTTGTTTCGAGGCATCATACAGCGATTTTGGGCTATAAAGCTTATTGTCAAAATGCTGTGAGAAGGTTCCCGTATTAATGAATGCATAAACATGCTGCGACAACATCGCCTCCACTAGCTGCGTACCGAAAATAATATTGCTTGTCAGCATCTCTTCTACCTGTCTTGGCGCATACGTAACTGTGGCGAATGATGCTAAATGAATAACAAGATCGGGCTTTGCAGACTCGACAATTGCGAACATACTGTCAATCGTCCCATCATGCCGATGTATGATGATAGCACCCTGGACATCCTCCAATTGCTTAAGGCTCGACTCATTTCTAGCGATAATGTGCACCTTCCACCCTTCCGCCAAAAGCTTCCGAACGAGGTGTGAGCCAATAAAACCCGTGGCTCCGGTGACTAAAGCTGTTAAGGCTGTACGGGAATTTTTTTCTATCATCGATGTCCCCCCTCAGCTTGTTTTCCCGGCATATTCATTCCATTGCTTCAAACAAACCTGCCGAATATCTTCGTTGCCTTGATAGGCAAGCGTCCACTCAACCACCTTATCCAGCGCCTGATCAAGGGTCCATCTTGGTTTCCAGCCTAAGCGTCGCTGCGCCTTCGAGCAGTCCAGCTTCAGCTCATGGGCTTCATGCGGGTGCTTGCCTATATCCGTATGCACCACTACGCCGCCCCATTTCACACCAAGTATTTCAACAATCTGGCCTACCGGCCTTGCATCCTCATCGCGAGGACCGAAATTCCAGCCTTCCGCATACTCTGATCCGTTCGCATAAAGTTTCTCTGCAAGCAGCAAATATCCGCTTAAAGGCTCAAGTACATGCTGCCAAGGTCTTATCGCATGCGGGTTTCTAATGCTCACCGCACTGCCGTCCATGAAGGCACGAACCATATCTGGAACTAATCGATTCTGAGCAAAGTCTCCGCCCCCGATGACATTGCCCGCTCTTGCCGTTGCAATGCCGACACCGTGAACCTTCTCATCCTTGCTATGAAAGAAGGAATTGCGATAAGAGGCTGTAACAAGCTCCGAGCAAGCTTTGCTGTTTGAATATGGATCATAACCGCCCAGCCTATCGCTCTCCCTGTAGCCCCATGCCCATTCTTGATTTTCATACACTTTATCTGTCGTTACATTAACAACCGCCTTAATGCCCGCTCCACTCTCCACAGCAAGCTTTACCGCATCAAGCAGATTAACCGTACCCATGACGTTGACTTCAAAAGTATAAGCAGGCGTTTCGTAGGAGGGCTTAACCAGAGCTTGAGCTGCCATATGAATAACGATATCAGGCTCAGCAGCTAACAAAACCTTGCTCAGCCTTGCTGAATCTCTAATATCACCGGTAACGGACTGAATCATCGCATCGATATTGCAAAGCTCATATAAATTAGGCTGCTGCTGCGGTGCTAGCGCATAACCAGTCACCTTGGCGCCCATCGCTGCCAGCCACAAGCAAAGCCAGCTGCCTTTAAAGCCGGTGTGTCCAGTAATGAACACTTTTTTATTGCGCCAAAAGCTTGGATTCATCATGGACACTCCTTTATTTTTTCCAAAGCGCTTTTTCTGATTTCCATAAACCTTCTAAATAGTTTTTATCTCTAAGCGTATCCAGCGGCTGAAAGAACCCCTCATGCTTATAAGCCATAAGCTGTCCATCATTAGCTATCTTCTGCATGCAGTCCATCTCCAGATTTGTATGATCGCCTTCAATATAATCAAGCAGCTGCGGTTCCATTACGAAAAAACCTGAATTAATCCAGCTCCCGTCGCCTTTTGGTTTCTCCATAAAATCAATAACCTTGTTGCTGTCCTTTATATCGAGAGCGCCAAATCTGCCGCTTGGCTGCGTAGCCGTTACTGTAGCCAGCTTGTTATGAGAGCAGTGAAAAGCTGACAGCTTGCCAATATCGATGTCCGAAACCCCGTCGCCGTACGTCAGCATAAATGTTTTGTTTCCTAAATACGGCTGAACTCGCTTTAGCCTGCCGCCCGTCATCGTTTCTTTGCCTGTGTCGACCAACGTGATTTTCCAAGGTTCAATGGAAGATTCATGAATTGTCATTTCGTTTCGATTCGATAAATCAAAGGTCACATCCGAGCAATGGAATACAGGCGCTTCACGCCTATCGATTGCCCGTACCATGCCAAATTATCGACATAGAATACATTGAACGAGGTTTCTTGAAAATAAGGAGGGATAACGCTTGTCTCAAACCGTTGTCAAACGAAAACCAGCTTCGAATAAGCGGATGAAACGACAAAGTAAAAAAATAAATCGCACGTCCGCAAATACGCGTCGCAGAGCTTCTCGCAAGGGGAAGATGCTGCTGCGGTCAAATCGAATAAACAAACGAGCAAGAGGATGGAAACGCGGCATCCTCGCCCGTAAAGTACCAGCTGCTCCAATAGCTCCTACTGCTCCTGCTTCTTCTCTTGTTGAACAGCCAAGCGACGGAGGGGCAGCGCCTATTTTAATACCGCTGACGGGTATTATTTTCAGCAAGGATCGAGCCCTCCAGCTGGATGCAGCCCTGCGATCGCTTTACTTGCATGCCCTCGATATTTCCAATTTTCACATGAAGGTCCTTTACAAGACATCGAGCGATTTTTATGAATCACAATATGAACGACTCAAAAACGAATACCCGTTGGTACAATTTATTAAAGAGGAGCAATTCAAAGAGCAGGTTATCGCTTCGATGGAACCCTATACCTATGTTCTATTCATCGTGGATGATTGCTTGTTCGTTCGCGATTTCACGCTGCAGTCCGTCATGAACACATTAGCTGCGCACAACGATTTGATTGGCTTTTCCTTAAGACTGGGACCAAACATTCGTTACTGCTACACGATGAGTGCTGAACAGTCTATTCCATGGCATCACATTATCGAGTATGGCTATCGCAAGTTTGACTGGACATCGGCGCAGTATGAATTCGGCTATCCGATTGAAGTTTCCAGCTCGGTATACCGCACAACTCATCTTCTTCCTCATCTGAGAAACTTGGATTTCTCCAACCCCAATACGCTTGAAGGATGTATGGCAGGACGTGCGCAGGAGCTGTCTGAGGGGCGCCAGTTTCTAGCATGCAGCGAAGTATCCTTAGCGTTTTGCAACCCGCTCAACGTCGTTCAGAATGTCTATGCCAACCGCGCAGGAAGCAATAAGGAATACTCGCCGCAAGAGCTTGCTTTGCTATTTGAGAACGGTGATCGTATAAACGTAAACAAATATGCAAACTATATTCCAGCCGCATGCCACGAGCAGGTAGACATCTTTTAATAGCTGTTCCTATCATTCATCCACAAAAAAAACGTAAGCAGCTCGGAAAAATCCGAACCGCTTACGTTTTTTTATGCCGCTAGCTTCTCAAAAAGCTATGGCCGCCGAAGTTGTTTTTATCGCGAATTAATATTTTCATTGGAAACGGAAGCTGCTGGCCCTCCACGTAACCATAGGATGGATTCATCACTTTAGGAGACTTGTCGATTAAATATTTATTTAAATGCGATTCGTCATGCCAAATGGCATTGATCCCATTATTCATATCCGTTCTAATATTGTCATCCAGAACACGAATGAGATTCGTATAGTGCTCCGTTAGGCCGCCGTTCAACCCACCCATAAAGTAGTAGCTTCCTGCGCCCTCCGGAATATAGGCTAAGCTTTGTTGATTTTTCTCAAAATCAAGCTCGTGGCGCGCTTTATTGTAGAAGCCTGGATGCTGGACCGCAACGATGCCCTCGTGAATAGGCAATATTTCTTCCCTTACAACATCAACGAATTGCATATTGGCATTAAAGAAAAATACAAAATCACATTCCTGCTGCAGCTGATGCACCACGTTTCTAAACATCGCATATCGCAGCAGCGTATTGCCCGGCCATCCAAGATTATCCTGAGGAATCTTCAAAATGTTCGATCTCTCTTCATCAACGATGTGGTCGGCATCTGTGAATACATAATAGTTTTTCTGGTAGCCCGGCAAGAAATAAGCTTCGGCGCTCCGATAAAAGTTTTCCCAGAAAATACTGTATTTCCCTGTGCATATATAAAGAATCCCGATTCGAGATCCGGCTACACTCGCAATTTCTGCTTCACTCGGCATTTGTGTAGTCAGATAAGGGGATGCATTTGCGCTTTCTGGCTGTGCTTGCGAGAGGACAGCACCTTGATTGGTCATATAAGACTCTTGATGCGCATCCTCAAAACCTTTAGAATGCCCTTCTCTATACCCTTGCTCATAACCTGTGTGAAACGGTCCGCTTCTTTTTCTCCCTCTTGCAACGCTTCTCAACCCTTTTTTTAATGTTTTACCTCGCCGTTTCCCTTTTTTTACACCATATTTGTTTTTGCGGCTGCTTAATTTCCCGCCGGCTTTCAACGTTTTTTTTACGCTCGTTTTTTTAATAGCTGTACTTTTTTTTCGTTTCGTCAGCATGCTGCCGTCCTCCTAAACTTGAAATTATATATTATTAGCCTTAATGATCGGAGGAGCTACAATAGGGAAGCCTTCCGAATACTGGTTTTTGTCGGCCTGCGTTAAAGGACGAACATAACGCTGCTCCAGTCCCCATGCCTTATAGGCATATTTTGTCGTCATCCGGTGCAGCTTGCCCTGTATAATCTGGTACATTTCGCCGTCTTGCGTTTTTACTAAACTGCCTTCAGCGAAATTGGTTGTGAGCGCCGATAATGCAGCTATTCTCTGCTGCAGCACTGCAATCGAAATGTCTCCTCCTATCGGCCAGTTCCATAAATCAAGCTGCGGCAATCTTACTGCATCCACATGCATTAAGTCTGAAGACCGCACGATATATCGATATCCATTTTCTACCCAATAGACATTCGAATCGGTTCCTTTAACAACGATATGGCTAGGGTAAAAGTTTGTTCCTGTTCTCTTTTCATTAGGCGATGCCGAATTCATTACCGCCTCCAGCCTGCTGATCTGATCCCAGTCGCCCCATTTTTCACGAAAAAAAGCGTTATTAAGCAAGGAAGCATCCAGAAACGAACGCATCGTCACACTGCCATAATGATGGATGAATGTATCCTCCGCAATTACTAGATCGAGACCAAGCAATTGTATCCGAAGATAAAAGTCTACATCCTCGCAGGTCCCAATGACATATCCCTCATCCATATACCCGACTCTTTGAAGCACCTCTCTGGATAAAAGCAAGCAAAAGCCCATTATGGCATTCGTTTTTCTCCATCGTACCGGGTTAATATGATTGTAATTTTGGGCAAACTGCTGCATTTCTTTCATGTTTTTGTAGCTGACATCAATCTTTTGATCATTCGACAAATAATTGGTTACCGGACCAACAAGACCAATCGATGGGTTGCTGTTCAAGCACGACAATAAATTCGACAGCCAGTTTTTCGTCACGATCGTATCATTGTTAAGAATGAGAATCGACGTACCTTTTGCCATCATCAGGCCTTGATTGACACCACCGGAAAAACCTAAGTTCTCTTGAAAAATTTTATAGCGCAATCGCCCTGCCCGCGACTTTAAATAGGCAGCCGTTCCGTCCGTTGAGCCATTATCAATAATGATGATTTCATAAGATTGCGGCGTATATTTATGAATGCTCTCTATACAATTTCGTAAATAGTTCAACTGGTTATAGGTTGGAATAATAATGCTTGTGCCTTCAAAAGGCTGCTGATAGCTTGCTGCTCCACTCGCCTTGCCATCCCGATAACCAGCTGCATAGCTCGCTTGAAAGTTGGTTCGCTTTATTTTACGGACTGCTTTTATACGCCTGCGCGGATATCGCTTGCGCATCTCGATTCACCTCCCACGATCTTGTTTAGCTATCATGATGGAAAGACGATTTGAAGCAGCTGGCTGAGCCGCTTCTCGTAGGTATGCTGCTCCAGCGTTTTTATAAATCCTCTTAATGCGATTTGGTTCCTCTTTTGCTCGTCCTGCAGGTAATATGCAATTTTATCAGCCAGCTCATTTGGTGAAGAGTACGTTTCAAGCTCAGTTCCCGGTACATAAAAATCGCTTAAATCCTGACGAACATCTGTAAGCTGAAATGCTCCGGCAGCCGCAATTTCATACGTACGAGGGTTGATCGACAAGCCGGGAAGGTTGCGGCTATTTTTGTTATGCACCTTGTCGTCATGGGAACGATGAATATTGATGACAATCTTGGCGCCATTGTAATAGCTCGCTGCCTCTTCTGAGCTGATCCATGAAATGCGGATGCCTTTGCTTAGGCTTTTGTAACGCTTAAGCCTTTTCCAGAACAAGCCGATAATTCTTGTATCGCGCTGTGCTAGTGCAGGAGCAATTCGATCTATTAATCTGACTCTGTTATGAAAGGCATTCCCAATAAAGCAAATATCGCTTTGATAATGAGAGGGTACATATTTAGGCTTATACACGGCTGGGTTAACTGCCAGCGGCAAATAATGAACCTGACAGCCGAGCTGCCGATAGATTGGAATAGCAGCCAGCTCATGGGTAAATAACCATTCATACTGCGGGGCAATGACCGTTGTTACATCGGTTACATAAGGCTCATCGACGAGCCATATTGCTGTTTTAACACCGATCGAACGAATGCCTTTGATTTGGTGGACTGGCACCTGAGTGCCATGCAGTACCAGCACTAAATCCGGTCTTCTCCTGCTTGCCAGATCAATAAGATTATCCGATGGAGATGCGATGATCAGCTCGCTGACCATACCTCTGAGAGCATCCGTAACCGCCTGATCCATATCTGGAAAAGGGCCTCTTAATCCCGCGCGAACATATAATACTCGCAGAGATCGAAGCACGCTTGCAGGCCGCGGTATTTTCTGAATTAACGCCTCACAGGTACCCACATGGTAACCATGTTTCCAGCCAGATTCGCGTCCCGCATCCCACTCGTTTGCTGCTGAATTGTTTATTTTCCGTTTCTGCTTCAGAAGTATCTCACCTCTTTCTGTAACGAATACTCTTTATACATTTCTAATTAGTGCCTGCTCCAACAAATCTATGCTTCGATCCCATTCCCACTTCTTTACCGTCTCGCTCCCGCCAGCTCTTAGGTGTTCGCGCAGAGACTTGTCTGCTATCAAACTTTGTACTGCATTCGCTGCTGCTCTAATGTCATTTGGAATGACCAAACTATTATAATGATTGACCAGATATTCATCCGTCCCCGTTACATCAGCAACGACTGGAACTCCTCCGCAAGCCATCATCTCAAGTGGAGGATAGAGGAAGCTTTCAACCCTGCTCATTTTGAGCAAAATATCACAGCTAGAGTAAATATGCTTCATCGTTTCATAGGATACACTCTCAAAGAAGCGGTCACAGCGCCAAGATGCAGCGGGACGCCCCGACGAGCTGACACACCAAACCTCACAGTTCAAATCCCGCACTGCCGTAAAAGCATCGCTCATTCCTTTGTAAGGAACGTTAATAGGTCCCTCCAGCAATACTCTAACCTTGCTGCTTTTTGGTGCAAGCGGCTCTGCCTCATACATAAGTGAGGTATCGAGTCCGTTAGGGATATAGATCGCTTGCTTATTAAACGTACGCTGCAGCCAGCGCTGCAGCCAGCCTGCCATCGTCAGAAACGTAAAATCATTCGTTTTGTACGTTTGATAGGCCAGCTTCGATTGCTCCGACGATGGCGAATAAAATCTGGATTCATCCGATTGAATGAAATAAAAGCGTTTCTTTGCTTCTATTCTTCTTGCAGCGCCGAGTGTAGCCCAAAAGGTCGCAATCACAATATCACGATCCGCAGGAGCGCGGGATTCTGTGACGATGGGCACCTCAACAGGATGCCAGCTAACCTGCGTATTTCCATCCATGGAAACTAATACGACATCATAACCGCGCTGCTTCAAGCGGTTGGCATGCTGAAGAATAACCGCTACGCCACCGGAAATGGAGCATCCTGGGATGACGTATGCAATTTTCGGCTTACAGACGCCGCCTACTACAGCAATCCAGCGGCCGTCACGATAGCCGTCTTTCCATCCAGCTTTGTAGCCTTCTGACTGGCTGCTTATCGATCCTGCCCGCCAATCTTTCCTTCCATTTTTGACCAAGCTGCTTTTTCTACCAATTCTCCTTTTTGGCTTCAGCATCATCTTAGGTCGGACCTTAAGATTTTTGAATTTCATAATCTTTTTTCCTTCCCTTATATCTGTAATGGCGGTATACTTGGTGACTCTATGCATTCAACCCTATCTCATAATATGTTTGATCCTTTTTACCGCCACGGCGTCTGTTACCATGAAGTTTCATCGCTCCTAATCGTTGCAAAAAAATAGACTGGGACACAGGTAATGTCGCAGTCTAGCTGGCCTACTATTCTGTTTTCTCATCCGCTAGACGCAATCCCGCTTTCTGCAGCGAAGCGAACGTACCCGCATCATGCCACCACCCTTTCAAGATGCTGTGCTTGAGCGCCCCCCTCGCCGCATAAAAGTTGTTTACATCGGTAATTTCAAGCTCCCCTCTCCCCGAAGGGCGCAGTGTCTTAATTACATTAAAAACATCAGCGTTGTACATATAAATACCCGTTACACAATAATTAGAGCCGGGATTCGAAGGTTTCTCCTCAATGGATACAATACGCCCGCCTTCAATTCTCGGAACGCCAAATCTTTCTGGATCAGCTACTCTCTTAAGTAATACCTTCGCCTCTTCCGATGATGCTTCAAAAGAAACCATATATTCAGATAATGAATCCTCGAACAAATTGTCTCCGAGCAGAACGACAAATTTTTCATCCGCAGATACGAACCCAGCTGCCAAAGCTAATGCCTCAGCAACACCGCCAAACTGATCCTGCACTCTAAAAACGAGATTAACGCCCCATTCGTGGCCGCTCCCCAAAAAATCAACATACAAGCCTGCTGATTGTTTTCCTATAACGAGCAAAATATCTTTAATCCCTGCATCCGCCAGCTTTTTAATCGCATAATATATCATAGGATGCTTTCCGACTGGCAATAGATGCTTATTCATAAATTTCGTTAGCGGATAAAGTCTCGTGCCTGACCCGCCAGCCAGTATAACGCCTTTCATCCAGCAGTCCACCTCCCCTCACTCTACTGAAACTCCCTTATAAGTATATGAATTTAAAAGATTTAAGAGTGGATGGATAACCACATGCGCTAAGATTTGGACGTTGTTGATCAAAAATCATGACGATAAAGGGGCTTGTACGGCTGCCTTTTTTAAGAAGGACAAGCTTCAAATCTATATTTTATTAATAAACTAGATTTAGAGAGACATTCAAAACTAGAGGTGATGCAATTGATTCGAAAAGCGATTATTCCTGCCGCAGGCTATGGAATTCGCAATTTACCCATAACCAAGGCTATACCCAAAGAATTGTTTCCCATTGGAAACAGACCCGCAATCGACTATGTAGTTAAAGAAGCAATCGATGCAGGAATTACCGACATTTTAATTATATTATCTCGCAATAAGACAGAAATTATGAACTATTTTGACCGTTCGATGGAGCTGGAGGCTCATTTGCGTACGATTCACAAAGAAAGCATGCTGCCTATCATTGCTCCCGCCAAAGTCAATATTCAATATATTCGTCAATATGAAGCACTCGGTCTTGGTCATGCCGTTTCGCTTGGACAATCATTTGCTGCAAACGAGCCCTTTGCTGTTCTGCTGCCGGATCAAATAAACCTGTATCAAAACTCTTTACTCCTACCATTGATTCGAAACTACGAGAAGCACAGAACCAATGTCATTGGACTGCAATCGGTTGACCCCAAGCTGTTGTCCCAATACGGCGTGGCGTCTGCTGTTCAAGTTCAGCGCCGAATTTACGAGGTCGCTTCCATAGTAGAGAAGCCAGCATATGATCCTCCGTCCCAGCTCGCGGTCATGGGCAGATATATTCTTGAACCTGGCATTTTCGAATTATTAAAAACAACGAAACCCGGAATAGGCGGAGAGATTCAATTAACCGATGCTTTAAATCAGATGGGCATGACACGCAAAGCAATCGGATATGTATACAAGGAACGCTGGTACGATACGAGCATCGAGCATGACTACTTGAAAATTCAACAGCGTGCATACCAGCTCCATAAAAAGCAAAAGCAATAAAGCAAAAAATAAGGATAGGCCGCTGCCATCCTTATTTTTGTTTGCTGGTCTGATTGACTATTCTTCGGTATTGATTCGTCTGCGCAATTTTTTTGGCACGAAGCAATCGAATCGTTTTTTTCGTAACCTTCCATGTATGCATTGTTTGATTGGATCTTCTAATTGCTGCAAAATGGCTGGGACTTGTGAAAGCCAGCTTATAGCCTTTTTTGATGCTGTCCTTCTGAAACCTCATATCCGTTCCCTTCCGAAGATGTTTGAAAGAAACGTCCGGATACAGCTTTTTTTTGAACAGCATCGTCGCTCCTGCTACTCTATTTTTACTAGGCATCGTTGCAAGCATCAGCCTTGAAGAATGCTTAAAGTACATATAAAACTTATTTTTCCCTATCAAATCCGCTTCCGTTTTTTCAAGTCGCAGCATCGCCTCAGTCAAATAATTCGGAGCGTAATAATCATCATCGTCGAATTTGGCTATAATCTCATATTGGGCTTTGCTAATGCCGTAATTTAAGCATTTCCCAAGCGACCATTTGGCCGGCAGCTTGTATATCGATACATTTCCAAAGCTGCTGGCCTGTTTTTTGTAAAGTTCAATGTTCATGCCATCGTTATTGAGCAGCACGATCATCTCCTTCACCCTCCACTGCTGACGCTTGAAGTTAGTGAATAGATTTTGCATAAAGAGGGGTTTATTCGTTGCTGTAACTATGGTTACACCTGAGGTCATCCTCCCCTGACCGGAAAAATGCTCCTTATCCATGCCGGCTGCATCGTGCCTCCTTACTCGGTCATAAACAGCTAGTGATACTCTCATGATCCGCCGCCTCCGAGCGTGACGATTCTTGATTTGCCCGTAATCCCTTTGACTACATTTCGGGTGTCATATACAAACGGAGCATGCTCCAAAACAAGTTCCAGCTGCAAAGAAGTATGATCGGTAGCAATGATAACGCAATCTGTATTTGAAAGTGTTTCTGCGCTTAGCTCCAAGCTAACAAGCTTATGCTCATCTACTTGCAGCGATGGTACGTATGGATCATGGTAAACTACATCCGCACCTTTTAGATGCAGACTTTGAATCAAACCAATAGCCGCTGATTCCCTGTAATCAGCTATATCTGGCTTATAGGCTACTCCATATATCATAATTCTCGTTTCCGAGAGCGCTTTAGGCGCCAAATAATGTTCAAGCTGCTGTGTAATATATAGCGGCATTCCATCATTAATTGTATTTGAAATGTGAATAAAATCAGAAGTAATGCCATACTGCTTCAGCTTCCATGCTAAATACGAGGGATCCACCGGAATACAGTGACCGCCAATTCCAGGCCCGGGATAAAACGTGTTGTATCCAAACGGCTTCGTACTGGCTGCCTCGATAATTTCCCAGACATTCAAATGGATTGCATCGCATATTAATGCCATTTCATTAATGAAAGAAATGTTGACCAGTCGATAAGCATTTTCCAATATTTTTGTCATCTCCGCTGTATCCGTGGAGGAAACGGGATGCACACGAATAAAAATTTGATTGTATAATTCCTTCACTCGCTCCAAGCAGCCGGGCGTTACGCCGCTAATTACCTTTGGAATACTTTCTACATCAAAATGTTTATTTCCAGGATCTACCCGTTCAGGCGAGTAGGCAATATGATAGTCTATCCCTGCGTTAAGCCCGGTTTGATTCAAAACAGGTAGGAGCACTTCTCTTGTAGTGCCCGGGTAAGTTGAGCTTTCTAATATGACTAGCTGCTGCCGCTTAAGTCTACTGCTGATTTGTTTGGCCGCTTGCGTCAAATAGCTCAAATCAGGCGTTCCATGCGCAGTTAAAGGCGTTGGCACACAAATAACGATCGCTTCAGCTGCATCCATTAGATGATACTCATTTGAAACGGTAAAGCGGTCAGATAAATTCGCTTCTTGTATATCCTGATCCTTAATTTCGTTTATATAGCTTTTTCCTAATTGAATCGACTCTACTTTTCTTCTATCCAAATCAATTCCGACAACGTTAAACCCCTTACGAACAAAAAGCAGAGCAAGTGGCAGACCCACATAACCAAGCCCCACAATAGCTACCGTTCTCTGCTTTTCAATCGCGTTATGATTATGCAAATCGCTCATATTCTAATCTCTCGCCTTCTCTCTAGTAATTTTTAATCAGCTTAGATAGTATATGAAACAACTTATTAATAGTTTGGACAGTTTGGATACAAAATGCTGCCACCGTGATCACAGTCCAATTTTCCACTTCCCTTGCATTCGCCTTATACCTTCCTTTCAAATGCCGCATATGCTATCGATAATCTGCAGCAAGCAAATGCTTCGAGAGGGGTAACGATATGGCTGGAAAATACCGCAAGCGCAGCAGACATTTTGACGTCATTATGATGTCTGACTTTAGATTGCCGGGTGGAACAACCTCATCCAACGTAGAAGAAATGAAAGCTCAAAAAAGAGCAGGTTTAACAACAGGGCTGATTCACATGTCCGGCCAGCCAAGAAGCAAAACCAGTACAATTAACCCCAAAATCAAGCGTATGGTCGATGGGCGGAGCATTCGAATGCTGAATACAACCGCCAGAGCTACCTGTGAAACTCTAATTATTAGACATCCGCGAATTCTTCATGTGAGAAGAAGATATAAACCGAACGTATCGGCAAAGAGAATACACGTCATCGTCAATCAAACCCCAAGAAAGGATTATGGCAGATACGGCCGGTTAGTTTATAACATTAGTCGCTGCGAGCAGCGGGTCAAACAATTTTTCGGAAAATCCAGCACATGGCATCCAATCGGCCCTCAAGTGAGAAAAACGCTTTATAAGCACCATGCAGGTGATTTGAAGAACATTAAATTGGCTTCTGCAGATTGGGTCAACATCATTAATACGAGGGAATGGAGACGGAAAAACCGTCCTTCTCACAGAGGCGTGATCAAAATAGGCAGACACTCCAGAGATGCTTATGTGAAATGGCCTTCCAATCGAACGGATCTTCTAAAAATTTATCCCGCTTCATCAAAATATGAAATACACATTCTTGGCGGTGCCAGAACACCGCGTCGGATATTAGGAAAGCTGCCTCAAAATTGGCATGTGCTTGGATTTGGAAAACGCTCGCCAAAGTCTTTTTTGGCAGGACTCGACGTCTTTGTTTACTATACACATCCCAATTGTGTCGAAGCGTTTGGCCGCGTTATTTTTGAGGCAATGGCTGCTGGCGTGCCGGTTATTCTTCCCCCAAGCTACAAGGAGCTTTTTGGTGAAGCCGCAATTTATGCTGAACCTTCCAATGTAACGAATGAAATCGATCGGTTGATGTCAAGCTCCGAACTTTACGAGAGGCAAGTGAGAAGAGCGATTCAATATGTTGAAGCAAACTTTGGTTACACAAAGCATCGTGCAAGATTAAATAAATAAGAATGCAAAAAAATGCACCTAGGCTAACGGGTGCATTTTTTTCATTTCAATTGAGGCATATCTCAATACGAACGACGACGTTTTTTGCGGATAGGCTTCCTTAGCTTGCGCCGAGCTCTTCTCTTTTTCACCGTAAAGTTTCGATGTTTTATCCGATCTGGTTCGTCCGCGTAATACGGAGTTGGTTGATCCATCACATCCGTACTGAACGCTTCTGAATGAAAATACCCATTTGAAAGCAAAAATGGATTTTCAACTTCAGAATTGTCATAGTAGTGCATGCGAAACTTTCCTCTCGTTTGATCTGCAATCATTTCTCCGCTAGTGAAGTGACTATAGCTCCAGGTTGAGCTCGCCGCTGTATAACGTTCTATTTCTATCCATTCATTTCTATATTCTTCGATTAATTCTCCGTATAGCTGCCCCTTCTCATGCTCGATCCATGAGATTGCCAGCTCAAAATCATTGGATATTCGAATGGAGCGCAGCGGTCTATTACCAATGGAATACGTATAAGGAGCAGTTTTTGATATATCCCATCTCTCCATAAGGTTGCTGTGAGAGACCTGATAACCCGCATCACGCAAGGAAAAGACACCATCAAAGAGTGTGTGCGATTGATCCAGCCATCCTTGATCGATAAAATTATGGATCGCCCGATCATAATAACAATTATTTTCACTAAGCTTGAGCCAGCATTTCAGGAAGCTTTCCGTAACAGCATGACGTTTAAAGCTCATAAAGCTTGAATCATAGATCCCGTTTTTCCTAACATCAGTCAACCAGTCCAAATCCAGAAACTCTGGATCAATGACTTTTCCAATCAAAGTAATAGGATGCTGATTGAAACCGTCTGCAAGCTCTTCAAATGGCGAAATGACCCATGTATCCGCATCCAAGTAATGGATAGCTATCTCATTCGTATACTTTTTGTATATATAGTTCACCAATAAAGCCTTGCAAGCCCGCTGTGCTTCTTGAAGAGTGTACTGGAAAAAAAACTTTTTCATATTGGAATATGCATCCGTATCTTTCATGAGCACGACCTCATCAAAATAAGGACAGCCAAAAGCGGCATTAGGCATAGTTTCCTCCATCACACCAATGATAACCTTGCCAATAGGCATATGTTTCTTAATGGATTTGGCCATCATTATCGCTTTGGCTGTATGCTCTGCATGTATAACCGTACCAAAAATCATAATGCCTCTCCCAATCTAGCTATAACTAGTCTATTATCATTCATGGCAGTACGACCATCTCCTCTCCTGTCATATCCTATGATTGCCTTGTTTCATAGGAAACCCTAGTATCCGTCTAAATATAGGGTGAAGATTATCTGATAGTTTTACCCATTGCCATTCCAAAATAAAAACGGCTCAGAGATTGAAATCCTCCAGCCGTTTCTGTATTTTCATTACGATTACCTGCCCTTTAGTCGTAAATCATGCGCCTATCTTTGATGCTTTTGCTCTTCATCTTATTTTCTACAGTCTGGGCTGGAAAAATTCGTTCGACCATCGCATTAAATTCTGCAATATAGCCTTGTATAGGATGCCCAAGCTTCACATCATTCATATACGCATTCATCCGCCCAACAAAATCAGGATTAGCTGACACATATACATGTTCAATGCTCGGATTTAATTGCTTCACTTTACTCGCAATTTGTTCCTTTACTTGCGCCGTAAGCATATGGTTTCCTGTAGACAGAGTGCTCATGCGCCGGCTAATCTCCACGCCCTCTTTTCCCATATACCCACTATTTGTTCGACTTAGCATTTTGGATTCAACCTTAGGCTGAATCTCATCTAATGAAACAGCGACGTATGCGTTATGGTCGGTTATCATCACATATGAAGATTTGACTACACCTAAATCTGTGATCTCCTTAGCCATTTTTTCATTCATTTGCATTCTATAATTTTTATGTGAGCCAATGAGGTTATTGCTGTTTAGCCTGCGTCCATTTACTCTATTTTTCTCATTCATTTGGTCATCGGCGAATCGTTTATTTTTTAATAAATTTCCATTTGCATCATAACGGATACTGTTCGAGCGGATGTCTTTATTTCCAAGCTCACCGTGATTTTCCATGCAGCCTGCCAGCATTGTGCTTAGCAGCACACCTGCAGACAAAGCAACGATTTGTTTGCGCATTTAGCCATCCTCCAACTTGTTTTGTTTAGGCACCGGACCCTTCCTTAGCGTTCGCCTTTTCGGGACTCGCTATTCATTGCATTGACAAAGCAAAAGGGATGAAGTAAATTAGTATCAGATACTAGTACTTGGTACTAATTTTGAGAGGAAGTGTGCATTGTATGGACAAAATAAAACCATCTGCCATTCAATCGAATGCCGTCATTACCGCAATAGGCACTTACGTTCCTGAACGGATTTTAACAAACACAGATATGGAGAAGCTTGTGGACACGAGCGATGAATGGATCATGCAGCGAACCGGCATCAAGGAGCGTCATATCGCCTCCGACAGTCAGTTCACCAGCGATCTATGCTTTGAAGCTATTCATAATATGATTGAACGCTACGGCGTAAGCGTGACTGATGTTGACTACATTATCGTGGCTACTTCTACCCCAGATGCCGTCTTCCCAAGCGTAGCTTCTCAGGTACAGTCGCACTTCAACATCAGCCATGCTGGTGCAGCTGATATTCAAGCAGCCTGTGCTGGTTTTGCCGCTGCCATTCAATTAGCGAATGGCTTGTTGTTATCTGGAGCGCATCGCAAAATTTTAGTGCTTGGCGCAGAAACGTTATCCAAAATTACGGACTATACAGACCGTACGACCTGTATTTTGTTTGGCGACGGGGCTGGCGCAATTCTTATGGAAGCTTCGCATGACGGACATGGCGATATCGAAGCAGTATATACCAAAACAGATGGTGCCCGTGGTCATCTGCTTTATCGCAGCAGTTTAGCATCCGCAATTGGTGAGCATGATATACAAACGAACGGTTTAATCGTGCAAAATGGCCGGGAAGTATATCGCTGGGCGATTAGTCATGTAGCTGAAGGTGTTCAGCAGCTATTGGAGAAGAGCGGATATACACCGGCAGAAATCAATTGGTTTATTCCTCATAGCGCTAATATGCGAATTATAGAATCGCTTTGCGAAAGAACAGGCTTCTCACTTGAACAAACCTTATCGAGTATAAAACAATATGGCAACACATCTGCTGCATCCATTCCGCTTGCCCTAGACGAGGCTGTGAAATCCGGCTTCGTTGAGCCTGGACATCTTTTACTCCTATACGGCTTTGGAGGCGGATTAACTCAAGCTGGCGTCGTTCTTCGCTGGTCCTTCTAGAACATGCTAAACAGCCCTATACTCCATCGATTACATTCCGCTTGGAACCGATGGTGTAGAGGGCTGTTTTTCTACAGCCATTTAGGGTTGACTCTCGTATGCTGCTTGGTGTCCATCTTCAAAACCCGTTGCAAACCCTGTGTTATAGCCGTCATTAAAGGTTTGCCCAAGTCCAGCTCGTTCGGTTTCCTTATGGGCAAATCGTTTCCTCGGTACTTGTTTTCTACGTTGTAGTGTTTTTTTGCTTGTCGTATTTCTTCTTGCTGTCCGTTTGCGAGGGCTTAGTGCACTTTCACTTTTCCGTGTTTTGCTCTTACTGTTCAACAATCCCCTCTCCCCCTGACCAATGAACGCCATAGATAGGCAGCTCAGGCTGAAGCCATGGCTTCGTTGGATTACCCTTCCGTTTTATCCGTCTATGCCAAGCAAGGCTTGTTACCGATTCAGCAATCGTTTCCTGTAGTGCGGTAAGCGATCTTACATTGTCCCGGAGGAGCTTAACTGTTCCTTGTGAAGCGTCAGACACATCAGCGATACTTTCTAATATACGGGCAAGCGCGCCTTGGCTTCTAGCAAGCGAGGCTAAAAAAGCCGCTCTTGCCTCTCGTTCAGATCCCAAGGTCTCCATCAGTTTTTGTCACCAAAGGTGAAGCCCTTGCCCAGCGAAGGCAATGAATCACCATAACTCTCTGACATTTCTTCCTCTTGCTGCAGCACGGCCTTCATAATAGACACGATCCCTTGATTAAGCTTCGCTATTCCATCGATCATCTCAATCACCTGATCATGCATTTGAATAGATTGGCCTAGCTGCGTTTGGTGCGAATTAAAGGTGTGGCTATGCACATGATTACATATCCAGCCTCGCATCTTCTCTGCCTCAGCCGCTTTGGCTTCCAGCATAATTGCTATATTCCATTGCATATTAGCTGTTGAGCTAAGCATTCGCATATAGGCTTGATCACGATCCATTGCAAGCTAGGCCTCCTTATTTGCTCTCTATTCTTCCCCGTCTGCTTCCTTAAGCTCACGCACGACATAGGTAAGTTGAGTAGCAATCGTTTCTTGAAAATCTGCGATACTATTCAAATATGCAACGATATTCTGACCCACCGCTTGCGTATTTTCCAGAATGCCAGATAAACCTCCTAAATTCGGATGCTCGTCTGGAAGCGCCTGCACGATCTCGGATAAGCGAACCGTTACATGCCGTTCTGCTTCTAGCATTCGTGCCATTTGTACATTGCCGTGAGACATATGCTGCATAATTTCCGTAATTGTAGCTTGCATCGCACTTTCCCTCCTTGCTCCTACATCATATGCGTGCTCCGCAGCAGTGGATACTTCCCTTTTGTTACAATGCTTGACGAAGCGTAATCGGTGCGATCAAGGGCAAGCCATCGGGAATCATACGAAGCTCTGCTTCGGAAAGCTTCTCTTTATGCCCAAGCTGCAAACCCCAGCCATCGGCAGCAAGGCGACTCATAATAATACGTTTCTTGCCATTCTCAAGATAGAAGCTGCTTCCGTTCTCACTTGCATAAATGCTGCCATTTTGGAGTTCGTTGCTATCACCGTAATATAGCGAGCCTTTACGTGAAATGACTACATCCACCTCGATAGGCTCACCGATCGGCCAACGACACAAGTCAAGCTGAGATACGCGTTTAACTGGCTGCTCCCATAAGCCATGAATGGGCCGTCTAACGCTGTCCTCTATCCAATAAATTGTTTCTCCAAAACCTTTTACGACCATTTGCTGCGGATAAAACACCGACTCCCCAAGCTTCGGTCTAATGCTCGCTTCCCATTCAGGAAGCTTGGCTTGACGTTCAAAGTCAGTTCCCTCTCGGTCCAAAAACTTCTCATCCAAGCCGCTCCATTTGTTCATAAAATAATGCTTGGATTCAAGCGCCTCGGACTCTCTAGCGTTGTACTCCGCCAGCTCCTTATCATTTCGTTCGGCATGAATGTAGGCGTCGCGCGCGTAAACCAATGAATATCCTTGCAATCTCACTCGCAAGCCATAATCTTCTGCTTCAAACGGCGACTCTTGGCAGCCTTCATCGAGAAAGCCCACTTTCTCCAGCAGCTCGCGCCGAAAGAGCAGGCATCTGCTAGCTAACCGCTCTGTTTGATGCCATTTCGATGAATCACTAGCATTATTTAATCTCGCAAGTTCATGCATATCTTCCATATCAACATAATGAAATTCCATCTTTTGTTTGCCAGTCAGTCCGATAGAGACAGGGCCTACCATTCCGATGCCAGCATCGCTATTCAAGCATATTAATAGATTGTCGAGCCAATTTCCAGTCGGTCGCATCCCATTGTTTAGCAGCAAAATAGTCGTCCCTTTAGCCATCATTAAACCTTTATTAGCAGCGCCTGTGAAGCCTGCCGACTTTGCTAAAATACGATACCGCACTTGGCCGTCTAGTTGTCGTAAATAATGCTCGATGCCATCTGAAGATCCATTATCTATAACGATGATTTCATAAGGCAAATCGGTATGATCCATAATGCCTTCGATACATGCTTTTACCGATTCAACCTCATTATGACTGGGAATGATTATGCTAGTTCCTTCGAAATATGAATCATAGCTTTCAATGCCAGCTTTCAATCCTTCCTCATAGCCTTCATTCATACCCAGCCTATATCTCTCTACTCTTTTTTCCGCTGTATTGCGCAAGCTAACATTGTTTTTGAGACGTCGGACCGGTCTTTTTTTGCGTCTCATCGATAACCTCTCCAATCCGTCATTTGATCTTTTTTACATCAACATCATATAGTATGTTTTGAAGAGATATCTGCAACGGCAAGTGTACTGCTTATCAAGGAATGAGTATAAAATGCTGCGACAACAAAATGCTAGAGTTGTCTTATAATTGTGTATAAAAAGAGACTGCCCTCGGTATTTTACACCTTCAGGCAATCTCCTTTTCAATTCGTCTTATCCTTTACCGATAGCAATCCAGTTGAGATGGCCAATTGGCTCTTGACTGATGCGTGTACGAATGATGAGAATAACTGCATGAGCCGCAGCTTTCGAATGAACTACAGCATAGCAGGCCGGGTTGTCAGTCGTTACGGTTAGCACGTAATAATTATCCACGAACGGCTCATCAAATGGAATGATAAGCTCTACTTGTTCTGCTTGCGCAGCAAAGCTGTAAGGTGCAAGCCCAAATTGCTGCTTTACTATGCCTTGGCTCGCATTAGTAATTACAGGTGCAAATTGCAGTGCTGAAAGACCAATGGATTGCTCTTGAATATGCCTTCCAGTAATTGAGCCATCTGCAACCTGATCTACTTGATTTACTGCTGAACCCTCTACATTGCTCAGCAATAATCCAGGTGCCAACAAATCTGCAGTAATGCTTCCCGGAACAATTTGTTCCGTTCCTACGCTGCCTAGAGCGAGCTTCGCTGAGGTTACGCTTCCGTCCGCCAGCTGTTCCGCACCTACGCTGCCAAACGCTAGCTTCGTCGTTGTCACGCTT
>NZ_JBITPK010000019.1:0-77853 GCF_050467785.1 Paenibacillus sp. NRS-1760 | reverse complement strand
AGCACGAGAGACCTATCGCATGTGATGCGATAGGTTTTTTGTTTCTTCCGTGTCTAATTTAGATTAAAAATTGAGGCCTTAGAACGCTCTGTATGAGCTTCTAAGGCCTCTTTGTTATCTGCGATAATAAGATGCTTCTCTAGACTGAAGCCTAAGTACGCCGTCCTTCTGCTCCTTACGGAAAGAGAAGGACAGAAGCATACGCGGGATCAGCAGCCATAGGTGCCAACTTACAATGCTAATCATCAATGATTCTTTGATCCATGGATATAGAAGCGCAATGGCACAAAGGCCGATCCAGAACATATGACGATGAACTCGGCGAAATAGGAACAGCTTGATATCATTAGCTGGTTTAAATCCAATCCAAGGCGGTGTAATACGCCAGACCCATTGCCTGTCTGCTGCTTCGTCCACTCGGATAAAAGTAAGCAGTATAATCGCGATATGGATGATTTGTACGACTGCAAAGCCGAAAAGCCATGAAAATAGACCATCCATTTCATACATAAGCATTTGGAAAGCCAATAATACGGCTGCAATAAGCAAATGGCTCTGAATAAGCTCAGGGCGAATGATTTTTCGTTTTACAAGCTGATATTGATAAATTGTAGCATTTTGTTGTTCGGATAATTTTTGACGCATATTTACTTTTCCTTTCCTTCTCAGAGATACTGTGACTCTCGTTAACTATATCGGTATTTACAAGCATTCTGTCCATAGCTTTATGAAACATTTTTACATATGCTGTAACCATTAGCCCATACGGGGCATACGATATATAAATATTTGAAATGCGCTATGAAACAAGTATAAATAGATAGACTATGTGTCATAATAATAGTTAATAAGGGACGATCAGAAAGCGGGGATTGTTATGGACGATAATCGCGAGTATCAGTGTATTATTTGTAACGAGGAAAAGGCTGAAGGTCAGGGTATTCGGATAGTGACCGGTTTTATCTGTGATACCTGTGAAGCGGAAATGATAAGAACAGATGTTAAAGATGCCAAATACCCTTTTTTCATTAATCAAATGAAGCAAATATTTTTGGGTAAAAATGCATGAGCGGTTTCTGATTACAGAAGCTGCTCTTTTTTTGTAGTGTTTATTGAATATTATATATAATAGAAATAGGAATGAATGTTTACTGGAGAGGATTGTACATAAAAAATGAAGCCCTTTATTGCTCCGTTATTTGAAGCGCTTGTGAATCATACCCGTACTAAGCCAGTCGGATTTCACGTACCCGGCCATCATGGGGGACAAGCACTTAAGCAACCATCATGGAATGATCAATTAAATGATGATGTAGTCGATTATTTTTATAAAATAATGCAGCTTGATTTAACTGAAATCTCATCAACCGACGATTTGCATCATCCTGTAGCTTCTATTAAAGAAGCACAGCAATTGGCTGCAAAAACATTTGGTTCAGAGGAGACTTACTTTTTGGTTGGAGGAAGCACCTCTGGTAATATGGCGCTGCTGCTCGCTGCATGTGATCCAGATGATATTGTTATCGTTCAACGGAATGTACATAAATCCATTATAAATGGTTTGAAGCTTGCTGGGGCTAAAGCAGTGTTCCTCTCGCCTCAGATTGAACCGTTATCGGGTTTAGCAACGATTCCTTCTGTCCAGCAAGTGGAAGAAGCGCTTATTCAATATCCTGATGCAAAAGCTGTCTTTTTGACTAACCCGAATTATTACGGTATTAGTGTGAAGCTTAAATCATATGTTGAGACTGTCCATCGGTATAATAAGCCGATTTTCATAGATGAAGCACATGGTGCGCATTATGGCTTGGAGCCAGCTTTTCCGCTGTCGGCAATGTCAGAGGGAGCGGACGGCGTTGTACAGTCAGCGCATAAAACATTGCCGACACTTACGATGGGGGCGCTTCTTCACATTCAAGGCAACAGAATATCAAGGGAATTGCTGCGTCAGTCGCTTGCGATGATTCAAAGCTCAAGCCCGTCGTTTCCGATTTTGGCTTCAATAGATATTTCCCGAGCAATGATTGATGCTTTGGGTACTGATCTTTTTAAACAAAGTCTTGAATCAGCGGCGTTTTTCCGTCAGTGGCTGCATCGTCACTCATCCGTTATACGGGAGATAAAAATCGATGAAAATAGCGAATCAGACTTGCGATCAGATCCGCTGCGACTAGTGCTATACGATTCTAGCGGTAAGCGAACCGGTTATGAGCTGCTGAAGCATATGGAGCAGCATGGTTGTTTTGCTGAGATGGCAGATCCTAAGTATATTGTACTTGTTGTCGGTATTCAGACATCATTAGAGGACATAAAGAGGCTGCAGGAGGCTGTAGAGGCACTTGAGTCCAATGCTACGACAAGTAAAAACTCTGATGGGCTGATGGCTGATTATAAAGAGGGGTGTGCGCTGCCAGCAGCTTCAATAATTACATGCCATGAGAGCCGCTTGATATCAGAGCCTGTTTCGTTTGCGAGATCTAGGTTTAAGAACAAATCAAGTGAGCGAATACAGCTGAAAGATGCTGTACATCATATATCAGCAGAGATGGTCATACCTTATCCGCCTGGCATCGCTATTTTGTATCCAGGAGAGAGAATCACGGCAGAGTTAATTGAGCATATACAACAGCTTGCCGAGATGGGTGCAAAGTTTCAAGGCGCTGCTGATGGAATGATGAATACCATAGCTGTTTACCCTGAATAAGCTGAAAAGCAGAACGATTATGAACTTGAAGTAAATGTTCATTGTACTAGGAGTACCGCTTTGTTAATATAGAAGAAAGTATAGTTAACATAACGTTAGGAGAAGCCTTAGTTTGAAAAAAGGTGTATTCATTACCATAGAAGGCGGCGAAGGAGCCGGCAAATCGACACTGATTGAACAATTGACGAATATAATGCTTCAAAGGGGAAAGTCGATCACGACGACGAGAGAACCAGGAGGCATTCCCATTGCAGAACAGATTCGCGCCGTTATATTGGATCGCGAGAATACTGCAATGGATGCAAGAACAGAAGCACTGCTGTATGCAGCTGCGAGAAGACAGCATTTGGTGGAGAAGGTCGTTCCAGCACTGGAGAAAGGCGAGTTTGTTATTTGTGACCGCTTCGTAGATAGCAGCTTGGCTTATCAAGGTTATGCGCGTGGGCTTGGGATAGATGAGGTCTGGGCCATCAATCAATTCGCGATTAAAGAAGTGATGCCTGATTTGACGATCTACATGGATGTGTCTCCGGAAGTAGGTCTCGGACGTATCGCACAAGCATCAGAGAGAGAAATCAATCGTTTAGACCTAGAGAAGCAGTCTTTCCATGAGAAGGTGCGAGAAGGCTATATGAAGCTGTTGCAGCAGAACCCGGAACGAATCGTGCTTGTAAATGCCGAAAATAGTGCGGATTTGGTGTTTGCTGACGTTTTATCAGCAATTGATGAGCGTTTTGCAGGATTTTTTGCAACCGATGTCAAACTTTAAAGTATAGACGAAATTCTATGCATCAAGAGATTTGTCGTTATGGGGCTTGAGATTCAACAAATGGTTTAATGGTTAAAATTGCAAGTTATTAATAACCTATTCTAATAGTAGTCAAGGGGGAATGAAGATGAAATTAGTAATCGCGGTTATTCAAGATAAGGATAGCAACAGACTGTCAAATGCACTTGTTCGTGAAGGGTTTAGAGCAACGAAGCTGGCAAGTACGGGTGGATTTCTAAGAGCAGGCAATACTACCTTTATGATTGGTATTGAGGACGAGAGAGTACATGAGGTTCTTCAAGTCATTAATGCAAATTGCAAAGTAAGAGACCAATTGGTTACTCCTGTATCACCGATGGGCGGATCAACAGATTCCTATATTCCTTTCCCTGTTGAAGTACAGGTTGGTGGAGCAGCTGTATTCGTAATGCCTGTTGAACGATTTGAGCATTTCTGAATGGGCGTGATATAGAATGAAAATTGATCAAGGCTTTCGACCATTGGGACAAAACCGTACAAACAACGAAGCCACAAACAAACAGATACAGCCAAGAAGCTTTGCTGATGTGATGGTTCAGCAGGATGCTGATCGCACACAAGAGCAGCTTCAACTGAAGCTGCAGGACATTCATAGACAAGGTGATCGACTTGCTAGAGTGATGACTGTCCGTGAATTGAAAATTTATCGTCAAATGATCAAGCAATTTTTGGAGGACACCATCCGGCGCGGCGTTGTGCTGAAGGAAGTCAAAGGCTTCGATCGCAGAGGACGAATTAAACGATATAAACTGCTGGATGAGATCGATGCGACACTCGTCTCCATGGCTGAGGATTTACTCGACAGTGAGCAAGGAAGAATTGACTTGCTTAACAGGATCGGTGAGATACGAGGCCTTCTTATTAATTTATTGTTTTGATGATAAGAGAGCAGGGAAAGGTAAGGAACGGCGATGAGCTTCGAAAATATTCCGGGGCAATGGAAAGCGCAGCGGATTTTGACCCATGCTTTGCAGAGCGGTAAAATTTCTCATGCCTATTTATTTAATGGTCCTTCAGGTACGGGAAGAATGGCGATGGCTCGCGAATTTTCAAAGGCATTGTTCTGTACGGCAGGTATTGCCGCTGCTTGCGGGGAATGCTTGGAGTGCAGAAAATTTGAACATGGCAATCAGACAGACTTAACGACGATAGCGCCAGATGGCCAGTCCATAAAAATTGATCAAATTCGCGAGCTGCAGCGGGACTTTTCTTATCGCAATAGCGGGACGAAGCGCAAAGTGTATATGATAGAGCAAGCTGACAAAATGACGCTGCAGGCTGCGAATAGTTTACTGAAATTTTTGGAAGAACCGTTGTCGCCAGTTATTGCTATTCTGATTACGGATAATGGACAAGCTGTTCTTCCTACTATTCGTTCTCGTACGCAGTGGGTGCCTTTCCTGCCGATGTCGCCTGAGATTATGCTGCAAACTCTTATTGCTGAGGGTGCTCCATCTATTTTAGCCCGAACCGTTGTTCAATTAACATCAGGTTTAGACGGTGCAAGACAATTTCTCCAGCAGAATCAGTTTGCAGAAATCAGAACCCTAGTGATACAATTAGGCAAGGAGAGTTTGACCCGATTCACCGCGGCGATGATCACTGCTGGACAACAGCTATTTAAAACAGATTTGGTAGAGCATACGCAACTGCTGTTGTCGTTATTAGTTATATGGTTTAAAGATTTGATACAGTTCCAGGCCGGCAGGCAGGACAACATCGTTTTTATAGATCAGTTGGATTGGATAAGTAAACATGCATTTAATCGTTCGTTCGCAGGTTGGGTGTCCTGCATCGAGCATACGTTAGAAGCGAGTAAGCGTATGCGAGCGAATGTTACGCCTCAGCTCGCATTTGAGCAACTATTGGTAAACTTACAGGAGGGCTAATTCTTGTATAATGTCATCGGCGTCCGCTTCAAGAAAGCGGGCAAGATCTATTACTTTGATCCGGTTGAGCATCCCGTGGATAAGGAACAACATGTTATTGTTGAAACAGCACGCGGAATCGAATACGGTAAAGTGGTGGTGGGACAGAAGCAAGTCGGTGAATCGGATGTTGTTCTTCCTCTTAAGAAAGTGATACGTATTGCAAGCGATGTGGATGCAAAAGTTGTTGAAGAAAATCGCGCCGCAGCCAAAAATGCGTTTTCTACTTGTCTTGAAAAAATTAAAGGTCATCAGCTTCGCATGAAGTTAGTTGACGTTGAGTTTACGTTTGACCGTAACAAAATTATTTTTTATTTTACGGCAGAAGGCCGAGTTGACTTTCGCGAGCTAGTAAAAGATTTAGCCAGCGTATTTCGAACTCGGATTGAACTCAGGCAAATCGGAGTTCGGGACGAAGCAAAGATGCTCGGTGGTATTGGTCCATGTGGACGAGTGCTTTGCTGCTCCTCTTGGCTGGGTGACTTTGAGCCCGTATCGATCAAGATGGCCAAGGATCAAAACTTATCGCTTAATCCGACAAAAATTTCTGGATTATGCGGTCGTCTCATGTGCTGTCTGAAATATGAGCATGACAATTACGAAAGCATTCGAGAAGAACTTCCGGCAATTGGAAAATTCGTAGTCACCTCATATGGTGAAGGCAAGGTAACTGGTATTAATACATCCACCAAAAGTGTGTATGTGCAATTATTTGATACACCAGGTAAACCGAAAGAACTGTCGATGGATGATGTCGTCATCAAATAAGCGGCAGAGTGCGATTCTCACGGGTGAGGTTACACTCACGCTTGAAGCTCTGGGGTGGGAACTTGGAGAAGAACAATATTTTTGCGAAAATGGATGAGCTGGATAACCAAGTAGGTGTGTTCCATAAGGAGCTTACGGACTTGAAGCAGAAGGTAAAAGAGCTGCTCGAGGATAATAAGCGTCTAAGTGAGGAGAACAACCAGCTGCGTCAGTTGTTTAAGAGAGAGGCTGAGCTAGAGCATGAAGTTGTTGCAGCTCCAGCCAAAGGAATTAAACCGGGAGTAAGCAAAGAGGAACAGGTCATCACTGACCATGCATTCGCGGAAGCGGGAGCAGCAATTGGTGAAGGCCATGACAACTTAACTCGGTTGTATCACGAAGGATTCCACATATGCAACGTTTATTACGGGCATTTGCGGACGGAAGGCGACTGTTTATTCTGTCTATCCTTTCTTAATAAATAGTGGAATCCGTACGACATGCCGCCCTTGCCGCAAGGGGCGGTATTTTTATTAAATATACAATCAAGGAGCGGCCCAAATCGTGTCGGAACATATAACCTTAGCAGAAAACGAACGTCTCGATGATCTTATGACAGAAAATGGTTTGAAAATTATACAAAGCCGGGAAGTGTTCAGCTTTTCACTTGATGCCGTATTATTGTCACGGTTTGCAAGTGTGCCAAAGCACGGGCGAATTGCTGATTTATGTACGGGTAATGGAGTTATACCGATGCTTCTTACAACGAGAACAAATGCGCAAATTGATGCGGTTGAGATTCAACCAAGATTGGCGGATATGGCTAGAAGAAGCGTGATGCTGAATAAGCTGACGGAGCAAATAAACGTTATTGAGCAGGATTTGAAATTGTATCCTAAGATTGCGGGTAACGGGGTATATGATGCGATAACGGTAAACCCGCCTTATATGCCAATAACAGCAGGTGAACAAAACGAAAACGAACACTATGCGATCGCAAGGCATGAGATTCATTGTACGCTGGATGATGTCGCTGAAGCATGTTCTAGGCTGGTGCGCCCTGGCGGCAAGGTTTCGATGGTTCATCGCCCTTCGCGTCTGCTTGATATTGTGGAAACGATGCGTAAATGGAGACTTGAGCCGAAGCGGATTCAATTTGTGCATCCTCATGCAAATGCAGAAGCAAACATGGTATTAATAGAAGCAATGCGTGATGGGAAGCCTGACATCAAGCTTCTTCCGCCAATAATGGTATATGAGAATGGGGTGCAGATCGTTTGAATATACAAAAAAGCTTTGCCGATGCTTCCAAGGAAAATGTTGGAAGCCTCTATTTGGTCGCGACACCAATTGGAAATTTAGAAGATATGACATTCCGTGCGATTCGTACATTGAAGGAAGTACAGCTTATCGCTGCTGAAGATACGAGGCAAACACGGAAGCTGCTTACACATTTCGAGATTGGAACTCGTATTGTCAGCTATCATGAGCACAATAAACAAGCCAGCGGCCCTGAGCTGATCAGATTGCTTCTAGAAGGGCAATCCATCGCATTAGTTAGTGATGCGGGTCTGCCGGCTATTTCTGATCCAGGTGCGGATCTGGTGAAGGACGCTATTGAAAATGGTATTTCCGTTATTCCTATTCCAGGAGCGAATGCAGCATTGTCTGCACTTATTATATCGGGTCTGCCTACGGACCGATTTTTGTTTGCTGGATTTCCGCCGCGCGAGCGAAAGTCATTAATGAAATGGCTGCTCGATATGCAAGCACAGAAAGGGACCCTGCTTTTCTACGAGTCACCCCATCGTATAAACAAAACACTTGATGCACTTCAGGAATGTCTCGGCGATCGCCAAATAGCATGTATCAGAGAACTGACAAAACGCCATGAAGAAGCGGTCCGCGGCCGAATTTCAGAATGTATAGCATGGTTTGAGGAGCATCCGCCACTCGGAGAATTTTGTGTTGTGGTGGAAGGATCAGAGGGTGAAGGGGCAAGTGAGCTGCCAGCGGCAGATATTTGGTGGTCTGAGCTTGATCTTGCTGCCCATGTTGCTCATTATGAGGAACAATTTGATCGTAAGGAAGCCATTAAGAAGGTTGCGCTCGATCGAGGTTTGCCTAAACGCGAAGTATATAATGAAGTAAATAGATAGATGATTATCATATATGTGAAATAGTAGACAAAAAAAAGACCTTCCTGGCCGGGTTCAAGCGCAGGAAGGTATCAAGGAGTATAAAAAAGGTTAGAATTAACAAGTTAATAAGTACAGTATAACTTATTTTTTTTATTTTGTCACAGGTGTTGGCATTTCTGACAAACAAACATGACAAACAATTTTTCCTTTGAAATAAGATACGTTTTCTGCGTTGCCACAGAAGATACATGCAGGCTCATATTTCTTAAGCATGATGCGCTCGCCATCTACGTAGATTTCAAGAGCATCTTTCTCGCCTATTCCAAGTGTACGGCGCAATTCGATCGGTATAACGACGCGTCCTAGCTCATCAACCTTACGAACAATACCAGTAGATTTCATCATAATCTATTATTGCCCCTCTCAAAATACGTTTCGTCATCGTTCGACATAGTTTTTGCTTTTATGATTACTATAATACCAACGATTACCATAATAGTCAACCAGGAATATTCCCCGGATAGCTGAATTCACAAGTATTTGACTAGTTAGTACGGTCATATTACTCTGTAATAGAATACAACAGCTTCGACAATTTGGAAACTAATTTCCGACACTATTCGACATGAAAATCATTTTTTGTGTCGAAAATATGAACAAAGGAGATGAGAGACGATGAAAAAACAGCTGACCGAAGAGAAAGTTTTTAAGGATCCTGTTCATCATTATATATATGTACAAGACCAAACGATTTGGGATTTGATCAATACAAAAGAGTTTCAAAGACTGCGCCGGATACGACAGCTAGGAACCTCCTATTTGACCTTCCATGGAGCAGAGCACAGTCGGTTTTCACATTCACTTGGCGTATATGAAATTACTCGAAAAATTATTTCTCAGTTTGAACGAAACAGCTATCCTGACTGGCCAGTCGAAGAAAAGCTAGTCTCGCTTTGTGCTGCTTTATTGCATGATGTTGGTCATGGTCCGTTCTCGCACTCCTTGGAAGAAGTATTCGACACGGATCACGAAGAGTGGACATGTAACATCATTTTGGGAGATACAGAAATCAATCGCGTGCTAAGTGCTGTATCGGAGCAGTTTCCTGCTCAGGTCGCTGCAGTCATACAAAAAAAATATCCAAAGCCGATTGTTGTTAGTTTGATTTCAAGCCAAATGGATGCTGATCGGATGGATTATTTGCTCCGAGACGCGTATTTTACAGGTGTTAACTATGGAACATTTGATTTAGAGCGCATTTTGCGCGTATTGCGTCCTTATAAAGGGCAAATTGTAGTTAAAGAGAGCGGTATGCACGCAGTTGAACATTATTTGATGTCTCGTTATCAAATGTATTGGCAAATTTACTTCCATCCGGTTACAAGAAGCTCGGAAATTATTCTACGTCAAATATTTCGTAGAGCACAGGAGCTTTACGTGGGTGGCTACTCCTTTCAGTGGATGCCTAAGCAGCTGAAATGCTTGCTTCAGAACACGATGACGGTGCACGACTATCTGAAGCTGGATGAAGCACTCGTTCAGACCGCTTTCGCAGAGTGGGCGGAGGAGCATGATCCTATTTTAAGCGATCTATGTGAACGATTTCTGAACAGGCATTTATATAAGTACATTACGCTTGAAAACCCGGATGAAGAGCTGCTAAATGAGATTAGCGAATGTTTCTCTTCTATAGGAATGAATCCGGATTATCATATGGAAATCGATTTTCCATTTGACCTGCCGTATGACGTATATCGACCAGATAAAAAAGAAGGAGAAAAGAAAGAAAAAGCGCCGATTTTGTTGTTAGATGGTTTGGAAGATATAAGCGAAATATCCTCTAAATCCGACATTGTTCGTTCTATTACTGGCCTGCATCAAGGACAATATCATCTTTATTATCCAGAAGAGCCGCTCAAACAAAATATTCATCGATTGCCGGAATCACTTCGTAAGCTTTTCAAACTAGATTGAAGGAGCATAACATCAACATGACATTACTTTTTGATACACATACCCATTTAGATTCGGAAAAATTTGATGAGGATCGCGACGAGGTCATCCAGCGTGCGAAGGATGCAGGCGTGCATATGCTTGTCAATATTGGTTTTAACCGTGAAACGATCCCTACAACGATGGCGCTAGCAGAGAAATATGATTTTATATACGCAGCAGTTGGTTGGCATCCAGTTGACAGTATAGATATGCTTCCAGAGGATTTGGAATGGATTGAACGTCTATGCGCGCATGAGAAGGTTGTCGCCATTGGTGAGATTGGACTCGATTATCACTGGGATACTTCTCCAAAAGAGGTACAACAAAGGGTTTTTCGTGAGCAAATTCGTCTTGCTCGTAAGGTGGGCAAGCCAATTGTCATTCATAATCGGGATGCTCATGAGGACATTATTCGTATTCTTCAGGAAGAGAATGCAGCAGAGGTTGGCGGTGTCATGCATTGCTTCTCCGGCAGCTGGGAAACGGCTAAACAATGTCTTGATATGAACTTCTATATATCATTTGGAGGACCCGTTACTTTCAAAAATGCAAGGGTGCCAAAAGAGGTGCTTAAGCAGGTTCCGATCGACCGAATTTTGATCGAAACTGATGCTCCATATTTAACTCCTCACCCGTTCAGAGGGAAGCGAAATGAGTCCTCTTACGTCTCTTTAGTTGCAGAGACAGCAGCCGAATTATTGGGCAAAACGGTAGAAGAAATAGGCGTAATTACGACTGAAAACGGTCGAAGATGTTTTGGTATTGTCTAAAAACGAGAGGAATAATGAGAAATAGAGACCTTTATCGCGTAAAAACTAATTTTTATAGCGATAATCGCTTATTTTTTCCTGCTTTATCCTGCTTTTTCGCTTAAATCGTCTTTTATCGTATCTTTACAATTGACCTCGTATGAAGGTATGATTCATCTCAGAGCAATAAAATTTTGTATTGGATTTCCAGTTTACGCTTAATCTCCATTCGGAGAGCGGGGGAACCATGTACGGTTTTTGAAACCGTATTTTGAATTCTTCAGGGGTGAATTTCGAAGCCATTGCCATGAGCATTGTGTAACGAATAGGGCGACTCTCTTGTCCGAATCCGTCAGCTAACCTCGCAAGCGTTATAGAGAGTGATCAACCTCGTGCATCCATTTTTCTGTATCCCAGTGAATCATTTAACCGGGAAGCCACGAAACAGATCCTCTGTCGACGGCTTCTTTTTATTTTCGAATAATCGGGAATTTGTCGACATAGGGATAAAAGATGGGGGTGGGAGGATCGATAGCAGTACTGGATTGCGTGCTCGCACGCCAATATACTATAGTCGCGTCAGTTGTATCATGCGTAACACTTGGCGGCGGGGCTATGAAGGAGGACCGATGAAGTGGGAATACTCCAGGTTAAGGACACCCATGGGAAACGATCATCCAGCATGTCTTTCGCATTGCGATGGAAGCGTGAAAACTTGCGTTTGATTCTTTTGAGTGCTACTATCTCAATCGCTATGACTTTCATGTTTTTGGTGTTGTTGTACGGAACGGCTGTCAAAAGCGTCTCCGTAGTAGTGAACGGACAAGAAACCATTGTGGAAACGAAGCAATGGGTCCTGCAACGCCTACTGGATGAACAAGCTATCGCAATTGGACCACATGATGAGGTGTCCATACCGCTTAATGCGGCAATAAAGGACGGAGATCGTATAGAGGTGACTCATGCGATACCGGTAATTGTGAAGGCTGATGGCAAGACCTCTACTGTATATACGACAGAGAGAACAGTGCAGGCAGCGATCGAGGAATTACATATTCCAGTTCGTGGTCAAGATAAAGTAATACCTCCGCTTCATACCGTTTTGGACAACGAAATGACTGTAACCGTCGTTCGCGTAGATAAGAAGGTAGCTGAGACAGAGCGTGCAATGCCATTCTCTATTGTGAAGAAGAACGATCCAACGCTGGAAGCGGGCAAGCAGAAGCTTGTTCAACCCGGCAAGGAAGGTCTGATCGTAGAGAGTATCGAGAAGCAGTACGAGGATGGAATTCTTATATCGAAGAAGATGGTCAGCAAGGTGGTTGAAACCGCTGCGGTTAATCAGGTTGTCGCCATCGGAACGAAGAAGGAAGAGCCTAAAGTATCTGTGCTCTCGAACAAGAGCCCGAGCTTTACTTCGCTTACGAAGAGCGGTGTAACGTTTAAGGCTAGAAAAGTACTTAAAAATGTCACGTTGACTGCTTATTCTGCAGACCTCTCTTCAACAGGAAAAGATGAAAGCCATCCGGAATACGGGATTACATCATCAGGCACTCGGGTGCAAGAGGGTCGGACGATAGCTGTTGATCCGAAGGTAATTCCCATCGGTTGGTGGGTTTATATTGAAGGAATCGGTTTCCGCCGCGCTGAGGATAAAGGAAGTGCGGTTAAAGGCAACAAAATCGACGTATACTTTGATAGTACAAAGATTGCGAACAAATTCGGCAGGAAAAAAGGCATCACCGTATATGTGCTGGGGCCGAATAAACCAACTGCAAGCTAATTGTGCGGTTACCATCATCTTATCGCAATAATCAATTAAATATGCCATCATAAGGAGAGGCACTGCCTCTTCTTTTTGCATGTCTAAGGGTCTAATACAGTTTATGTAGAAGGGGATGATCTTGGTGATCAAAGAGATCATTGTCGTTGAAGGCAAAGACGATACCGTTGCAATAAAAAGGGCGGTAGATGCAGATACCATAGAGACGAATGGTTCCGCTATCGGTGAGGATGTATTGAAGAGGATTGTGCTGGCCAATGAGCGTCGCGGCGTTATTATATTCACTGACCCTGATCATGCAGGAGAACGCATTCGCAAAATTGTTGCACGTCATGCGCCAGGATGCAAGCATGCTTTTTTGCCGCAGGAGAAGGCTTTGTACAAAGGGGACATCGGCATCGAAAATGCGAGTCCTGAAGCTATTCGTGCGGCGCTCTCTGAGCTCCGTACAGAATCGGCAGATGAAGCGGGAGAAATTAGCTGGGAAGACTTAATGGATGCAGGTCTGATTGTACATCCTGATGCGTCTAATCGTCGCTTGGTTATAGGCAAGCTGCTCGGAATTGGTTATGCGAATGGCAAGCAGTTCTATAAGCGCTGTACAAGCTTTCGGATTTCCAAAGCAGAGTTTACGGAAGCTTTCCGTCAAATGGAAAAGGAACTGGAGGGATAGCTGAATGAGTCAAGAGCATAGTGAGCTTAGCAAGGAAACGGTAAAGCCATCCGCGATAGAGGTGGCTACGCCCAAACGCACCAAAGAAATCATTGCGAAATACGGTTTTTCCTTCAAAAAGAGTTTGGGACAAAACTTTCTGATCGATCAAAATATATTAAATAACATCGTAGCGTCAGCTGAGCTTGATGAAACGAAGGGCGCGCTTGAAATCGGCCCCGGTATTGGCGCGCTCACACAGCGGCTTGCCAAAGCGGCTGGTAAGGTGACGGCTGTCGAAATCGACAATAGGCTCATTCCGATTTTGAAGGATGTGCTGGAGGGCGAGGAGCATACAACCGTCATTCATGGCGATGTGCTTAAGCTTGATTTGAAGAAGCTGTTCGAAGAGCAGTTTGCGGACGTAACAGGTGTAAGTGTTGTTGCCAACTTGCCTTATTATGTGACAACGCCAATTCTTATGAAGCTGCTTGAAGAGAAGCTGCCGCTTGAGCATATCGTCGTCATGATTCAGAAGGAAGTCGCGGAGCGGATGGCAGCGAAGCCAGGCGGCAAGGAATATGGCAGCCTCAGTGTAGCCGTTCAATATTACTGCGTGCCTAAGGTTGTCTGCATGGTGCCTCATACGGTGTTTATACCGCAGCCAAATGTAGATTCAGCCGTTATTAAGCTGTCATTGCGTGACAAGCCAGCTGTTGATGTACCCGATGAGGATCATTTCTTTAAAGTGGTGCAAGCCAGCTTTGCACAGCGACGGAAGACACTGGCGAATAATCTAACTGCATTCGTGGGCAAGGAGCGCCGCGAAGCATTAACGGAAATGCTTTTAAGCAACGATATTGACCCTATAAGACGCGGTGAGACGTTGTCGCTCGAGGAATTTGCGCGGATTAGCCGCAGCATGCTGGAGGCCGGCTGGTAGAGCTAGGCCGTTTCATCATAAAATACTCACCATTCGCACGCTCTGCCCATAGGATAGACGAAGAGGTGATTTACCCATGAAGCAAGGGGACCTGGTCGTCCGCAAATCGTATGGCGGTGACGTGCTGTTCAAGGTTGAGGCTATTCGTACACATACTGCCGTTCTGAAAGGCACGGATTACCGATTGCTTGCGGATGCTCCGATTCCTGATTTGTCGGTCATACGCGATCCAGAAACGACAAGTGCGGTGCAAGAAGTTCGAATTAAAGTGAATGATTCATTAAGACGCATGCATTCTGAACGGGAACGTCAAGCGGTTGAGAATGAGGAGCATATTCGGCATGCGCTGCAGCAGACTCAACCATTCTTTGAAGTGCCAGGAAAGGTACTTCACCTTGATGGTGATAGTAATTATTTGAAGAAGAGCATGCAGCTGTACAATACGATGCAAGTTCCTTCCCACGGTCTCCATGTGCATGAGTCTCAGATGGCTGATGTGCTTTACCGTCTGCTGCCCCAAATTCAACCGGATATTGTCGTAATAACAGGTCATGATGGCGTACTGAAAAGCCGTTTGCCCATGGATCTGTACAGTTTAAGCAGCTATAAAAACTCACAACATTTCGTTAATGCCGTACGCGTCGCTAGAGAATATGAGAGAAGCCGTGACGGGTTGATCGTTATTGCAGGTGCTTGCCAATCCCATTTCGAAGCTTTGCTGCAAGTGGGCTCAAACTTTGCAAGCTCGCCAGGACGAATATTGATTCATGCGCTCGATCCTGTTTATATAGCGATTAAAGCAAGCTATACATCCATAAAAGACACGATTAACTTAGCAGATGTCATTCATGGTACGATAAGCGGAATTGACGGCGTGGGCGGTATTGAGACAATGGGCAGCTTCCGTGTAGGTCTGCCAAAGCCAAAAATTACGTCACCGAACTCTGTATTAAAGCAGTAACAGATAACGATATGTTCTGAAGGGATGAATAGAGACTATTTTCAGGCTGAAAATAGTCTAATCAAACATGTCCTTTTCGCCACAATTTTGTATCAAATGTTACGTTTAAATTGAATCAACTTCTTAATATGTATATTTTTTGCTTCGTTATGTATGGTTTTTTAAAAAATGGGTGAAATCACCGTTGACAAGTAAATATACCGACTGATATAATATTTTGCTTTGTTTGACAAACCTCCTCCTTTTGGTTATAATGGACAAGGAAAGAGGTGGTAGTGGACAATGGCAAAAAATGCGCTATTGGATATTAAACGCAGCTTGGAAGCTCATGTTGGCTCCAAAATCCGTCTTCGAGCGAACGGTGGACGACGAAAGACCATCGAACGAACCGGTACGTTGGAAGAAACCTACCCTTCTGTTTTCATTGTAAAGCTGGATGAAGAGCAGCATGCCTTTAAGCGTGTCTCTTACAGCTATGCGGACATACTGACTGAGTCGGTGGAAGTGACCGTATGCAATGATGAAGGTCAAGTCCGTATCGCCCATTTGCAACAATAGAATATATATCGCCTAGTGAGGCATGTTAGCGCAGATCGCATCTGCGCTTTTTTTTTGCATTCATTCATTTACCTTTGCGAAAAGAAGGCGGCCATTTCCATCTCCGTATGGTCGCTTGTCATTTGAAGCATACTACCTGTGCAATAGTGACAGCCGTATATTTTGATTAGAATGACGTAAATTTGAATATGGAGGTAATGAAATGGGTCGCAGAAGACGCGGAGTAATGTCTGAGGAATTGAAATATGAGCTTGCTAAAGATCTTGGTTTTTATGATACGGTGCAGCAAGAGGGCTGGGGAAGCATACGCGCGAAGGACGCCGGAAATATGGTGAAACGCGCAATACAAATCGCTGAACAGGCTGCTGCCAAAACAAATCAACCCTAAGTGATGGCTCCTATTTATACGTGAAAAAGCTAAGCAGATGACTGTCGAAAAACATTCGATTGTCATCTCTTAGCTTTTATTGCGTTGGTTTGATATAATGATGCTTAAGCTTACGAACGAACGGGTGAACTTATCAGATGAAAATTTATGAAAAAGCTCCTGCCAAAATTAATTTATTGCTCGATGTACTCCGCAAGCGTGATGACGGCTACCATGAAGTCGAAATGATTATGACGATGGTTGACCTTGCAGACCGACTTGAAATGGAAGAGCTACCTAGAGATACGATCATTATTTCAAGCCAAGTTGGATACATACCGTTAGATGAGAAGAACTTAGCGTTTCAGGCAGCTAGGCTTATTAAAGACCGTTATGATGTTAAGCAAGGCGTATATATTCATTTAGACAAAAAGATACCAGTCGCTGCGGGACTCGCTGGCGGTAGCAGTGATGCTGCTGCTGCTTTGCGAGGGCTAAACCGTTTGTGGAAGCTGCAGATCCCTGAGGACGAGCTGTGCAAGCTAGGCGCAGAGCTTGGCTCTGACGTTCCGTTCTGTGTAACAGGCGGCACTGCAATCGCAAGGGGACGTGGTGAGAAGCTTGAGCATATCGCCAACCCTCCGCAATGCTGGGTTGTACTTGCCAAGCCGCCAATCAATGTATCGACGGCTGACGTATATGGCAGATTCCGCGCAAATGAGCTTAAAGAGCATCCATCCATTTCAAATATGGTTGGTGCACTTGAGCGCGGTTCTTTTGCCGATATATGTGAAGGACTTGGCAACGTACTCGAGAAAGTTACGCTGGACGTGCATCCTGAGGTTATGCAGCTGAAGGAAAGTATGATTCGGCTTGGTGCCGATGGCGTGCTTATGTCAGGCAGCGGACCTACTGTATTCGGCCTTGTGTCGAAGGAAGCCAAGCTTCCTCGTATTTATAATGGGCTCCGCGGTTTCTGCAAAGAAGTATATGTGGTAAGAATGCTCACATAAGGCTGACGTTCTCCTTGATTAAATCCGTATAAAAATGTTATATTTACATTATAATATTCGGATTTAGGTGGGGGGAGATGTGTTTGAAAAAGTTGAAACGGAGCTCGCGGTTGGTAGAGATGACCCAATACCTGTTAAGTCGACCCCACACGTTAATTTCACTGACAGCATTTGCTGATCGATATCAATCGGCAAAGTCTTCAATTAGTGAGGACCTGGCGATCATAAAAGAAGTGTTTGAGGAAGAAGGTATCGGCGAGCTTCATACACTTGCAGGAGCAGCAGGCGGAGTAAGATATACGCCTAAGATGCAAGAAACGACGGCTCTTACCATTATGACAAGCATATGCCGCCAGTTAGAGCAGCCTGAAAGGGTCCTTCCCGGCGGTTATTTGTATATAACGGATATGTTAGGCCAACCAGAGCTTCTCGCGGATGTCGGCAGAATGTTTGCAACTGCGTTCGCAGACCGGAAGATTGACGTCATTATGACCGTTGAGACAAAAGGAATACCACTAGCTTACGCTACAGCTGCGTGCTTGAATATTCCGGTTGTTATTGTACGGCGTGACAATAAGGTAACAGAAGGCTCTGCAGTGAGTATCAACTATGTATCAGGATCAACCAAGCGGATTCAGACGATGTCACTCGCACGTAGAGCGCTTAAGGAACAATCCCGCGTTCTCATTATCGATGACTTTATGAAGGCAGGCGGAACGATCCAAGGCATGATGGATTTGCTGTTTGAATTTAAAGCTATCGTCGCAGGCGTTGGCGTATTTGTTGAGTCAGGCGAGGTAGAACTCGAGGAACGGCTTCTTGAGGACTATGTCTCACTAGCTAAACTGACGGCTGTTGATATGAAGACAAAACAAACGACGGTAATTCCAGGCAACTATTTTAAAGAATAGATACGTGTAAATGAGAGCTTATTACATCTTGTTAGGAAGGCTGGGACCATCATGACAACAAAGCAACAAATGCAGGTGATTGCAACGGACAAAGCTCCTGCAGCGATCGGACCTTATTCGCAAGCGATTAAGCTCGGAGGATTATTGTTCACTTCAGGACAAATTCCACTCGATGCGGCTGGGCAGCTTGTTGATGGCGGCATTGAGGAACAAACGCATCAGGTGTTTAGAAATTTGGAGGCCGTGCTTGCTGCTGCAGGTGCCAGCTTTCAAGATGTCGTAAAAGCGACCGTATTTATGAAAGATATGAATCAATTTGCAACGGTAAATGGCATTTACTCCTCTTACTTCGGAGAGCATAAACCGGCTCGTTCGGCCGTGGAGGTCGCAAGGCTGCCAAAGGATGTTCTTGTCGAAATAGAGGTCATTGCATCGACAATTGTCGAATGAAAACGAAAAAGATTCAAAATAAAAAAAATATTTTAAATTGAGTATGATTTTACCAAAAATGTAGAAGGAATTGGCACAAAAACGTGGAAGTATACACCAAGTCTCTGATAGACAAAGGTGGTGAACACAAGTGCAAATTACTGATGTCAGACTCCGCCGTGTAAATTCCGAAGGGCGTATGAAGGCAATCGCATCCATTACTATTGATAATGAATTCGTTGTTCACGATATTCGTGTCATCGATGGAAACAATGGTATGTTCGTTGCAATGCCAAGCAAACGTACTCCGGATGGAGAATTTCGGGATATCGCTCATCCGATCTCTTCAACCACCCGGGAGAAAATCCAGGCTGCTGTTCTCGCAGAATACGAGCGCGCAGCAGAAGAAGTTGCGATTGAAGAAGGAGCTTAAGGCACTGCATTTTATGTTTTTGGGGTTGATTGGAGAAGAGAGCCATGGCTCTCTTCTCTTTTTTTTGCGAGAGGTGATTGCTAAGCATGTGATTACGTGCGACTTATCTTTTTACTATGAAACGAATAGGTTGTAGTGTAGAATGACAGGCAGCGATTCCATACACTTGGAAATCGAGCAACATATTCGTATAATGGAATAGGATGTACGACTTGAATCTTTGCAGCTTTCAGCGTTTGCTGATGAAGATAGCACTTTTTTCACACTTATAAAGCTATACTAAAATAATCATTTATTGCAGGTCTAGGGGGTCTTTCATATGAAAGTTATGGCGATTGTGCTTGCTGCAGGACAGGGCAAGCGTATGAAATCGAAGTTATATAAGGTGCTGCATCCGGTGTGCGGCAAGCCGATGGTAGGCCATGTGCTTGATGTTGTGAAGGAAGCGGCTGCGGAGCGCGCGGTCGTTATTGTAGGTCACGGAGCTGAAAAGGTTAAATCGTATTTGGGCGATGGCGCTGAATACGTCTTGCAGGAGCAGCAGCTCGGTACCGGTCATGCGGTGCTGCAAGCGGAAGCACTGCTTGGCGGCGAGAAAGGTACGACGATTGTGATTTGCGGCGATACTCCGCTTGTGCAAGCATCGACAATTGAAGCCATGCTTGAGCTGCATCATTCGAGCGGAGCTGCTGCAACGGTGCTGACAGCCGCTTTTGACGATCCTACAGGCTATGGCCGCGTTATTCGTGGCGAAGATGGCACTGTACAGCGGATTGTTGAACAAAAGGACTGCTCAGCTGAAGAAGCGGCAGTTAAAGAAATTAATACAGGCACATATTGCTTCGACAATGAGAAGCTGTTCACTGCGCTTGCTAAGGTAACGAGTAATAACGCACAAGGCGAGTATTATTTGACGGATGTTATCGGAATATTCCGTGAAGCGGGCGAATCTGTTCAAGGCTACTGCACGACAGATGTGTCAGAAGCCATAGGCGTGAATGACCGCGTGGCGCTTGCTGAGGCAGAGCGTTTCATGCGCGATCGAATTAACCGCAATCATCTGCTTGGCGGCGTCACTTTGATTGATGCGTCCTCAACTTACATCGAAGCGGGTGTTCAGATCGGATCTGACACTGTCATATATCCAGGCACAGTGCTTCGCGGGTCAACAATTATCGGAGAAGATTGTGTTATCGGTCCTCAAGCTGATATTGCGGACAGTACGATCGGCAACGGCGTCGCGATTAAATATTCAGTTGTTTCTGAATCTGTAATTGGCGATACAAGCGCTGTGGGGCCATACGCTAATTTGCGTCCAGGCTCGAAGCTTGGCGTTGGCTGCAAAGTTGGTGACTTTGTGGAGCTCAAAAACGCATCACTTGATGATGGCAGCAAAGTATCGCATCTAAGCTACGTTGGTGACGCTAAGGTTGGCAAAGACGTGAATATCGGCTGCGGCGCCATAACGGTCAATTATGACGGTTACAATAAATTTGTAACGGAAATCGGCGATAATGCCTTCATTGGCAGCAATGTCAATTTGATTGCACCATTGAAAATTGGCGATGGCGCATATGTTGTTGCCGGCTCTACGGTTACGCATGATGTACCTGCTGGTGATCTTGCGATCGCACGCGAACGCCAAGTGAATAAATCAGGTTATGCGGATAAGATCCGTGGACGTGCAAAAGCTAAAAAAGAAAAGAAACAATCATAATACCAAATGGTTGATATAGAGGATGCAGTGACGAATTCAGAGGATGAATTCGTTGCTGCATCTTTTTTTATGCAAATGTCATTTAAAGTTTAATTTTTGGCTGTAGTGGGTAAGTTATAGGGAAATCAAAACAGAAGCGAGTTTTTGCTTCACAAAAACAAAGCGTATGTTTGCGAAGCGAGTTTTTGCTTCACAAAACCTAAGCGTATGCTTACGAAGCGAGTTTTTGCTTCACAAAAACTTTAGGAGGTAATCAATATGGCGATAGCTATGAACGCGGATCAACGAACTGGCACGACGAAAGGTGAGTTGCGCCAATTGCGGCTCCAAGGGAAAATACCGGGCGTTATTTATGGTAAACAGTTGAGTGATGCAGCACAGGTCATAGTGGATAGTAAGGAACTGCAGGCTTTGCTGCGTTCTCAGCCGAATGCGGTGCTTGAAATTAATATTCCATCCCATGGAAAAACCTCCGTTATGATCGCAGAGGTGCAACGTGATTCTTTGAGCAGACAAGTGCTGCACGTTGATTTCCATCAAATTAATATGAACGAGAATGTGCGGGCGAACGTTCGTATTCATGCAGAAGGCGATTCTCAAGGTGTACGCGAGGGCGGTATCTTGCAGTTGATTTTGCATGAGCTTGAGGTGCAATGCTTGCCGGGCAGCATTCCTGATTCTATTTCCGTCGACATATCGTCGCTGGAGATTGGCGGAAGCATACTCGTAAGCGATTTGAAGCTGCCGAGCGGCGTGGAATTACTAGCCGAGCCTGAGCAGGTAGTTGCAACGATTCTTGCGCCGCAAAAAGAGCTTACAGAAGAGGAAGCAGAGGCTGCTGCAGTGGAGCTTACAGAAGCAGAGTCACGCTCCAACGAAGCGAAGCTTGAGGGCGTTAAGAGCCTGTAGAATCTCTTTTGAAAAATTACGTATACCATGCAGTACCGAGCATATTCGGGCGCCGTCCTCCATCAGGGCGGCGTTGTTTGCTTTTTGGGGAAAATAGAATGAAAGTTCTGACGCAGAACGGCTTCCGATGTTTACGCTCGTAATAGATTATGTTACATTTGTCCATAAAGGAGTGGAGTGAGCAATGAGGTGGATTGCAGGACTTGGCAATCCCGGTGCTGCTTATCAAGGAACCCGGCATAATGTCGGATTTATGGTTATTGATGAGCTTGCAAGGCGCTGGGGCATTAGTGTAACGCAAAATAAATGCAAGGCATTAATCGGAGAAGGCAACGTACAAGGCACGAAGGTTGTCCTTATTAAACCGATGACATATATGAATTTGTCTGGAGAGTCAGTAAGATCATTTCTAGATTACTTTAAGGCTGAGGTTCAGGACGGCTTAATCGTTTATGATGATTTGGATACGGAGATCGGCAAGCTTCGCCTTCGCTATCAAGGCAGTGCGGGCGGGCATAACGGAATCAAATCATTGATTCAGCATTTGGGCACGCAAACTTTTGACCGCGTTCGGATGGGCATTTCGCGCCCGCAGCCAGGCATGAACATTGCGGACTATGTGCTCTCCACTTTTCCGAAGAGCGAGCATGATAAATTGTCTGCTATGGTTGCTGACGCTTGTGATGCTATTGAGTTTAGATTGAAGGCGCCTTTCGAGGAGACAATGGCAAAGTTTAACCGATAATCTGTTAGAAATTGATTATGAGGGCATACTGAAGGATATAACTACCCTTCAGGAGGCATACATATGGCAGTAAACTATATTTGTCGGCACTGCAGAACATCGATGGGGTCGCTTAGTGGGTCAAATATAACGGAGCATCAACTGGGCTTCCATTTCTTGACCCCCGAAGAACGCAGCGATATAATAGCGTATGACCCAAATGGGGATGTAACGGTAAAAGTGGTCTGTGATTATTGCCGCGAGGCGATTGATGCGAACCCAGAGCTTCATTTGGTAACTAGTCCTCTTCAATGACGGAAAGTGAATAGTATGAGCCTTAGCAGATGGCTGAGGCTTATTTTCAATGTACAGGGAGCGATCGTATCACTCTCCGATTGTGTAAAGAAACGGGGTGTCGCAAAAGTTGAAAGCTTTAATTAATGCTTTTGCCGCGGATACGGACGTTCAGTCCGTTATATCCGGTATTCGTAAAGGCATGCGTGAGCAGATGATATCTGGCCTCGCAGGCTCTTCCAGACAAGTGCTCATTGCAGCGCTGCGGGAGGATGTAGAGCGTCCTATGCTTGTTGTGACGCATAACATGTTCTCTGCGCAGAAGATTGCGGAGGACCTGCAGGAATGTCTTTCGTCAGAAAATGTATTATTATATCCCGCAAATGAGCTGGTAGCTGCAGAAGCGGCGATCTCGAGTCCTGAGACGCTTGCGCAGCGAATGGATGTGCTGATCAAGCTGTCCCAAGGCTATCGCGGGATTGTTGTCGTGCCCTTCTCCGGCGTTCGGCGCTATTTGCCTATAAGCAGTGTTATGGCTGAAGCGCAAGTAGAGGTTCAAGTTGGCCAGTCACTGCCGATAGATGCTTTTCTGCGGCAAATGACCGCTCTTGGTTATACACGGGCTGACCGCGTAGAATTGCGCGGCGATATGAGCGTGCGCGGCGGGATTGTTGACTTCTATCCGCTTACGGCTTCACAAGCGTACCGGATCGAGTGGTTTGGCGATGACGTTGATTCCATACGTACCTTTGATCCAGCAGATCAACGTTCTTTGGATCGCTTGGAATCTTATGTGGTTCCGCCATGCCAAGAGCTGCTCGCAGATGGACACCGTATGGAGACAGCGGCTAATCATGCGCAGCGGCTGCTAGAGAAGCAGCTCGATAAGATGACAGATCGTACAGCCAAGGATCGACTTTGCACGGAGCTGGGCGGAGAGATTGAAAGGCTGCGTGAGCATGTTTATTTTCCGGAAATTTATAAATATATTTCGTTGTTATACCCAGAGCGTCAAACGATTCTTGACTATATGCCAGCCGACACACTGCTCATACTAGACGAGCCAACGCGTTTAATAGAGACAGCGAAGCAATTGGAGCGGGATGAAGCGGAATGGTCCATGCATTTGCTGCAAAACGGCAAGTCGCTTCCGGATCTTGCTCTTGCCCGCGATACAGAGGAGATTTTGCATCACCGTCCGTTTCCAACGCTTTTCTTGTCCTTATTCTTAAGGCAAATCCCACATTCGCAGCCGCAAAATATATTGAACATGACAAGCCGCTCGATGCAAAATTTTCATGGGCAAATGAATGTGCTGAAGGCAGAAATGGAACGTTGGCGCAAGACGGGTGCCACAGTAATGATGCTTGCCGGCAATGCAGAGCGCATGGAACGCATGCGCCGAGTTCTTGACGACTATAGCATTGAGACGCCTACTCTGCTAGAAGGTAATTTGCAGTCCGGTTTTGAGCTGCCATCCTCTCACCTTGTCATTATTACTGAAGGCGAGATGTTCTCCCAGAAGCAGCGCAAAGCCCGGAAAATGGATAAAAAAGTTGATAATGCCGAGCGTATTAAGAGCTATACAGAGCTTAAGGTCGGAGACTATGTCGTTCACCATAATCATGGTATAGGCAAGTATGTAGGCATTGGCACGCTTGAAATAGCAGGTATTCATAAAGATTATTTGCATATTCTCTATGCTGGCGGCGATAAGCTGTCTGTTCCAATCGAGCAAGTGGATATGATTCAGAAGTACGTCGGCAATGAAGATAAAGAGCCTAAGGTCAATAAACTCGGCGGCAGTGAATGGACACGGGCGAAGAGTAAAGTAAAAGCATCTGTTCAGGATATTGCTGATGATTTGATCAAGCTTTATGCGGAGCGGCAGACGGCACCGGGGTACGCTTTTGGACAAGATACGTCGTATCAGAATGAGTTCGAAGCGATGTTCCCTTATGACGAGACGCGTGACCAGCTCAGAGCGATCGAAGAGATTAAGAAGGACATGGAGAAAACCCAGCCGATGGATAGGCTGTTATGCGGAGACGTCGGTTACGGAAAAACCGAGGTCGCCATTCGTGCTGCCTTCAAATCAGCAATGGACAGCAAACAGGTAGCGGTGCTAGTTCCGACGACAATTTTGGCGCAGCAGCATTATGAGACATTCCGCGAGCGTTTTGCAGGTTATCCGATTAACGTTCAGGTGCTCAGCCGTTTCCGTTCACGCAAGGAGCAGAATGAAACGATGAAGGGCCTGAAGGCGGGAACAGTAGATGTCGTTATTGGGACGCATCGACTGCTGTCGCAGGATATTATTTTCAAGTCGCTCGGCCTTCTGATCGTGGATGAGGAACAACGTTTTGGCGTATCGCATAAGGAAAAGTTGAAGAAGCTGAAAACTAATGTCGACGTGCTTACGCTGACTGCAACACCAATTCCAAGAACGCTTCATATGTCGATGCTTGGCGTGCGGGACTTGTCTGTTATTGAAACGCCGCCGGAAAATCGTTTCCCTGTGCAAACCTATGTTGTGGAGTACAGCCCGTCCCTCGTACGGGAGTCGATAGAGCGCGAGCTGGCACGTGGAGGCCAAGTCTATTATTTGTATAACCGTGTTCAAGGCATCTACCAAATGGCGGAGCAAATCAATGCCCTTGTACCAGGTGCTAGAGTTGCGGTCGGCCATGGGCAAATGTCAGAGCAGGAGCTGGAGAAGACCATCCTTGATTTCCTCGATGGTGAATCCGATGTTCTCGTAAGCACCAGCATTATTGAGACAGGCGTCGATATTCCGAATGTGAATACGCTTATTGTGCATGATGCTGATAAAATGGGACTCTCTCAGCTGTATCAGCTGCGCGGACGCGTTGGTCGTTCGAATCGTATTGCATACGCTTATTTCACGTATCAACGGGATAAGGTGCTTACGGAGGTTGCCGAGAAGCGTCTGCAATCCATCAAAGAATTTACTGAGCTCGGCTCAGGCTTCAAGATCGCGATGCGCGATCTATCGATTCGCGGAGCGGGCAACCTGCTTGGGGCGGAGCAGCATGGCTTTATTGCCTCGGTAGGCTTCGACATGTATTCGCAGATGCTGGCTGATGAGATCGCGAAGCGCAAAGCGGAGATGAGCGGCGAAGAAGTCAAAGAAGAGAAGCCAGTTAGCATGCTTATTGATATTAGCGTAGATGCTTATTTGCCTTCGGATTACATTTATGACAGCATCCAAAAAATTGAGATCTATAAAAAAGTGGCTGCTATCCGAACGTTCGAAGAGGCAGATGATGTGATTGATGAGCTTGTGGATCGTTTTGGCGATTTACCGCAAGCGGTAAGCAATTTGCTCGCAGTGGCTAGATTAAAAGTGTATGGCACGATGTATGGTATTGAACAGCTCAGCGGCAAAGGTGATGATCTGCTGCTTCGTTACGCAGCTAGCGAGAAGCGGAGGATTGACCGTAAGAAGGTTGATCAGCTTTGTCTGAAGCATGAGAACCGCTTTAAGCAGGGCAGCGAGCAGGAGCCAAACCCAAGTATTTTGCTGCGCGGCAAGGGATTGAATATGGAGCAGAAAATTCATATGATTGAACAATTTTTGCAAGCGTACAAGGATGTTCTCCTTTATAAAGACGAATTGCAAGATGCGACAACATAGACAAGATTCGCTTTATACGCCCCTTTTCTGATACAATACTATCAAGTTCTCAATATGAAAGGGGATTCAACATGTTACACAGTTCACGCAAATCGGCATGGCGCAAAGGCGCGCTGCTTATTGTGGCAGTCGTGCTGGTCTTGACGATGGCGGCATGCGGCGGCGCGAAGGAAACAGAAGTTGCAACCTATAAAGGCGGCAATGTGACAGACAAGGAATTCAACAAGTATTTGGATGTATTTACGGTAATGCAGCCAGCGTATGCGCAAGTTATTGAAATTCCGCAATTTAAGGAGCAGCTGCTCCAGCAGTATATTTCCTACAAAATTTTAAGCGGCCAGGCTTCTAAGGAAGACGTTAAAAAGGCTGAAACAGAAGTAAAAGAACAAATGAAGCAGTACAAAACAGCACTTTCCCAAGATGCGGAATTGAAAGCTGCTGTAGATGCAAAAAAATTAAAAGACAAAGATATGGAAAACTATTTGCTTATGACTTCCAAGCTTGTAGCTCATATGAACGCTCAAGTAACTGAGGAAGAAATGAAAGCAGAATATGAAAAGAACGGTATTAACTATGCAACCGTTTCTGTTCGCCACATCTTGGTATCAACCAAAACAACGGATCCAACTACACAAGAAGAAAAAGAGATTCGCACGGATGCAGAAGCATTGGCTCGTGCTAAAGAAGTGAAAGACAAGCTGGCAGCAGGCGGAGACTGGGCTGCCCTTGCCAAAGAATACTCCGACGATCCAGGCTCGAAGGACGCAGGCGGTCTATATGCGGACAAGAAGAATGGTCAATGGGTAGAAGAGTTTAAACAAGCTGCTTATAAACAAGAAATTGGCGTTATCGGCGAGCCTGTGAAAACAGATTTTGGCTACCATGTTATCCTTGTTGAGAAACGTGATACGCCAGCATTTGATAAATTAACTGATGCAGATAAAGAATCAGTAAAAGGTACAGTTGCTTCTGAGAAAATGAACAAATACATGACAGACGAGCTTCCTAAGCAAGAAATCGTCATTAAGCTTCCAAAAGCAAGTGATACTCCTGCTAGCGATGCTCCTGCTGGTGAAGAAACGCCGGCTACGGATGCTCCAGCTACAGAAGCACCTGCAACGAAATAAGTGCAAAACAAACATGTCAGACCCTTTAACCATTCACCGGTTAAGGGGTCTTTTTCTGAAACTATGCTGAGTAAGGATGGATTGTATGCTGAACACAAATCAATATTTGCTGCGTGAAGCCAAAAGCGGGCCGTGAGAAGCTGAAAGGTGTTGTCGATGAAAATACGACAGTCGGCATTTTTGAGCTTACAGATAAAAGCGAAATATGGATGTTTGGCGAAAATTCGGGCAGATCGGGTCAAGCGGTATATAATACACTGGGTCTAAAAATTCCTGAATCGATTAAAAAGCAAGTGGATGCCAACGACGGCTTTTTCCAGCTGTCTAAAGAAGAACTTCCTGAGTATTCGGCAGATTATATGTTTATGACCGTCTATGACCCGGAGAAGAAGGGTGAGGCGATTAAGCAGCTGACAGACTTAGCGGTTTGGAAAAGCTTAGACGCCGTGAAAAACAATCAATATTTTGAAAATGATTTTAATACATTCTATCGTTATGATCCTATTGCTATAAGCGGGCAAGTCGATCTTATTGTAGACATGCTTATTGCAAGAGCAGAAGAAAATAAAAAATAACATATTAATTTAAACAAGTTAACCCAACTTGAGGCATTTGCCGTAGGTTGTTTTTTTTTGCATTAATAAATATGTCATATAATAAACCGTTCGCACATAAAAGAAGTAATTCCACAAACAAGTGTCATCATACCTGACATAAATACAAATTAATTGCCCCTAATTGACCATTTTTAAGTATAAATGTATCCCTTGAAAAAATTAATGTTAACTATATTGACATTAACTTAATTCCCAATCTATAATAAAAGCACGAACAATGGGAGTTAATTCCATGTAAATGTTCGGAAATATAGAGACAAATATGAAGCGATGGGGAGTGGGAAGATGAAAAAGAGAATGTTTTATTCATTTGGCCTTATGTTTGTAGCTTTAACAATCGTATTGACAGGTTGTGGCACAAACAACAACAAACCAGCATCTACGAATGGGGAAACAGATAAACCTACGAATGCTGCCAATGCCGGATCGGGAGCAGACGGGGAAATAAAAGTGGGAATATTGCACTCACAGAGCGGCACCATGGCAATTAGCGAGGTATCGGTTATCGATGCTGAAATGATGGCTATCGATGAAATTAATGCTGCAGGCGGCGTTTTAGGCAAAAAGATTGTACCTGTACTTGAAGACGGCGCTTCGGATTGGCCGACCTTCGCTGAGAAGGCACGCAAGCTTATTTCCGAAGATAAAGTGGCTACCGTATTTGGTGGATGGACTTCCGCAAGCCGGAAAGCAATGAAGCCGGTATTTGAAGAGTTAAATGGCCTGCTGTGGTATCCGGTGCAATATGAAGGTCTTGAATCTTCTCCGAATATTTTTTATACAGGCGCTACAACAAACCAACAAATCGTTCCATCTGTCTCGTGGCTGCTTGAAAACCGCGGCAAGAAATTTTACTTACTCGGATCGGACTATGTATTCCCTCGTACCGCAAACCTCGTAATAAAAGAACAGTTGAAGGCTGAAGGAGGCGAACTGGTTGGAGAAGAATACACGCCGCTAGGCCATACAGATTACAGCACGCTAATCAGCAAGATTAAAGAAGCTAAACCAGATGTCGTATACAACACGCTTAACGGTGACAGCAACGTTGCGTTCTTCAAGCAATTGAAGGATGCAGGCATTACAGCTAAAGATTTGACTACATTGTCAGTATCGGTTGCAGAAGAAGAGATCCGCGGTATTGGCGTCGATGTGCTGGAAGGCCATTTGGCGGCGTGGAACTATTATCAAACAACGGATACGCCAGCTAACAAAACATTCGTCGAGAACTACAAAAAGAAATACGGTGATGAGCGTGTAACGGCTGACCCTATCGAAGCCGGCTATACAGCGGTCTACTTGTGGGCAAAGGCGGTCGAGAAAGCAGGCTCCACGGACGTAGATAAAGTAAAGGAAGCAGCCAAAGAGCTGGAGTGGGATGCTCCAGAAGGAAAAGTGAAAATCGACGGCGCTACTCAGCATATTTACAAAACGGTTCGTATTGGCGAAGTGCAAGCGGACGGCCAATTCAAGGAGCTGTGGAACTCAGGTGAAGCGGTTAAGCCGGATCCGTATCTCAAAGGCTACGACTGGGCAGCAAGCATTCAACCAACGCAATAATTCATAAGCAAACAATGGTCTAATACACAGCAATTAATGGGGGAGTATTCGATCGCTTCGAATGCTCCCTTCTGCTTTTTTTGTGACAGAGGAAGGCGACAGCCGTTTACGCTAGAGAGGAGCGGTCATATGGAAGTGTTTCTGCTGCAGCTATTTAATGGTTTAAGCATCAGTTCCATTTTATTGCTGGTTGCTTTGGGGCTTGCGATTACGTTTGGCTTGATGAAGGTCATCAATATGGCGCATGGTGAGTTAATTATGATCGGTGCGTACTCCACGTATTTGACGCAAAATGTGTTTCATGATTATTTGCCGAAATCGATGTTTGATTGGTATTTTGTATTGGCTATTCCGGTCAGCTTTATCGTTGCATTTATCATTGGTCTCATTCTCGAAATGTCGCTGATTCGCTTTCTATATGGACGGCCGCTTGATAGCTTGCTCGCCACTTGGGGTGTGGGTCTCGTGCTGCAGCAGCTTGCAAGATCTATCTTTGGGGCGCCAAACGTTGCAGTCACAAGCCCAGCATGGCTAAATGGCGGCTTAAAGATTATGGATGGAACATTGCTTCCTTACAAAAGGTTATTCATCATCGGACTCGTCATCGCTTGTTTAGTTGCTATGTATTTCTATATTTACCGCAGCCATGAAGGCAGAAGGATGCGGGCAGTGATGCAAAATCGCGATATGGCTGCATGCCTTGGCGTTTCGACAAGACGAGTGGATGCGATGACCTTCGCTATCGGCTCGGGTATTGCCGGCATTGCCGGCTGTGCGTTAACGCTGCTTGGTCCTATCGGTCCGTCACTTGGCACTTATTATATCGTTGATGCCTTTATGGTTGTCGTGCTTGGCGGAGTCGGCAAGCTGGTTGGGACGGTGCTCGGGGCAACAGGGATTGGAATGTTTAATACGTTGTTTGAGTATTGGACGAATGCTTCGCTTGGCAAGGTGCTAGTGTTTGTCTGTATAGTTGCTTTTCTCCAATGGAAGCCTATGGGACTCGTTGCCATGCGTTCGCGGTCGCTTGACTAGGGAAAAGAAAGGTGGAACGCTTATGCGCTTGCAAAAGTTTACTCCTGCGCGGATATGGATCTTAATTGGCTATGCGGCAGCAGCGGCAGCACTCTTCTCCGCTCCGCTATTTGTAAGTGATTTTCGGCTCAATTTGTTAGCGAAATTTCTAGCCTTTGCCATAGTAGCATTAGGGCTTGATCTGATATGGGGCTACACCGGCATTTTAAGTTTAGGGCATGGCATTTTCTTTGGCTTAGGCGCCTACGCTATGGCGATGTATTTGAAGCTGGAGGCAAGCGGAGGAAGGCCGCCGGACTTCATGGGCTGGAGCGGTCTTAAGGAGCTTCCTCTATTCTGGCAGCCATTTCAGAGCTTCTGGTTTGCGGTAGCGATGGGAATTGCCATACCTGCGCTGCTCGCGCTTGTGCTTGGTTACGTCACGTTCCGCAACCGAATTCGCGGCGTTTACTTCACGATCTTGACGCAAGCGCTCGTTATTATTACGACGACACTGCTCATTGGTCAGCAAGCTTTTACAGGCGGTACGAATGGGATAACAGGCTACTCCACCGTGCTTGGCTTCTCTATAGGTTCTCCTGAGACAAAGCGCGTGCTTTACTATATTACCGTCATTGCTCTCATTGCTATCTTCATCTTTTGCCGCTACGTCATCGGCAGCCGCTTCGGCAAGGTGCTTCGCGCGATTCGCGATGGCGAGAACCGGGTGCGGTTTATCGGCTACAATCCCGCAATTTATCAAATGGTTGTATTTACGATTTCGGCTGGCATTGCAGGTATAGCGGGCATGCTGTTTGTACTCCACGTCGGTATTATTTCACCGTCGATGCTCGGAATTGTGCCTTCGATTGAAATGGTTCTTTGGGTAGCGATTGGCGGACGTGGAACGCTGGTTGGAGCCGCACTCGGCGCTATCCTCATGAACTGGGCTAAAAGTGAGTTCAGTACCGCTTATCCGCAGGGCTGGTTATTCTTTATGGGGCTGCTGTTTGTGGTCGTGGTCGTATTTATGCCTAAAGGTGTTGCTGGCTTAGTTGGCCAATTGAAATTACGCAAAAAAGGGAGGGAGCCGAAGCATGAAGGAGTCCGCAATCCTGCTGTGTGATGATGTGACTGTTGAGTTCGATGGCTTTAAAGCGGTCCAAGGCATGAACCTTAAGCTTGAGAAAGGGGAGCTTCGTTTCCTCATTGGTCCAAATGGAGCCGGAAAAACGACAATTTTGGATGTGATTTGTGGGAAAGTAAGGCCTACGGCGGGGCGTGTTACCTTTGGCAAGGTGGATATAACAAAAAAGAAAGAGCATCAAATTGCTGAGCTTGGCATCGGCCGCAAATTTCAAGCCCCTTCAATATTTCCCTCGATGACGGTAGCTGAGAATTTGGAAATCGCGATGCGCCAGAAGCGTACCGTTTTTGCGACGTTGTTTGCGAAGATGGTAGAGGAAGAGCGGGCTAAAATTGACGGGCAGCTCGTTATGATTGGTTTGCAGAAAAAATCGAGCTGGCGGGCAGGCGGTCTGTCGCATGGAGAGAAACAGTGGCTCGAAATTGGCATGATGCTGCTCCAGGAGCCGGAAATATTACTGCTCGATGAGCCGGTGGCGGGGATGACCGATAAGGAGACGGATAAAACGGGCGAGCTTCTCCACCAGATAGCCCGTATGCGATCGATTGTAGTCGTGGAGCATGATATGGAGTTTGTTCGTAATTTTGCGAGCAAGGTCACCGTTATGCATGAAGGGAAGCTGCTAAAGGAAGGCTCGATGGATGAAATTCAACGAGATGACCGCGTGGCGGAAGTGTACTTGGGGAAAAGGCGGGATGCCGATGTTAGCCGTTCAACAGCTTGAGGCCGGTTACGGCGAAAGCATTATTTTGCGGGATGTGTCGCTGAAAGTGAAGCAAGGGCAGGTTGTATGTCTGCTCGGGCGGAATGGCGTTGGCAAGACGACGCTGATGAAAAGCATTATGGGATTGCTGAAGGCGCGTGAGGGTTCTGTTTCTTATAATGGCTCGGATTTAACGAAGAAAGCGCCGGGACTGCGGGCTAAAAGCGGAATCGGCTATGTACCGCAAGGACGCGAAATCTTTGCTCAGCTGTCGGTTTATGAGAATTTGCTGCTTGGCCTTGAGGCTTCAAAGTCGAAAATATCTTCTATTCCGGAAGAGGCTATTGCGAAGTTTCCTGTGCTGCCGGCAATGTATACGCGCCGCGGCGGCGACCTCAGCGGCGGACAGCAGCAGCAGCTCGCCTTCGCGAGGGCGTTAGCTTCAAGGCCTCAAGTATTGCTGCTTGACGAGCCTTGTGAGGGGATTCAGCCTTCCATTGTCGATGATATTAGGGATGTTATTCGCTCAATTAAAGCGGATGGCAAGACGGCTATTTTGCTGGTGGAGCAAAGCCTGGATTTCGTGAAGAGTGTAGGAGACTACTTTTACGTGCTGGAAAAAGGGGCGATTGCGTGGGAGGGCGGCTTGGAGTCGCTGGATGATGAGGTCATACGCAAATATTTGACGGTATAAAGCGAATGATGAGCTAGAAGCGCCTTTATGAGAGGCGCTTTTTGCTTTGTGTTGTTAGAGCTGTTTTTGAGCTGTGATGATAGTGGTTTATTCATTGCTTATTAAGGACTTCCAGTAACGCCATGCTTGTAAGTAATCGTCTATATCGTGAGGGTGATGCTTGAGGCAAATGCCTACGCGGTAATAGAGCTGAATGATCACTTCTTCAATTAGCCTTGGTTGATCCGCATCCGATTGATTAAGCATAACGAATGCAGGCATTAACGTCTCTATGCTCAAGTCATCAGGTGAGGAACAGAATGCATAAAGCAAGTCATAGAGCGGAGGTCCGATTATTGGTGAAGGATCGATAACGCCAATTAACTCGTTATGACTAAAGATGAAGTTGTGAACACCGCAGTCGCCGTGAAGCAAAAATTTCCCCTGAGATTCGCTCATCGTTGCTTTCATTAAAAGTGACTTTACAAGGGTATGATCCTCTAATGGCAAGCGGTCGCCGATATAACTTCGAGCGTAATCGGCTTTCTCCTCCATAAATTCTCGCCAAGTATTGCGGGGATAATCCAGCCAATCTCCCCATTTCTGTGAGGGTGAGCAGCTTATGTAATGCTGAATAAGTCCGCTCACTAAAGCCTTCAACCATTGCTCCTTAGAGCAGCCAATACAATCGGTTGAACCTTTGAGAAATGTATAAACGATATATGTTTTATCTGGAGCGGTGTAAGTAAGCTTAGGCAACAGAGGAGCATCTGGATATGTTTTTTTATATTGTTCAACTAAAGAAAGTGCATCTGGCTGATCGAGCTTTAGCACATATTTGGGTGATTCATCGACGTTAATGAGGTATACAAGACCTTCCGTCGTTCCGTCCATTTGTTTATGGATTTCGGACTGTTTTTCAATGGCACTTATATGCCGAAGATTTTTGATGATTTCCTGCACGTCGTTCTTTATTTTCATTTAATCCCCCTGTATATGGAATGCTTTATGCTTCATCTGGTGAAGTGCTTTTATATTTCTCAGTCCAGCTTTTACGCCACTCTTGATAAGACATTCCTTGAATATCTTCTAAGTTTTTGCCGTCTATAGACCAATACCCGCCGTCTGTAGTGTCTCCGTTTGGAAATGAAGTTCCTCCTATAGGCTGACTATCAGCCAAATAAACAAAAACATCTACTTTCCCTTTGCTCAGCGGATGGTTCGTTACGGTAAATTTCTGTATATGAATCGTTTTTCCAATATAATCGGAGGGGTTCACGCGCTGCAACCCCCAGTACATCATATAGGGCAATGCTGATAATTTCTGTTCGGTAAGCTCATAGCTCTCAACTTGCCCTTCTTTTGAGCTGATTCGATATCCTTTTTCTTCAAGATAGCTTTGAGAAATGGATTGCTCTGATGTTGTTTTGGTTTCTTCTGTACAACCGATCGACAAGGAAAGCAGAAATAGGATTAATAAATATTTCAATGTATTCATCCCTTCTTAATCTCTTTGCTTTTTGTGACGAAGCAGAAGCTTCCATTGTTGCAGAAAGAGGTTGGATGTAAAAAGAAATAATTGCTTATATATGTAAAAAGTGATATCATATTTATATCAAAACAATATAGAAAAAGATGAAGGAGTGGGGTTTAATGAACGAGAAGAAAGCCTGGTATGTTAGCGGATACATGGCATTGCTATTTTCGGTAGTTGCTGCTGCTGGCGGTATTTTTCTAACGATATCGGAAGCATCCAAGGACAGCGGGTCTGGGGTAATTATTGGTGTTGGCGCCTTTTTAATTTTGCTGTCCGTCATTTGTTTATCCTCTCTTACGATCGTGCAGCCGAATGAGGCGAAGGTGGTTACGTTTTTTGGAACGTATATGGGCTCTGTGCTGGAAAGCGGCTTATGGATGGTTCTTCCACTTACGAACAAGGTTAATATTTCACTTAAAGTACGCAATTTCAATAGCCAAACACTAAAGGTGAATGATGCGGAAGGAAATCCGGTGGAGATTGGTGCGGTTGTTGTATTTAAAGTAATGGATACGGCAAGAGCGAGCTTCGACGTTGATAATTATGAGCGTTTTGTAGAAATTCAAAGCGAGACGGCGATACGTCACATTGCCGCGCAATATCCTTACGATGTTTTCTCTTCAGACGCGGCTTCCTCACTTAGAGGCAATGCGGATGAGGTAGCGGCGGAGCTAGGCAACGAGCTGCAAAACCGTCTTGCAGTTGCCGGCGTAAAGGTGCTTGAGACTCGCTTGACTCATTTGGCGTATGCTCAGGAAATCGCTAGTGCAATGCTTCAAAGGCAGCAGGCGATTGCGATTGTAGCGGCACGTTCCAAAATTGTTGAAGGTGCAGTTGGTATGGTAGATATGGCACTGCGGCAGTTGGAGGAAAACGGGATTAGCTTGGATGCCGAACGGAGAGCGGCGATGGTGAACAATTTAATGGTGGCGATTGTATCTGATCGCGCAGCAACTCCAGTCATTAATACAGGAACTCTTTACGGCTAGAGGCTGATTATTATGGCTAAAGAAAAGAAAGCATTTCCGCTTCGTTTGGATCCCGATATCCATCGTGCTCTTGAGCAATGGGCCGCAGACGAATTCCGCAGCGTCAACGGGCACATTGAGTTTTTGCTCAGAGAAGCGCTTGGCAAGGCAGGCAGGCTCAAAAAAACGAATCTGATGGACAATAATGAAGGTAAATAATATTCAGGAAAAGGGCGGTTATCGATTCAAATCGATAACTGCCTTTTTTAATCCATAAACAATTAAAAAGCATTTGCTTCTCATGCAAGCAAAAGGGAGAAATGGGGAATGCTGAAAACGAGCTCGGGGAAGCGTAAAACGAAGGCTGGACGATACGTCGACGGCCTTTTTCACAAAGAGATGGAACGTTTGGCTTGAACTGTAGTCCGTGCATAAGAAATTGGGAGCGGATGAATACTATGGTCAGATTCAAAATCTTTTGAAGGAAGTTTCTTCTTCGTTATAAACAAGCTGCAAGAATCCAGTCGATTCAAAATCCTCTAGGAAAGCGGGGCAACAAGAAATGAAAGCAACTGGAATTGTACGTCGCATCGATGATCTCGGGCGTGTCGTCATTCCGAAGGAGATCCGCCGTACACTGCGTATTCGCGAGGGAGACCCTCTAGAAATATTTGTAGATCGTGATGGCGAAGTTATTTTGAAAAAATATTCTCCTATCGGTGAGCTTGGCGACTTCGCTAAGGAATATGCGGAATCGTTATTTGAGGGAACAAATCATGTTACATTGATCACGGACCGGGATACCATAATTGCTGTAGCTGGAGCCTCCAAGAAAGAACTGCTTGATAAGCAGGTAGGCACTGTTCTGGAGAGCTGTATGGAAAATCGCAAGACGCTTGCTGAAGCAAATGGCGGTGCCTTTGAAATTGTGAAGGATACGCAGGAAACTTACAGCTCCTTCGTTATTGCACCGATCATTGCTGGTGGCGACCCCATTGGAACAGTCGTGCTGCTTAGCAAGGATGAAACGGTAAAAATGTCTACTATGGAAACAAAAATGGCTGAAACGGCAGCGGGCTTTTTGGCAAAACAGATGGAGCAATAGTAAGAAATGTGGCTATAACAGCTTCTTTGATCGAGATACACTCGATTGGGGAAGCTTTTTCCACGTTTACGATTGTGAGGTATAATAGATACCAATAGAAATCGTGCGATAGGCAGGAGTGAACGGAATGAACCGCAAGCCGGGGGAAAATGGGCAATCGGCGGAAATGCTGGGGCAGGCGGGCGAGCGAAAAACAAGCGCGGGAGTGGTCGAAGCACGCCAAGCTGAGGCTGAACTCACGGAGAGCCAAGAGCGACCTTATGACGGCGAACAGTCGCTAGCTAAAGCAGCAGAAACAACAGTTGAAGGACGGGTTCAAGTAGAACGAAGCTCGAAGCAGCATCTCATGAATGGCGTGGCGCTCATGGCGGGTGCGGCGCTGCTGTCAAAGTTGATTGGTGTTTTTCAAAAAATACCGCTGCAAAATCTAGCTGGGGACCGCGTGTTTGGCATTTACAACGCCGTGTATCCGTTTTATCAGCTGGCAGCTGTTCTAGCCACTGCGGGATTGCCAACGGCCGTATCGCTTCTCATTGCAGAGAGGCTTCGCAAGGGAGATGATGCAGAAGGCGTCAGGCGAACGTTATACGCTGCGCTTTTGCTGCTTGGTGTGACGGGTATTATTTCGTTTGGCTTGATGTGGGGTGGAGCGAATCAAGTAGCAGGTTGGATTGGCGATGCGGAGACGGCTGGTGCAGTGCGCTCGGTCTCGTTTGCGCTGCTGCTTGCTCCATTCGTTGCTGCGTTAAGAGGATATGTACAGGGAATTGGACAAATGGGATTGTCTGCCGCCTCACAAGTTGTTGAGCAAATGATTCGTGTAGGCGTAATGCTGCTAGTGCTTGCATTAAGCTGGTCCGCTGGATGGGCAGATGCATCTGTAGCGTCTGGTGTGATGAGCGGTTCGGCATTCGGAGCTTGCGCATCGCTTTTGCTGCTGGCTATATATTTATGGCGCAGACGCAGCGGGGAGCGGCTTAATCGAATGGCAGGGGCAATACGAGCAGAGATGAGAAAGCTTGCCGTTATTGCACTGCCTGTCGCGCTTGGCGCGGTGGTTGTTCCTGTTCTTGGCGTTGTGGATGCCTTTATGGTTCCTCGCTTATTGCAGGAAGGCGGATCTTCGGAAGCTGCGGCAATGACATCGTTTGGCGTGTACAGCCGAGCGCAGCCGCTTGTTCAGCTTGTTGTTATGGTAGCCGGAGCGGCGGCAGCGGCGCTCGTACCAAGCATTGCGTTAGCGCGTATGCGAGGGGCATACGGACAGCTTCGAGTGCAGCTCTCGCTTGCTGAGCGGGCGGCTTGGGCAATCGGCGCTGCAGCAGCCATCGGCTTGGCGCTGCTCGCGGAACCGCTCAATATGATGCTGTATTCGGATACTCAAGGCACATTCGCCTTCGCTTTGGTTGGCTGCACTGCTCTTGCGGGCAGTGTGAATGCGGTGACGGCTCCTGTGCTTCAAGGATTAGGCGCTGTACGTATTCCAGCTATTCTGCTGCTGGTTGCAGCGCTGCTTAAAGGCGTAATTAACGCTGTGCTTGTGCCCACTTATGGCATTGAAGGCGCAGCCATCGCAGGCGTCGCGGCGCTAAGCGTGGCGGCTTTGCTTGGGATCATTGCAGTGCGGTATGCAGCAGCGGGTTCTGGAGCGGCGCTAGCTGGCGGACGAGCGGGAGTGGAAGGGCGAGTGAAGACGCGCGAGCGAGTGGTTGGTGAGAGGGTAGTGAGAGAGCGGGTGCTGGGGGAAGAGCGGGGAGGAGTGCAAGGGCAGGAGCAAATGCAGGGGCGAGTGCAAGAGAAAAGTCAGGAGCAAGGGCAGGAGCAAGGGCAGGGACGAGTGCAAGAGCAAAGTCAGGAGCAAGGGCAGGAGCAAGAGCAGGAGCAAGAGCACGGGCAGGAGCAAATGCTGAAGGATGAGCAGGGCCGAGTGCGAGAGCAGGGGCAGGGGCGAGTGCAAGGGCGAGAGCAGGAGCAGGAGCAGGAGCAGGAGCAGGAGCAGGAACAGGAGCAGGAACAGGAGCAGGAACAGGAACAGGAGCAAGAGCAAGGGCAGGAGCAAATGCTGAAGGAAGAGCAGGGCCGAGTGCGAGAGCAGGGGCAGGGGCGAGTGCAAGGGCGAGAGCAGGGCCGAGTGCAAGAGCAAGGGCAGGAGCGAGTGCATGGGCGAGAGCAGTGGAGAGAGCAAGAACGAGTGCTCGAGGAAGAGGGACGCCAGCCGTCGCATGGGCGAGCGGCGGCGGGCACGGTCTTTGCGCTCGCGGTCATGGCCGCGGCGCTTGTTATCGCCGAGCGAGCGCTGAGCGCTGCGCTTGGCGGGCTGCCGCCTAGGGCGGCAGCAGCTGCGCTTGCGCTGACGTGCGTTGCCGTCGGCGCTTGCGCCTTTGGCGCCGCAGCTTTGCGCGGCGGCGCTATCAGCGCGCGCGAATTGCGCGCGTTGCCGGGCGGCGCGGTGCTGGCCGCCCGTTTGCAGCGCTGGCGGCTTATTCCGCCAGCGAAAGATGAGCGCTAGCGCCGCAAGTTGGCGGCGGTGAGCGCTTGTAAAGCAAGTGTTTTTCATGGAGTAATATGAAAAACGCCAACTGTCTGTGCTGCACAGGTTATCTCGTGTAGATTATTAGGGTTTTCTCTAGAGTTGAGAAAACCTAAGCATCTTTTCAGCACAATCATTGCTGTGCGGCATCGCTTGCCACGGTTGAATGTGTAATCTCTCAACGTGATGAATCCATAGATCTATTTCTGACCATTCCGCAGTTCTGCTGCCCATTGGCAGAAAGCGCTACAAGATAAGACTAATATCTAGGCTTATTTGTGTAATATTGATCATTCCGAAGTAAATAGAACTAAATTCTAGTCCTATTTCTGACCATTCCGCACTTCTGCTGCCCATTGGCAGAAAGCGCTACAAGATAAGACTAATATCTAGGCTTATTTGTGGAATATTGATCATTCTGAAGCAAATAGAACTAAATTCTAGTCCTATTTCCGACCATTCCGCACTTCTGCTGCCCATTGGCAGAAAGCGCTGCGAAATAAGACTAATATCTAAGCTTATTTGTGGGATATTGATCATTCTGAAGCAAATAGAACTAAATTTTAGTCCTATTTCCGACCCTTCCGCGCTTCTGCTGCCCATTGGCAGAAAGCGCTACAAGATAAGACTAATATCTAGGCTTATTTGTGGAATATTGATCATTCCAAAGCAAATAGAACTAAATTCTAGTCCTATTTCCGACCCTTCCGCACTTCTGCTGCCCATGGGCAGAAAGCGCAACAAAATAAGACTAATATCTAGGCTTATTTGTGCAATTTTGGTCATTCTGAAGCAAATAGAACTAAATTCTAGTCCTATTTCCAACCATTCCACACTTCTGCTGCCCATTGGCAGAAAGCATCGCAAGATAAGATTAATATCTGCACTTACTTGTGCAATATTGGTCATTTTGAATAAAATAGATCTAATTTCTAGATCTATAACAATCTCTAAGAATCTAGCAATTATGAGCAGAATTAGTAGAGGTTATTGCATAATCATTACATATTTTTATAAATAATTCTGTTAAATAGGTTAGTTTCACGGGCAATAAACCTGGTCACCAGCTCATTTATTCTGATCAACAACCCTCTCAATTGATGAACTATTTTTAATAGATATATGTCATTAAGACTAAACTATCCGCTATACCCATATTCCGTATTGTTTCCTGCAAATTGACTATTTCAACTATGAACATCCAGTGTGATATGCTAATCGCAAGCATTTTTTACGGCTATATTGAAGTTTATGTCAAATTGGTTCATTATTGATTTTTGAGCAAAAATAAACGATGATTAGTCGTGTTTTTATGTATGTGAGCTCGATTTCGAACTCATTTTCGAATGCATCCGAGCTCTTACCGAACACACTTCCGAACTCGTTTCAATCCCTATAAACGACCCCAAAAGGTCTTTTTGCAAGTCGCTGGCATTATAGCTACTCCATCAAATTTCGACCATAATACGAATGAATAGTTAAGGAGGCTTTACCACTATGGCAACCCCATATCTTACTGTTGTTGGGCTCGGCTCAGGTGACCCTGACCAAATGACGCTTGGCGTATGGCGCAGGCTGCAAGCAGCGAAGAAAATTTTTGTCCGTACGGCTGAGCATCCTGCAATGTCGATGCTTCTGGAAATCGGTATGGAATATACCTCATTTGATACTTTGTATGAGCAGCATGACTCCTTTCCAGATGTGTACAAGGCAATAGCTGAGGCGCTTATTTCCGAAGCGAAAAGCATGAGCACAAGTGTGGACGAGCCTATTATTTATGCGGTTCCCGGGCATCCAATGGTGGCTGAACGCACGGTTCAGCTGCTGCGTGAGCAATGTCCGGAAGCGGGTATTGAGCTGCAAATTATCGGCGGTGAAAGCTTCCTTGATCAAGCTTTTATTAGTCTTGGAATCGATCCAATAGAAGGTTTTGCGCTGCTTGATGCAGCTGAATTACAGCCGTCTTTGTTGCAGCCGCAGTTGCATACTCTGATTGGACAGGTGTATGATGCCTTCACGGCATCTGATGTTAAGCTTGCGCTTATGGAGCGTTATCCCGATGACTACGAGGTTGTGGTTGGGCATGCTCTTGGTGTTGCGTCCCAGCAGCAGATCATTCGCGTTCCGCTATACGAGCTTGATCGCACACCTGGTTACGGTAATTTATCGCTGATTTGGGTACCGCGCTCTGATGATGCAGCGCTTCGCAATCGTTCCTTTGAGCGATTGCATGAGATTGTATCTATTCTTCGCAGCCCTGAAGGTTGTCCTTGGGATCAGGAGCAGACGCATCAGTCTATCCGCAAAAATTTTATCGAAGAGCTGTATGAAGCGCTTGAAGCCATCGATAATGATGATCCGGATGCCATGCAGGAGGAATTTGGCGATGTTATCCTGCAAGTGATGCTTCATAGCCAAATGGAAGAAGAGACTGGCGCATTTTCCGTCTATGATGTGATACAATCACTTAACGAGAAGCTTATTTTCCGCCATCCGCATGTATTTGGGGACGTTGATGCGAGCAATTCGGAAGAGGCGCTGGTTAACTGGGAACAAATGAAGGCTGAGGAAAAACGGATTAAAGGAACCGATGTTTCGCGTACATCGGTACTGGATGGCATTCCGCCAGATCTGCCAGCACTCATGAAAGCCTACAAGCTTCAGAAAAAAGCTGCTAAGGTAGGTTTTGATTGGGACGAGCTTGGCCTTGTGCTTGCCAAGATTGAAGAGGAGCTTGCAGAGCTGCGCGCAGCGATAACCTCGCAATCGGAAGAGGAGCAGGCATCTGAGCTTGGTGATTTGTTATTTGCAGTCGTCAATGCCTCACGTTTCATCCACGCTGATCCGGAAGAGGCGCTTTCCCGCACGAACAAAAAATTCCGCAGTAGATTTGAATATATTGAGGAACAGCTTCGTATAAGCGGTAAAAATTTTGACCAGACTGATTTAACAGAAATGGATCGTTGGTGGGAAGAGGCAAAGCGTCAATCCTAGCTTGCAATTCGTCATGAATCGCCTTTATTCCGCAACAAACGCAAAAAAATTTCAAATAGCGGCAGGATTTATTTGCTACAAGGCAGAATAAGTATTCTTCGTGAGAGTAAAAATGGGAAGCAAAGGCGGCGCCACAAGCGTCGACCACAAATAATGGTTAAAAATTAGGAGGATTTTATAATGAACAAAACAGACTTGATCAACAACATTGCAGAAAAAAGCGGTTTGACTAAACGTGACGTAGAAGCAGTACTTAACGGCTTCTTGGGCGAAGTAACAGATGCACTTGCTGGTGGCGATAAAGTACAATTGATCGGCTTCGGTACTTTTGAAACTCGCAAACGTGCTGGACGCACTGGCCGCAACCCGCAAACAGGCGCTCCAATCGAAATTTCAGAAGCAAAAGTTCCTGCATTCAAAGCAGGCAACAAGTTGAAAGAAGCTATCCAATAATTTATGCGATTAGATAAATTTCTTAAGGTATCCCGGCTGATCAAACGCCGTACCGTTGCGAAGGATGTATCCGAGCAAGGTCGCGTATGGATCAACGGCCGCGAAGCGAAAGCTAGCAGCGCCGTCAAAGTCGGTGATGAGCTCCAAATCCAGTTCGGTCAAAAAATCGTAACCGTTCGCGTTGAGCGAATTGCGGAGACGACCCGTAAGGATGAAGCCGGAGAGCTGTATACCTTGGTGAAAGAAGAGCAACGCCAGCGCGAGAATACGCTCGACTGGGAAGTACCGCAATAACAACAAGGCTGCCTACAAGCATAATACTTGCAGGCAGTCTTTTTTTTGTGCCCAATAAGTAGCTTCTAAATTTTACGAGATTCCCTGTTTCAACATCATAAATTATGTTTATATACTCGGAGGACTATTCGATGAATCATCTGCAGCTGCCCATTCCCGAGTATCGGCGAAAGGGCTTTTCATTGCTTGCGCATGCTTGTGCTCTCTATTTCAAAAACATTGTACCCATTCTATTTCTAACAGCGATAATTACGATTCCGGTTGAGGCTATTAAAAACTATTACTATTTTGAACCGGAAGACGGCTTTATTTATATGCCCGTCAACAGCATGGATAGTGTGACCAGTCTATTTTTCCTATGTGTCATCACGCCGATGATTATGTATTACATACTTGGTAAAATGTCGGGGAATAGCAGTGGCATTGTGCTGCCCATTCTGTGGGGGCTTCGCAAATGGCCGCGCATGATTGTGTACACTTTTCTACACGGCATCATTGTAATTGCGGGATTTATCGTATTTATTGTTCCGGGTTTCTTGTTTGCCGTATGGCTGATGCTGATGCCTATTATTGTTTCTATTGCTGATACATCGCGGATAAATCCGATGACAGTTAGCCGTGATTTGGCACGCGGGCGTTATTTCAAGCTTGTAGGCTATGCGATTGGCGGATACGTTATGGTCATAGTGCTTACCAGCATTATCGTTTTTATTTTCTCTCTTTTTGTGAATCAATCATTGATAACCGCGACGATATTTGATTTATGCTATAGCCTATTTAACCAGTTGGTAACCATTGTACTATTGCTAGTTTTTCTACAGGTATATACAGAAAGAAACGACGACGCGCTGAATGCTATGAATCAAGCAGATTAGGTTCTAATTCTCGTCCACGCCCCATAAGCTAGTCTTAACATATAAGACAGGATAAGCTTCACGCCTATGCCCTTCTTATATTTGAACGCGAAACGTATGCTGCGCCGCACTAGCTCGGCTGTAGCCGTTTACGCCAAGACATGTTAACGAAGCGGAGGACGAGTCTATGGTTGACCAAGGCAAGGGGCAGAAGCGTCAGGAAGTCAAAATGCTAAATCGCAAGCTGCTGGAGCTTACCGGCGTCGTAAACGTAGAGAGCTTTGACAGCGAAGAGTTTTTACTCGAAACAGAGCTTGGCTTCTTGGAGGTTAAGGGCCAAAATTTGCATATGAAGCTTCTTAGCCTTGAACAGGGAATGGTAACTATTGAAGGACTCGTCCATTCGCTCGCCTATATGGACAGCAACAATTCCTCCTCTAAATCCAAAGGGTTGTTCGGGAAGCTATTTAAGTGACGCTTAATATGCAATGGTTAACGATGGCGGTCATGCTATTATCAGGCCTTGGCATGGGAACAGTATTCGACGGCTACCGAGTCGTGACGAATGAGCTCAAGCTTCCGCGCTGGTGGCTTCCGGTGCTTGATGTCGTTTACTGGATGGCAGCGGCATTGATCGTCTTTCGGGTACTGTACGCTAGCAACAATGGCGAGGTGCGAGCGTACGTTTTTATCGGACTGGCTATTGGGATGGTCATCTATTATTTCTTTTTTAGCAGAATCGTTATTCAAGTCGTAAAATGGATCATCGGAGCCGTTCGCAAACTAATCCAAATTGTGCTAAAATGCCTGGATATTCTTATCGTTAAGCCGATTTTACTGCTCTATAAGTTGGTAAAGGTAATTTTGGCATTTGGGTCTGCGCTCACTATTTTCACTCTAAAAATTGTGATACAATTAGTCCGTCCATTTTGGAAATTGTTTGTTTGGATGGCAGGTCCAGTCATTCGTCCGCTTGGACGGTGGCTATCGCGCTACGCTGCCAAATGGCAATTAGTTGGCAAGCTGAGAGGATTTGGACAACGAATAGCTCGATTGTGGAGCAAATGGTTTAGGAGGTAACACCGCTCATGGCAAAAGCAGCTGAGAATAAAACGCCAGGGAATGCTGGCACAAAACGCCGGTTCAAACTATGGATGATGTTCATCGTGCTATTTATGGGCTGGGCGGGGTATACAATTTTTGGCCAAATGCAGCAGAAGAACGCAACAGGTTTGAAGCTGACTACAATTCAAGATAAGCTTGATGTTACCACCAAAGAAACCGAGGAGCTTAAACGTCAAATTGAACGATTAAACGACCCAGAATATATCGAACAGCTAGCAACAAAAGAGCAGGGCATGGTAAAGAAGGGCGAGCAGCAAATTTTCAGTGACTAATTAGGGCGTCAATTCGGGTGAACGTCTGTTGACCTTACTTGAACGGTTCGGTTATAATCACGTTAATAGCGTTTTCGCAAAACTTTTAGCATATGCTTATGAATTCAGTTTTGCTTCGCATAACTTTTAGGGAGGAACATTTTATTTTATGGCAATTGAAGTGGGCGCTAAGTTAGAAGGAAAAGTGACAGGCATTACGCATTTTGGGGCATTTGTCGACTTGTCGGGAGGTGTCACGGGTCTTGTTCACATTTCGGAAATTGCTGATAATTACGTCAAAGACGTGAAGGATCACCTGAAGATCGACGATGTCGTGAAAGTCAAAGTGATCAACGTGGACAAAGACGGAAAGATCGGGCTTTCCATTAAGCAAGCCATTGACCGGCCAGAAGGCCAACCAGCGCCACAACAACGCGAGCGTCACAGCGGAGGCGGCGGTGGAAGCACTGGCGGTAGTGGTGGTGGTGGCGAACGTTTCAACCGCGGTGGCGGTGGTGGTGGCGGCGGACGTCCCTTCAACAAGCAATCGGCTGGCAGACCGGCATACGGTAAACCGTCATTCGAGGATAAAGTGTCACGGTTCCTGAAAGACAGCGAAGAGCGCATCTCCTCTTTGAAGAAGAATACGGAGGGCAAACGCGGCGGACGCGGTGCCAAGCGAGTATAAGCTGAATCGTCATAACATTATACATGAAGCAGAACCTAACCGGTTCTGCTTTTTTTTGCGTCCAGCTGCTCAATATTCCCCGCGATAATGAGTAAGCGTATACAGGTTGCTGTCGAAGCAGGACAATAAGACTGCGTATATGCTGGTGAATGTTTGGACGAGCCTCTAATTGTCACGGTCAATGTCGTTTGTAAAGCGCGCAGAATCGTAAAAAAAATACTTTTCTCTAATCCTCCATCATTCCCGACACATTATAACCTCGATTCGCCATCATTTCGAAAGGACACAACACATATTTTGTTGTCGGACCTGTGTGATTTGGTTGTGCAGGAGGCATTGAAATCCCATACGGGATATATGTTTGACATTGAAATGACAATGACCGCAATGCCATTTATTTTTGTCGGAAAAAATTTACAATTCAGTTGCTTTAACTGACAAACTTTATGCGGACAACCTCCTATAATGAAAAACACATTACATTCGGAATGGTGGTGTCTGCTCATGGAAAAGGAAAACGCGGTTGTGCTTCCAGGTATGAAACGGTTAGGACTAGCTCAGACGATGTTGCAGAAAGGTCGGGAATGGGCGGCTGCAAGGCGGTTCATTCAAGTCATTTTAGCAAAAAAGTGGACGTTTCTACTCGTAGGTGTAGCTTTCTTGCTCGGAAGAGCGGTTATACTCGAATCGCTGATGCCGTTTGCCATTGCTTATTTCGCCGTTATTTACTTTATGAGAAGGGATATTTACCCGTGGGTAGCGATATCCTTAGTAGCCGGGAGCTGGTTTGCAGCTGATCCTGCCCCGATGTGGATTGCGATGGAGATTGCTGTACTCTTTCTTTTCCTAAAGGGATTAGAAACCTACGAGAAGGCAGAACTGTCGTCGGCGCCCATTCTAGTGTTCGCATCAACGTTAATGGTGCAAATGTTCAGCGTGTTTATAGGGGACGAGCTGAGCTGGTACAATTTCATGCTCGTTGTGGTGGAGGCAGCACTTGGTTTTGTGCTCACATTAGTATTCATACAAGCGATACCAGTGCTTACAATGACCAAAAAATCAGCTTCTCTCAAAAACGAGGAAATCATTTGTTTAATGATTTTGCTTGCGTCGGTTATGACGGGGGCGGTTGGATGGGTGTTTTACGGAATGTCGGTAGAGCATGTGATGTCACGTTATATGCTGCTCCTCTTTGCTTTAGCAGGGGGTGCGCCGCTTGGCGCTTCGGTCGGTGTAGTTGCAGGACTCATTCTAAGCTTGGCTGATTTTGGTGCAGTCGTTCAAATGAGCTTACTCGCTTTTGCGGGCTTGCTGGCTGGTCTGCTGCGTGATGGCGGCAAAATGGCAGCGGCATTCGGAATGTTGCTTGGAACATCGATTTTATCCATATATGTAGGAAGTCAGGCTGATGTTATGAGCTCAACCTGGGAGTCGGTAGCAGCCGCAACGCTGCTTATGCTGACGCCGCGTATTATGATCCGCACAATATCAAGGTATGTGCCGGGTACGAATGAGCACGCCAAATCGCAGCATGATTATGCGAAGCGGGTACGTGAGGTGACTGCGGACCGCGTATCACAGTACTCAGAAGTGTTCCGTCAGCTGTCAAAGAGCTTTGGCCAACTCAATAGCAGCGTTACGACGGTTAAAAGGGAGGATGAGATCAGCCATTTTATGAATGCGGTTGCTGAGCGAAGCTGTGCCAGCTGCCATAGGCAAAATGCTTGTTGGGAGGACAAGTTCTTTCATACGTACAAAATGATGACCGATATGATGACGGTTGTAGAGGAGAAACGGATTCCGTCCCCTAAGGAAATACCGCGGGCTTGGTCGGCGCATTGCGTGAAATCGTCACAGGTTCTTGTGGATATGAGCCAGCAGTACGAGCTATATCAAAATAATATGCACTGGAAGAAGCAAATATGCGACTCCCGTCAGCTTGTAGCGGATCAATTGCAGGGTGTATCACAGGTAATGGAGGATTTGGCGAAAGAAATTAAAAGGGAGGGACAAACGCTTCATCTGCAGGAGGAGCAAATTCGAGAGGCGGTGGAAGGACTCGGTTTATCCGTACAGGGAATTGATATTGTGAGCTTAGAGGAGGGGAATGTGGATATAGAGGTGTATCATACGTTTGGACAAGGCTATGATGAGTGCCGAAAAATAATCGCGCCGCTGCTTAGCGATATTTTGGGAGAGCATATTGCAGTGAAGTCGGAGCACTCCCCAACGAGAAGCGGTGAGCCGTCCCTGGTCGCGTTTGGCTCAGCCAAGCAGTACGAGGTGGAGACGGGTATAGCTGGTGCAGCTAAAGGAGGAGATCTGCTGTCTGGCGATAGCTTCAGTATGGTGGAGCTTGGAAATGGCAAGTTTGCAGTTGCGATCAGCGATGGTATGGGCAATGGTGAGCGTGCGCGTCAGGAAAGCAGCGCGGCATTGTCGATTCTGCAGCAGCTGCTGCAGTCAGGCATGGATGAGAAGCTGGCCGTGAAGTCAGTTAACTCGGTGCTCTTATTGCGCTCATCTGATGAAGTATTTGCTACCGTCGATTTAGCGATCGTTGATCTGTATACGGCGCAAACGACGTTTATGAAAATAGGATCAACGCCAAGCTTTATTAAACGAGGAAATGAGGTTATTCCGATAACAGCGAACAATTTGCCGATTGGCATTCTTCAAGATATTGACGTCGACTTCGTGTCGATGCAAATGCAATCGGGCGACACGCTAGTCATGATGAGTGACGGCATTTATGATGCGCCGGGCCTTGCGGTTAATAAAGAGCTCTGGATGAAGCGAATTATTAGCGAGCTGGCGACAGATGATCCGCAGGAAATGGCGGATGCGCTGCTTGAGAAGGTGGTTCGTCATCATAATGGAGAGATTATTGATGATATGACCGTGCTTGTAGCACGTATCGATAAGCATTTGCCGGAATGGGCATCCTTCCGTTTTCCGGGTGTGACGCGCATGGAGCGTCCAAGGACGGTGAGCTGAGTATAGAAATAAAATATGGAATGTGAAATCATTTATAAAATTAAAACAATGATGAATGGATACTTGAACGGTGAGCTTGTATCTATGATATTCATTGGGCAAGCAGTAGCCTATTTTGTTGTCGGCTGACTCACGCTGACAACAAAATAGGCTATTGTTATTGTTTGTTACATAATAGCGAGCGTATAGTACATAAAAGCTTTAACGTAACAAAGACATGACATGCTCTGTTGAATTGAACCTCGAAGCGGAATTCACACTAATATTAATACATACACGTAGATTTTATTTTTGAAACATCCATTTGTTGCTGCATTCATTTATCACTCAATTAAGACCGATGAAAGATAAAGGGGCATATGAAGTTTAGTAATTCTCAACTGTGGTACATAGTAAATGCTCAAATAAAATAGTTATACATATTGCTATGACTATCAAACCTATTTTTAGTGAGTAAACAGATGTGCCTTATTAATACAAGTAATATTTGTTTGTTATATGTGTAAATATCAATTTTTAACTAGTCTAGCTGTTTATCCCTCTCAAAAAAGGCAAAGCTAATAGAAAGGCAAAGGGCGAAGCCTATGCTTACGATGCTGCGTTTGATTCTCAAACGCTAAGCCTATGCTTACGATGCCGTGTTTGTTTCTCAAACACTTGTCTCATGCTTACGATGCTGTGTTTGATTCTCAAACACTTGAGGAGGGTAAATCATTATGAAGCAAATATTGTTGATTACAGATGGATGCTCTAATGTGGGTCTAAGTCCAGTCATAGCGGCAGCACATGCACAATCGGAAGGGATTTCAGTAAATGTAGTAGGCGTACTCGATCATGGCGATGTAGGTGAGCTTGGCGCGGCTGAGATTGATGAGATTGCGCGTGCGGGCGGCGGTCTAAGCAGGATGGTAAATATGCGTCAGCTGTCGCAGACGGTACAAATGATGACTCGCAAGACTGTAGTGCAGACGATTCAATTAGCAGTTCAGAAGGAATTGAAGCAGGTGCTTGGCAACGGCTCAATCGAAGCATTGTCGCCGGAGAAGCGTGGCGATGTTGTACGTGTTATCGACGAGCTGGGGGAGACATCAAATTTGCAAGTGGCGCTTCTTATTGATGCCAGCGCCAGCATGAAGCCAAAGCTGGCGGCTGTGGAGGAGGCTATACGCGATTTAATGCTCAGCCTGCAAGCGAGACAAGGGAAAAGCGAAATCTCGGTATTTCATTTCCCTGGCTCAAGACATGGGGATGACTGTTTGATGGATTTGAGCTGGACGAGTCACTTGAATGGTGTTCACGCCATCTTTCCGAAACTGCAAATGAGCGGAACCACGCCGACGGGCCCTGCGATTATGCATGTCATTGATTTTTATCGCCAGGGCGATTATGGTAGACAGAGCAGAGACGAAACGGATGGGATGATGAGTGACTACGTCGTTTAAAGTTGATCTTCGCCGTGGCATGGTGGTGGTTGGCAAGTGGAAACAAGGGCGTTACCGGGTAGAGAGGTTGCTTGGAGAGGGCGCAAACGGTAAAGTATATCTCGTACAGCGTGATCGCAGCTGGTATGCGATGAAGCTCGGTTTAGATGCACTTGATCTGCAATCGGAGATCAATGTGCTGCAGTCGATCGCCAAGCAGAAGCAATACGGGCAGGAATCCTTTTTGTTCGACGTAGATGATCTGTACGGTCCGGATGGAAAGGAATATCCTTTTTATATTATGCGCTATGTACTGGGATCTAAGCTGGACGATTACCTAAAGCAGCACGGCTTGGAGTGGTTTCCGTTAGTTGGCTTGAATCTGCTGGGCAAGCTGACGAAGCTGCACCAAGCAGGATGGGTGTTCGGCGACTTGAAGGTGGAAAATGTGCTCGTTGCCGATTATGGTCATGTTGAGCTGGTTGATTTCGGCGGGGTGACTGCAGCAGGTAAAGCCGTTCGCCAATTTACTGAGATTTATGATCGGGGCTACTGGAATGAAGGCTCGCGATCTGCTGATCCGAGTTACGATTTATTCTCGTTTGGCGTGCTTTGCATACAGCTGCATGAACCAAAACGGCTTCATCAGCTAACGGTGGAGCTATTGCCGCAAAATCGCTCAGCTGTGGAGCTCATCCAGATCGCTGAATCCAGTTCAGTTTTAAAGCCAATTGCCGGATGGCTGCGTAAAGCTTTTGCAGGACAGTATTCGGATGCGGGTGAGGCTTCAGCGGCTTGGCGTTTACTGATGCATAGACGAGACACGCATAGACCCTCAGCTACACCAGGGTGGTTAAAGGGGCTTGCTGCCCTTTCAGCGGTCTTGCTTGGAACGTCGGTTTACTGGCTCATACGCAATGTGCTGTAGCGGCAGCACGCAACGGGAAATGAAGGTGAGGTACAACCTATGAATCTGCGAAACGAGCTTGAGAAAACAGCTGCAGAACGCAGGCTTTGGTCGAAAGGGGATTGTATTGTTGTAGCGGTGTCTGGAGGTCCGGATTCAATGGCGCTGCTGCATATGCTGTCTGCTGTAGCGAAGAGCAATGAAATCTCCATTATTGCAGCTCATGTGAATCACGGCTTTCGAGTAGAGGAGTCGGCGCATGAGCTGATTGTCGTTAAGCAATTTGCGCAGCAGCTAGGGGTCATTTGTGAGACGGTAACGTTCGACATGCCGTCTTATATAGAAGAAACCCGAATGAATGGACAAGCTGCCTCACGCGAGAGGCGGTACGGCTTTTTGCATGAAATCGCGACCCGATATGGAGCTTCGCGTATCGCGCTCGCCCATCATGCAGATGATCAGGCGGAAACCGTCCTTATGCGACTCATTCGTGGGACAGGCTTAACTGGTTTGGCGGGAATTCTCAGTAAAAGAAGAGAAAAAAACGTGGAACTTATCAGGCCGCTGCTTCGTATGAACAAGTCAGACCTTCTGCGTTACTGCGAAGAACACCAAATTCCTTACTGCACGGACAGCAGTAACAAGGAACGCCATTATTTCCGAAACATCATTCGGTTAGATATTTTACCGTATTTATCAAAGCATAATCCGCACATATCCCAATCCCTTCAACGACTTGCTGAAGTAGCGGGTGCGGAAGACGAATGGATGGAGAAACAAACCGAAGCGTTATTTGCGCAGCTCGTTACGTTATCCCCGGGTGGATGCGCGATAAGCTGCGACGATTTGCATGGTCTCCACGTCGCTTTACAAAGGAGATTGATTAAACTAATATTAAGTTATCTTTCTAAGGAAACGGAAAAGATATCTTTCGAGCAGATTGAGACGATGAGGCTTGCTGCTTCCACTCATGCGCCTGCAACTTGGCGAATCGATGCTGGTGCCGGCATTTGCTGCGCTCGTGAATATGATAGAATGCGGTGGATTCAAGTGCCACAGCATGTATCCAAAGAAGCGAGTGTCTATTTGTGCGAGGTGGGAAGGGATAAAGCTAGCCTGGCGATCGAGCAATGCGGGTGGACATTTGAGTTTGCTTATACATCAGCGTTAGAAAGTTGTAAGCCTGCATCGCGTTATGAAGCCTGCTTTGATGCGTCGGAACTAACGTATCCGCTCGTTGTTCGAAATCGGCAGCCGGGAGACAGAATTCAGGTTTTAGGATTAAATGGTTCGAAAAAAGTGCAAGATATGTTCGTTGACGAGAAAGTTGCTCCGCTGAAGAGAGAGCTGTATCCACTGCTGTTTGATGGATCAGGCAAATTAATCTGGATTCCGGGCATTCGCAGATCAAGTCATGCGCTTACGGATGTACACACAAAAGACGTGTTATTCATAAGGGCAGGCAACGAATAAGAAGCACTGGTACACTCATAAACATAGTTAAGCGTAGGGGGATTTACACTTGCAGAACGATATTCAAGAAGTATTGTACGACGCGCAGCAAATTGGTGAGAAGGTTAAGGAACTTGGTGCAACACTAAGTAAAGATTTTAATGGGCGTAATCCGCTCGTTATTTGTGTTTTGAAAGGCGCTTTTATTTTCATGGCTGATTTGGTTAAGGAAATTACAGTGCCGCTTGAAATTGATTTTATGGCTGTATCTAGCTACGGACAATCCACGAAATCATCTGGCGTTGTCAAAATTATTAAAGACCTCGATGTATCTGTCGAAGGCCGAGATGTTCTAATCGTTGAAGATATTATCGACAGCGGGTTGACGCTTAGTTACCTAATTGACGTGCTAGAGCGTCGCAATGCGAAGTCTGTTACAGTTGTAACTTTGTTCGATAAGCCTGCTCGCCGTACAGTTGAATTGGAAGCAGACTATAAAGGCTTTACACTGCCTGATGAGTTTGTTGTCGGTTATGGACTGGATTATGCAGAGAAATATCGTAATCTCCCTTATATTGGTATTTTGAAGCCGCAAGTTTATCAAAAATAATTGCGATTCACCCGTACATGCCCTTCTCCGTACACCTCTATTGTTATGGAAAGTCATGATATGGTAAAATATTTTAAGCGTCTGAGAGGAGGTTGGGGATGAATCGGATCATCCGTAATACTGGTTTTTATTTAATTATCTTTTTGGTGACCGTTGGGATTTTTCAATTTATCAGCAGCCAAAATAACACGACCGTTGGATTGCGTTACGATGAACTCGTTGCAGCAATTGAGTCAGGGAATGTTAAAGAGTTAAGTGTTAAGTACGAGAACCAATCTTATTTTGTTTCCGGAAAATATAAAGTGAAACCTGCGGATGCAGAAAACGATCAATTCGTATCAAGGACCGGCGTTAGCGCTGAGCCTAAGATCGCTGAATGGTCGAAGCAGTATGGATTCGCTTATGAGACGAAGGAAATGGATCAGCCAAGCATTTGGCTTACATTCCTTACCTCCATTATTCCGTTTGTCATCATCTTTGTCCTGTTCTTCTTCTTGATGAATCAAGCTCAGGGCGGCGGCGGCAAAGTTATGAACTTTGGCAAGAGCAAAGCGCGGCTTTACGATAATGAGAAGAAGCGGATTACATTCGAAGATGTCGCAGGCGCAGACGAGGAGAAGCAAGAGCTCGTTGAGGTTGTAGACTTCTTGAAGGACCCGCGGAAATTCAATTTAGTAGGCGCTCGTATACCGAAGGGCGTATTGCTTGTTGGTCCTCCGGGTACAGGTAAAACATTGCTTGCACGTGCAGTAGCAGGCGAAGCGGGCGTGCCGTTCTTCAGCATTTCCGGTTCTGATTTTGTAGAGATGTTCGTCGGTGTCGGTGCATCCCGTGTACGCGACTTGTTTGAGAACGCGAAGAAAAATGCTCCTTGTATCATCTTTATCGATGAGATTGATGCGGTAGGTCGTCAACGTGGCGCTGGTCTAGGCGGCGGACATGATGAACGTGAGCAAACGCTCAACCAATTGCTCGTTGAAATGGATGGCTTTGGTGCCAACGAAGGCATTATTATTATTGCAGCAACAAACCGTCCGGATATCCTTGATCCAGCGCTTCTGCGTCCAGGCCGTTTTGACCGTCAAATTACGGTTGACCGTCCGGACCTTAAGGGCCGTGAAGCGGTGCTTAAAGTACATGCGCGCAATAAACCGCTATCCAAGGATGTTAAGCTTGAAGTTATCGCAAGACGTACAACAGGCTTTAGTGGCGCTGATTTAGAAAACTTACTTAATGAAGCAGCTCTTTTGGCTGCCCGTCGTAATAAGAAAGATATCGCAATGGTTGAAGTTGATGATGCAATTGACCGAATCATTGTTGGTACGGAGAAGAAAAGCCGTGTTGTCAGTGATCGTGAGAAACGTATTGTCGCTTACCATGAAGCAGGCCATACGATTGCAGGCTTCTTCTTGGAGCATGCGGATATGGTGCATAAGGTTACGATTATTCCTCGCGGACGTGCTGGTGGATATGTCATCATGCTTCCAAAAGAAGATCGTATGCTTGTAACGAAACAGGAGCTTCTGGACAAAATCACTGGTTTGCTTGCAGGCCGTGTAGCAGAGGAACTGTTTATTGGTGAAATTGGTACAGGTGCATATAGCGACTTTAAACAAGCGACAGGCATCGTACGCAGTATGATTATGGAATACGGTATGAGCGATAAGCTTGGACCGATGCAATTCGGCAGTTCACAAGGCCAAGTATTCCTTGGACGTGATATTGGGCATGAGCAGAACTACTCTGATGCCATTGCATACGAGATAGATCAAGAAATGCAATCCATTATTACAGGCTGTTATGATCGTGCGAAGAAGCTATTAACAGAGAAGAGCAAAGAAATGCATTTGATTGCTCAAACACTGCTTAATGAAGAAACGCTCGAAATGGATCAAATCAAACGTTTGGTTGAGACTGGTACTTTGGAAGGCGGTCCTTCTACTGATGCAGTTGAAACAAATGAGCCGACAACCGAGCCTATTATTGAGACGGTTGGAGACGTAAAGGTGCGCATCCAAACTCGTGATCAGGACGAAGCGAAAGCTCCGAACCTTGAGAAACGTGATGTAACAGAAGATCCAGATAAGAACGAATAGTATTTTATGGATAATTGTTAACGATAGTCGCTTTGCTACTTGTAAAGAGTAGCGGGCGACTATTTTTTTCTTTATTAATGTTCGGATTTAGCCTATAATACGTGTATAAACCTCGGATGAAAAACAGAAATGCTTACATGGAGGTTTTGTCTATATTGGTCATACGTTACATAGATGTTACATGATGACGGTCATAACGTTTTTATGTCACTTAGACTGACATAAGTTATTGACGTTTATTTTTTTGTAACTATAATGAAATAATAGCGGCCAGTATCAGCAAGAATAAGAATGTAACAGGGGTTGCCAAGTTACACAAAAATTAGAGCAGGGGAGAAAAAACTCATGAAAAAGACATTTAGCTTTATGCTTGTAATGATGATCGCGTTGACACTAGTGTTGTCAGCTTGCGGAGGAAAGAAAAACAACGAGGGTGGCACGAACGGAGATAAAGGTACTACGCCTGCAGTTGAAAACGATGGTACTGGAAAAGGCAAAAAAATTGGTATGGTTACTGATGTTGGCGGCGTACACGATAAATCCTTTAACCAAAGCGCATGGGAAGCTCTTCAGAAAGTAACTGCTGAGACCGGTGCGGAAACGAAGTTCTTGGAAAGTAAAGGCGAAGCAGACATGGAGCCGAACCTAAACAGCTTCGTTAAAGAGGGATATGACCTTACTTGGGGTATCGGTTTCTTGTTTAATGATGCACTAAGCAAAGTGGCTAAAGAAAATCCAGATGCTAAGCTAGCAGTAATTGACAGCGTAGTTGAAGCGCCAAACGTTGCTTCTATTACTTTCGCTGAAAACGAAGGATCTTTCCTTGTTGGTGTCGTTGCAGGTTTGATGACAAAAACAAATAAAGTTGGATTCGTTGGCGGTATGGAGATTCCGGTTATCAAGAAATTTGAAGCAGGCTTCAAAGCTGGTGTTGCTGCGGTTAAACCGGATGTTAAAGTTGAAGTTAACTATGCAGGTGACTTTGGTAAACCTGACCTTGGTAAATTGGCTGCATCAACAATGTACGATGGCGGTGCTGATATTATTTTCCACGCTGCTGGCGCTACAGGCAATGGTGTGTTCAATGAAGGTAAAGCGCGTAAAGACAATGGTGAAAACGTTTGGGTTATTGGTGTAGATAAAGACCAATCACTTGAGTTCGGTGATGAAATTACACTAACGTCCATGATGAAGGGCGTTGAAACTGCTGTTCATAAAGTATCCAAAGATCTACTCGCTGGAACATGGGCTGGCGGAACTGTACAAGAGCTAGGTTTGAAAGACGATGCAGTAGGCTTGCCAGAAACATCTAAGAAAAACGTTCCAGCTGATGTTCTTGCTGAAGTAGAGAAATACAAAGCAAAAATCGTTAGCGGCGAAATTAAAGTACCTACTGAATAGTTTTCTCCATTCAATGGTATCCTTTGATTGAGGATCGTTTGTTGATGAATCAGACAAGACCGGCTTCGGCCGGTCTTTGTTCTTTGTTGGGATAAGTAAGTGCTTTTAATGTCAAATTTTTTATGCATATTCAAGCAGTAAAAACCGGGGAGATGATGAGGAATGGACCGGAGCAAGGCGGCTGTACAGTTAAAGGGAATTACAAAGCGGTTTCCCGGATTGGTAGCTAACGATTCCATAAATTTTGAATTGAAGAAAGGTCAGATTCATGCGCTGCTTGGCGAGAATGGCGCAGGGAAATCGACCCTAATGAACATTGTGTTCGGACTATATCAACCGGACGAGGGCGAGATTTGGGTTAATGGTGAGAAGACAGTCATTGAGGGTGCTTCTAAAGCAATTGACCTTGGCATCGGCATGGTTCATCAACATTTTAAACTCGTACAGCCTTTTACCGTTGCAGAAAATATTGTGCTTGGCAATGAGCCTGTTAAAGGTATGAAAATCGACTACAAGCTCGCTAATGAGAAGGTTCGGGCGATATCCGAACGTTATGGTCTGAATGTAGACCCTCAGGCGCGAATTAAAGATATTACAGTAGGCATGCAGCAGCGTGTTGAAATTCTGAAAACGTTGTATCGCGGCGCCGAAATCGTTATTTTTGATGAGCCGACAGCTGTTTTGACGGTGCAGGAAATTGAGGAGCTAATCGAAATCATTCGCAACCTGGCTGCTGAAGGAAAGTCGATTATTATCATTACGCATAAATTGAAAGAAGTAATGGCTCTTGCAGATGCTGTAACCGTTATTCGACGCGGCAAGGTTATCAAGACAGTAACTACAGATGAGACGAATGAGCAGCAGCTTGCGGAATTAATGGTCGGCAGGGACGTATCCTTCGAGGTGAAGAAGACGAAGAACGAGCCTGGCGAAGTTATTTTATCTGTGGATGGATTGCAGATGAAAGGTGATCAAGGCAAGAATGTACTGGATGGTACCAGCTTCAACATTCGTGCAGGAGAGATTTTTGGCATAGCCGGTGTTGATGGCAATGGGCAAAGCGAACTCATTTACGCTATAACAGGTATGCGCAAGCTGGACGGCGGCAGCGTTAAGCTGAATGGCAAGGATATGACGAATCATTCTCCGCGCCAAATATCGGTTGCGGGAGTAGGGCATATACCAGAGGATCGGCATAAGCATGGGCTGGTGCTAGATTTCTCGGTTAGTGAAAATATGATTTTGAATACGTATTTTGAGCCGGAATTCGGCCGTTCTATGTTTATTGATTACAACAGCATGGACAAGCTGTCTGAAAAGCTTGTTAACGAATTTGATGTTCGCTCATCAGGTATTCATACGCATGCTCGTCAGTTGTCTGGAGGAAACCAGCAGAAGGCTATTATCGCACGGGAGCTTCATAAAGATCCTGATTTGTTAATTGCGGTTCAGCCTACACGCGGTCTCGACATCGGTGCGATTGAATTTGTGCACAAGCGGTTGGTACAAGCTCGTAACGAAGGAAAAGCGATTTTACTCGTATCATTTGAGCTTGATGAGCTGTATGCACTGTCCGATCGAATTGCGGTCATGTATGAAGGCAAGCTAATGGGTGAGGTTGATGCTGAGCAAAGAGATGATCAGCAGCTTGGACTTATGATGGCTGGTAACAAAATAGCTGTACCTGCATCAGAGGGGAGAGGATAGCGTATATGGAAACCTTGAAAAAAATATTTAATAAATCGTCTATCCTTATTCCAATTGTGTCAATCATTCTTGGATTTGTGGTTGGCGCCATTGCCATGCTTGCTGGAGGGTACGATCCGATTCTAGCGTATACTTCTTTAATCAATAAGCTGTTTAGCACTCCATACAATATGGGAGAAGCGGTTCGAGCAATTACACCATTGATCTTTACAGGTTTAGCCGTTTCCTTCGCTTTCCGTACAGGTCTATTCAATATCGGTGTTGAGGGACAATTTGTAATGGGCATGACTGGCGCAACAATCGTAGGCGTGCTGCTCGACCTGCCATGGTATATACATGCGCCTCTAGCTGTAATTACGGGTGCTGTATTCGGCGGCCTATGGGCGGGTATTGCTGGTTACTTGAAAGCGAAGCGTGGAGTAAATGAAGTGATTTCATCCATCATGCTGAATTGGATCGCATTGTTCCTCTCCAATTTTATCATTGCGAAGTTTCTTGTTGAGAAAGGCCAGCAGAAGTCGATGCCGGTTCATGAATCAGCTATGGTGAAAATTGATTGGCTTATTAAATTGACAGACAACGCTCGTATGCACTGGGGTACGGTAGTTGCTCTCATTTGTATCGTTGTGTTTTATTTCGTATTATGGCGTACGAAACAAGGCTACGAGCTTCGTGCTGTTGGACATAATCCGGATGCTGCGTTATATGCAGGTATGAACGTTAACGTAACGATGGTTAAGTCGATGTTTATAAGCGGAGTATTCGCTGGTCTGGGCGGCGTGTTTGAAATTTTAGGCGTGTTCGGCAACCAGACCGTTATGGCCGCTTCTCCAGGCTATGGATTTGATGGTATTGCGGTAGCGCTCCTTGGCGGCAATACGCCGATAGGTGTATTCCTTGGCGCAATTTTATTCGGTGGACTCAGCTACGGTTCAGCAGGCATGAGCTTTGGTGCGGGTGTTCCTCCTGAGGTCGTGCGTATCGTAATCGGCGCCGTTATTTTCTTCGTTGCTTCGCATGGATTGGTGAAGTGGTTCTTAAAGCCTTTTCTAAATAAACGTGCAAGCAAGCGGAAGGAGGCGGTGTAGGATGAACGTGCTAGACATCATTGGACAACTTATTAATACAACGCTCGTGTTCTCCACCGCACTCATTTTTACAGCGCTTGGCGGTATGTACTCAGAGCGCTCAGGTGTTGTGAACATCGGACTAGAGGGCTTGATGGTTTCAGGAGCGTTCGCCGCGGCAGTTGCAACGGAGTATGCGATACAAGCTGGGTTAGGCAGTGCTTCACCGTGGATTGGATTTATAGCTGCAGCTATTTATGGTACGTTATTCGCTTTATTGCATGCGATATCAACGATCACGTTCCGTGCGGATCAAACCGTCGTCGGTGTCGTTATTAACATTCTATCGCTTGGCTTAGCGCTTTACCTAACCAAAAGCCTTTATGATGGATCAGGTCAAACGCCGCTTTTGGCTAATGTGTTCCACAAAGTGAAAATACCTTATTTATCTGATATTCCGTTGCTCGGGAAAGCTATTTTCACCGCGTATCCGACGACGTATATTGTCCTAGCTATCGCAGTAGTCAGTTATTTCGTCTTGTTCCATACGCCGTTTGGCTTGCGTCTGCGTGCGGTGGGCGAACATCCGAGCTCTGCGGATACCGTTGGTATTAGCGTAACGAAATACCGTTATATCGGCGTATTGCTTAGCGGCGCGCTTGCAGGTCTTGGTGGTGCAACAATTACATTGACGACGACTAGCAGCTTTGCGCATAATACGATTTCTGGGCAAGGATTTATTGCGCTCGCAGCACTGATTTTCGGCAAATGGAATCCGCTTGGCGTTGTAGGAGCAGCAATGTTCTTCGGTCTAGCTCAGGCGCTTAGAAGCTTTGCACAGCGCTTTGAATTCTCGCAGCATATTCCAGTTGAATTTTTCTACATGCTGCCATACGTTTTGACATTGATCGTTTTGGCAGGAGCTGTTGGTCGTTCAAATGCGCCATCAGCACTTGGTCAACCTTACGATCCAGCAAAAAGATAATTCAAAATGGTCTCTCTCCATCGCGGAGAGAGACTTTTTTTATTTCGTTGCTAATATAAGTGATGACGGAGGTCGCGATTATATAGTAAAAAAGGTTCATTTACGAAGAATGTGAGTGAGATACAGCGATCAAAATAATTTATTTTAAATTGCTGCCTTAAAAAGGCCTTTAACGCATTGACAGTAGCATCTACCGCGTGTAAATTAAAACTTAATCAAATGAATTTATCCCTTTTGGTTTAAACTATAGGTAAGCGACTTTCTAAGTTTGTGCATCAATTCACAAAGTTCAGCTTGCCGTATAACGGAATGGGTTATCGCCCATCCCTCATAAGAGGAGAGGATCTACTGTGGAAGCACTGGCACTGGAACGCAAGGCGGAGCAAAACCGAGAGCTGCGTGAACGGTTGTTACAGTTGAAGAAAGAACGGAATGCTATCATTTTAGCTCATTATTATCAACGTGATGAAATTCAAGAGGTAGCTGATTTCCGTGGAGATTCCTTCCTGCTTGCGCAGAAGGCTGCACAAACGGATGCTGAAGTTATTGTTTTTTGCGGCGTTCACTTTATGGGTGAGAGCGCAAAAATTTTGGCTCCTAATAAAACCGTTATCATTCCCGACGAGCGTGCGGGCTGTCCGATGGCCGACATGGTAAGTGTTGATGGCTTGCGTAAGCTGAAAGCGCAGCACCCGAATGCAAAGGTCGTTACTTACATTAACTCGTCTGCTGAGATCAAAGCTGAGACTGATATTTGCTGCACATCGGCAAATGCGGTTAAAGTTGTCAATTCGGTTGAAGGCGACGAGATCATCTGGGTACCAGATAAGAACCTAGGCCACTATGTGCAGCGGAATACCGATAAGAAAATGATTATCTGGGAAGGTTACTGCAATACGCACGATATGCTGACGGTTAAAGACGTAGAAGAAATGAAAGCGAAATATCCTAATGCGCAATTCGTTGTGCATCCGGAATGTCGTCCTGAAGTCGTTGAGCTAGGCGACTTTGTAGGCAGTACAACCGCTATTATTAAATATTGTAAAGAATCAGATTGCCAAGAATTTATCGTGGGAACAGAAGATGGCACTGGCTATCAGCTTCGTTTAGACAGCCCAGGTAAAACTTTTCATTTTGCATCTAAATATTTGGTGTGCCCTAACATGAAAGTAAATAATTTGAAGAAGCTAGTGAAATGCTTGGAAACGATGCAGCCTCAAATCTACGTACCGCCACATGTTGCAGATCAAGCCCGTTTATCCTTGGAGCGCATGCTACTCGTGAAGTAGTATGCGCTGCTTCTACGCTTGGAGGAGCCAATGATGATTCCTAGATATTTAGTCGATGTGCAGTTAAGTGAGCTGCCTGTTATAGAAAAAGATGTGATCGTAATTGGGGCCGGCATTGCCGGTCTTTTTACCGCTATACGAGCAAGTGAAAACAATTCTGTCCTCATGATTACGAAAAAATCGCTGCTCGACAGCAATACGCGTTATGCGCAGGGCGGTATCGCTGCGGTTATTTCGGATGAGGATTCACCGGCTTACCATAGACAAGATACACTCGTAGCGGGTGCAGGCTTATGTTCTAATGAAGCGGTTGATGTACTTGTTCATGAGGGGCCCAAAGGTGTTCGCAGCTTAATAAAGATGGGAACGCAATTCGATCTGGAGAATGGCGAGTTTGCGCTTACGAAGGAAGGAGCGCATAGCCAGCGGCGTATTTTGCATGCTAACGGAGATGCTACAGGTTTTGAGATCGTACGAGCATTGTCCGAAACGGCTATTGCCAATCCTAAGATCGAAGTTTGGGACGACCATTTTGTTATTGATTTGGTTACTCAGGACGGCGAATGCTGTGGTGTCATTGTACAGAAGCCGAGCGGTGCGCGGTTGTTTGTAAGAGGCAAAGCCGTCATTTTAAGCTCAGGCGGGGCTGGCCAGTTGTACCGTTACACGACAAATCCTGAGGTTGCCACAGGAGACGGCATTGCGATGGCTTATCGAGCAGGGGCATACATACAGGATGTCGAGTTTATTCAGTTCCACCCTACCTCTCTATGTTATCCAGGCGCGCCAAGGTTTTTGATATCAGAGGCTGTGCGCGGCGAAGGGGCGTATCTTCGTAATATTAAGGGAGAGCGCTTCATGGAACGCTACCATGAGCAGCTGGAGCTGGCACCGCGTGATGTTGTGGCGAGAGCCATCGTCAGTGAAATGGAAGAGACGAAATCGACCTTCGTTTATATTGATATTACACATGAATCACCGGAAATGGTGAAGCACCGTTTTCCTACTATATATGAATATTGCTTAAAATACGGCCTCGACCTGACGTCGGACTGGATTCCGGTTGCGCCAGCTATGCATTATATGATGGGCGGAGTGAAAACCGACCTAAATGGGGAAACGAATATAAAGCGTTTATTCGCTTGCGGCGAAGTATCCTCAACAGGTGTACACGGCGCTAATCGATTAGCGAGCAATTCGCTATCCGAGGCCATTGTATTTGGCAGAAGAATTGTAAAACGAATCGATGAGCTTCCAAGTCTAACGGTTCAGCCTATTATTAGTAATGAGATAGAACGGAGCAGTACATCAATCCAAGCTGTCGTAGAAAGACGGCTTAAGCTGCAAAAGATTATGGTTCGTTACGCTGGCTTGCGCCGCGATGCAAGTGGTCTTATGAAGGGTCTTGAGGAATTGAAACGGCAGTTGCCTATCTATCAATCCGTTCTGACTGGGCGTGAGGAATACGAATTTGCTAATCTGCTCACCTGTGCCCTGCTGACTACGGAAGCTGCACTCTCTCGGGAGGAAAGCCGTGGAGCTCATTTCCGTGAGGATTTCCCGGTACGCGATGATGCAATGTGGAGAAAGCATACGGTGTTACACCGTCTATATGGATTGACGGAGGAGCGAATAGAGGATGTTTGAATGGATGGCAGGCGGTTATAATGCAGCAGTGCGCGAGCAAATTCGCGGATGGCTTGCAGAGGATATAGGCAGTGGGGATATTACGACCGAAACGACGATTCCAAGGGACTCGCGTTCCAAAGCGGTTATCCATGTGAAGGAAAGCGGTATAATTGCAGGGCTTCCGATTGCGAAGCTCGTATTTGAGGTTGTTGATTCGTCACTTGTCTTTGATTCCAAAGTACAGGATGGCGAGTATGTAAACAAGGGTACAATTATCGCCACCGTAGAGGGCAGTACGCATAGCCTATTAACCGGAGAGCGACTTGCGCTTAACTTAATGCAACGGCTGTCGGGCATTGCGACTAAGACACGTTCTTTCATCGATGCGCTTGAAGGATTGACGGTTCGGCTTGTCGATACTCGCAAGACAACCCCAGGCCATCGGATGCTGGAGAAGTATGCAGTGCGTGTGGGGGGCGGCGCTAACCACCGATTCGGTTTATATGATGCAGTTATGATTAAAGATAACCATATTAAAGGCTCTGGCGGCATTCGTGCTGCGGTTGAAGCTGCGCGCAGTAAAATTCCACACACAATGAAAATTGAAGTAGAGACAGAATCGTTACTGCAAGTGGACGAAGCGCTTGCTTGTGGCGCAGACATTATTATGCTGGACAATATGTCTACAGATTTGATGAAGGAATGTGTAGCTCGAATTAAAGCAGCTTCTCCTCACGTTATCGTAGAAGCATCTGGCGGTGTCTCTTTAGAAACCGTTAAAGGTATCGCAGCTAGCGGCGTTGATGTCATTTCGGTAGGCGGATTGACTTATTCCTTCCATGCGCTCGATATTAGCTTGGATTTGAATGAGAAGAAGGGTGTGGAGTCGCTTTGATCCTCGTCATTGATGTTGGAAATACGAATATTGTGCTAGGCATCTATAAAGGAAAAGAACTTTTGCACCATTGGCGGCTGAGCACCAATCGTTCTGCTACAGTAGATGAATACGGCATTAACATTCATAATCTGTTTCATTATGCGGGCGTGAAGCTGGAACAAATGGAAGGCGTCATTATTTCATCGGTTGTTCCACCGTTGATGCGGACACTCGAGCAGCTTTGTCTCAAATATTTGCGTAAAGTTCCCCTAGTCGTAGGGCCTGGCGTCAAAACCGGATTAAACATCCGCTATGAGAATCCACGTGAGGTTGGGGCTGATCGGATCGTCAATTCGGTGGCGGGCATCGTAAAATACGGCTCACCGCTTATTGTTGTTGATTTCGGTACAGCAACGACCTTTGACTATATTGATGAAGGCGGCAATTACTTGGGCGGTGCCATTGTTCCGGGGATCGGCATTTCTACCGAAGCGCTTTATCAGCGCGCCGCTAAGCTGCCGCGTATTGAGCTTGTGAAGCCGAAGAGTGTCATTGGACGCAATCCTGTGACATCGATGCAGGCTGGCATTATTTTTGGATACGCAGGACAGGTTGACGGTATTGTTAAACGGATACGCACAGAATTCGGTGTCACACCACGTGTAATCGCAACCGGCGGCTTAGCTGAGTTAATCGCTGCTGAATCGGAAACGATAGAAGAGGTTGATCCGCTGCTCACACTTGAAGGATTGAGAATTATATATGAACGCAATCAGGAGGGATTTTGATGGAAAATCAGCTGAAGGACGTGCTGGTGCGAGGGACGGCATGGAATGGCAAGATTCGAGTGTTCGCGGCTCGCACGACTCAGCTTGTTGAAGAGCTTCGCCAAAGGCATGGTACATATCCAACGGCTACAGCAGCGTTAGGGCGTACATTAACAGCAGGTGCTATTATGGGCGCTATGCTGAAAGGGCAAGAAAAACTGACGATTCAAGTAAAGGGCGACGGTCCAATCGGCCAGATCGTTGTTGATGCCAATGCAGACGGAGAGGTTCGCGGATACGTTGATCATCCTGAAGTGCATTTGGCAAGCAACGCACTGGGTAAGCTTGACGTAGCCGGAGCTGTTGGACGCACTGGTTATCTTCATATTACAAAGGATTTAGGGATGAAGGAACCATACCGTGGCAGTATTCCGATTGTATCGGGTGAACTCGGCGAGGATTTCACATACTATTTCGCGGTCTCCGAACAAACGCCTTCGGCGGTTGGTCTTGGCGTCTTGGTGGATACAGATAACTCGGTGCTGCATGCTGGTGGGTTTATCGTTCAGCTTATGCCTGGTTTGACGGACGATGAGATTACAAAACTGGAGCAAGCGGTTGGATCGATGCCCCCTGTAACGACCTTGCTTGATCAAGGAGAGTCACCGGAGGGGCTGCTGCGCAGGATTGTAGGCGAAGATGGCGACCTTCACATTCACAATACGATGGACTTGAAGTTTCAATGCTTCTGTTCCTCCGAGCGTGTAGAGCAGACACTTCTCAGTTTAGGTGAGCATGAGCTGCAACAAATTATTGATGAAGATGGAAAAGCGGAAGTCGTTTGCCAATTTTGCAACGAAGCGTATACATTTGAACGGGCTCAGCTAAAGCTGCTGCTTGAACAAGCGAAACCAAAGCCGATCCAATAATCGGAGGCATTAGGGCAATGAGGAAATACGAGGTGCTGAAGGCCGTTGTCATCCTTCAAGCCGTATGCATGGTGGTATTATCGGTAGTCGTCGTAATTAGAGTGTGGCCGGGTCATGATCGACAGCTGGATAATCAGCAGCCAACGAATGTCGGTAGTGGGGAAGAAACGGCTGAACCGAGCAAGCCAGGCCAAACACCAACGAATCAATCGGATGGTAGTCGTGTTATCGCTAAAGTGGGCAAGGAAAACATTACGCTTGCAGATTTGGAAGGTGAGCTTCATTCGCAATATGGAGCTGCCGTTCTGCGCACGTTAATGGTTCATAAAGCGATTGATTTAGAAGCTGCAGCCTCTGAGCTTAGCATACTTGCTGAAGAGCAAAGCCGTGAGCTTGATAAAATGATTGAAGGCTACGATAGTGAAGAACGTTTTTTTGAAGTCATGCAAGAGCAATTAGGCATGAGCCGTGAACAGGTGTTGGAGGACTTGCATTACCGCTTGCTTCTGGAGAAAATCGTCGTGCGAAGCATTCATGTTTCAGATGAAGAGGTTGAACGCTATATAACCGATCATCCTGAGGAATTTGATGAGAAAATGCAGCTGCATCTGCAATGGATTATAACGGAGACGATGAAGGAGGCTAACTCCGTGATGGGGCTTTTATCGGATGGCGAGGATTTTGCTGAGATGGCACATTCTTATTCCATTGATTCTTTTACGGCAGATACAGGCGGCGATCTCGGCTTGATTGATAAAGATGACCCATTCTATAACCGCGAAATGATGGAAACAGCCAGTCGTTTGCGGGTAGCTGAAATTGCTGGTCCGATTAAGGTAGATGGGGGTTATGCGGTTATTCGTCTTATCGAGCGCCAAATGACAACGAATATGTCGGGCGGCAGGCTGCAAGATACCGTACGCAAGCAGCTGGCGCTTGAACGTGCTGACTCATTGACCAAAATTGAGGATAAGCTGCTAGAGAAATATGATGCTGTGAAAACAGAATAGCTTTGCCCGGTGCTGCGTTTTCAGTGGAGCGTTAAAGTCACTATTGACAACGGATGCAAGAGATTGTTAAGATGTAATTAGTGAAAATACCAACTGAATTAGTCGGAATAAGGAGGCAGTTATTTCCATGGCCAAAATTGTACAAAGTGTTCTAGATCTTATCGGTGACACTCCGCTTGTTCGTTTAAACCGTCTCGTGCCTGAGGGCAGTGCAGAAGTTTATGTGAAACTTGAATATCAAAATCCAGGTGCAAGTGTAAAAGACCGTATTGCAATCAGTATGATTGAGGTAGCTGAGCAAGAGGGAATCATAAAACCAGGCGATACTATTATTGAGCCTACTAGTGGAAATACAGGAATTGGACTAGCACTTGTAGCAGCTGCAAAAGGCTATAAGGCTATTCTTGTTATGCCTGAAACGATGAGTATTGAGCGTCGCAACCTGCTTCGCGCTTACGGTGCAGAGCTTGTATTGACGCCAGGTTCTGAAGGTATGAACGGTGCTGTTCGCAAAGCGGAAGAACTAGCTGCTGAGAACACGAACTACTTCCTGCCGCAACAATTCAAAAACCAAGCAAACGTTAAGGTTCACCGCGAAACGACAGGTCCTGAGATCGTCGAAGCGATCAACTCCCTTGATGGTAAGCTTGATGCGTTCGTTGCCGGTATCGGAACTGGCGGAACGATTTCAGGTACTGGTGAAGTGCTTAAGAAAAACTTCGACGGTATTAAAATTTACGCGGTAGAACCTGCTGCTTCACCAATCCTCTCTGGCGGCAAACCAGGTGCTCACAAAATTCAAGGTATCGGCGCAAACTTTGTTCCTGATATTTTGAACCGTGATATCTACGATGCTGTCATTACAATTGAGAACGAAGATGCGTTTGAATACGCTCGTCGTGCAGCGAAAGAAGAAGGCATTCTTTGCGGAATTTCCTCTGGCGCAGCGATCTATGCGGCATTGCAAGTTGCGAAAGAGCTTGGCGAAGGAAAACGTGTTGTTGCGATTGTTCCAAGCAACGGCGAACGCTACCTTTCCACACCGCTGTTCAACTTCGAAAACTAATTTTTACTGCCTATATCGAACAGCCTTTCATTCCTCGGAATGGAAGGCTTTCTTTTTACTTAGCTATTCTGTATACTGAGCAAAATAAGTCAAGTATTCGGGGGTTGAAGGTGATGATCACCGCGATAGAGCAATGGACTCGGTGGCACGCCGAACAGAAATATACGACGCTGCCATTCGTTAAAGAATTACCCTTTGAGTTCGGTAATCGGGCGAACGTAACGTCATGGGAAGAAGTATGGCAGGACGCTTCGCCACATGCTTTTGTACTAGAAAGCGGCAAGGACGGACGATATACGTATTTGGGATTGCATCCTGACGGGGTTATCCGTGGAAAAGGGCTGCAAGCAGAGTCGATACAATTCCATTCGCTAGAGGAGCAAAGCAAGCGCCGCTGGGAAGGTAAGCCGCTTGAGGTTGTGAGAGAATGGATGAGCGGTTTGCTGGGGCCGAAGCTTGAGAATGGGCCTAAGTGGGTTGGCGGCTGTATCGGATTCTGGGGTTACGATGTCATCCGTTCGATCGAACGATTGCCGGTGCTAGCCGAGGATAATCAGGATATTCCCGATTATTTATTCATGCAAATGAATGAGATATGGATAATCGACCATGAGCAATCAAAAGTGTATTGTGCTGTCCATTCAAAAATAGATCAAAATGCGGATCAAGAGGAGCTGCGTGCTGCTTATGACCGTGCTTCATCTAGAGCGGAAGGGATGACCGACTACTGGTTAACCTGGTTTGATGAAGAGCGTGCCCAGGCGAAGGCGATATCGCTTCGAGCAGAACGTCAGCGCTTGTTGACAGATGATTTATTGCAATTGGATGTGGATTCGATTACTGGCATCACATCGCCTTTCTCGAAGCAAGCATACATGGACGCTGTTCGCAGCATTCAGCGATATATTGAGCAGGGTGACGTTTTTCAAGTGAATTTGTCCGTTCGTCAGAGCAAGGCGATTGCGGCTGCTCCGGAAGAACTTTATGAATGGATTCGACTAGTTAACCCATCGCCATATATGGGGTTTCTGCGTTGTCCTGATTTTCAGATTGTATCTGCATCCCCTGAGCTTCTCGTTGAGCTCAATGACAACAAGCTGATCACAAGACCGATTGCTGGAACGCGTAGACGCGGGCGAACGGAGGAAGAGGATCGGCGCCTAGCTGACGAACTTCTCACGAATGAGAAGGAGCGGGCGGAGCATATTATGCTCGTTGACTTGGAGCGGAACGATCTTGGGCGGATTTCTACTTATGGTACGGTTAAGGTCGAAGAGTTTATGGTTATTGAACAATACTCACATGTTATGCATCTTGTTTCTCAGGTAGTAGGACAGCTTGCAAACGGCAAAGATGCTTACGATGTTATATCGGCTACCTTCCCCGGAGGAACGATTACAGGTGCTCCAAAAATTCGCACAATGGAAATCATAGAAGAGCTTGAACCGACACGCAGAGGACCGTATACGGGCTCGCTTGGATGGATTGACTACAGCGGAGATATGGAATTTAATATTATTATTAGAACAATGGTGCTTCAGGAAGGCGTTGTTCATATTCAAGCGGGAGCAGGCATCGTTATTGATTCTGAGCCGGAGCGGGAATATAAAGAATCGCTAAACAAGGCGAAGGCATTATGGAAGGCCATTCAGTACAGCGAACGGTTTGCAGCAGTCGATTTGGCAGCGGAAACGGAAAAAGGGGGAGCCTTAACATGATACTTGTCATCGATAATTATGATTCCTTTACGTACAATTTAGTACAGTATTTGGGTGAGCTTGGGGAAGATATTACGGTAAAAAGAAACGACGAAATAGATTTAGCCGGAATCGAAGAATTAGCGCCCGATCATATTCTAATATCACCAGGTCCGTGTTCACCGAATGAAGCGGGCATTAGTTTATCTCTAATCGAGCATTTTAAAGGTAAAATCCCGATTTTTGGCGTATGTCTTGGTCATCAATCGATCGGACAAGCATTTGGCGGGGAAGTGGTACGTGCGGAGAAGCTGATGCACGGCAAAACGTCTGCCATTTATCATCAAGGAAAATCCGTGTTTGAAGGTTTGCCATCACCTTTTACCGCTACTCGCTATCATTCTCTTATCGTACGCCGTGAAACGCTGCCTGATTGCTTGGAAATAACAGCGGAAACCGATGAAGGAGAAATTATGGGTTTGCGTCATAAGGAATATGCGATTGAAGGGGTGCAATTTCACCCTGAGTCCATTATAACGGAGCATGGCTTGACGATGCTTCGTAATTTCTTGCAAAATCGGACGGGCGCAGTGCGATGAAGGTCGAACTGAACGGCTCCGTAATGGATGCGAGCGAAGCCGTGATCTCAGTTTATGATCACGGCTTTTTGTACGGTATAGGTTTGTTCGAGACTTTCCGCACGTATGAGGGGAAACCTTACTTACTAGACAGGCATATGAAGCGATTATGCTCAGGTTGTGATCAGCTAGGAATTCAGTACACGCCTAATATGGAGGAGCTGCGCAGCTCTGTTAACGAGCTTCTTGAGGCGAATGAATTAAAAGATGGCTATATAAGACTAACCGTCAGTGCAGGCGAAGCTGAGCTAGGGTTGCCGACAAGAGATTATGAACAGCCGAATGTGTTAATGCTTGTAAAGGCTTTGCTGCCGGTTAATGATGCGGTTCATATGCGCGGACGGGAGCTGCGGGTTTTGCAGACAAGGAGGAATACGCCTGAGGGCGAGGTTCGCTTTAAGTCTCTCCATTATATGAACAATATTATTGCTAAGCGAGAGCTGCTTGCCAGTGGTGCTGCGCCTGGGGCCGAGGGTCTTATGCTCAGCCGAGAAGGATGGTTGGCGGAGGGAATCGTGAGCAACTTGTTTTTTGCTAAGGACAATGTTGTATATACGCCTGAACTGGCCACCGGCATATTGCCGGGCATAACGCGCGAGCGAGTTCTGGAGCTGGCTGGCAGTGCAGGGTATGAAACCGAAGAGGGCCTTTATAGCTTGGAGAAGCTGCAAACGGCCGACGAGATATGGCTCACTAATTCCATTCAGGAGCTCGTTCCCGTTACTCTGTTATCAGAAGCCGGCGGGGTGAGTAGAGTTATCGGCAACGGTCAAGCAGGGACTATTACGAAGCAATTGCTTACCCTTTACCGACAGACGACAATTGACGGTGATGCTGGAGCTATCTAAGCTCTGTAATCATGTAACATTAAGAAGAAGGATGGCGGTCTAACAATGGATCAACAACCAAATTTCTATAAAAGAGCATATGAGTTTGGCAGCGGAACGAGGCTGGAGCTAGGCGGGCGTACGTTGATTATGGGCATTTTGAATGCGACACCTGATTCTTTCTCGGACGGCGGGAGCTACACGAGTGTGGATGCGGCTCTTGCCCGTGCGAAAGCGATGGTGGAGGAAGGCGCTGATATTATTGATATTGGCGGTGAATCGACACGTCCAGGATTTGAGCCGGTGGGAGTGGAGGAAGAGCTGCGGCGTATCCTCCCTGTTATTCAGGTTTTGCGTAAGGCGCTGCCGCACATTCCTTTATCCATCGATACATACAAAGCTGAGACTGCGCGGCACGCGCTAGAGGCGGGCGCTCATATCATTAATGACATTTGGGGGCTTAAGGGTGACCCTAATATGGCCGCAGTTGCAGCTGAATATGCTTGTCCTGTCATCATCAATCATAACCGCCATGCGAGAGACTATAATGATTTTGTTCCCGATGTACTTACAGATTTGCAGGGCAGTGTAAGCATTGCGCGAACGGCTGGCATCGCTGAAGATCAAATCTGGCTAGATCCGGGTATTGGTTTTGCCAAAACCTATGAGGATAATCTGGAGCTGCTTGGCCGTCTATCCGAGCTGCATGCACTTGGATATCCGGTGCTGCTTGGCACCTCGCGTAAACGTTTCATTAAGCAGACGCTGAATCTGCCTGTTGATGAGCTTGTTGAGGGAACAGCTGCGACGGTTGCTCTTGGCATTGCGCACGGCTGCCAAATCGTACGTGTGCATGATGTGCGTGCAATTAAGCGTACTGCGCTTATGACGGACGCTATTTTATATCGACGTTAATTGTGTTGTTAAATGCCGTTTCTTATTTTGAATAAGGTACATCGTTAGGAGAGTGACTATAATGGATAAAATGCTGATCAAAGGGATGAGGTTTTACGGCTACCACGGCGTATTTCCTGAAGAAAACAAGCTAGGCCAGAAATATTATGTGGATGTTGAACTCAATATGGATTTGGAGCAAGCGGCGTTAACTGATGATTTGAACAGTACGGTGAATTATGCAGAAATCCACGCTCTCACGAAAACGATTGTAGAGGGCCCTCCGTTTAAGCTTATCGAAGCTTTAACAGGTCACATTGCATCGCAAGTACTGGAAGTTTATACTATGGTAAATGAAGTGACGGTTCGAGTAACGAAGCCTAACCCGCCGTTTGATATCCATTTTGACGGAGTAACGGTAGAACTGCGCAGAAAGCGGGACAATGATGGACGAACAATTCCCGCTTGATGGCGCACAGGCAGAGGCATATATCGCTTTAGGATCAAACATGGGAAACCGTGAGCAACTGCTGCTGGAAGCGATTAGCCTCATCGATGCGCACCCAAACATCGTGGTTAGCAGAGTATCGGGCATGTATGAGACTGATCCGGTAGGCTACACAGAGCAACCGCCCTTTATCAATATGGCATTAGCTGTACGAACGACACTATCTCCATTAATGCTTTTGCGTCAGCTTTTGGAGTACGAGCAGCAGCTCGGTAGAGTTCGACAAATTCGTTGGGGACCGAGAACCATTGACCTTGATCTGCTCCTATACGATAATGTCAGAATGGATCAAGAGGAATTAACTTTGCCGCATCCGCGTATGATGGAGCGGTCGTTCGTTCTCGTTCCGCTGCATGATGTTTTGGATCAAACACATCGGCTGCAGTCCGAGGTAAGCGCAGTATCTGAAGCAGCGCTTCTGGATGGAAAGGAAGGCATTACGTTATGGAAAACAATCAATTGGCGCAGCGCGTCAGAGCCTTTCGAAAGCTGAAGGGCTATACTCAGCAGGAGCTGGCCAAGGAGCTTGGCGTATCGGTGGCCGTTCTTGGCTCATTGGAGCGAGGAACAAGGAAGACGGATACGAAGTTATTAAATCATATCGCTAAGACGCTCGGAATCAGCTATGAGGAATTAATGTCTGATAACCGTGAATAGTGCTGTCTGGTACACAAGATATGAACCATAATCAATTAGAAGAGGAGGAAGGAGTGACATGCTGAAAATCGATGGCATCGAAATGAAGAACAGAGTGGTGCTAGCGCCGATGGCAAGCGTGTGCTATCCTGCCTTTGATTAATTGCCAAGGAGTTTGGAACGGGTCTTGTATGTGCGGAGATGGTAAGCGACAAGGCCATTTTGCATGGTAGTATACGGGTAAGGCAAATTGGGACATTATAAAGGATGTCAAAGTAGCGGCATCGATTCCCGTAATTGGGAATGGCGACGTTTTCTCACCAGAGGATGCAAAAAAGCTGCTCGAACATACCGGCCGTGATCCGATGGTAGCGATTTTGGAAAACTACGTCCACTCGCTTGGAGAGGACGAAGAATTCCAAGCTGTCAGTGCTGTTTCAGCAAAGAAGCGGGTTCTGCAGAAGTAGACGCCTACTAAAATACAAATAGATCGGTTATGCGATTTACCCCGTGACGGGAGCGAGCCGACACCATTCGACAAAAGCCGCTATCATGCGGCTTCTGCTCTACATTTCAGAAATGAAACGGTTTCAATGGGTCGTCTGGCTTTGATTGACATTCAGGGTAACTTTGCAATATAATCGTGCAATATAATCTAACGAAGACATCAAGAGCGCTTCAAACAACAGTTGGTATGAGGAATAAGAAGCGTAATATATTAGGTAACAGTGAATTCATACAAGGTATGAAAAATTAGTCACATGACAGGAGAATCGGAAAGATGAACGATAAGCAAATCATTCTGACTCAAGAAGGGTTGCGAAAGCTCGAAGATGAATTAGAGAACCTAAAGTCGGTCAAGCGTCGTGAAGTAGCTGAACGTATTAAAGTAGCAATTGGCTATGGTGATATAAGCGAAAACTCGGAATATGAAGATGCGAAGAATGAGCAAGCATTTATCGAAGGCCGCGTTCTTACCCTTGAGAAAATGTTGCGCAATGCGCGTATTATAAATAATGACGATATTGATATTGATACCGTGAGCATCGGTTCGATCGTAACGGTTGAGGATATGGAGTATGGCGACACAATGGATTATTCCATTGTTGGTACAGCGGAAGCCGATCCTTTGCAAAACAAGATTTCAAATGAAAGCCCGGTTGGTAAAGCGATTCTAGGCAAGAAAAAAGGCACCGTTGTCGAAGTTAGCGTACCAGTCGGCATTATTCAATACAAAATTCTCGATATCAAAAAATAATGTTTGCTATGAGCGGTTCAAAAAGCTTCCTTGTAGGAAGCTTTTTGAACGTTTAAAATATAAGAACGTATATTACAGGTCTATACATTGCTTATATTTTATTGCGAAACGAGATTTTGCTGCATGAATCCGGTGACAGCTGCTTGCTTTTGCCGAATGATCAAGGAGATGAAAGAAGTGGAACAAGAAAACAATGAACAGCAGGAGCTAAGTGAGCTCTTGCAAATTCGCAGAAACAAATTGGACGAGCTTAGAGGGTTAGGTGTGGATCCATTCGGCCGAAAGTTCGAACGCACTCATAACGCCAAAGATATTGTACAAGCCTATGAAGGGCTCAGCAAAGAAGAAATAGAAGAAAAAGCGGTTGAAGTGCGTATTGCTGGCCGTATTATGCAGAAACGCGGCATGGGCAAAGCGGGTTTTGCTACGATTCAAGATTTGAGCGGCAAGGTTCAAATTTATGTTCGTAAAGATTCCGTTGAAGAGCATAAGTTTGCAGCTTTTGATTTGCTAGATATCGGTGACATCATTGGCGTAGTAGGCGTTGTATTCAAAACGAATACAGGCGAAGTCTCTGTCAAAGCACGTGATATTGAAGTTTTGACAAAGTCGCTTCTTCCATTGCCTGATAAATATCATGGCTTGAAAGACGTAGAGCTTCGTTACCGTCAGCGTTATGTTGACCTTATCGTGAATCCCGACGTCCAACAAACCTTTATTACTCGTTCCAAAATCATTCAATCCATGCGTCGCTACCTAGATTCCCGCGGGTATTTAGAAGTAGAAACACCAACGCTGCATTCCATTGCAGGCGGTGCTGCAGCACGCCCTTTCGAAACGCATCATAATGCGCTGGACATGCAGCTCTACATGCGTATTGCAATCGAGCTTCATTTGAAGCGACTGATTGTAGGCGGATTGGAGAAAGTATATGAGATCGGCCGTGTATACCGGAATGAGGGGATTTCGACTCGCCACAATCCAGAGTTTACAATGATTGAGCTTTACGAGGCTTATGCTGATTACAAGGATATTATGGCATTGACAGAGAATGTCATCGCACATATTGCGCAAGAGGTTCTTGGAACAACGAAAATCACTTATCAAGGCCAAGAGATTGATTTGACACCTCAGTGGCGTCGCGTCAGCATGGTTGAGCTTGTCAAAGAAACGACTGGCGTAGATTTCGGCGTGGAAATGAGCGACGAGGAAGCCCATCGTTTGGCGAAAGAACACAAAGTTGCCGTTGATCCGCATATGACATTTGGTCATATTCTCAACGCTTTCTTTGAACAGTTCGGTGAGCACACGCTTATTCAGCCAACCTTTGTTACAGGACATCCGGTTGCTATTTCGCCGCTTGCTAAGAAGAGTGAAGCAGATCCACGCTTCACCGATCGTTTTGAGCTATTCATCGTAGCACGTGAGCATGCTAATGCATTTACGGAGCTTAACGATCCGATCGATCAGCGTGAGCGTTTCGAGTCGCAGCTTGTTGAGCGTGAGCATGGAAATGACGAGGCGCATGAGATGGATGAAGACTTTATCCGCGCTCTGGAATACGGCATGCCGCCAACTGGCGGACTAGGAATCGGTATCGACCGATTGATCATGCTTCTAACAGATGCTCCATCTATTCGTGATGTACTGTTGTTCCCTCATATGAGAGATCAGCGTTCTGCTGAATAAGAAAGAGACCAAGGAACCTTATGGCTTTTAGAAGCCATAAGGTTCTTTTTTTTCTAATATCGAGAATTTGCAACAACAATCCTTAAAAACATTCAAATTATGATTGATATTGTAGTACAATCTATTGATTTGCTAGATTCATATGGTAGAATAGAACTAATAAAGCGCTACACGATAACGGCAAACCTATCGAAAGGTAGGGACGCAAAGCTAAAGGGCCTTCCGTAAGATGGCAGCCAGCTACCGAATGAACAGGCTTTTTTTTGTTTGTATAGGGGAAATTCATCACATAGCGCTTCACACGATAATGGCAAACCTATCGAAAGGTAGGGACGCAAAGCTAAAGGGCCTTCCGTAAGATGGCAGCCAGCTACCGAAGGGAGTATATTCATGCGTAAATTTATGTTAGTCATCGCAGCTTTTGTTCTTTTTGCATCCATCCATGTAACGGTCGTTCAGGCAAATGAAGCAGACTCTTCTGATTGGCTCAATACGGGGAATTTAGATAAAGGTGTTGTCTCCGTACAATATGCAGTGAGCACTAAAGTGAAAACGAAGCTTATGATCGCAAAAGGCGCATCAAATTATACATATAATCTAACTAGCGGAAAAACAGCTGAGAAGTTTCCATTGCAGCTTGGCAATGGCGAATATACAATATCTGTTCTAGAGAATACAACAGGAAACAAATACAAATTGGCGAAGAAAGAAACCGTGACGCTTGATTTGAAAGACAACAAGGTTTTGTACTTGAATTCCATCCAGAACATTGACTGGTCGAATGCAAGCAGCGCCATCGTCAAGGCAAAAGAATTAGCCAGCAATAAAAAAACGGATATGGAGAAAGTAAAGGCAATCTACGAATATATTATTACGAATGTAAGTTATGATAATCAATTAGCTGCTAATCTGTCAGTTGATTACCTCCCCAATATTGATCGCACATTTAAATCGAGAAAGGATATCTGCTACGGATACGCTTCATTGTTTGCGGCAATGCTGCGGAGCGTGGATATTCCTACGAAGCTCTTGATGGGACAATCTACTTATGTGGATGTTTATCATGCTTGGAACGAAGTGTACTTGGATGGGAAATGGGTTACGATTGATACGACAGTTGATGCGGGTCTAAAGAAGGGCAAGAAAAAGTATGAGCTTATCAAGGATGCAGCTCAATATACAGTAACAAAAACATATTAGAAGTCATACGAGCTTGCGGAAATCGCACAGCTCGTTTTTTTATGTTTTTCTTCAATATAGATAAGGAGGAAGTGAAGCAACGATTACGCAATTAGAAGGCAAATAGGAGTGTTGAAAACTTTTTCGTAAACAATGAAAAAAATGCTTGCAATGCTATATACGCCTATGATATATTATCTAGGTCGCCAACGAGATACACGGTCGACAAGAGAGAAAAGATTGCTCTTTGAAA
>NZ_JBITPK010000018.1:0-177711 GCF_050467785.1 Paenibacillus sp. NRS-1760 | reverse complement strand
TCCCCCCGGCCCAAAACCGCCGGGTCCCCCTGGGCCAAAACCGCCGGGTCCCCCTGGGCCAAAGCCGCCGGGACCGCCCGGCCCAAAACCGCCGGGTCCCCCCGGCCCAAAACCACCTTGCTGAGGCGTTGGCGTGATCATTCGAGGTCCGCCACAACCGCAGCCCTTGCTAGCTGGACGAGAATTCACATTATTAGCATAAGTATATTCCATGAGAGTACTCAGACTCCTTTACATCGCAAATTAGGCATTTATCCTACTGTAGCGTATGCGGCAAAAGCCTATGAGGTGAGTGTGCGTATGAGGCGGGAGTAAAAGGGAACTAGTATTTCTTATCGAGCTTAACGGACATTAGTTCCGCTATTTTGGCTTAAAACGCAAGTTTAGCCTACTAACGGACATAGGATACGTTATTTCCCTCAAAATGAGCTCAATTCGCCCTAATTCCAGCAAATAAAGGATCCTATGTCCGTTAAAACTTCAATTTGCGTATATTTCGCCAAATAGAGGAACCTATGTCCGTAAGGAGAGACGACCTGACCATTATTAAAGGTAGAAGCTCCTATGATACTAATGAGATCAACCTAACCTCTATCCAGTTACAGGCTAGCTAGTCGAAAAAATAAATGAATACACTCTGCCACACTATGTCTATCAATTGTATATATTTGCCTATAGCAAAACTGTCCCTATATAATGATATGAAAATAATTACAGAAGGTGGTTGTTGCGTGAATCAGCTGCGGGGCATTATTTTGGAAGGATTTTCGCATGCGGGTAAAACATCGGTATTGAAGTCGTTAAAGCTAATGCAAGCGCAGGACGAATCAGCAGAGCGAAGTGTTATTGTTTTAAGCGAGCATTATTCACAGGTGCTGCACAACGTACGTGGTCAGTTTATAACATCAAGTCACGAAGAGCATCTCCAATTGTTGAATGAAAGAGTTGCTATGCTGAGGCAATTAGAAGAATGGTCAACTAAGCTAGGGAGAGCTTCACGCGGCTCGCGAGGTGTTTTCTTTATACTAGAAAGGTTTCATTTAAATCATAGAGTCGCCTATTCTGATAAAACTACTAATGAAATTGAAGCTATTGAAAAGGAACTCTTACACTTTGGGGCAAAATGTGCTTTATTAACGATATCTCCGGAAATAGCCGAACTAAGAATTCAAAGCCGCACGCCTGATGAATGGTCGGATAAGAGTAATGAAGAAATTAAAGCAGCAGCAGATGAACTGGTAGCCACTCAATTGAAACTGCGAAAAGCAGCAGCAAACTCAGTCATTCCTACTCTAGAAATCAACACCGATAACAAAGCTTGGGACACTTACGCAAAAGAAATCATTCGTTTGTTGGACTAGTATATTCCTCCAGCAATTAATGAGCTGTATTTAAACTTCCTGCAACAGAAGCAGATAGGCAAAGTTGTACTTCAACGTCCTGCACCCTAAGCTCATCAGCAGCATCGTAATCCTACTCCAACTCCGCGCCTTATGTGCATTGTCAACATTCCACTCTTTTTCCCTGCACTTAAGCAACTTTGCACTCGAACACCCAGCACCTTATACGCACCATAAAAAAATAAAAAAAACCGGCGCTTGCCTCATTAAAGAGGCAAGCGCCGGTTTGGAAAAACAATATTATTTAACAGCTGCTTCGTAACGTTTGCCAACTTCATCCCAGTTAACTACGTTCCAGAACGCTGCGATGTAATCAGGGCGTTTGTTTTGGTAGTTCAGGTAGTAAGCGTGCTCCCATACATCAAGACCAAGGATTGGCGTTTCGCCTTCCATGATCGGGCTGTCTTGGTTTGGCAAGCTGTATACTTTCAATTTGCCGTTTGCAACTGCTAGGAATGCCCAGCCGCTGCCGAAACGTGTTGTTGCTGCTTTTGCGAAGTCAGCTTTGAAAGCTTCAAAGCCGCCTAGCTCGCTTTCAATTGCTGCTGCAAGAGCGCCAGTAGGTGCTCCGCCAGCGTTTGGAGCGATTGTTTCCCAGAACAAGCTATGGTTAGCATGTCCGCCGCCATTGTTGCGAACAGCAGTACGGATTGCTTCAGGAACGCTAGCAAGATCGGAGATCAAATCTTCGATTGATTTGCTTTGCAATTCTGGAGCGGACTCCAAAGCAGCGTTAAGGTTAGTCACGTAAGCGTTATGGTGACGGCCGTGGTGAATTTCCATTGTAGTCGCATCGATATGCGGCTCAAGTGCGTTGTGCGCGTACGGCAAAGCAGGTAGTTGATGTGCCATTTTTTACAGCCTCCTAATTATATGTAGTTATCCAAGTCCATTATCCCTTATCCGATTGAATAAATCAACATTATTGTTTCAAAAGTCGAATGGGCTAAAACGATCAAACATAACCTAAAATAGGGTATCTCGACGCTAGCTAAAATATACAGATTAGGAAGATAGAACTGCATTTATAGAGAAATAAATGGATTAAATTGTTGTAAGCGCTTAATATTAAGCGTTTACACGAGATAATTGATGATTTCTTTAATTTTTTTAAGGAATATTAAAGATTGAAGCAGGATTTCGTTTAATTTTGTCGTAATATATTTTAAATGCAATACTATGACATGGTATAGAAGGTGTAATTTTAATGAATGTTCGTTCCTTCCAGTTGTCCGATTACCGATCAATTACAGCACTGCTTGAAGAGGTTCTAACAGAAGAGTGCTACGAACAAACGATGGAAGCTTTTGCCCGCCAGTTGTCATGGGATAGTGATTTAGTATTAGTCGCTGTCGAAAATTCCGAAATTGTGGGCATGATTATCGGTACGATTGATAATAACAAAGGTTATTATTATCGAATTGCTGTATCTCCTCTCCACCAACGGAAAGGAATCGGTAAAACGCTTATCCAGGCATTGCGCCAGCGCTTCGAACAGCGCCGTGTCACAAAGATACTAATTACCGCGGACGAGCACAACGAGCCAGTTTTACCGCTGTACGAGTCGATGGGGTATGTAGCCAACGATTTTATCAGATCTTTTCAGAAATTGAGCATTGTAGCTGGTTAACGCGAACTTTACTGCATGTAAGTTGTACGCAGGGCATATCTGCATCGCCATTGCTTTTGGCGGTCAGATATGCTTTTCTTATTACTATATACATTTATGAGGAGAACGGGATGGAACCATATCGGCACTGTGTCATCAAAAGCTTCAAACATAACGGTCACATTCACCGTATATGGCAACAGAATTGGCTTGTGCCTGATGAGCTGCTTGACGAGCAGCATAAAGCGGAATCCATTAAGGTGCTCATAAACCGTCAAACGCCGATTCAAGAGTCTGATGGTAAGATATGGATCAGCCGCGTCCCAGCAGTCTCCTTTTTTATACCGGGGCAGTGGTTCAATGTTGTGGCTCTGCTAGAGGACGGAGGCGTCCGCTATTATTGCAATATTGCCTCACCGCTGTACATTCAGGGTGATGTGCTTACCTATATCGATTACGATTTGGACGTTATTCGTACAGTTGATGGTGGAAGAACAGTCGTCGATCAAGATGAATATGAGATGCACAAAGCGGCTTACCACTATCCGAAAATGGTCGAAGAAAAGGTGCATGAGGGTCTTGATGCGCTTTTGCAGCGGATGGATCAAGGGCAATCGCCTTTTCAGGATCAGATCGTGCTGAAGTATTATGAGGATTGGTTGAAACGAAGTGAAGAGGTGGGACAATGAGCCTTGAGGACCAGAATCGCAAGCCAAGTAATGAAAAAGCAGGAATCAGTGTAGATGCGGGATTATCTGCCCATACTGTTGCAAGCAATCGCTCCAATTGGCTCTCAGAACTGCTCGATTGGTCGAAAACATTGGTTGTTGCATTTGCTGTGGTGCTGCTTCTGCATTTTTTTGTATTTAACCTCTCGAAGGTAGAAGGTCATTCGATGGAGCCGACGTTAACGGAGCATGAGTGGCTGTTCGTTAATAAATTTGTATACCTGGTCGGCAAGCCCAAGGTTGGTGATGTCGTTATTTTGAAGGAACCGGATATGGGGGAAGTCGAAGAAAAGTTTCTTGTGAAAAGGATCGTTGGGGTTTCCGGTGATCGTATAGAAATCCATAATAAACAATTGTACCGTAACGGCGAGCTAGTGGACGAGCCTTACACGGATTCATTAATAGAAGATATGAGCTACGGGCCTGAAGTAATTAGTGAAGGAAACTATTTTGTAATGGGAGATAATCGACATGCTAGGGCGAGCTTGGACAGCCGGACGTTTCACGCAGTGCCAGAAGAGCTTATTCGCGGCAGAGCCGATTATATTTTATGGCCTTACAAAAAGATAAGAGCGCTTTAATCACTTTTTGTGTGAATAGCTGCTGCTTACGAAGTAGGTTTGCATTCGCAAACCTTAAGTAGATGCTTACGAAGTAGGTTTGCATTCGCAAACCTTTAGGAGGGATTCTTATGAAGGACGTTATGATCTATACGGACGGTGCATGCTCCGGCAATCCGGGGCCAGGCGGCTGGGGAGCAGTGCTGTTTTTTGGCGTTCATCAGAAGGAAATTTCAGGTGGAGAGAAACACTCGACGAACAATCGTATGGAAATCCAAGCAGTAATCGAAGGGTTGAAGCTGCTTAAGGAGCCCTGTAAGGTGACGGTGTATAGTGATTCAGCGTATGTCGTGAATTGCTTCCAGAAAGGCTGGATACACGGCTGGCTGCGCAACGGCTGGAAGAACAGCAAGAAGGAACCTGTTGAGAACCAAGAGCTCTGGAAAGCGCTTTGGGAGCTTATGCAGCGTCATAAAGTAGAATACGTAAAGGTAAAAGGCCATAGCGATAATGAATGGAATAATCGTTGTGACGAGCTGGCTCGTGAAGCAATTAAAAGGTTATAGATGATGACAGATAGATGGGCAAAGCTGAAGGAAGAGATGATTGCGGCGGCACCAAGCCTCGGCATCGACAAGATAGGGATCGCTTCTGCGGATCCATTCACATCATTAAAGCAAATTTTGCTAAGGCACCGCGAGCTCGGAAGAGAGTCTGGCTTCGAGGAGCCTGACATTGAGAAAAGAACGAATCCAGCGCTGTTGTTTGAAAATCCGCAGTCGATTATTGCAATAGCCATTGCCTATCCATCCAAGCTGAAGGACCCTCCTAAATCAGAGCCGGGTGCAAGGCGAGGCATTATGTCACGATCGGCTTGGGGAGAAGATTACCATAAAGTGTTGCGCGATCGGCTTGCTAAGCTGGAAGCATGGCTAAGGGAGCGGATGCCGGATTTGCGCGTGGAAAGCATGGTCGATACCGGCGCATTGTCGGATCGCGCCGTTGCTGAGCGAGCAGGCATTGGATGGAGCGCAAAAAACTGCGCGATCATATCGCCGGAGCTAGGCTCGTGGATTTACCTCGGTGAAATGATTACCAATGTTCCATTTGAACCGGATGAACCGATAACGGAAAGCTGCGGCAGCTGCACCAAATGTATTGACGCTTGCCCGACGGATGCACTAGTTGGACCGGGTCAATTGAATTCAAGCCGCTGCATCTCCTTTGTCACACAAACGAAGGGAATGATATCGGACGAGTTCATGCGAAAAATCGGCAATCGGCTTTATGGCTGCGATACTTGCCAGACGGTCTGCCCGATAAACCGCGGCAAAAACTGGACGCATCAACCAGAGCTGCAGCCGGATATGGAATTAGTAAAGCCGCTGCTCGTACCGCTTCTAACGATAGGCAACAAGGAGTTTCAAGCCAGATATGGCCGAACATCCTCCGCTTGGCGGGGCAAGAAGCCGATTCAGCGCAATGCAGTAATCGCGCTCGGCAACTTTAAAGAGGCTAGCGCAGTGCCGGATTTGATCAAGGTGCTAGAGCAGGATCCTCGCCCGGTGCTCCGCGGAACAGCTGCATGGTCGCTTGCGCGAATTGGCGGCGAGCAGGCAAAGTCTGCTTTGCTTGGAGCATCAGTGAAGGAAACGGATGAGGAAGCACTGCAGGCGATAGCGAATGCCATTGCTCAATTAAGCACGATTCCAGAAGACAACTTGGAAGCAGGTGGCGCAAATGAGTGAACGACTTTATACGGCTGAGATCGATTCGCCTATCGGGCCGATGACGTTAACGGCAACGGACAAAGGGATTTGCCACTTGGACTTCGCTCCTTACGATTCGGCTTTAGAGAAACTAGAGCAGTGGACGAAGCGTGTATTTGGGCACGTTGGCGCGGATATTACGCGGGTCGAGGCAGACTCTCATGAACAGCTGAATGAAGCAGCAAGGCAGTTGGCGCTTTATTTTGCCGGAGAGCATCAGCAATTCGATCTGCCTCTTCAAATGTATGGCACACCGTTTCAGCAGAAGGTGTGGGCAGCTTTGCAGCAAATCCCTTATGGGGAAACGCGTACTTATAAGGATATCGCTGTGATGCTGGATCAGCCTGGAGCTATGCGTGCCGTAGGTGGAGCGAACAATCGCAACCCTGTCTCGATCATCGTGCCTTGTCATCGCGTGATTGGGGCAAGCGGCCAAATGATTGGTTATGGCGGAGGTCTTCCTATTAAAATCGCGCTGCTTGATCTGGAAAAGAGTGCGAAATAAGAGCATCAAAAATTGTCACAAAAAGGTTAAGCGGAGCATCAGCATGTTCATTGCGAACAAGAGGTGAACATGCTATCATGGGAACATTATACACAGCAGGAGATTTGGAAAGGGTCAGGTGAAAGGTATGTCGTGGGTGAACATTGTTGTACCAATTGTAACTTTAATTGCTGGAGCTGTTGGGGGCTTTTTTGTAGGCGTATTCTATCTGCGGAAGCAGCTTGAGAAAATGCAAAATGATCCAGAAATGATTCAGAAAATGGCGAAGCAAATGGGCTACAATCTGAATAAGCAGCAAATGCAAAAAGCGCAGCACATGATGAAAAACCAAAAGATGCCTCGCAGATAAAGAAAGACGCGGGGGGACCGGAAGGAGAGTTCAGAAATGGCGGGAAAGAAAGATTACGTCAATTCGAGTGTTTCGAGCAACCGGGAGCAAATTGAACATCACATAAGAGAAATATTGAAACTTGTCGGTGAAGATGTAGAGCGTGAAGGCTTGCTGGAAACACCCGCTCGTGTGACTCGAATGTATGAGGAGATTTTTGCCGGATATGAGGTTGATCCTCGTGAGGTGCTGGGCGTTACGTTCGATGAGCAGCATGAAGAGCTTGTTATTGTAAAAGATATCGTTTATTACAGTCAGTGCGAGCATCACATGGCGCCGTTTTTCGGAAAAGCGCATATTGGCTACATTCCTAGCGGCAAAATCGCTGGTCTTAGCAAGCTTGCTAGACTCGTAGAGGCGATTACTCGTCGCCTGCAGGTGCAAGAGCGGATTACATCACAAATTGCGGATATCCTTACTGAGGAGCTGCAGCCGCATGGCGTCATGGTCGTCGTGGAAGGCGAGCATTTGTGCATGTGCTCACGCGGGGTGAAGAAGCCAGGCAGCATGACCGTAACGTCGGCGGTAAGAGGCGACTTCCGCAGCAATCCTGCGCTTCGCTCCGAGTTTTTGACATTATTAAAGCAATAGACGATATAAACAAGCAAAAACGCCTTCGGCGTCCTCTGGATGCTGAAGGAGCTTTGACGGAGAAATATAAGAAAAGTAGGAGACAATTAATATACTTTCTTATATTTCAAGCAAAAACGCCTTCGGCGTCCTTAGACGCTGAAGGAGCTTTGACGGTGAAATATAAGATAAGTATGAGAAAATGATATACTTTCTTATATTTTGAAAAAGTCCGACAGTGAACCGGGGGTCAGTTTAGTCCCCAGCTCCCGTGTCGGGCTTTTTTTTTCTGAATAGATTAGAATGGCACCCATACGAGCTTTCGAGCTTCTTCAAATCGATCACTAACGAAGGTCCAATTCACGACATTCCACCAATCCTGAATATACTCAGGCCGTTTGTTCTGATGTTTTAAATAATAGGCGTGTTCCCACACATCCAAGGCCAACAATGGCACAACATCCCATTGTGATAAATTCTGATGTTTCTCTGCGGTTAATATTTCAAGCCGGCTGCTGCGTGGACTCCAAACTAGAATCGCCCAGCCGCTGCCCTCCACCTTCGCCGCTGCCTTGCTGAATTGATTCTTAAAGGCGGAGAAGCTGCCAAAATCATTTCGGATTTGCTGGCTCAGAGCTCCTATCGGTTCACCACCACCATATGGCGTCATGATGCTCCAGAACAGAGTATGTAAGTAGTGGCCGGCACCGTTAAAAGCAAGCTCTCGCTCCCAATGCTTAACCAGCTCAAATTGATTCGTCTCGCGAGCGATTTTGAGCTGCAATTCCGCTTCATTTAGACCATCGACATAGGACTGATGGTGTATATCATGATGGATTCGCATCGTATGCTCATCGATATAAGGCTCGAGGGCACTGTAAGCATAGGGCAGAGGAGGCAATGTGTGTCCCCCGATGGGGACTTGCTGGACAATTGCACGGTGCTGATTATTGCCTGAGCTGGTTACCTTTTGTCGATAGGAGCTCATTAAGCCGATATAATAGTTGGATTCACGAATGGCGTGTGAGATGACTGATTTGGTGACATCAGAAGAAGCCGACGCGGTGCGCTCAGTTAGCTGCCTGAGTTGATCGACATACGTTCTTGATTGTTCAAGAGATGTCTCTACAACCGCTTCAATCGTTTGTTCCATATAGGATGGCAAGCGTGACGGAATGGGAAGCCATTCATCCAGCCATTGATTAGTATATTGAGCGGTATTGGAGAAAACAGGCTCCCATGCTTGGAGAAGCTGAACATACTGACGCTCCATCTCAGGAGCTGCCTGCAAAATAACGGCGATATGCTCTTTCTCTTGCAGCTTCCAATGTCTAACTAATTCCATTACGCGAACGGGCATGAGCGTTCCATAAACAAAAAGCACGACCATCGCCTCCCTTTTTCGCAACAAATGCATCTATGTTAGATGTATTCATATGCGAAGGTGTACATTCCGATTTAGTAGTACAGGGGGCTAAATTATCAATATCTATAAGAATTTGTGGCTTGTACTACAGAAAACTGAAATTGGGTAATACAGTCGCGGAAATAGGCGATTGATGTAAATCTTATGTAAAAACACAGGTGAAAGCAGAGCGATATATTAAGCACTTTGGGATTCTATTCACTGAGTGCTTTTTTTGGCGTCAAAGTAAACAGCGATTCGAATTTATCTCCAGCTGCCTGATCTGCGGAGCGTATTGCATGACCATAGGTATTCATCGTTTTGTGCAACGGCTTTATTTCGTCTACTTTAAGGTGTCCGAGAGCTGGGAGGATTCATAGATCGAGATAAGAGACATAGTTTTTAAGCGTCTTGCTGTCCAAGTGTTCAGTTGCGAAATTATCCTTCCAAACTTTTGAGAATGCGGCCAATGATTGACGGTGTGTTTGAGAATCTATCTGGAGATAGAGTTGGAGGATTGCTGACGACAGCTGTCCTTAACAAGAACGGTATTAAATTTTTCCCCGATATATGAAGGAGTATTGCATAGTAGATTAGATGAGGTAACGAAGCAGGCTGCACAAATACCACCGGATCAAATAGAACAGTATCTCCCGCCGCCGCTTACTGGTGTGCCACATCTATGGGATAGCGACGATGACGAGATACATATTCTCGTGCACAACACGTTCCGCAAGTCTATCAGATACCGTGAGATGCCGCCTGAGATGCGCATGTTAGTCGATCGACACTACCAGGAACAAGTTGACCGGATGAATGCCTCGGCACTCGCCCAGCAGCAAGCATAAGCCGCAGCACAGGCTGAGCAGGGCCAGGAGCAGATTAAGATGAAAGAGATAGACCAGCAAGCTGCGCTCCAACGTGACGCGCTGATAGCAGAGACGCAGATTGCTACAGCAGCGATTAAAGTTGGGAATGAAGTAAATATAAGTATCCTACCTTATGAAATTCGAACTATAATTTACAATATCTGTTTTATAAGGAGGACATTTTTTTGGACTTTAACTTTCCTGGTTTTAAATCTACTCTTCGTGATGACGGAATTTATGAAATTTTATTTACTCCTGAAGAACTTCCATTTGAATACGGAGTTGGAGTTTACGAAATTGCTAGCGAATTCAAATTTGAAAGTCTCATACCCGCAGGGGAGAAGAGCCCATGTTTTTGCATAGTTCAATTGGAGAACATGGGTTGCTTAAGGCCATCTAAGGAGCCGTTACGTTCTGGAGATACCTTAGTAGAATTGCCTAGTGATGAAGTGTATAATATCGTTTTTGAGAATCTTGACCTTAATCTATTCTTATTAGGGAATGAACATAGAAGACTAGGAACTTTAAGGATTGAAACCCAAGGAATGTTTAGCGATTTTAAAAATGCACAAGAAATAATGTTTAGAGCTTTTAACCATGTGATAAACATGTTGTCTTATACTTATGGAACGCCGATTCGAGCGTCTTCTTTTTTTATCAATTACAAGGTTTTAAATGTTTTCTCTCTTGTAGAAGCTGTTCCTAAAGTGAAAGAAAGCATCGGTAAATTAGTAGATCCGATTGGTGTTAATTTTGATAAATGGAACGTAGCAGTTAACCATTTCAGAAAAGCACTTTTAGCTAGTGATCCACAATCAAAGTTTATGGGGCTATATCTGGCATGTGAGATGACAAGAACCCTAATTAAAGAAAAACTTAATTTAGAAGAGGATGTCAAAAATATTACAGGTAAAGGTTACTCTGAACCGAAAATTAACGATAATCATAAAATAAATGAATACACAACATTTGGAAATCTAATAGGAAAGAAATATAGTTTTGTACTCTATAGTATTTTTAGAGAGTTGAGAAATGCTTCTTCACATCATATTCTTTATGATGGAAGCTATAAAAACATATCAAGTCTTAAGGATTATCTCGAGTTTTATGGCGCCGTGCCTTATTTAATAGAGATTTTTGAGGGGTATCAGAATGAATTAAATAAACTAGCTAACTCTTAAAAAAATACTTGTTTTATTTTTTAGGCCCATGGTGAGAATCCATAGGGCCTATTTATCTTATATTCGCTGGCGTTGACTCGTTATGGTCGCCGCATAACAGGAGGTTTTTGTTGTGAAGAAGCCGTACCGTATTGTATTGAATTTGCAGATGTTCGCCGAGGGTGAAGCTGCATCGGGCGTTGAAGGGACTTCCGCCGCCGGGGAGCAATGAAGACTTATCAACCCAAGCGGGAGATCAAGGAGCTGCAGTCGAGCAGGGGAAAGGCGATGTCGCATTCGCTAAACGTCTATCAGCAGCGCAGATAATGTATTCGTAGTCTAATAGGACTATTTGCGCAACATAGCCAAGGAAACAAAATTATAAAAATTATCGTCAATAGACAACTTTTAATCTATTGTATAATTTTAGGTGACTAATATTGAAAGGCGGTATTTTTTTGAAAGATATTATACAAGGGCATAGATATATTTTTTAAGACTGATTAGGAGGCGGCTTTTTATTTTGCAATACAAACATAACGCCGGGGGAATTTTTATAGATAGAAGGAAAATGATTCCTCTTGTCGAAATTTGACATTAGAGGGAGGGGTTTTATTGTTGGTAAGTGCTTGGGACGCAACAGGTCCTATTTTAATAGGGATAATCACCATGCTCGTAGTTGCGCTATTATGTTGGGTTATAGTCGGTGCGGTGCCTAATGGTTTGAAGGAACTCATGAAAAAATTAAGTCCATATTTGATAATGGCTGCTGCAGGGTATTCTATCTATGTTGCGGCTGGATTATGGGCTTGGCGCTAAGCACCCTAATCGGTGCTTTTTTTCTTTTTCTAAAAAACCAACATAACGCCGGGATGGTGATAATGTAGCATGTATAAAAAAGCATAAGCCGACTTTCAGCGGGGCATGAAGTACAAGGAGATTGCTGACAAGTACAACATCTCGATTAATACAGTGGAATCGTGGAAACAGCGTCATGGCTGGGAGCGTAAAAAGGGTGCACCCTCTCAAAAAGGTGTGCATACAAAAAAGCCAGGTGCACCGCCAGGAAACAAAAACGCTGTAGGCAACAATGGAGGCGCGCTTCTTCGAAATAATACCGTAACACAAGGCTTTCTCAGTAGGAACCAAGAAACGCCTGGGCTACTAATAAATGCGATATACAACACTTATGACTACCATGTACTTGATTATGATGTTCTTCCAAACGATATGTAAAGAGGGCTGGTATTTTGATATTTTTAATATAATAGAGTGAGTTTATAGTAAAACCTGTGTGTCTATAATCTCCCTGAGCGCATTCTCGTAAGAATTATTTACTTTTATTGATTTACGACAGATACTGTAATAACAAATAATGGGGGAAGAGTTTTGAAAAGATTCATTGAAAAAGTAGAAAAGTCATCATTGATGAGTATTGTATCACTTTTGTTAATAGTGTCTTGGTTTTTTGGAGTGACAATTATATGCTTAATACTTAAAACGTTCCCAGGAGATAAGACTGTTGTTGCTGGAATTATAGGAGCTACAGGAAGTATAATAGGTGGGTTATTTACGCTAGTTGGGGTAAATTGGACTATTAAGAAGCAAGAAGCGAATAAATTTTGGGATAATTACCCTAGTAGACTCTCTAATTTGTTCATTATTAATAAGTTAATTTGGGATATTCACCGAGAGTTCAACGATCTGGTAGGGCTGAAAAATGATGATTATGAAGGTCGTAGACTCCATGAGAATGCTTTAATAGAACAATTGGAGAATATTTATATTCGTGCTTCTAAAGTAGATGCTGAAACTTTTGAGAAAATAAACTTATTGGAAAAAGAAGTGAGAGAAACATTATTTAAACTGTCTGATGCTAAACGAAATGAAAGGGAATATGAAGCCTTTGAGGTTGTATTTTCTATAAAGGAGAAACTGCAGGAGTGCTCTATGTTCATTTATAACCATAAAAATACTTTAAGCCAATTATTCACCTCAAAATTTAAAAATACTGATAGCAAAGCACCCTAAGCGGTGCTTTTTTTATTGCAACACAAACAGAACACCGGGGGCGGTGATATGTAGTGCTAAGAGCTCGTGACCTGAACGCTGATCGAGCCGAGAGCTTGTATGCCGCCAGTAACGGGGGGAATGAGTCTAAAGGAGATAGCCGAGCAGTCGGGCATCTCAGATGGAACTGCTCGAGGGTGGAAGAGTCGTTACAAATGGGACAGAAGGTTAAATGCAACGTTACAAACGATATGAAACGCCCAATGGAGCAAAATGCCCCAATTGAGGAAGTGGTCGCTGATGAGGAACTGACCTCGATGCAACGGATATTTGTCGTTGAGTATCTGGTTGACATTAATGCTACTCAGACAGCTAGGGCGGGGTACAGCGCGAAGACAGCGGAACAGATAGGTCATCAACTGCTTAAGAAAACTTCAGTTCAGGCTGCAGCACAAAGCGCATTGAGTAAGCATAAGGACAGTGGTTTCAATTGGACAGGAGAACCTGAGAAAACCTGAAATACAAAAAGTAAATCAGAGCATAAGGAGCCAGTCTAAACAACATATAGAGATAACAGCGAATACGCTGTTTCATCGATGGTGGGTAGTATGTCTAGAAGAGATCGTATATGCGCCTTAACTTGTGGATTTGCTTTTAATAGATTGGCTTGATAGAGATAGGGAGGGAAATGATTGACTGAACAAGGAAAGATGGCAAATCTAATAATAAATCAAATTATACAGATGCAGACGCCTGAGGATCAAAGCAATTTACTTCGTTACTTGTTTAAGCGCCTGACCACGAAGAATATATATGACTGATCACGTTGTCACGGAGCTATACGGTGTCACTGTCCGCACTGTGCAAGAGTGGTTAGGCTCTGGTCAGTTGAGAGGATTTTAAAGAGGCTCGTAAGTGGTATACGAGGTCAGAGTGGCTGCGCGCTTTTGATGATATGAAGGCGGACTCCAGAAAAGTTAAGTGGAAGTTGGCCGGAGAAATAGCTAGCAAATTTTAGTTTTTTAACATATGCGAGGTCATGACCACCAATTAAATGATTCCACAGTTATGCCAGTAGAGGTCTTGTACGTGTAAATCCGGTAAGAACGCGGCTACAGAAAATAACAGTTGGGGATAGGAAATGATAAGAGTCAGGCTTACGGCTGTCTGGAGCGCCTGTGAGCATCGATAGGGGGGAGTTTTATGTTACAATCCAGCCAGATGATTAGGGTAATACGGCTTATGCTGGACATGCTCGACGCACCTGATCAACAATTCCTCCTGCAGCAGCTCAACCAGGAACACGGTCTGCAATTCGACGTTGCGTCTCTATATTCAGACCGTGACGTAGCCGAGAGATACGATGTGCATGTTCGCACAGCTCGGGAATGGATCACAAGTGGCAGGATAAATGGCTTCCAAATGGACCGACGATGGTATTCACGAGAGGACTTGGCTGGATGAGAATGAGAATTCGCCAACTGAAAGGGCACATGGAAAAGGGTCTGTACCATAAGTAGTTTACTCTACTTGATGGCGCAGACCCTTTGATGTAATAACGATGTAAAACTGATGTGAAAATCGAAGTGAAACTGTGTCGAATCAACATAGCATAACTTATACTGCACCATAAAAACCGCTATACTATAAGGTTTTATTGCAGTATGACAGTAACCGTAATATCGACGAATAAACCTATGTTAGATGTATTCGTTGGTAAGCGGGCTTATGTCGTGCTTCATTATTATGTTCGTTCTGCTTGGAGCTGTTGATCGACTTGGCTTAGAAATAGGGCTGCTCTTTGGATATATTCGCTCGGATGAACTTGGAACAGCAATTCGTGTTTGCCTTCAGGAACAATCCAAGAGCGAGATAGGACGTTGCCTTGCCCTTCAGCAATAGCCTCTGCGGTTTGGTAAGGCGCCTTTGAATCTTCTGTGCCGTGGATGATAAATAACGGGATATCATAAACGTTAGATAAAACCTCGCTTGCCGGAATAGATCCAAAGCTTGTACCCGTCCAAAGGGGGATCATCGATTCAATAAGCGGCAAAGAGAACTGCGGCAATGAAACAAATTGATTCAAGTTATCAAATAATGCCTCGGGGCTCGGGATGAAAAGGCTGTCGAGTATCATGGCATCAATTTCATCGGTCTGCAGCCCTGCTTGCAGTGCCGTTCCTGCACCCATTGAGAAGCCCCAGACGACGATGTCCTCCGCTCCGCGTGATTTTGCATAATCTACTGCAGCAAGCAGCTGTTGTGACTCCTCAAGGCCGCCAGTGGCCGGAGCTTTGTACTCCTTAGATGCATAGCCGTAGTCAAACAACAATATATTATAGTTTAAACCGTGCAGCAGCTTCGAGAGCTCATACATCGGTACCCATGATTCTTCGCGATTAGCGCCATAACCGTGGCTGAATACAACAGTTCGTGCTGAAGGAGCCGCTTCGCTTGCATCACTCTCTGCAGGAATGAACCAGCCGCTGACCGTCGTATTTCCGCTTTTGCTAGGGAAAATGACATCCTCGTAATCTAGGCCGATAGCCGCTTGCGGATTAGAGGAGAGTGGGGCTACATAAGGGTATGCAAGCATCCATGCGACATAGCCATGAAAAATAATGACAGCAATCAAACACATTGCCGTAAGGGAAGCAATGGAAGCAACCAGCAAATGCTTGCTGCGGCTTTTGGTTTTGCGCAATTGGGACAGGTTATCCGAATCGCCAAGCGGGAAGGGATGAAGGTTTTTTGGAAATCCGCCTTCAAGTGGCAATGGTGTCATTATAGTCGTGCTCATGTCGTTGTCCTCCCTCTGTAAGTAACCGTCCATTAGACTCATCTATTCGGAACGTTGTAAGCGCTTTTCTTATCTAGTACTTTTATCGTAGTCCGGTCCTATAAGCCTGTCAATTGTTGTCGAGGTAATGTTAATCATTTGTAATATTACTGTAATGTAAACAACTGTTCTTTACGATAATGGAAGCGATGAGTTATACTGAATGAGAATCGGTTTCATTGGATGAAACTTTTGGAGAGGGAGCTGTGGCTGCATGGAAGATGGAAAATCGACGGTTCGAGCAGTGGATCGGGCGCTTGATATATTGCTGTGTTTTATTTCAAAAACAGACTGGGCAATGACTGAGATTGCCGAACAGGTTGGCCTGCACAAAAGCACGGTGCACCGGATGCTCGCCACGCTCGAAGAGAAAGGCTTCATCGAGCGCGATCGCTCGACAGACCGATATCATTTGGGTTTAAAAATGTGGGAGCTGTCGGCCCATTTATCACGTTCAGATGACCAAGCAACAATATGGCTGCCTGAGATGGAGCGTTTACGCGACCAGCTGGGCGAGACCGTTAGCATATACGTAAGAGACGGTTCTGAGCGGATTCGTATGCAAGCCGTGCAAAGCAATCAACCCGTTAGGCGGGTAGCGCCTGTAGGCGTGAGACTGCCGCTTTATGCAGGTGCATCGAGCAAGGTGCTAATCGCTTATTCAGATCCGATTGTACAGGAAAGCATTTTTGGAGATCCAGCGTGGCTGTACTCGCTGGATTTGGATCAATACAAGCAGCAGCTCGAAGAGATTTGTATGCAGGGATATGCCACAAGCTTCGAGGAACGCGAACCGGGAGCAGCGGCGCTTTCTGCGCCTATCTTTAACCGTACCGGCAAGCTCGCTGCTGCATTATCCGTGTCGGGCCCTGCCAGCAGGATGACGATGGACACGATGAGGGAATACGCCCCGGTCATGATGGAGTCTGCTAAACGGATGGGTACGATGATTCTATAGTCATAAAAGAAACAGCAGGCATGAGGTGACCCTCGAGCCTGCTGTTTTTGTTTAAACACATTAGGGTTGTTGGGTAGTGTAGCCCGTTTAAGCTACGCCTTTGCTGGGATGTTGCTTAGCGAGCGGTTGCTGTATCTAGGATGTAAACAAGCAGCTATTCTCCACGAATGATTGGAGCATATGTATTACAGGATTAAGTCATCTAATCGGAGGAAGTGGAAGCTCCGGGTTTTTGCTTTTTAGAGAGGGTAACGGACATCAGATACGCTATTTGCTCCTTTTCATTACTTTTAGGGTAGCTAATGGACATAGGGTACGCTATTGGGCTTAAAAAGGTAGGATTATGCTCGAAATAGGACAAATAGCGGATCGTATGTCCGTTAAATCTGTTGTGGACGTTAATTGTTATAAATAACGGATCCTATGTCCGTTAGATGTAGCTTTATACGATAGCGAAGCTATGACACTTCAAGTGCAGTAGAGGACTAATTTGATTGTGATAGTTACGTGCCTGCTCTGGGTGGGGGATCGTGGCAGGGTGTTGGCTTTAATTTGGTTCAAACTCAAACTACAGGACTAACGTGATAGCTGCGCGCCTGCTTTGGGAGGGGAACGTGGCTAGATTGCTGGCTGTAATTTATTCAAACTCATAATGAGCATTTGAAGTAAAAGAAGGTTGGAATTATGAGCTTGAGTAACCAAACTTGCTGTAACGGACATCAGATACGTTATTTGCTTCAAATCCTAACTTTTGGGGCGGATAACGGACATAGGGTACGCTATTGGGCTTAAAAAGGTAGGATTAAGCTCGAAATGGGACAAATAGCGGATCGTATGTCCGTTAAATTTGTTGTGGACGTTATTTGTAGTAAATAACGGATCCTATGTCCGTTAGGTGAGGTTTTGTGCGAAAAAGTGAGGCTATGACACTACAAGCGTGACTAAGACTGAATGATTTAGCGGCGCCTCTATTATCGGAGGGGAGCAAGGTTAAAGTTTTGGCTGTAATCTAGCTTAAACTCAAATGATTGATTGAGCATGTTTAGAGGTACTGGAGCTACGAGCAAGCATAGGTCGCGGAAATTGTTCTGCATACATTGACAAGTAACACTTAGCAAATAACAAGAAGCAAGTAACAACGCCATTGCTTAATAACAAACGAAAAAAGAGCTTTGCCAAATAGTCGGCAAAGCTCTTTTTTTGATACTGTGCAGGATATGCGCAGATTATTACATGTTAGCGATCATTTGACGAAGTACAGTTTGCAGGATACCGCCGTTGCGATAGTAATCAACGTCAACTACCGAGTCAAGACGTACAATTGCTGGGAAGTCGAATGTCGTGCCGTCTTCGCGAGTAGCCGTAACGGTAACTTGCGAACCTGGAGTAACGTCATTTGACAAGCCAACGATGTCGAATGTTTCGCGGCCAGTGATGTTAAGCGTCTTCCAGCCTTGACCTTCTGGGAATTGGAGTGGCAATACGCCCATACCAACCAGATTGGAGCGGTGAATACGCTCGAAGCTTTCAGCGATAACAGCTTTGACGCCTAGTAGGAATGTACCTTTTGCAGCCCAGTCACGCGAGCTACCAGTACCGTATTCTTTACCAGCAAGAACGACAAGGTTTTTGCCTTCGTTTTGATATTTCATCGATGCATCGTAGATCGACATGACTTCATCCGTTGGAAGGTAAGTCGTTACGCCGCCCTCTGTACCTGGAGCCACTTGGTTACGAATACGAATGTTCGCAAACGTACCGCGCATCATAACTTCATGGTTACCACGACGTGAGCCGTAAGAGTTGAAGTCTTCGCGTTTAACGCCGTTTTCGATCAAGTATTGACCGCCTGGGCTGTTAACTGTGATGTTACCAGCAGGTGAGATATGATCCGTTGTTACGGAATCGCCCATAAGAGCAAGTACGTTAGCTGTATGGATATCTTTGATATCAGAAAGCTCGGAGCTTAGGTTTTCGAAGAACGGCGGGTTTTGGATGTAAGTTGATTTTGCATCCCACTCGTAGCTTTCGCCTTTAGGTACCGAAATAGCGTTCCAACGCTCATTTTGTGTAAATACGTTTTCGTATTTGTCACGGAACATTTGCGGGTTAAGCGCAGCTGTCATTGCGTCATTGATTTCTTGCGACGTTGGCCAAATATCTTTTAGGAATACAGGCTTGTTGTCTTCAGTGAAACCAATTGGATCAGTTGTCAAATCGATGTTAGTCGTTCCAGCAAGCGCATAAGCGATAACTAGTGGCGGAGAAGCCAGATAGTTTGCTTTTACTTGTGCATGGACACGGCCTTCAAAGTTACGGTTACCGGAAAGTACAGCAGATACAGTCATGTCATTGTCGATGATCGCTTTGCTTACTTCGTCTGGAAGTGGACCGGAGTTACCGATACAAGTCGCACAGCCGTATCCAGCAACGTGGAAGCCAAGTGCTTCAAGCGGCTCGATTAGGTTTGCTTTTGTCAAATATTCCGTAACAACGAGCGAGCCCGGTGTTAGGGAGCTTTTTACATAAGCAGGTTTCTTAAGTCCAAGTGCTACTGCTTTCTTAGCAACTAGACCAGCGCCAACCATTACGCTTGGGTTCGAAGTGTTTGTACAGCTTGTAATAGCTGCGATAACGACTGCGCCTGTACCCATTTGGCTAACTTGGCCGTCATTATGGTTAACAGTAACGAACTGCTCGATTTTCTCATCGGACAAACCGTAGCCGCCTTTGTCAATCGGTGTGCGGATGATGCTATTGAAGGATTCCTTCATTGCAGTAAGCTCTACGCGGTCTTGAGGACGTTTCGGGCCTGCAAGGGAAGGAACGATTGTCGAAAGATCAAGCTCAACCACATCCGTGAATACTGGATCTGGAGTCTCGTCAGTACGGAACATGTCTTGTGCTTTGTAGTAAGAGCCAACAAGCTCAATAAGATCCTCATTGCGGCCAGTTTGGCGCAAGTAGCTAAGAGTCTCGTTATCAACAGGGAAGAAGCCGATTGTAGCGCCATATTCTGGTGCCATGTTGGCAACTGTTGCACGGTCAGCAAGGCTGATGTTCGATAGACCAGGGCCGAAGAACTCAACAAATTTACCAACAACGCCTTTTTTACGCAAAATTTGAGTAACCGTAAGCGCAAGGTCAGTTGCTGTTGAACCTTCTGCAAGTTTGCCTGTCAATTTGAAGCCGATAACTTCTGGCATTACAAAGTAAAGCGGTTGACCAAGCATACCAGCCTCAGCCTCGATACCGCCAACGCCCCAGCCTACTACGCCAAGACCGTTGATCATCGTAGTGTGGGAATCCGTACCTACGAGGGAATCAGGGAATACGACTGTTTCGCCGTCAATTGTTTTTGTAGCTGCAACAGATGCAAGGTACTCCAAGTTAACTTGGTGAACGATACCTGTACCTGGTGGAACCGCGCGGAAGTTATCAAATGCTGTTTGTGCCCAGCGAAGGAAACGGTAACGCTCTTCGTTGCGCTCAAATTCAACTTTAGTATTGTACTCAAGTGCTTCAGGTGAACCAAATGCATCAACCATGATCGAGTGGTCAATTACAAGGTCAACCGGTACGAGTGGATTGATTTTTTTCGGATCTCCGCCTGCTTTTTTCACAGTGTCGCGCATTGCAGCAAGGTCAACGACAACTGGAACGCCTGTGAAATCCTGCAAAACGATACGAGCAGGGATGAAAGGAATTTCTTTATCTTCGCGTCCATCAGCCCATGTAGCAAGCTGCTTTACATGTTCAGGGGTAATTGCGCGTCCGTCAAATTGACGAACAGCAGCCTCAAGCAATACTTTAATTGAAAAAGGAAGCTTGGAAATATCGCCTAGTCCTTGCTCTTCAAGTCCGCCTAGACGGTAGTAAGCATAAGACTTGCCGCCAGCGTCGAGCGTTGTGCGAACTGAATAATGATTTTGTGTAGACATCGTCATTCTCCTTTTAACTGTAGTCTGAGTTTCATTCTGTGAAACACTATTTCATAATTTCTATATCTATAGTATATCGTTAAAATAGTCCTTCCGTAAAGTCCAATTATGTCTTTATGCGCTTGGAAATGGCATTGAAAATGATCCTCAATGAATGTTACATGAAATGGCAGAGTGCCTCATATAATGAAGCAGTTAATCAGCGACAAGTTTAGCCCCGAAATACTTGATGACGTTCTCATGCCATAAAGGCAAGCTGTAGCAGCATAGGCTTGAAATATAAGATTGCTAAGGAGAAGGTCAATCCAAAAACTTATATTCCATCGTTAAACGGCTGCCATGAAGCATTAAGGGAGAAGCGGCAGCCTTTTACAATTGAAATGAAAGTTCGGTTAAGTTGGATTCCTATCCCAAAAGTTTATATTTCAACGCCAATCGAGTTTACCTCATCAAAAGGGATGCTGCAGCCGTTTACGCTTGCACTCACGATAAGGTCAAGGAGGGATTGCTATGCCGCGAACAGGCAACCGGGGGCCAGGAACTCAGGGCCAAAAGCATAACCAAACATCATCCAAACCATCTGCTTCTCAGCGCAAGTCGCAGCAGAAAGTTGTAACGCATGTCATCCAGAAGCAGCCATCGCCTTCAGGGTTGCAAGCGGAGCGAAATGCTGAAATCGGCGATCAAGCACTGCAAAATCAAAAAAGAGCAAATCAGGAAGAAAAGCCAGTAAAACAACAAACGTCAAAGTTAAACTCGCTGCTTCGTTCCTCTGATTACGATCCGCACGTTCAGCAAGGAAAGCTGCAGGGTTGGAAAGCTGCTGTTCATCGCTATATTAGCTTGTACAATCAAGCCGAAGCGAATCAGCATGCGGCTGTGCTGACCGATTACGTTACGGACCGCGATCATTGTGATCGCCTAAGATTCAGGCTTGAGCGTCTTCGTGAACGCGATTTGCTTAGAGGCGCGCTTCCAGCAGGAAGCGAAACAAAAGCAGAACTCATACGCGTCAACGAATCATCAAGCGAGGTTTCTGTGTTGATTCGTCTCCACATCAAAAGAAGAATGGAGCAGTCTGGGCGATTTTACATGGAAGAAAGATCTGAATTTGAGCGTCTTTGGTTAGGGCTCGCTGGTCACTCATGGAATGTTCTTCGTGTTGAGCCAATTATATCGGAACGAAGACCGCGTTATGGCACAGCAGTAGACAATTGGATGACCGTCGATGATTACTCGGAGCTATTTGGCGAACAATCTTCACCATCAACACCATACTTAAATTATGACCTATTACAGCAATTCAAACACAGACCATCTGGTATTCGTTACAGGAGAGATTTGGTTGCTGCGTATGCGGATCGTTGGTGGAACGAGGGGAACCCAGCGTATGAGCTTTTTGAGGTGAATTGTACCAATTACGTGTCGCAGTGCATCTTTGCAGGCAATGCTCCGATGAACTATACTGGTAAGAGAGAAACGGGCTGGTGGTATAAGGGCCGAAATAAGGGCAGTGAATGGTGGAGCTACAGCTGGGCGGTATCGAACGCGATAACCAACTATTTAACTGGTTCAAAGACCTCAGGCTTGCGTGCAGAGGTCGTGCAATCTGCGGATGAGCTGCAGCTTGGGGATGTCATCACGTATGACTGGAATGGTGATCATCGCTTTCAGCACAGCACAATCGTAACTGCTTTTGACTCGTTCGGTATGCCGCTAGTGAATGCGAATACCGTTTCCAGCAGGCATCGTTATTGGGATTATCGTGATTCCTATGCATGGACGGAACAAACGAAATATCGTTTTTTTCATATTGCAGATCTATTATAAATTATCGTACCGGAGGATATGCCATGGGGAGCAAGGTTAGAGTAGGTTTAGTTTACGGGGGGAAATCGGGAGAGCATGAGGTCTCTTTGCAAACGGCTTACGCAGTAATGGGTGAATTTGACTACAGCAAATATGAAATCAAGCCTTTTTATATTACGAAGCAAGGGGAATGGAAAACGGGAGCCGTTTTGCATAACCGTCCAAGCAGTGTAGAAGATCTACGCAACACAACAGACGAAGCTGAGGAAAATGGCTTTGCTCTTGCTCCATTATTTCAACGCTTAAATAGAAGTTCAAAAACGGCTGGCGATGAGCCGCGCATTGATGTGATTTTTCCTTTGCTGCACGGAACATTTGGTGAAGATGGTACCATTCAAGGGCTGTTCGAAATGGCGAACATTCCTTACGTCGGAGCGGGTGTTCTCGCTTCTGCCGTTGGGATGGACAAGATTCTAATGAAAAAAGTATTTGCGCAAGAAGGCTTGCCGCAATGCGTTTTCCGGTACTTCAACCGTACACAGTGGGAGAGAGACGCATCTTTCTTTATCATGGAATGCGAGGTTTCACTCGGCTATCCATGCTTTATTAAGCCAGCCAACCTAGGTTCTAGTGTAGGCGTATCCAAAGCGAAAAACCGTGAAGAGCTTATTAATGCCATCAACTATGCGTTCCGTTTTGACCGCAAGGTTATTGTTGAAGAGTTCGTAGATGCCCGCGAGATCGAAGTAAGCGTACTTGGCAATGATGATGCCAAAGCATCCTTACCTGGTGAAATTGCGCCTTCTAACGAATTTTACGATTACAAAGCCAAATACATCGATGGAAAATCGACTATGCAAATTCCGGCTCATTTGTCGCCTGAGCTTACAGAATCCGTTCGCGAAATGGCCGTTCGTGCATTTCAATCCATTGATGGCTCGGGATTATCACGCGTAGATTTTTTCCTTCGCAAAAGCGACAATCAGCTATTTATCAACGAAGTCAACACATTGCCTGGTTTCACGCCTATCAGTATGTATCCACTTATGTGGAAAGAAACCGGCATTCCATATAAAGAATTGTTAGACACATTAATTTCCTTAGCTCTTTCCCGCCACGCGGAGAAGCAACGGATAGATTTTACAGGAGAAGCATCACAATCGTAAGATACATTTCTAAGGATCTCTAACTTGTTATTTTTTCTATAACTTTCTTAACTTTCTATAACTGTTTGTACACATATGAGAAAAAGATATAGGGAAAAATTTCTTTTATTATTTACTTTGGGGCTTCAATCCTTATCTTTGTATCCAAGGTAAACAGGTAAAAGATCTTTTTTCCTTCTTAAAATGGACAAGTTGTTCATTAATTCATTAACACACCAAAAGTAAAGCGTGTCCCGCAGGGACGAAAGCGATCCCCCGCAAAAGTAGAAAGCTCGTGCAGTGTAACTCTTAGGTTAGTTCAGTTGCGGGTGTCCAGAGGGTGCAACCCTTGGGGCCCTCCCTTGGAAGGGAGGGTTTGGGTGGGTTCGAAAAGCTTGAAAAGGGTTTAAAGTTTTAATATGTTTGATATTAAAGGTTTAAAGGTTTGATATTAATGTTTTAAAGGTTTGATTTGTTGATATTAAAAGTTATAAAGATTTGAAATAAGCCTTTAAAGGTTTGGTAGTAAAGCCCTTTGAAGGCACGGTAGAAATTTCACTGAAAGGAGGGAAATAATATGGGTTTTGCAACTGAGTTTAATTCTGTGTGCAAATTTAAGTCCGAACAAGAGCTCTATGAATTGTTGGAGTATGGTCGGGGCAAAATGGTCAAGAGCGGCTTTCGCGTATTTCCAACTGGCCAAAAGGTGATTGCTTATACACCAGCCAATGAAGCGATTGCGATTGTCCGCATTTTAGCTTCTATCGCAGAAATTAATTTTCAAGGCGAAGAAGTGACACAAGTGGAGATGGAGCTCGTGAGAAAATTGACTGAAGAAGAATCAAAAGTTCAAACGGCGCTTGCTTTTGAAATGTTTTTTGGAGAGAGGGCCTAATCGATGATTGTCAGATTAGGTTTTGTCGCAATGAGCTTGCAGGTTGAGAACGCATCGCCTTCAAGAACGATGACGTTTGCGAACTTCTCGAAGCTAAACGACCGCGAGGCAGGAATTCGGAAGCTGGAAAGAATAGCAGAGGAAAACCTGCGCAGTACGCTGCGGATTTTGAAGCATTGCAAAGCCAGCGACATTCAAATGTATCGCTTTTCGTCAAAGCTTATACCCCTTGCTACTCATGAGGACTTATTGGACTGGAATCCATTTGAAGCGCTAGCACCAGCTTTTCAGGAAGTTGGCGAGTTCGTTCAGAAGCAAGGAATAAGAGTGTCCTTTCATCCGGATCATTTCTGCGTGTTCAGCACGCCTAGACCGGAGGTGCTCGCGAAATCAGAGCTGGATTTGCTCAATCATATTCTTATGCTAGAGGCAATGGGGCTTGATGAAGCGACAAAATGCAATATACATATCGGTGGAGCATACGGCGACAAGGTTGTAGCTGGTGAACGTTTTGTTCGCCAGTTCAGCTCCTTGTCGCCTCGCTTTAAACATCGGATTACGCTTGAAAATGATGATAAAACGTTCAATGTCAGGGAAACGCTAGAGGCGGCTGAGCAAGTTGAGGTTCCGATGGTGCTCGACATTCACCATCATGCTGTTAATGCAGGAGACATCTCAGATGACGAATTATATGAGCATTTATGGCCGCGTATTGTTCAAACCTGGGACAAAGAGCGAGAGCGGCTGGGCATAGCTAGTACAAGCCAGCTCCCTCCCAAAATTCACGCTTCCAGTCCAAAAAGCTTATCTGACCCCCGTGGTCATGCAGATCATGTGGAAGCGGAGCCGCTTGTACAGTTTTTGCGTCATGCGGCTAGAAATACCGAATATTTGGATTGTATGCTTGAAGCCAAAAGCAAGGACGAGGCTTTGATGAAGCTGATAGAAGACTTAAGGCAACTGGAAGCAAGCGCAGAAGGCATCAAGGTGTTGGATGGCGGCCGCGTAGAAATTTCTACTGATTAGCAGCAAAATAACACCGTCAGGGCTTGCCTTGGCGGTGTTATTATATAGCGGGCGCTTCCAAGTAGATGCATCATTATGTAATTGAAAAGGTGAATTGGCATGGAATGGATACTTCTTGTACTTCTTGGCGTAGTAGCAGCGATGTTTGGCAGTATTGTAGGACTTGGCGGCGGCATCATTATCGTTCCTGTCTTAATGCTCATTGGTCCCACATTAACGGGAGAAGCTATTGGACATGCAACAGCAGTTGGCATATCATTAACGGTATTAGTCGTTACGGCACTTGCATCTACACTGAGCTATGCCAAACGCAAAATCGTTGATTTCCGCAGCGGCTGGATATTTTTTGTGACAAGCGGGCCTGCAGCAATGATTGGCTCCGCGCTTACAGGAAAGCTGCCTGCGGGTGTATTTCAGCTTGTTTTTGGTATTTTCATGCTGCTGATGGCATCATTATTAATTGCTCGTGACTACATGAAACCGTTTACGAAGCAGTGGCCGATCGTTCGAACGATGACCGATGCATCAGGCGAAGTGCATACGTACAGCTATGGTATTATTCCTGCACTCGGCATCGGTTTTGGCGTAGGTCTCATGTCTGGCTTATTTGGAATCGGAGGCGGGTCGCTGTTTGTCCCCCTTATGGTGCTGTTATTTCGTTTTCCGCCTCATATGGCGACTGCAACGTCAATGTTCGTTATTTTTTTATCATCCATTCTAGGGAGCGGCATGCACGTTTATCTTGGTGAAACAGATTGGCTGCTCGTGCTTGCATTAGTGCCTGGAGCTTGGATCGGCGGAAAGCTGGGGGCGGCAATTGCTGTGAAAATGAGCGGCAAGGGCTTACTTTGGCTGCTTAGAGTGACGCTTCTTCTGCTTGCGGGTCAATTAATCATTGAAGGCTTGCGTTCATTTTGATATGGTTGGAGTAATCATGCGAAACTTGGTAAAAGCATCAAACGTAGTAGACCTTAACATGGATAGAAATGTTCGTGAATTTACATAGAGGGAAGAGTGATGGATCGTGAATGATCAGAACAGTACTTCCGTCGTTGGCGGTAAAAGCTTTACTGCTGTCGCAATTAATTGTGCGTCGAAAGCAGGAGAATGGATTAAGACGAAGCTTGGCAATTTTGCAAGCCTTGATATAAAGTATTCCTCGCATGATCTTGTTACAGAAATTGATAAAGGTTCCGAGCGTTTAATAAAAAATCTAGTGATGACTCATTTTCCCCATCATTCGTTTTTGGGAGAAGAAGGCGTAGAGCCTGGGCCGGAAGCGTCAACGCGCGCGCTGGAGAACATCCGTGACGCTGAATATTTATGGATCGTTGATCCTATTGATGGCACGACGAACTTTGTTCACGGATTCCCTTTTTTCTGTGTATCCATTGCCTTGGCGCATAACGGCGAGGTGATCGTCGGCGTGGTCTATGACCCGATGAAGGATGAATTGTTTGTAGCCGAAAAAGGCAAGGGAGCATACGTGCACGGAAAACGGATGCAGGTATCCAAGGAGGATACGCTGCGCGGCAGCTTGGTTGCAACAGGTCTTCCGGCCGACCATCATTATGCGCTGCCTCTAAATTTAAAAGGCATTCAAGCAGTTGCCCCGCAGGTTCGCAATCTCCGTATAGCAGGCTCTGCTGCGATGCATATGGCCTATGTGGCGGCAGGACGCTTGAGTGGGTTCTGGGAGATTGGACTGAATAGCTGGGATCTGGCTGCCGGCTCGCTGCTCGTTCAGGAATCGGGCGGTATTGTGACGAGTACAGTTGGCAAGCCTTACGATTTGGGAACGCGAAATATCGTAGCGTCAAATGGCCATATTCAGCAGGAGCTTATCTCGGCGCTTGCCGAGGCGAAAGCAAACGAATAAACGCAATAGACAGCGTGTACACAAACACCAAAAAAGCAGCCAGGCTTATAAATTGCCGAGGCTGCTTTTTTTATGATTTTGAAAGTATTAAACTCGGCTATTCCAAGCTTCTGCAAGCAGCTCGCTGTTAATGCCCACAGCAGCCAATGATCCCATCGAAGCAGCCGTAATGGCTTGATACAGCTCCGTCGCTGCATCACCAGCGCCATAGATACCTGGAATGTTTGTTTTCCCAAACATATCAACAAAAACAGTCCCTGCTTCAGTGACCTTGCAGCCTAATGTTTGCGGCAAGTCTGAGCCTGCAGCAAGCTTTGGTGCAAAGAAAATTCCTGTACACGGAACAATAGTACCGTCCTCCAGCACAATTTGCTTCACCATGCCATCGCTAGATTCAATACGCAGAATAGGTGAGTTAAAGGTAGGAACGTTATGCAGCTTAAGCTCCTCACGCTGCTCATCGGTCCATTCATCAGGACCATCGGTACAAATGGTAATTTGGCTTGTCCAACCAGACAGCATTTTGGCAGAGTGCAGCGCTCTATCGCCTTTGACAATCAAGACAAGCGGTTGGTCTCTTAATTCCCAGCCATCACAATAAGGGCAGACGAAGGCGCTTTTGCCATATACTTCAGACATTCCATTAATATCGAGAGGGATGTCTTTCATTCCTGCTGCAAACAGCAGCTTTTTGCTTTGATAGATTTGTCCTTGAGCAGTCGTAATTTGAAAATGGCCGTCGGTTCCAGTGATCGTCACTGCAGCATCCTCTACAAAATGAACTGTAGGATATGCGCTAATCTGCTCCTTTGCGACTCGCCGAAACTCGCCCGGACTAATGCCGTCTCTGGTAAGAAAACCGTGAGTTTCGCGAGTAACTCGGTTGCGCGGACGCCCTTCATCAATAACAACTACGCTTTTTCTTGCTCTGCCTAGTACAAGAGCAGCACTCAAGCCTGCAGGTCCCCCGCCAATAATTGCTGCATCGATCATTTGTTCCATGTTAAACATCCTCTCGAATGGCTAATTTTATTTTTACGCAGAAAGAGTAGTGAGTCTTGTTTATTTCACGGTTTGTGTTAATGGATTGAACGCAGCAGAGTCTACCACCCACTGGATCGTATGCTGCTGAAGGTACTGCTGCATATGACGCTCAGCACCAATCATTACTTTTTTTACAAGACATCCCTTATTTTCTGAATGGTCAGTGGACTCAAGCTCTAAATCTTCAGCTTCAAAAAATAAATGATGATGCTGATCGTCAATATTAAAGCACTCATATAAAGGCTGTCGTCCCTCAATAACTTGAATGACATCAAAAAATGTAATTTGATCTGCAGCTCTAGCAAGCTCGTAGCCGCCGCTTGCACCCGTCACAGCACGTACGATGCCGTCCTGGCGCAGCTTGGACATAATCTTGGACAAGTAGCTCTCTGAAACTCCGAGAGAAGAAGATAAATCTTTAATGCCTATGTTCTGACCGCGCTCAGCATGGGCTAAGTGAATTAAAGCATGAAGTGCATATCCGATACTTTTTGAATATTGCATAGGGTATACTCACCCTCCTTTGATACTTATACTTAATCATTATGGATCCACAATGTCCATTATAGACAACGTGACTCCATAATGCAATGATGTATTACAAATACGTAAATTTGCAAGGATTTACAATGTGTTTTGTCGAATGAAATAGCATGGAAGTACTGGAGATAAGCCAGGAGGAGTGAGCGATGGTGTCAGTGAAAAAACGAATTGCTGCGATGATGATGATGACAACATTATGTTTAGGCATGCTGGTTGCATGCGAACCGAATGAAACATCGTCAACAAATACAAAAGTAAATGAAGCGACGGATAAGCCTGAGAAAACGATGGCAATTGCTGAAAGCACTGAGCCGTCAGAGCAAGAAGAACAAGACGAAGCTTACACCGTACTTGCGAAGGAGCTTAGAGTGCCTTGGGTTATTGCTTTTGACGAGGACATTGTTTATATAAGCGAGCGCGAAGGAAATATTGTGAAGGTGGATGGCGATGCGACGACACGTCAAGCGGTTCATTTGCTCAAAAGTGTACATGACCGCGGAGAAGGCGGATTTTTAGGTTTCCTGCTTGCTCCGGATTTTGCTCAGTCTCGTGAGGCGTTCGCGTATCATACGTATGAAGAAAATGGTCGTGTAATGAACAGAGTCGTGCTTATTAAACAAAATGGCGGGCAATGGGATGAGGTCAGGGCACTGCTCGAGGGCATTCCTGGTGCTGCGAATCACGATGGCGGACGGCTGGCGATTGGGCCCGACAAGCTGCTTTATGTAACAACAGGAGATGCCCAGCAGCCGGAGCTGGCACAGGATCGTAACAACCTTGCAGGAAAAATCTTGCGAATGACGTTAGATGGCAAGGTACCAGCGGACAATCCGTTTTCCGGCTCCTATGTGTATTCTTATGGACACCGCAATCCTCAAGGGCTTGTTTGGAATAGTGAAGGTGTGCTGTTTAATACAGAGCATGGCCCTTCGGGAGATCCTGGCGGACATGATGAGATTAATAAAATTGCGGCGGGCGGCAATTACGGCTGGCCTGCGATTTATGGCAGCGCTGCGCAGGAAGGGATGACAACGCCTATTTACCATACCGGCGAAGATGCGATTGCGCCCTCTGGCGCGACAATCGATGAGAACAATGGAATATGGATTGCTGCTTTAGTAGGAGAGGCGCTTTATCGCTATGACCCTGCATCCAAAAACATGGAAAGGGTATTCGAAGGCGAAGGAAGACTTCGTGACGTAAAGATAAAGGACGGACGTACTTATGTCATCACGAATAATACCGATGGCCGCGGTAACCCGTCACCATCGGATGATCGATTGCTTATAGTAAAGCAGGTGAAATAAGAAAAGCTCAGGAGCCTATTTCAGCTCCTGAGCTTTTTTTTATGATCTAAACTATAAAGCTTATTTATTACAAGTTAGTGAAAGCATAATTAATGGCTTTAATCGTTTCATCTATGTCTGCCTCGGTATGGGCTGTCGTAAAGAACCAAGCCTCATATTTGGATGGTGCAAGATTGATGCCTTGATCCAGCATGAGCTTGAAAAATTTGCCGAACAGCTCACCGTCTGTATCCTGTGCTTCATCATAATTCGTAATCGGATGATCGCAGAAATGTGCGGAGAAGGAGCCGCGAATTTGGTTAATTGTGAGCGGGATGCCATGCTGCTTGGCAGCGGCGTGCAATCCTGTTGCAAGCTTCGTAGCCAGTGCGTTCATTCTATCGTAAATGCCAGGCTCTTGGAGCAGCTCCAAGCACGCTATGCCTGCTGAGATCGAGGCAGGATTACCGGCCATCGTACCTGCTTGATAAGCAGGGCCGAGAGGGGCAACCTGCTCCATAATTTCACGGCGTCCGCCGTATGCACCGATTGGAAGGCCGCCGCCGATGATTTTGCCTAATGCGGTTAAATCCGGTTCGATGGCTTGGTGATCAGGGAACGCAACATAGGTCTGTGCTGCTCCGTAATGGAAGCGGAAGGCGCTGATGACCTCGTCATATATAACTAGCGCTCCAGCTTCGCGAGTGAGCTTGCAAAGCCCCTCTAGGAAGCCTTCATGCGGCATAACCATACCGAAGTTGCCGACAATCGGCTCAACCATAACAGCGGCAGTCTCGTGACCCCAGCGATCGAGTGCAGCTTTCAGCGCAGGCAGATCATTAAATGGCACGGTGATGACTTCACTAGCGATGCTTGCAGGCACGCCTGCACTGTCTGGAATGCCAAGAGTAGACGGACCAGAGCCTGCTGCGACGAGTACAAGGTCTGAATGGCCATGATAGCAGCCTGCGAATTTAATGATTTTGGATTTCTTTGTGTAGGCGCGAGCGACACGAATGGTTGTCATGACGGCCTCCGTACCGGAATTGACGAACCGCACCTTGTCGAGAGATGGGATGGCTTCTTTCAGCATGCGAGCAAGCTTAATTTCCAGCTCGGTTGGTGTGCCGTATAGCGTACCGTTCTGAGCTGCACGAACGATAGCTTCTGTAATATGCGGGTGAGCATGTCCAGTAATAATAGGGCCATAAGCAGCTAAATAGTCGATATAGCGGTTATCATCGACATCCCAGAAATAAGCGCCCTCGCCACGTTTCATAAATACGGGTGCGCCGCCGCCTACCGCTTTGTAAGAACGGGAAGGACTGTTGACGCCGCCAACAATATGCTGCAGCGCTTCTTCATATAGTTTTTCGGAATTTTGTCGCTTTGTTGTCATGGAAAGCAGCCTCCAATGGGATTCATAGTTGTAAGTCATTTAAACAAGTTGAGAAAGAGTGTCGTATGATGTACAGCCGCGGAGCAGCTAGAAACAAAATACACGCAACTTGAAGCGCCGTTGCGTGTACGTATGTTTACTGCTGTTTATTGCTGTTGTCGCTGCCGCTTGGTGTACTGCTTGGCGAAGCAGTAGGTTCTGGAACGGTGTTGTCTTCCTGCAGCGTCGCTTGTACGAAGGAGCGCAGCTCATCTTCATCTCTAATTCCAATAACAGACGCGCCGCCAACCCGATCCTCCGCAATGAGATCCATCGGCGGTATTTGCGTTGTGCTGGCCACATGGCTTTTGACGCCAAGCTGACCGAGCTTCAGCATATCCGGCACACTAATGTTTGTTTTCACATAAGGCTGAACGCTTTCAAGAATTTTTTTCATTTGGATAATGTTCCATGTCGATTGAAGCTCTTTGGACACCGCCTGAAGGAAATTTCTCTGACGCTCCGTTCTTGTGAAATCGCTCATCGCATCGTGGCGGAAACGAACGTATTGCAGGGCTTTATCGCCGTCAAGCAGCTGGTAGCCTTTTTTGAGATCAATATCGTAGCGATTGCCGTCGGCGTTATCGGTGTAATGCATATCTTTTTCGACATCGAAGTAAATGCCGCCCATTGCGTCAATCAGGCTTTTAAAGCCTTCAAAGTCGGTATAAACATAATATTGTATGTCGAGACCAAGCAAGTCTCCAACCGTTTTCATAGCGAGCGGATATTCTCCTAAAGTAAGTGCTGTATTAATACGGCCTTTCCCATGTCCTTCTATGTTGACGTAAGTGTCGCGAAGAACGGAGAATAGATGTGCTTTCTTGGTTACAGGATCAAAGGATGCAACCAATATGGAGTCTGAACGAGCCGCTTGCCCCTCGTCTAGCCCGCGAGCGTCACCCCCGAGCAGCAATATATTAACGCGCTCTTTGCCTTCCCATTCAGGAATAGGTACTGGCGTTGCTTCAGAATCCTCGATAGGAGCCTTTGTTGGCTCTGGATCACTGAACTTATCAAGCGCACTGTAAACACCTACGCTCCAATAAATAACAAACGCTGCTACCACACCAAGAATGACAGAGAGGCTGATATAAATCCTTTTCCATCTTTTTTTCTTCGCCATTTTAGCAGTCTCATTTTTCGATTCTTCAGTCGTCTCTTTATTCGTCTCTTTAGGCATTTCGTTAGACGTGCTCCTTTCAGATATTGCGGAATCGTTTTGAAACAATGAGGGTAGATTTCAATGTAAGCATGAGCAAAGATGGCATAGCGAATGATCCGCTCCCAAAAAAAGAAGTTAGCAGAGCAGTATACGTTAGAAATATAAGAACGCATAAGTATGAGCCTTATTAACAGCTTATATTTCATCAGCAAACAAAAGCTTCGCTGCACAAGGCAAAGACAGTCGTTTACGCTAGGCGTGAACTAATGTATGATTACATATCATAAAATTATAAAGCTGAACGACATGCAGAAGCAAGTTTTATCGTTTTAAGTAAATAAAGATCGCTATTTCCTAGGAAATGTCGAAGTGGAAGGGGCTATAACAACCAGATGTTAGCAATCGATGTAAAGGATTTACGCAAGCAATTCAGCGTGCAAAAAAACCGAGAAGGCCTATCTGGCGCCCTCAAGGACTTGTTTAAACGCGAGTACAACGAGGTAACGGCGGTAAAGGATATTTCATTTCAAATCCCGCAGGGTGAAATTTGCGGGTATATTGGTGAGAATGGAGCCGGAAAATCGACAACCATCAAAATGTTGACCGGTATTTTGGTACCGACCGCAGGCGAGCTCAAAGTGAATGGCTACGTGCCTTTTAAGGATAGAGAGAAGTTTGTTAATGGCATTGGTGTTGTATTCGGACAGCGGTCTCAGCTGTGGTGGGATATAGGCGTTATTGAATCGTTCCAATTATTGCGCAAAGTATACCGGGTTTCGGAGGCGGATTTCCGCAAACGTCTTGACGAGCTTGTTGAGCGGCTACAGCTTGGCGACTTATTAAATCGTCCTGTACGCAAGCTGAGCCTTGGGCAGCGGATGCGCTGCGAGCTTGTTGCTTCGCTCCTTCACAATCCATCCATTCTTTTTCTCGATGAGCCTACAATTGGTCTGGATATCGTCGTGAAGACAGAAATTCGTGATTTCCTGATGCAAATGAATAAGGAGCAGGGTACGACTATTTTGCTGACGACTCATGACCTCCAGGATATTGAGGCGCTTTGTTCTCGCGTCATTATGCTCGATGATGGCCGCATTATCTATGATGGCGGGCTGGAGGATCTGAAGAGCCGTTGGAGCAAAGGACGCGAAATTCAGTTCCAATTTGCAGGGCATACTGCGCTTGCCAAGCTGCAGCAGTTGACGAGCACACTCGATGTAACATGGACGATGGAGAATGAAGTGAGCGCAAAAATGTGGCTGCCGCATGCCGTTAATGTCTCGGATGCATTGGCATGTGTTGTAGGCGGCGTTGAAATTCGCGACATTAAAATTATCGAAACAAACACCGATGACATCGTTCGAAGCATTTATTCCTCTGGCTCTGCGGCAACATCCAAGGAGACGGTTCAATCATGATGAGCGCTTATATCGACTTTATTCGAATACGGTTTATCATGATGCTTGCGTACCGCGTTAATTATTATAGCGGTATCATTATTTATGCGATTAATATCGGTGCTTATTACTTTCTATGGCAGGCGATTTATGGGGACAAGGAGACGCTGGCCGGTTTCACGGTGACCCAAATGACAACCTACGTTGCGGTATCGTGGATGGCTCGTGCTTTTTACTTCAATAACCTGGACCGTGAGATAGCGAATGAAATTAGGGACGGTAGCGTAGCAGTACAGCTTATTAGACCTTATTCCTATTTAGTCGTAAAAATGATGCAAGGTTTCGGAGAAGGCTTGTTCCGAATGTTGCTCTTCATGGTGCCGGGGATGATTATCGTTTGTTTCCTATTTCCCGTTAAATTACCGACAGATCCGATGACCTGGCTAATTTATTTAGTCATGCTGTTCTTTAGCTTTCTTATCAACTCGCAAATTAATATTTTGACCGGCCTATTCGCATTTTTCGTTGAAAATAACGAAGGCATGATGCGAATGAAACGTGTTATGGTCGATTTGTTTTCTGGCGTAGTTGTGCCGATAGCGTTTTTCCCAGGCTGGCTGTCAGCTATTATGCAGTGGCTGCCATTCCAAGCCATTACGTATTTGCCAAGCTCCGTCTTCACGGGGCGGACGCCTAGCGATCAAATATTGCAGGTGTTTGGCATTCAAGTGCTTTGGTTTGTTGGGCTGCTGGTGCCAATCTGGTTAACGTGGCGCGCCGCTCGCAAGCGGTTGTTCGTGCAAGGGGGATAATAAATATGAGATACGCATCATTATTTTTGGAATACATTAAAAACTACGCGAAGACGCGTCTTACTTATCGTGCTGACTTTTGGATCGAGGTACTTTCCGATTTATTGTTCCAAGGGATGAACCTCATCTTTATTCTGATCGTGTTCCAGCACACGCCGTCGCTTGGCGGCTGGTCTGAGGCAGAGGTCGTTTTCGTTTATGGTTTCTTCATGATCCCATATGGCGTGTTCAGCACCTTCTTCAGCATATGGAATTTCAGCGAGCGTTATATTGTGAAGGGCGAGATGGATCGTGTTCTAACCCGCCCAGCACACAGCCTATATCAGGTGCTCCTCGAAAATGTAGATCCACCTTCTTTAATTGGTTCCTTCGTTGGGGCTATTATTATGGTGCTATGCTGGACACAGCTCGGTTTGCCTTTCGAGATTCTCGATCTCTTTGTGCTGATGCTCTTAATATTAGGTGCAGTGCTGATTTATGCGGGGCTCTACACGGCACTTAGTGCCATTTCCTTTTATTCGGATGCACCGACTGGAATTGTGCCATTGATGTACAACATTCAAAATTATGGACGTTACCCGGTTAATATCTATAACAAAATGATCCGTTTCGTATTAACATGGCTGCTGCCGTTTGCTTTTGTAGGCGTCATCCCAGCTTCTTATTTTCTTGAGAAGAAGGCGGATGATCTCTCACAGCTCGCGCTCCTAACTCCGGTCATGGGAATTATCGTGTTCTCTCTAGGGCTGTTGTTATGGAACCATGGCGTGAAGCGATACCGAGGAGCTGGCTCTTAAGCGGCTTGGTTTTAATTGAATAGGTGTGCAGCAAAAATGATGGGGGACTAATCATGACACAGCTTCAAGTGGGAGATATGGCACCGGAGTTTGTATTGCCGGCGTCAAATGGAGAAGATGTATCACTTAGCGATTATCGCGGGAAAAATGTTGTCCTTTACTTTTATCCAAAGGATATGACGACGGCTTGCATACAGGAATCATGTGATTTTCGAGATGCAAACACAGAAATGCTGAAACGAAATACTGTTATTTTGGGGATTAGCCTAGATACGGTAAAGTCTCATCAGCGTTTTATTGAAAAGAAGGAGCTTCCTTTTCTGTTGTTAGCTGATGTGGAGCACGAAGTTTGCGAGCTGTATGGAGTATGGCAATTAAAGAAGCTTTATGGCAGAGAGTATATGGGTCTTGTCCGATCGACTTTTCTCATCGATGAAGCGGGCAGGCTGGTGCAGGAATGGCGTAAAGTAAGGGTGAAGGGGCATGCAGAGCAGGTTCTGGATGCCGTAAAGCAATTGCAGCCGGCTGCTGCTAAGTAATTGAAAAAAGGACGGAGCAGGAAGTAGCTGCTCCGTCCTTTTTTTTGTTTTGGACTCTGAAAAATGTGAATCACAATGACACAGAATTTCCCCCCTGCAGCTTACAAATTTGTCACCTGAATTGTCACCCTAATCGATGGTTGGCAATCGCTATTTTTTATACGATAGGAAATAGAAAACGGACTTGTAAAGGAGGCGTCAACAAATTGTTCCAATAGCTTGAACTCAGCTGATCGCAGAATATCGAATACACACAAAATATATGGGGGAATAAAAATGAAAAAGTTGTTAATTGCAATGCTGTCGCTTGTCGCTGTCATCCTAATCGCAGGATATGTTGGCAAGGACAGCATCATCGAAAAAATATTTCCGCAGGCTAAGGGTGTCATTGTATACGGAGAGAAACAGCAGATCGATGATGTATTAACCAAACATGCCGAGCAATTAGAAACAAAAGAAGTGTACGAAATAAAAATCGAAATTGCTGATGGACAAAAAATAATGTATTTGTCGCAATCAACGATTCAAGGCTTATTGAAAAGAGAACTTCTTACCGAAGTGGGAGCTGACGGTATAACAAAAAAGGTTAAATCTTTGTCGACTGTTCCAAATGGGGAAGGCTTATTGTTTGCCAAAAAAGAGTCAGACAAGATTACTGGAAATGGGAATCCCATTTCTGTCAATTATGAAGGGAACTTAATTATTGGGAGCGGCCGAGCTTATGTTGATGCATTTGTTGTACTGGAGGACTCATCCTGGTCATCGCTGCAAAAGACAGAAAAAACGATGGCTGTAATGAAATTTAAAGAAAATCCACAAAATTTAATCGGAAAGTTTGAGGTGGAAAGAGACCAGCTTGTAACTTTGAAATAATGGCTTTAGCTAGGGTTGTCGCAAAAACAGAGTTAATCTGCTTTTGCGACAACCCTATTTTTGTTTTGCTGATGTTCTTAGGGAGAGTGAGTCTCCGAGCTAATCGCAGACAGTAATGCGCTCAACTTATCTGGCAGCAAGCTAATGAACCCAGCAATTCTTATTTGATCTACTCGTAATGGATTTGATTTATAGTGAACTCCAGAATCGCTATTTCGTGCAAAATAGCTCATGGAACCCTATACAGTACGCGATAACGTTAATAAGATTCGTTAATGCTTCAAAGAAGCTGTTTTCTGCATAATAGGCATGTTACAGTTCGTTAACCAAATGGTTTTGGGATGTTATGCGCTGTCGCTGAGATGAAGTGTTGAACCCTTAAGTTTATTTTGGCGCAGGCATCCATATCCATATATCAGAATAAAAAAATAACGATTTTGTTCTAAGTAAGCTCCTGATTCAGCGAGCTTGTTTTTTACTATTTTTGAGACAGCTCCCGCGGTTATACTGCAAGTGCAAGAGTAAAAAGATGGAGCAGGGAAACAATAGAGTAAGCTTTCTCAAATGAATATATAGCTGTTAAATTATGAAGCGCAGTTAAATAGATAATTTTGACATTGACAGTATGCTGTCACATTTATAAAATATGGACTTGCTTGTTAGATAGGGGGTTATAGATTTGATCAGGCTAAACAACATCAGAAAATCGTATCGAGTAGGGTCGGTTTCAGTAGAAGCGGTTCGTGGCGTTAGCTTGACGGTAAGTAAAGGTGAAATATTTGGAATTATCGGTCATTCAGGCGCAGGGAAGAGCACGCTGCTGCGCTGCGTCAATTTGCTGGAAAAACCAACATCGGGAACGGTAAATGTTGGGAATGTAGAGCTTACCGGCTTGCCAGAGAGACAGCTGCAAGCGCATCGCAGGCGTATCGGAATGATTTTTCAACATTTCAACCTGCTATCGATGTCTACGGTACGAGATAATATTGCATTCCCGCTTGTTCTCGCCAAGCTTTCAAAGGCAGAGGTAAATAAACGTGTGGATGAGCTGCTGAAGCTCGTTTCGCTTGAAGGTCATGCAGATAAATATCCTTCTCAGCTTTCGGGAGGCCAGAAGCAGCGTGTTGGTATCGCGAGAGCGCTCGCAAACAATCCGGATGTATTGCTCTGCGATGAAGCGACATCGGCATTAGATCCGCAGACAACGAACTCGATATTATCATTGCTGCTCGACATTAATGAGAAGCTAGGAATTACAATTTTACTTATAACACATGAAATGAACGTTATACGTTCGATATGTGATCGTGTCGCTGTTATTGATGATGGCGAAATCGTTGAAATAGGCGATGTGCTGCATGTATTTCTAAAGCCGGAGCATCCGGTTACCCGCGACTTTGTTGACCAAGCATCGGATAGCGCCGTGAATGGACAATTGCTGCGAGGCCGCTCAGGGCGCCTGCTTCGCATGACTTATATTGGTGAGCTAACTTACGAGCCTATTTTGTATAATGCGGTGAAGCCAACGTCTGTTCAATTTGCGATTTTGCAAGGAACCGTTTCGCGTATGAAGCACACGCCTTATGGTCAGCTTATTGTGGAATTGATCGGCAGCGCCGCGGAGATTGATCAAGTGATTGATGTTTTACGTAGAGATGGGCTGGAGGTGGATGCGATATGATGAGCTTCGAAAACGTACGTATTCCTGAAATTTGGGATGCTACGAAGGATACGCTCTATATGTTGACAGCCTCGCTCGTGTTTACAATTATTTTCGGATTAATCATGGGCGTCGTCCTGTTTCTAACTTCAAAACGGCAGCTTCTGCAGCAGCCTATTGTGTATGGCATCCTTTCATTTATCGTCAACGTATTGCGCTCGGTTCCGTTCGTTATATTGATGATATTGATCATGCCGCTTACAAAAATCATTACGGGTACGACGCTAGGCGTAGAGGGCTCTATTCCGCCGCTTGTCGTAGCAGCAACGCCTTTTTTTGCAAGGCTGGTGGAAACGTCGCTGCGTGAGGTAGATCGCGGCGTTATTGAAGCGGCTCAGGCAATGGGGGCATCAAAATGGGATATCGTACGCCGCGTGCTGCTCCGTGAATCTAGTCCAAGTTTGCTAGCTGCGGTTACAATAACGGCAGTAACACTCGTCTCTTATACAGCGATGTCGGGTGTAATCGGTGGCGGCGGACTTGGTGACTTGGCACTTCGCTACGGATATCAACGTTTCCAAACCGACGTGATGCTGGTAACCGTCGCGCTTCTTATCGTGCTCGTACAAGTGCTGCAAACGATCGGGGATTCATTAGTACGTCGTTACAGCAGAAAATAAATAAGTAGAAGCATGTTGCAGCTCAGAATGAATGGACAACTATGGAGGAATGAACATGAAAAAGACAAGCTATATGATCGTAACTTTAATGCTGATGTTTGCATTAGCAGCGTGCGGACAAAACAAAAATACCGATGACAACTCAGCAGGATCAAATGCTAATCAAGGAACAGAAACGCCTGGAGCGGTTAAGTTGAAGGTTGGCGCTTCTCCTGTTCCACATGCGAAGCTGCTTGAATTTGTAAAGCCAATGCTCAAGGAGCAGGGCGTGGATCTCGAAATTATCGAGTTCAATGACTACATCCAACCGAATACACAGCTTTATGAAAAAAATATTGATGCTAACTTTTTTCAGCATACACCTTATTTGGATCAGTTCAACAAAGACAAAGGTTATGATCTTGTAAATGTAGCTGCTGTTCATATTGAGCCGTTTGGCGCTTATTCGAAAAAGATTAAAAAAATCGATGAGCTGAAGGATGGCGCAAAAGTTGTAATTCCGAATGATCCATCGAATGGCGGACGTGCACTTGCCCTTATGGCTTCAAATGGACTGATTACTCTGAAGGATGGCGTAGGCGTTAGCGGAACTGTATCAGACATTGTCGCTAACCCGAAGAAGCTTGATATTAGGGAAGTAGAAGCAGCGACATTGCCGCGTGTCTTAGGTGAGGTTGACCTTGCTATGATCAACACGAATTACGCGCTGGAGGCCGATCTAGTTCCTACAGAAGATGCACTTTTCATTGAAGGAAATGACTCACCTTATGTGAATATTCTTGTTGCGCGTCCAGACAATAAGGATTCCGAAGCGATACAGAAACTCGCTGCAGCGCTTCGTTCACCTGAAGTAAAGAAATTTATTGATGAGACCTACAAAGGCGCGATTGTTGCTGCATTTTAAGCAGGTCGTACTTTATTTAAAATGACAAAAAAGCTGAGCATGCGAGTAATCGCTGCTCAGCTTTTTATGTTTTGTGCATCACTTATAAATGGTGCGCTTTCGAGCTTAACCATCTTTCCATCGAGTATGCCTGTTTTGCTGCCTAGTCGCACTGCAATCGATGTATTCCAACCGTCATATTGAGCCCGCTTGCCCGCGTTATCCCATTTCACTTCAAGCCCCGCTCCGCCTCCGACACTATCCATTGATACGAATGTAACAATGCACCACGATAAGTTGCGCATTGCTGTCTTCATGTTTTATTCGAAGCTGACATTTGAAATTGACCAGCATAGTCATTTACCAGTTCAACTGTTCATATAATCTATCAGAATGACTCAGTTAATTATTCATAGGTAGAGAAGGGTGGCAGCGTGAATGCAGCGGATGTGGCGGGTAGCGATTTGTATACTAGTTGTTTGTTTTGGTTTGTTTAAGCCTGATGGTTTTGGGGTGAATAAAGACGATGCTGCAAGTGATCAGAAGATCGTACAGGCAAGTGCCGCTGCTGCGGTTACGAATTATGAGGCGATGCCGCTTCTAACGGTGCAGGCATCTTACGATACCGGGAAAAAGCTGGAGCAAGGCAAGTCGTCAGCTGCTGCTGCTTCTTCGCAAAATGATAGAGTTAAAGCAAATTCACTAGAATCAGATCAAAAGATTTTGTATTTAACATTCGATGACGGACCTAGTAAGAATACAGAGCAGGTGCTGGATATTTTGAAGCGGGAAGGGATCACGGCGACTTTTTTTGTGCTTGGTGAACATGTGCTGAAGCAGCCGGAATTAGTTAAACGGATCGTGAAGGAAGGACATGGGATTGGCAATCATACGTTCGACCATAAATATGATCGTTTATACGGAAGTTTTGCTGAATTTGCTGATCAGGTGATGAAAACGGATGAAGCTATCTATCGTACAACTGGGGTTAGAACTACATTAGTTCGCGCGCCGGGCGGCACATATAGCAATTTTGATCAGGGATACTTCGATGCGATGAAAGCGGCAGGTTATCAGGTGCATGACTGGAATGTAGACAGTGGAGATTCAAAGCGGCAAGGCGTGCCAGCCTCTGAGATTATGACGACGATTAGAGGCTCAAAGATTGCAAACAAGCTGAATGTTTTGCTTCATGACAGTGCAGGGCATGCTGAGTCTGTTAAGGCATTGCCAGCCATCATTAAATATTACAAAGATAAAGGGTACACATTTGCTAAGCTGACGGATCAGGTTGAACCTATTCAGTTTAGGGTGGCAAGCAAACTCAAGTGGAGCAGAAAGCAGGTCACGCAGCAGGAAGTAGATAAGCTCACTCTGTTTTCGGAGAAGCTAGGTCAAAGCAGCCTGTCTGCCCAAACGAAGAAGCAGGTTCCAAACTTAATTCTGCATCGTGGCGAGAAAAGTCTCGTGCTTGCGTCAAGCGAATACGGAATAAAAAACGGTGCCATCGAAGTGTCGCTGCAAAAGCTTGTGGAATGGATTGAAGACAGCACGGAACTTGAGCTGAATACTGATTCCATAGAATCGTACGTAAGTACAAACCAGGTACCGCCGAAATCCGGCAAGGAGAAACCTGTGATGGATGAGCACAAGAAGCAGATCGTGGTTCCAGTGCGTGAGACGCTGCAAAAACTTGGAATTGCGATAACAAGATATGTGTACAACGATACCGATCGGGAAATTTGGATAACGGAGTAATAGAAAGGTTTCTAGCAGGTCTAAAGTGAGAGAAAGCTGGGGACACTGAAAAATAGATAGATTTATTTTTCAGGAGGCGATTTATACGATGATTTCTCCCCAATTTTCTGAGGATGCTAAAGAGGAACGTTATAGTCATTGGCCAGAAGCACCACAGGTGCTGCTGCATCGATTGCTAGTAAAGGTAGAGAGTGTATTGCTAGGCAAGCAGCAGGTCATTCGAAATACGCTAACTGCACTTCTGGCTGGCGGACATGTTTTGCTAGAGGATGTGCCGGGTGTTGGCAAGACACTGCTCGCTCAGGCGTTTGCTAGAGCGGTAGGTGGAGATTTTAAACGAATACAGTTTACATCCGACATGCTTCCGGCTGATATTGTTGGCGGAGTCGTGCTTGATGCACGGACGAGTGAGCTGGTCTATCGGCCTGGACCGATTATGGGCAATGTGGTGCTTGCTGATGAGATTAACAGAACGTCGCCGCGCACGCAGTCTGCGCTTTTGGAGGCTATGGAGGAAAGACGAGTGACGGTAGAGGGGAAAACCCGCAAGCTACCGGTTCCTTTTATGCTCATAGCTACACAAAACCCACTTAGCTTCGAGGGAACAAACACGCTGCCGGAAGCACAATTGGATCGGTTTATGATGAGGCTGACGATTGGTTATCCCGGCTCATCGGAAGAGAAGCGGATGCTCGAGCAATACGCGAATGGCAATCGAATTGAACCCGAACGGCTTCGTCCTGTCATTGCTACGGAGGAATGGCTGCAAATGCAGGCTGAGGCAAGGCAGACTCACATGCACCCGGCACTGCTTGAATATATGGTGCAAGTAGCCGATGCGACAAGGCGTGCGCCTGAGGTTGTGCTGGGCTTAAGCCCACGCGCACTGCGCGACTGGCTGCGGGCATCACAGGCGAATGCGTATATGGAAGGACGCGGATTTGCGATACCAGATGACTTGCTGGCGACAGCTGATGCTGTGCTTCCACATCGTTTGTCTTTGCGTTTTAACGCGACTGCGGCTGGTGCTGATGCAGCTGCAGTTATGAGACGGACGATACGTGAGTGTCCGATGCCTGCTGCAGTAGGAAGCGGGAAGCGCCGATGAATGCACCTTTTCAAGATGAATTATTGCAAGGCGGAACGCAAGAGAATGAGGCTGTTGATACGACGACTTATACTCAAGAGGGTGACAGCGCAGCTCCGCTTGATAGGAGTGGGCAAAGAGCAGCGACGGTACAAGTAAAAGAAGCTGTCCTTGTAAACAAGGAATGGGATCAACTAGCTTATCCTTATCGTACGAGATGGATCGCTTGGTGTATCATTACGGCGGGCTGGGCAAGCAGTTTGGCAGCTGTCATGATGCGGGGCGGTGCAGTAGAGTGGTTTATGCTATCCGTATTCAGCATGATTATAATCATTAGCGGTCTTGCGCCTATTATGGCTGCCAAGGGATTAACTGCAATGAGGATGATGTCGCAAGAAATGACAAGAGAAGGCGGGCAGCTCGAAATTAGCCTGAGAATAAAGCGTTCTTTGCTCATACCTATTGTATGGATAGCTATTTCTGATGAGACGAGTAATGAAAGTTCATCAGAAAATACGAAAATAAGCGTGCGCACGGTGCTAATGCCAATGTTCCGCCAAGAGATGACTTACCGATATACTCTTCATCATTTACGGCGCGGGCGTTATCCCTTCGAGCCTATATCGATTACAGTGGGGGACTGGCTCGGCTTGTCAGCGGTCCATAAACGTTTATATACCGCAGGAGAATTTGTAGTGCTGCCAGGACTGCCCCATGCCGATCAGGTACATAAAGCGGAACGTGCAAGAGGCACAGCATTATATGCTGTGCAATCTTTGACAGCTGATCCAAGTACGGATCACCTAGGAGATGCGGGTCGGGAGGAAATCAAAGCGGCGGTGAGTGCGGCGGGACTTGGACCAGACAGCCGTCCATATCGTGAAGGAGATTCACTGCGTCATCTGGATTGGCGAAGTGCAGCTAAAGGGCGTGGCTTACAGACCAAAATCCATCCTTTAGAGCGGCCAGCCAAAACAGTTATTGCTGTCGATACGCTTGCTTCGGCTTATGGGCAGGACGACCGGCTGTTTGATGCTTGTGTAGGCTGGGCTTCGCTTGCACTAGCACAGTCTGCTTCACTCGGCCACGCTGTGACACTGCTGCTTGGACAAGGTTCTCCTGTCATGCAATTATCTGTTGATGGAGGAACACAGTCTGATTTATCAGCGATGCTGCATGCAATGGCATTGCTTCGCGCAGATGGAAAGGGCTCTCTTGCTGGGAGACTCGCCGAGGAATCAAACCTGCAAGCACGCGGCAGTACGATACTTGTATTTACTGCGGATTGGAGAGGCGGCCGGAGCTGGGGAGAGCTTGCCGGATTCGCAGGCGAGCAAGGCTGCAGGCTGGAACTATTTATTATTACGCGCAGCAATGTACCGACCTTCGCTATGCGCGAACAACAAAAATGGTTGGAAAGCGGCGGCGTCAAAGTGACGTGGCTGCATGTCCCTTCGAGTATGAACGCGCTCCCTTACGCCGAGGAAGGAGGCGACATTCATGAGCTTGCTTAAAAGCGATGTAGTAGGGAGGAGCGATAAGCCTCTGAAAGCTGAGAATAATTTACTGAGAGGCGAAGCGGCTGAGGAATCGTTTGAATACCGATTGATCACAACATTGCTGCTGTTCGGACTGCTATCGGAATGGCTGCTGCCTTGGGTGAATGCAGGTGAGTGGTCGGCTATTTATAATCCTGCCCCGCTAATTTTGGTTATCGGTGTGGTGCTGCTGGCAGGGCTCTTTCGTTTGCCGATGGCACTTTCGTTCATTATGAATGCTTTGTTGTGCATATTAAGTCTCATGTGGATTTATAAAAGCGCTGATCAAAGCAGTTTGCAATGGCTGCTTGCGTTTCCAGGCATGTTGAGAGACCATTTCGTTCTGATTATAGAAAATGGGCTGTGGTCCATGTCCGGAGAGCTTCGGACTTTGCTGCTGTTTATAGGCTGGGCGATGCTTGCACCTGCATTGCAGGCTCTATTATGGATGCGGCAGACCGCTCTTGGCATCGCATGTTTCACGCTAGTTTATTTGATTACGCTGCATGTCTGGCTGGGTATGGATGTAATGGGAGGCTTAATACGAACCGTGGCAGAAGGGCTCCTGCTAGGTGCCATTGTCTCTGTACCGCGTGTTAAGCGCATGATTAATACAGGAGCCGGCAAGCTTAGAGGTCTTGATATGCGCTGGTTATCAAGCTCCGTTTTTGTTGTACTTACGATACTTGGCTGCGGTCTTTTGTTTGCAGGCGGGAAAGGTGAAACGATGCCGCCTGCTAGCTGGACTGCCTCTCTTAATGCTCGTTTAGAGCAAACCATTCAGTCTATGGGTAATCAGCAAGGCTCTATCCATGTAATGGGGCAAACTGGATTTGAACGATTAGGCAGTGCATTTACGGGTTATGGCTTTGATGACGGCGTGCTGGGAGCACCTGTACAAAAGGATAACAGCGTGTTATTTACAGGCAGCTCCACTGAAAAAGCATACTGGCGCGGGGAGTCAAAGCAGGTGTACGACGGCCGGGGCTGGATTGATACCGCGGGCAGCTCTGTTTTGCTTCCTATACGAGGCTCCGATGCAGCAGCCTCCACTGAGGCGGCAGCAGAAGCTGGGAATAAGCAGCTGGGTCCGCTCATTCGGCAAACTGTAGTTTGGTCTAAGCCGACAGCGGGGATGCCGCTTTTTGCATCAGGCCACTTTGGCAATGTGACAGAGCTTGTTGCAGCTGATCCACGCAGGAAGCTTGGAAGTTATGTATACAATGCGGATAAAGACTCTTTATACGCACAATCGGATACGGCGAAGATTGAGAAATATACAATAGAGAGTGTGCTCTCCATAACAGATGAAGCACAATTGCGCGCTTTGAGCAGTACCGCTGACGATAATTTGTCGACAGGTGACGGAACACAGGCGGCAACAGTAGAAAGTGCTGCGGAGCTTGAGCCTTATTTGCAGCTGCCGAGTAGTCTGCCAAGCCGCGTAACTGCATTAGCTGCTGAGGTTGCGGGCGGCGGGGTTACAAGCCGCTACGATCAGGTGAAGGCGATCGAGGACTTTTTGAAAGCGAGCTATACCTACTCACTGGGGGACAGTGCAGTTCCGCCGGAAGGAAGCGACTTCGTCGATCATTTCCTCTTCGAGCAGAGGCAGGGCTATTGTGTACATTTCTCCACAGCCATGGTTGTATTGCTTCGTTCGCAAGGGATACCCGCTAGGTGGGTGAAAGGCTTTACTTCAGGCACTCCAGTGGGGGAGAGCGAGGAGATAGGCTCGCTGAGTACGAGCGGTGGAAGTAATGATAGCGGGAAGCAAGGGACGATAGATACGAGTACAGGAAGTATGAAGAATGAACAGCTGAGTAGTGGAAGTCATGAAAGCGGAGCTCAAGGAGCGCTAAATAAGGGCGGCGGAAGTAATGATAGCGGGAAGCAAGGAACGCTTAATTCGAGTACAGAAAGTTTGAATAGTGAAGGGCTAAGCGCAGGAAGCAGCAGTGCTGGGCAAACCACTGAAAATAGTTTGAAGCTGGTGGATTATGAGGTTAGAAGCTCAGATGCGCATGCTTGGGTTGAAGTATATTTCCCAGGCGCAGGCTGGGTACCCTTTGATCCGACGCCGGGATTTAGCGATGTATCGACTATCGCGTCCGTCGGTTCTGTGGACGGACAACTTGCTGCTCCTGCGATGGGCGCAGCAGGAACAGCAGCAACCGGAGCAAGTGGCCATAGCGAGTCCAGTTTATCGCGGGTCGCTGCTTCATTCGAGGCGGCGGCAGCAGCCATTGCACGAGGAGCAGACGCCCTCGTGCATGCGGCGCAAAGCGCCGCCAAGAGCGCAGCGGCGGCATCGCCCGCCGCTGTAGTTACCGCAGGCGCGGCCGCGCTAGCGCTTGCGGCCGCGGCCATTGCTGCGGCGCAGCACCAGCGGCTTCGCCTCTCGCTGGCGCTGCGCCGTTATGGCGCGGCTCACGCCGGCATCGCGAAGCTCGCCGGCGCAGCCGCGCCCTATCCGTCACATGAACCTGTGACGGACATGGATGCAGCGCCAGCGGCGATCGCGCGCTTGCGCTCTGACACTGGCGGCGCGGCGGAGGATATGGCGCCGCGCAGTGGAAAAACGCCGCGCGACGCCGATGGGCGGATTCGCGCGAGCTTCATTGCTGTGAGCAGCGCGTTAGCGCCGCTGCTGCAGCGCCGTTTCGGCGTGCAGGCGCCGGGACAAACGGCGCGTGAATATGCGAGCGCCGCTGAGCCGACGCTCGGTGCGGAGCAGCAGGACGCGCTGCGCCAGCTAACAAGCTGGCTTGAGGAAGCACATTTTGCTGCGCCCGGTCCTTGGCCGGGTGCACCTACTCCTTCTGCACTGCGGACGGTTCTGCGAGTGCTGGACAAGCAGCCGATTCAGAAAGTGAAGAAGCACTCCGCGGATAATCTGCAAAAGCAGAAGAGAAGCGATTTGCCAGTCAAGGCTCCTAAATAGTTGCAGGAGACGATGATACATTTTGGCACCTAAAGGGTAAAGCTTTAAGTCGATTTATATAACGAAACATGAAACGCAGTTTAGCTGGAAAAACTACCGTTAATATGGTGTACTTTTGAGCTTTTTCTGCAATAGGAGGAATTTCTCCCGTTAATTGTTGATGATTTAGCTGATGATGGCTATTTCTCGAGAATTAACGGGAGTTTTTTCTGTTAATTCGCTGAAAAGCTCATTATGAGACATTTTAACAGGAGCTTTTCCCGTTATTTTCTCAAGCGGCTGTTGAAACACTCGCAATAAGCATAGTTGCAGAATTACCAAGCGTTTTTACTTTATTACCTGACCTTATCTTAGGCATCAGCTTGCAGCTACTCCTATTTTTTTCAACTATTCCGTATGACTTGGCACATTAAATAACATTCTATTTATAAGCCTATAATCAAGCAGATAAGCGGTTACATTTTTACTTCAATGAATTGTCACTCCGCTTTGCCTTGACTCGCTTAAACAGCCTTATATATAATTACTACATAATTTGAGGGAGGCTCGGTAATGACTAAGCAAAATGAAATCATCGTTGTACTCGATTTTGGAGGACAATATAACCAACTTATTGCACGCCGTATTCGTGATTTGGGCGTATATAGCGAGCTATTGCCGTATAACACGTCGGTAGAACGGATCCGTGAACTACAGCCGAAAGGTATCGTATTCTCGGGAGGACCGGCAAGCGTTTATGAAGAAAATTCACCAATGGTTGACCCTGCGATTTATGATTTGAACATTCCAATTTTCGGTATTTGCTACGGTATGCAGCTTATGTCGCATCAGCTTAATGGTAAGGTTGAGCGCGCTGGCAAACGTGAATACGGAAAAGCAGAAGTGGAATTTGTGGAAGGTTCGCAAATTGGCTTTGGCTTAGATAAAGTTCAAACCGTTTGGATGAGCCACGGCGACCACGTAGTTGAGCTGCCTGAAGGCTTTAAAGTTGATGCAAGCACGGATCATGCTCCTGTTGCAGCGATGAGCAATCCAGACCGCGGATTCTTTGCCGTTCAATTCCACCCAGAGGTTCGCCACTCTGAATTCGGTAATGAAATGATCCGCAACTTCCTTTACAATGTTTGTGATTGTGATGGCACATGGACGATGGAATCGTTCATTGAAGATGCTATTCGTGATATTCGTAATGAAGTTGGCGACAAAAAAGTACTATGCGCGCTTTCCGGCGGCGTAGATTCTTCTGTTGTAGCTATTCTTCTTCACAAAGCGATCGGCGATCAGCTTACATGTATGTTTATCGACCACGGCATGCTCCGCAAAGGTGAAGCTGAAGGCGTTATGGAAACATTCGTAGGCAAATTTGATATGAAAGTGCTCAAAATCGACGCACAAGAGCGTTTCCTTGGCAAGCTGAAGGGTGTAGAAGATCCAGAGCAAAAACGTAAAATTATCGGCAACGAATTTATTTATGTGTTCCAAGAAGAGTCGGACAAGCTGGATGACTTTGAATTTTTGGCACAAGGCACGCTTTACACAGACATCGTGGAGAGCGGTACAGCTACAGCTCAAACGATTAAATCTCACCACAATGTTGGCGGTTTGCCGGAGGACATTAAGTTTAAGCTTATCGAGCCTCTTAAAGCGCTATTCAAGGATGAGGTTCGTAAAGTCGGTGAAGAATGTGGTCTTCCAGAAGCTATCGTATGGCGTCAGCCATTCCCAGGTCCGGGTCTTGCGATTCGTGTCCTAGGCGAAGTAACAGAGGAGAAGCTTCATATCGTTCGTGAGTCGGATGCGATTCTTCGTGATGAAATTGCAAAAGCCGGTCTTGACCGTGAAATTTGGCAGTACTTCACTGCGCTTCCGAACATGAAGAGCGTAGGCGTTATGGGTGATGCTCGTACGTATTCGTACACAGTCGGTATCCGCGCCGTAACTTCAATCGACGGAATGACAGCAGACTGGGCACGTATCCCTTGGGATGTGCTTGAGAAAATCTCCGTTCGTATCGTTAATGAAGTAGACAACGTTAACCGTATCGTCTACGACGTAACTTCGAAACCGCCTGCAACAATTGAGTGGGAATAGGTATACATTTAAAAAGACTGGAGCATCGGTTTTCCGATAATCCAGTCTTTTTTTTATTTAAGCTGGAGCTGATGCTAGCACTTCATGCTAGGTGTAAATGGTGTTTGTGTTAATCGAATTTTTTTTGGAGGAAGAAAGCAGCCAAAATAATTGAACGGCAAGAATAGCGATGACGAGATAGTCGTATAGATGTGTGCTTGGATCATTGCCTGTGAAGTTAAGGAAATTGTGCAAGCCGTGGAAAAGGATTGTGAGCAGGATGGCGCGGTTCCGAACGACCAGCATCGCCAATACAAAGCCCACTATAAACGCATATCCAATTTGCAAAAGAGTATCCTCTATCGATTGGCCGCCAAGCGCCTGCAAAGCGTGTGTGACACCAAACAACGCGCTGGAGACGATGACAGCTGTCATTTTTCCTTTTGGCATTAGAATCCGCAGCATCATTCCCCGGAACAATGTTTCCTCTACAAATCCTACTAAGAACAGCTGTGACAGCAGCATATAAGCGAAAAACGAGAAGGAAGCGGGTTGAAAGCCTTTGTTAGCGATCAATAAGACGATTAAAACGAGCAGCAGAGGAAGATATTCAAGCCATTGCTGCTTTGTAAGCTTGGAAACACCGCTGAAATAAAAGGTGCTCCAACGTTTTTTTACCGTCATATAGATTACTAGAAATAATGCTATCGGAATAAAGCCTAGAAATGGAGCGAGTGGATGCGTAAGTTCAGCAATCGATACATAGGCGCTGCCGCCGGCTACAAAAATCATCAGCATAAGCTCGATTAGAATAAGCGCAACAATAGGTCTTTTAACTGTAAAGCTGTCCGTTGTAATCATTTAGAATTCCTCTTTTTCTATTATTTTTTTAAAAAATTCATTTTCCATCTTGAAAAAATGCGAGCCGTAATGCATGACAGATACGCGGTAATAATAAGCGTTTTTATCTTCGAGCTGCTCCAGCTCCTTGGACACGATGGACTGAACAGCCTCCATTTGTGCGATGTTGCGCGCGATGTTTTGTTGATACGCCATTAAGTTTTGTTTTTTCGTAGGCTCATCAAGGTAATCGTAAAAGAAGATTTTAATGAGATACTCGCGTTTGTTCGATTGAAGGGGTTCTCTTAACCACTGCATAAAATGTTTCTGCCCTTCGCTTGTAATGCTGTAAATCTTTTTGTTTTTGCTGTCATTCGTTTCTTCTTCCGTCACGTATGCACTTTCCACTAGACGCTTAAGTCCGGGGTACAGGCTTCCATAGCTCATTTTGTAAAAGATCCCGATTGATTGCTCTGTTATTTTTTTAATATCATATCCGCTCATTTTTCCTTGCATCAGCATTCCTAAAGTAACTAGCTCGATCATTTTCGTTCTCCTTAATGTATCAAGTTAATATATCTATTTGATATATGTAATGTAACTCGAATGGAATACTTTGTCAAGAGTATTAATCGAGAAAATGAGAGGTATTTTAAAATAAAGAAAAAAGCCCGCAACTCGCTCATCAGCCTGCTGGCTGGTTCGTGGAGTTTTTGGGCTTTGAATGATCTGTATATTAGAGTGAGAAATAATCGGCCGCAAATGTAAGAATTAGGAATACCGCCATGATCCAGCCTGCGCCATAGGTTCGTACCGTTGGTTTAGAGGCAGTGGAACCAGCATACTTTTGCTTTGCCGTTCGTTTCTTAATGGACCATAAATACAAGCTGGCACCCGTTAGAACTAGGGACAGCTCTAATATGGCGCTAATTGCCGGCAGTTCCCAGAGTCCGAAGCCGAGTAGAGGGAAACCGCCTAAATTTCCGGGCAGGAGCGGCATGTCGCTGCGATGAACAAGCAGGTCAATCAACCAATGGCTGAAGACCAGTGAGCCAATGACGGCTGCACTTCGCTTATTCCATATCCGCCATGAAATTAAAGCAGCAGCAACCGCTATTAGCAAAGCTCCAGTCAGAGAATGTGTATAGTCAGCATGGATAACAGCTTCACCATAACCACCGTCGCCTATTTTATCAATAGATTCTGACCCTGTGAGCAGGAGCGGGATAAATGCGATATCGAGAAGCTGTGTGCTAGCCATCAAAACCCACAAGGGTACCTTGGGCTCCATCGTTTTTACAATGGCCGCAAGTCCAAAATGTCCAGCCAGCATTTACTTCGCCACCTTTCGTTCAATTCGTGCATCAAGCCAGCCGCATACGACGATAAATAGAAAGAGAAACAATAAAAAAGTCATGTATCAATCCTTCTTTCGTTTATCTGCTTGTCGAATCCAATAAGGAGTGCTTCAAAGGCATGATCAAAAGTAGTGGAGAGTCGGCTGAAAATGGCGTCCACACTCTCTTCCGAATGCGTATAGGTGCCAACAATCCCGCGCAGCATATAGAAATAAATGCGTGAACAGCTTAGGAGCTGCTCGCCTTCAGGCAAATTAAGATTTGTTTTCAAAAGCTGGACGATAACGTTGAACATCTGATTGCGCACACGATTTATTTCTAGCTCAGGCTCCAGTTCATCGACACGGGAGGACTTAACCTCAAAAAATATAGCGTACATGCTTCTGTTGTTTAAGCAGAACCGAATAAACAAATCATTCATTCGCTTAAGCTTGTCGTCAGCGGATAGGAAGGCGTCTTTTGCAAGTGTGTCTAATTCACCTTTCAACAGCTGTAAGGGCTGCATAGATAAGGCATGAAGCAATGCTTCTTTATCTTGAAAATAAATATAGATCGTAGTATGAGAACAGCCGGCTTCCTTAGCAATTTCTCTTATTGAAACGGAATCGTATCCGCGTTCCCCGAACAGCTTCTCAGCTGCGGCGATGATGGCGCGTTTTGTTTCCTCTGCGCGTAATTCTTTTTTAGTAGCGATGATCATTCACTCCTCTTCACATTAGTAACCACTGGTTACTAACCAATGGTTATATAATACCAAATGCTTACAGATGTCGTCAAGACGCGGATTTCTGCTATAATCTTTGATGAGAACAATAGTAAATTCTATCTTGTTTTTACGAAGTAGTTTTGCATTCGCAAAACTTTAAGGAGAATACAATGAACCAATATCCTTCAATCAGCGAAGATCGGATTGAGCTGCCGCTGGCTTTTCCAATAACAATATCGCAATCTGTAGGGGTTTCCCCGACCTTTCAAAGACTGCATTGGCATAAAGCGCTCGAAATTAACTACATACAGAAGGGGAGCGGCTACTATCTGATTAACGGGAGCCGTTACGACTTCCAGCAAGGAGACATCGTACTTATTCATTCCAATGATTTGCACCGTGCATTTGAATCAGAGGAGCTGGTCATGAGCATTATTATGTTTGATTCATCTTACCTTGCTTTAGAGCAGCGCTACGATGCGGAGCTGCTTATTCCATTTCGGGATATTGGGTTAAGATTTGATAATGTGCTTGATCGGAAGCATCCGAAGCTGGGAGAGCTTGGCGGCATTATTAAGGATATGTCTGCTGAGTTTGAGCTGAAGGAGCCGCATTTTGAAGTGGTGGTGCGGGCGAAGCTCATTCAATTGCTTGCATTCGTCAATCGCTATTTTGCAAAAAATAACGAAACGGGAGCGCAGCATGTGCGTGGTATGGAAACGATTCGAGGCGTGCTGAATGACATCGAGGCTGATATTTCCTATCCATGGACGCTTGGAGAGCTCGCAGAGGCTGCGCATTTGAGTCCATCGCGCTTCAGCACGTTGTTTGTTCAGGTTGTTGGGACCTCTCCTATGGATTATTTGATTCAGATGCGGCTGTCACAGGCGGCTTATCTTCTTGAATCCACAGACAAAAAGATTATTGAAGTCGCAGCTGAATGCGGATTTCGCAATTTATCTAATTTCAATCGGCTGTTCAAGCAGCATGTGGGGAAGCTCCCATCCGAGCTGCGATCCTAAAAGACAGTAAGATAGTATTATAACATCGTTCTTTTTCATTAGAAGAACGATGTTTTTTATTTTAAAATAGAAGAAAGTACAAATAAGGAGTGTGAGCGATATTATTTTCCTTGGTATAGATGCAGGAGGCAGCAAGACACATGCTCTGCTCGTAGATGAGACAGGACGTGTACTTGGCAGAGGCCTCGGCGGAAATGGAAATCACCAAACCGCTTTTGAAGCAGCAAAAAACAGCATAGATCATGCTTGTCAGCAAGCGCTTCAGGATGCAGGCGTGACGAAGGATCAGGTGACATTTGCCTATTTCGGACTTGCTGGAGCAGATCGCGAGCCTGACTATGCAATTTTAAGACCGATGATTGCTTCACTTGACTATAAAAATCACGCGATCGCATGCGACACCATGATTGGTATGCGTGCAGGGACGAACCGATCATACGGAGCGGTCATCATTAGCGGAACTGGCTTTAACGCTGCTGCCCGTAACCCTCAAGGTGATGAGCTGCAATATGGCGGCTTCGGTTATTTATTTGGAGATGGACATGGTTCGGGAACGGATCTGGCTATCCACGCTTTCCGGAGTGCAATTCGTGCTTGGGAAGGCAGAGAGCAAGCGACGCTTCTTAGTGAAATGGTTCCCCAGCGGCTTGGCTATCATACGATTCAAGAGATGTACGATGACGCGCTGGACAACGGCAAACGTCCGTCACATGAGCTTGCTAAAGTGATGTTTGAGGCCGCTGCTCTCGGGGATGCTGTAGCCATCCGTCTTTTGGAGGAAGCTGGACGTGAGCATGCGAACTCTGTAAATGCGTTGATTAAGCGGCTAGGCATGGAAAAAGAAAAATTCGATGTTGTCCTTGCTGGCAGCGTAATGTCGCGAGGCGGCTCTACACATATGGTCGATGCAATCAGTGAAGCTGTTGTAGCGGTTTCGCCGCAAGCGCAGACAGTCAGATTGACGGTCGATCCGGTTATTGGAGCAGTAATGAGTGCGATGGATAGCAGCGGCATTGTGATTGATGAAGCGGTAGACGCAGCACTTAGAAAAATTACATTTTAAAAATAGTTTAAACATTTAAGGGAGGCTCATTCACATGTCCAAAAAACCACTAAAGGTCGCCGTCATTGGCGGCGGTTCTTCGTATACGCCAGAAATCGTAGAAGGCTTTATTAAAAAGTATGATGAAATGCCGATTCGTGAGCTTTGGCTTGTTGATATCGAAGAAGGTCGTCATAAGCTGGCAATCGTTGGCGAGCTTGCGAAGCGGATGGTAGAGAAAGCTGGCCTGCCAATCGAAGTGAAACTAACGCTTGACCGTCGTGAAGCGATCGCTGGTGCAGATTTCGTTACGACACAAATGCGGGTAGGTTTGCTGGAAGCGAGACGCCGTGATGAGCATATTCCTATTTCACATGGTGTAATTGGACAAGAGACGACTGGACCAGGCGGCATGTTTAAAGCACTTCGTACTGTACCTGTCATTCTGGATATTTGTAAGGATATTGAAGAGCTTGCACCGAATGCATGGATGCTTAATTTCACAAATCCAGCGGGTATTGTAACCGAAGCGGTTCAAAAATACAGCAAAGTAAAAACAGTAGGACTATGCAATTCACCAATTAACTTTCAAAAGTTTCTGGCTAAAGAGTATGGCGTTAGCGAGAGTGAAGTATTGCCTGAATTCGTAGGGATCAATCATTTGCACTGGGTTACAGCCGCTTATGTAAACGGTGAGGATAAATTGAATGAGATGATCGGAGCCGGTCGCGACTATTCAGCTACAAACGTAACCGCGTTTGACTGGGATGCAGATTTCCTTCGCTCATTAGGCGCGATACCAACGTATTACCTCCGTTATTTCTACATGACGGATTCGATGCTCGCGGATATGAAAGACTCGCTAGAGAAAAACGGCACGCGCGCAGAAGTTGTAAGCCGGGTCGAAACAGAATTGTTTGAGCTGTACAAGGATGTTAATTTGACGGAGAAGCCAAAGCAGCTTGAGCAGCGCGGCGGTGCTTATTACTCTGAGGCAGCTGTTAACTTGATGCATGCTCTATATACCGACAAACGTGATATTCAGACGTTGAACGTTAGAAACGGCAGCATTATTGATTTTCTGCCTGAAGATGCAAGCATCGAGGTTAACTGTGTCGTTACGGCTCAAGGCCCGATTCCACTGCCTTTGCAGCGTGTTCCAGAGCAAATTAAAGGTCTAATGCATGCTGTAAAAACGTATGAATCGCTTACTATTGAAGCTGCAATCAGTGGAGATAAAGGGATCGCGCTGCAAGCACTCGTTCATCACCCGCTTGTTCCAAGCGTAGCGGTGGCTAAGGCGTTGCTTGAAGAAATGCTTGAGGCGAACAAAAAGTATTTGCCGAATTTTTTCAAAGAATAAACTAGGCTGCAAAGCAGTCGGCAGGAAGGGCAGGAGCATAGCTCCCGCCCTTTTTTGGCTTGCTTTTAACTATAGATTTCACATCGGGAATTAGTTGATAATACAAAATATTTCCATTGACATCTAATGCTATCGATTATATGATAACAAAGGTATTTGAACATGATAATCATTATCACTATATTGGGATCAGTTATCAACCCAGCGAATGAAGCAGGGTTTAAACAAATAGGGGGTAAGAAAAAAATGAACAAACGATTAATGAGTTTGATTATGGTCATCGTCGTAATGGTGGTGGCTGCAGGCTGCGGTGCGAATAATGCGGCTAACAACAAGGCAGAAAACAAGGCAAGCACTAACGCTCCTGCTACGAACGACGCTGGCGCGAAAACGGATGGTCCGATTGTCGTGAAGGATGCGAAAGGTGAGGTTACCCTTGAGAAGCCGGCTCAAAAGGTTGTTGTGCTGGAGTGGACGTTTACAGAGGACATGATTGCCCTTGGAATGCAGCCGGTAGGCAGCGCGGACAACGAGGGTTATAAGCAATGGGTAACAGGAGAGGCGCCGCTTGACGCAAGCGTGACGGACGTTGGTTTCCGCCATGAGCCAAACCTTGAGACGATCGCAGCCTTGAAGCCTGACCTCATTATTGGCATTACGGACAGCCACGAAGCGATCTACGATCAGCTGAAGGGCATTGCGCCAACGCTGCTATTCAGCCTTTATCCGGCTGAAGGCAAAGGCGACCAATACACGCAAATGATTGATATATTCAAATCTATTGCGGCAGCAGTCGGCAAAACACCAGAAGGCGACAAAGTAATTGCCGATCTGGATCAGCATTATGCGGATGCAAAAACGAAGCTTGCTGCAGCAGGCAAAGAAGGCTTGAATTATGTGCTGACGCAAGCATTCAGCTATCAGAATGCTGCAACGATGCGTCTATTCATGGATAATTCGCTAGCGGTTCAAACGCTGGATCGTATTGGCCTCAAAAACGATTGGAAACCGGAGCAGTTTGAAATGTATGGCTTTACTACTTCGACGGTAGAAGCACTGCCGGCTATTCAAGATACGAACCTGATCTATATCGTTCAAAAGGATGACGACATTTTTTCAGGCACACTGAAAGACAATTCGGTATGGAACGGTCTTAATTTCGTGAAAGAAAAACGTACGTTTGCTCTCGACAGCACGACATGGGTGTTCGGCGGTCCGATCTCCTCCAAAGTCATCGTAGACCAAGTCGTAAATACATTAACGAAATGAGCGAGCTCATGAAGAAGCAAAATAAAGAAGCCTCATTGGGTATGATTTGGCGAATGATTGGTATATTTGGGGGCGGCCTTGCCGCCCTTTTCTTTCTGTTCATACTGAGTCTTTGCTTCGGGGAAGCAAAAATTCCAGCGGCAGTCGTATTTGACGGCTTGCTTAATCGGCAGGATGTGATGGAGCATAATTTGCTTTGGGATATTAGGATGCCGCGAACCGTTATCGGCATTATAGCGGGAGCTGCGTTAGCGGCGGCAGGAGCGTTATTGCAAACGATAACGAAAAACCCGCTTGCGGCCTCCGATACACTGGGCATTAATGCTGGAGCCTATTTTATGGTTGTGCTCGGCATGGTCGCTTTTCCTGCGCTGCAGCATGAGGCACCTTTCCTGCTGGCGGCAGTGGGAGGTTTCCTTGCGGCATTGGCTGCTTATTTTCTTGGCGGCGGGCGGGCGGCAACGCCGGTTCGGCTAGCGTTATCAGGGATGATCGTCTCGATGGTGCTCGGTGCGTTTACGTCGGCAATACATATTTTTAAAGCGACGGAAACGCAATCGTTGTTTCTTTGGGGTGGAGGCACATTAATTCAGCTTGATTGGAGCGGCGTGAAGTATGCTTGGCCGCTTGTGGCGGCATTGCTCGTCATTGCGATACTTGCCGGACGCAAGTTCGATGCGCTCGAGCTGGACGAATCGACTGCTCGTTCATTAGGGCAGCGCGTAGGCTTAACCCGGGCGGGAGGGCTGGCGCTCTCTGTGCTTATGGCAGCCATCGTGGTCAGCGTCGTAGGGCCGATTGGTTTCGTTGGTCTTGTAGCTCCGCATTTGGTTAGGCTCTCCGGCATAAGAAATCATCGTTTGCTTATTCCTGCGAGCGCGCTTTGGGGAGCGCTGCTCATAACGGCAGCGGATGTGCTTGCCCGCATGGTACGAAGCAGTCTCGGCGAAATGCCGGTAGGCGCCGTCATGGCGATTATCGGGGCGCCTTGGCTCATTTGGCTGGTGCTTACCAAGATGAAAAATATTTCTGTTTCGGGCTCAGGACAGTCGTCGATGAGCATTGGAGGTGCTCCATTCCGCTTGCGTTTTGCACCGACTGCCTTAGCCATGACCGTATTGCTGGCTGCGGTCGTTCTCGTTAGCTTGTCGCTCGGCGGTACAAAAATTCCGATCATGGAATTGCTTAGAAGCCTATTCGGAGCAGGTGACGATTCCTACTCTGTGCTGCTGAATCTAAGGCTTCCGCGCACCCTCGTTGCAGCAGGGGGAGGCATCGCGCTCGCAATCAGCGGCGTGCTCATTCAAAGCGCTGTTCGCAATCCGCTCGCAGATGCTTCTATTATCGGCGTCACCTCGGGTGCGGGCTTTGGCGCCTTGGTCGTGCTCGTTGCATGGCCAACGCTGCCGATCTTCGCGCTGCCCATTGCCGCTATTACAGGCGGCGCTCTAGCTGCCGCTGTTGTATTTTTCTTAGCTTGGCGCAAATCGCTTAACCCATCCGTTCTCATCCTGCTTGGCATCGCGGTGTCCGCCATCGGAGCTGCTGGCATTCAGGCGATGATCGTAAAGGCAAGCTTATGGAGCAGCACGGCATTTGTTTGGCTAACGGGAACGACGTATGGCCGAAGCTGGAGCCATTTTAACAGCATTTTCATTTTTCTGCTTATTCTTGTACCGGCGGCCTATTATTTGAGCAGGAAATTTGATCTGCTCGCCTTCGGAGATGAAAGCTCGACAGGTCTTGGCTTACCGGTCAAAGGCACACGGCTTTGGGCTATGATCATTGGCGTGCTGCTTGCTGCGGGAGCGGTGGCGAGCGTAGGAACGATTGGTTTCCTTGGATTGATGGCGCCGCATGCGGTAAGGATGATGGTCGGACATCACACAAGGCGCTCGATCATCCTGTCAGGTCTGCTCGGCTCCTTGCTGCTCGTAATTGCGGATACGATTGGAAGAACGGTGATGGCTCCAAAGGAGATTCCTTCCGGGCTCATCATTATGCTGATTGGAGCTCCATACTTCCTGTTTCTTATGTACCGTTCACTAGTCAAAAAAAGGTAGAATGTTAGAAATGTTTGCTAAAAACGAATGTTGTACGTATGTATTGCCAATAACGTTCGTAAAAGTTGTTGACAAAATGGGCAACTTCTCTTTAAAATTGAAATCGGAAAACAACAACAGCATATCTTTTCGTATAATCTCAAGAATCGGCTTGAGAGTCTCTACTCGGTCACCGTAAATGATCAGGCTACGAAATTGGCGGAAAAAGCTCGCAGCGGTCCAGCGGGTATCTTTTTCCCCTTTTTGCAGAGCCTAGGAGAAATGCGATCTATTGCATTTTTACTAGGCTTCTTTGTTTGTTCCACCACATTTTTGGGAGGTTTGTAATCAAAATGGAACGTTTCTTTCGCTTAAAGGAACACGGAACAAATGTCAGAACAGAGATTATGGCGGGGCTGACGACTTTCATGACGATGGCTTACATATTAGCCGTCAATCCAATCATACTAACGCCAGCTGGCTTGGATTGGACTGCCGTGTTTCTTGCAACGGCACTAGCAGCAGGTATCTTCACCATCGCAATGGGCTTGTTCGTTAACTTCCCAGTTGCGCTAGCACCAGGTATGGGTCTTAATGCGTATTTTGCATCGGTCGTAATCGCATCGGCGTCAACGGACGCACCGATCTCACCAGCAATGGGACTAACCGCAGTATTTATTTCAGGTATTATCTTTATCATATTGACGCTTACCCAAATTCGCCAAATGCTTATCACAGCTGTTCCAGACAGCTTGAAGCATGCGATTACAGTCGGTATCGGCTTGTTCATCACCATTATCGGCTTGAAAAACAGCGGAATTATGACAATCGCAGTATCAAGCTTCACAGACATTAAAGCAGGTCAATTCACACCAGTGAGCGGCTCCGAAACCGTTATTCAACTGGGAAGCTTCCATAATGAAACGGTTGTACTTACCGTGATTGCATTGCTTCTTATTGGCGTGCTGATGGTATTGCGTGTACCGGGAGCGCTTTTGTTCGGTATTCTAGGTACAACTGTTATTGCTATTCTAATGGGTCATGTTGATGTGAAAGCAGCATTCACTGGTCAAACATGGGTGCCTGATTTCTCCAAAATGAACTTCTGGCATTTTGACTTTGCTGGCGTATTTGAAGTCGGACTGGTAACGGTTATCCTGACATTTACCTTCGTCGAAATGTTCGATACGTTCGGTACGCTAGTTGGTACAGCAAACCGTGCAGGCTACATGAAGGATGCTGAAAAGGGCAAAAAACGTGTAGGTAAAGCGATGTTCGTTGATGCGATCGGCGTCAGCGGCGGCGCGGTGCTTGGTACAAGTACAGTTACCGCATTCGTCGAAAGCTCTGCAGGTATTGCGCAAGGCGGACGTACGGGCCTAACGGCAGTAACGACAGGCGTGTGCTTCCTGCTTGCTATCTTCTTGTCTCCAATCGTTGCGCTTGTTCCAGGTGCGGCTACAGCTGCTGCACTCATTATCGTAGGCGTGCTGATGATGCAATCGGTAAAAGATATCGATTTTTCAGATATGGTTTATGCAATTCCATCCTTCTTGACACTTGCACTTATGCCGCTTACTTACAACATTGCAAACGGTATTTCGTTCGGTATCGTATCGTACGTATTGCTTGCAACGGTTGCTAATGTAACAGGCAAAGGCAAATACAAGGTTCACTGGCTCATGTGGATTCTAGCGGTGCTTATCATTGGCCGTTACGTATTTATGGGCGGGGAATAAACAAATAATATGGAAGAAGCAGCGCTGGACCGGCGCTGCTTCTTTTTTTTGTAGTTTAGCCTTATGGTGGAGAGACGCAGAGGATAGGGCTGCTTATTTTCGAGCTGAAATTTGATATAATTTTGGAAATAGTGCTGGCTTTGGCAGGCGAGCAGACGGGGGAGAGCATATGTTTCGCGTGGATTTAAACTGCGATATGGGAGAAGGTTTTGGAGTTTACACAGCTGGCCTCGATAACGAGCTGATGAAATATATTACTTCAGCGAATATCGCTTGCGGTTTTCACGCTGGAGATGCAGCGACTATACGGCGCACGGTTAAGCTGGCGCTAGGGCATGATGTAGCCATTGGAGCGCATCCGGGGCTGCCGGATTTGGCAGGCTTCGGTCGAAGGGTGATGGCCATAACGCCGGAGGAGGCATATGAGCTGACGGTTTATCAGCTGGGTGCGGTGTATGCTTTTGCCAAATCAGAAGGTGGAAGCGTCGCGCATGTGAAGCCGCATGGCGCTTTGTATAATATGGCTGCGAAGAGCAGACCGTTAGCCGACGCGATAGCAGAGGCAATATATAAGGTTGATCCGAGTCTGATGCTGTTCGGATTATCGGGCAGTGAGCTTATTCACGCAGGCGAAGCTATAGGCTTGCGTACAATCCATGAAGTATTCGCAGACCGAACTTACGAGTCGGACGGATCACTAACGCCGCGAGGGACGGAAGGCGCCGTCATTGTTGATCCTGTGTTCGCTGCAGAGCAAGCGATAAGGATGATCAAGTATGGCGAGGTCAAATCGAGACAACATCATAGCGTTATTTTGAAGGTGGATACGGTATGCGTGCATGGGGATACGCCAGGCGCAGTAGAGCATGTCATAAGACTGCGGGCGGCATTAGAGGCAGCGAGCATATCTGTTCAGAAGGCGGGTGTATGAGCATGGAGAAGGCTGCAACGGAACCTCAGGCTCCTATTGAAATGCTGCCGCTTGGTGACTCTGCCGTTATTATTCGTTTAGGCAGCTCCATTGACGAAGAAACGAATCAAACGGTCATGAATTTAAGCCGCCATTTGGAGTGGAAACCATTTGCTGGATTCATTGAATGCGTCCCATCTTTTGTCTCAGTGGCGATCCACTATGACCCGCTGCTGGTGAAGAGAAGCCGCACTGCAGCCGAGCTTCAGCATGCTACAATCTTTGAAACGGTATGCGCTAGAGTGCAGACGTATCTATCTATAGAGCAGCTGCACTCTTCCGATCAGGCGGATAGAACGATTGAAATTCCGGTTTGCTATGGCGGAGAGTACGGTCCTGACCTTAGCCTAGTTGCTGAGCTTAACGGACTTCCGGAGGAGGAAGTGATCGCTATACATGCTGGTGGCAGCTATTTGGTCCATATGCTCGGCTTTGCGCCAGGTTTTCCTTATTTGGGAGGAATGTCTGAGCGAATTGCCGCGCCAAGGCATCAGACGCCCCGGACGATCATTCCTCAGGGTAGCGTCGGCATAGCTGGCAAGCAGACGGGCATATATTCGGTTGCAACGCCGGGCGGCTGGCAGCTGATCGGCAGAACGCCGCTTGCTCTATTTCGTCCTCAGGACGAAATTCCAAGCTTGCTTAGACCGGGGGACTTGATTAGGTTTAAGCCGATAACGGAGCGGCAGTACAAGCTTTATTTAGAAGGTGAATTATGACTATAAAAGTTGTTCGTCCCGGCTTGCTCGTTACTGTACAAGATCTCGGAAGGCATGGGTATCAAAAATACGGCGTAGTCGCCGGCGGGGCTATGGATACGGGAGCTTCGCGTGCGGCTAATCTGTTAGTTGGCAACGAGGATAGTGAGGCAGTGCTGGAAATTATGCTTACCGGAACGGAGCTCTATATGGAGAAGGATACGCTGCTCGCTATTTGCGGCGCGCGTATGTCTGTTACCGCTGGAGGTGAGACGCTGCCCTTATGGAGACCAGTACTCGTTCGCGCGGGAATGAGCGTGAAATTCGGAGCTTGCCAATCGGGCTGCCGCTCCTATCTCGCAGTTGCGGGCGGATTTGATGTACCGGAGGTCATGGGAAGCAAAAGTACGTATCTGCGCGGCGCAATCGGAGGTTATTTCGGAAGGGCATTAAAGTCAGGAGATGTACTGGCTGCTAAGGCGCCGAGCCTGCTGTCAGAGCGAATGGAGCATGCTTTGCGCCGCGGATGGAATGGCAGCGTTGCGGTGCCGCTCTGGCATGCGAGTCATTTTGCGATAGCGGACAATCTAGCGGACCCGATCATTCGCGCGATGACGGGCACGCATTACGAGCTGTTTACAGAGACAAGCCGGGCGAGCTTTTTTAGCCAGAGCTTCCAGATTTCCGCACAGTCCGATCGAATGGGATACCGGCTCGAAGGAACGGAGAAGCTGACGCTCGCGAAGCCGCTTGAGCTGCTTTCGGAGGCTGTCGCAAACGGAACGGTCCAAGTGCCGGCTGGCGGAGAGCCGATCGTGCTGCTGGCGGACAGACAGACAACGGGCGGTTATCTACGTATTGCGCAAGTCGCAACGGTCGATATTCCTGTTTTTGCACAGCTAAAGCCCGGCGACCGTTTTCGGTTCGAGAGGATCACGCAGCAAGAAGCGGAACAGCTTTATTTGGACAGCGAGCGTGACATGAGAATGCTGAAAGCCGCTATTGCATTAAAATTTAATGCCGCGAATGAAAGGGATACAAGATGAACACTGCTCTTAGCAGCTGAGCCTCTTTCCTTGATTTATGGTAGACTACTAATCAAGAAGCAGGAATTACCGGAAGGCACGGCATAGAGGAGTGATAGCAATTGTTCGCACAGCAGCGGCATCAATTAATTATCCAAAAAATAAATAGCGACAAATCGATTCGAGCGTCGGAGCTTATGGAATCGTTTGGCGTTTCTTTTGAAACGATACGGCGCGATCTAGAGCATTTGGAGAACCTAGGCTTATTGCAGAGGGTTCATGGCGGTGCGATTTTAAAAGAGCCGGATTACAGCCGGGAAATCCCGCTGCCGATTCGTGAGTCGATTTACTTGACGGAGAAGACGGAATTGTCCCAGCTCGCCATTCGATATGTAACGGAAGGAATGTCCATCGCACTTGATGTGAGCACAACCAATACTCAAATTGCGAAGATGCTCAAGACAAAGTTCGAGCGATTGACGATTATTACGAATTCCTTGCCAATCGTAAATGAACTAATCGATGTCCCCGGTTTTACGCTGATCATGATCGGAGGTATTATCCGTCAAGCAGAACAGAGCATTATCGGAGACTTGGCTGAAGAATTCGCTTCCCGCTTTCATGCAGACTTGTTTTTTATGAGCATGAGCGGAGTTACATTGGACGAAGGCATTACTGACAACGCGATTGGTGAAGTACAGGTGAAGAAGATAATGCAAGCAAATGCAAAAAGCACGATCGCGCTTGCCGACAGCAGCAAATTTGATCAAGTCTCCCTGCTCAAGGTGTGCGGTTGCGCGGATGTAGAACGTTTCGTTACAGATTCGAAGATCGGCCTTGATCTAGTTGATAAATATAAACGGAGCGGCATTGAGATTGTTTATGAGTAGAGATGAATAATAAAGTGGACGTTGACTGTCCTAAAGACTCTTGGTTATATACCAAGGGTCTTTTTTGCTTTCTAATGAAAAGTATATATTAAGATATTGTAAATGTGTGTGTTTATGTGATATTGTGTTGGAATATGTGGAACTGATAGTTGAATCTAAATGTGGATCAATGGAGGTGTTTCTTAATTGATTGTTATTTCTCTTATTCTTGTCTTGTGTTCCGGTTTGGCGCATGCGGTATGGAATATGCTAGCTAAGCAAAGTACGGATAAAGCGTTGTTCTTATGGGTGATTTATATGCCTGCGACTATTGTTTTGCTGCCGACACTCATTAATGAACTTTCGAGTGCGTCACTATCGCAGACACAGTGGCTGTTAATCGGGGCATCGTTAATGATGCAAAGCGTTTATTCGCTGCTGCTCGCGTACACCTATAATGCTGGAGATTTATCGCAAGTGTATCCGATCATGCGGGGGACACCAACCTTGCTTATCCCAGCCATCGGCGTATTGCTATTAAAAGAGACATTGCCTTTGTGGGGCTGGATCGGACTCAGCTTTATGCTGATCGGGTTCATCGTCATGCTCGGAAGATCTTCGGGCAAAGGGCATCAGCAGTCTTTCTATAAGCCTGTACTGCTGGCGATGAGCGTTGGGCTATGCATTACCACTTACACGCTTATCGATAAAGTGAATTTACAGCATCTCTCTCCCCTTGCGCTGCTTGAGGTGACGAATATCGGGTTTGTACTCGGACTGACGCCTGCTGTTCTTCGCTCTAAACGGCTTAAGCATGTTATTCGCACTCATATTAATATTATTTGGATTGGCGCTCTCTTGTCTCCGGGCTCGTACTTGTTGTTTTTGTTTGCAGCCAGAAATGCCAATATTTCTACAGTTGCGCCTATGCGCGAGGTGGGAATCGTGTTTGGCACACTCCTTGGTCTATTTGTATTAAAAGAGTCGCAAGGGACTCGCAGAATTACGGCTTCGATCGCTGTAGTTATGGGCATCATTATGATTGCGTCATCAGGGCATTAAACAATAGCACCTGAATACCTAATGGAGAGGGAGTAAGGATGAAGATGGAAAACGCCAAAAAGCTTCGTTTTCGCAAAGACGGCACTTTTACAATTGTCCAGTTCACAGATATTCATTGGCAGGACGGATCGGACTTAGATTTGCGTTCCAAGGCTGCGATGGAGCTTGTACTTGAGGCTGAACAACCGGATTTTGTTATGTTTACAGGAGATGTCATTTACACGGGCAGAGGTTCAGACGGGGCAGTCTTATGCCAAGACCCGCTTCAAGCGTTTCGGGACGCGGTTGCCGCTGCGGAGCAGAGAGGCATTCCATGGGGAATTGTATTTGGCAATCATGACACGGAGAACGATATTACCCGCGATGACCTGATGGGCGAGGTGCTAAAGCACGCTCACACCTTTGCCGAGCCGGGACCGCGGGATATCCATGGCACAGGCAACTACGCGTTACCTGTACTTGGGTCTGACAACGATCAAGAGGCCGCTATGCTCTATTGCCTGGATTCTGGCGATTATTCCAAGCTGCCTGGCGTACCCGGCTACGATTGGATTCAGCATGATCAAGTGCAGTGGTACATGGAGCAATCCAAGGCGTGGAAAGCTCGTCATCAGGGCGCTGTATTGCCGGCACTCGCATTCTTTCACATCCCTCTGCCTGAATACCAAGAAGTGTGGGACCGGGAAATGTGCTATGGCCATAAACATGAGGGGGTATGCGTCGCGCAGACGCAAGCAGGTTTCTTCTCAGCGATGTTGGCACAGGGAGACGTGATTGCAACTTTTTGCGGCCATGACCACACGAACGACTATTGGGGAGAGCTTTACGGGATTCGTCTTTATTACGGACGAGCAACAGGATACAACACTTACGGCAAGGAAGGTTTCCCGCGGGGTGCCCGCGTTATCCGCTTGACCGAAAACGAACGGAAAGTGGAATCATGGCTGCGTCTTGATGACGGCACGGTCGCCCTGCATCAGCCGGAGCATCAGCCGGAAACCGGTTAATACAAGCACTTATAATTAAATAGCCCGAAGAAGCAAAGATGTCCCGAATATTCTTAGGAATCCGTGACATCTTTTTTTTGCGGAAATCATTTCTATTCATGTTCAGGTAGAGGAATTTCCGGGCCTCGGGGCGAACCCGATGAGGTTGAAATAAGGCGTCGCAACAGCATTGTTTAAAGGTTTTCTACAAAAAAGGATATCGTGTAAAGAATCGTAAATCGCTGTTTGTACAAAAATGAATACCGTTATAGCAATTGAAAATGTACGGGGCTGCTATTATCGATTAGATTGGGATTAAGGCGAGCCGGCAACCGGTAGGCGCCTCATAAATAAATTCGTAAAGGGGAGTCACGCATGAAAAAAAGTATATTTACTAGAATTGCTCTGCTGCTTGCCATCGTATTGATGTTCGGAGGAATTGCAACGGCTTGCTCCAGCGGCAAGTCAGAACAACCCGCTAACAACGCGGCAACCGGCAACGGAGCGAAAGAAAATGCGGGGAAAGGCGATAAATCGGCTGAACCTGTAAAGCTAAAGCTTTGGCATCCTTTAAACCCTAATGCGCAAGCCGTCGTTCAAAGCTTAAGCGATGTAGCGATGGTGAAGGAATGGGAGAAAAAGACGAATGTGAAATTCGACTTTGAACATCCGACGGGCACGGGCGCCGATGCTCAGCAGCAATTCGGCGTGATGGTAGCTTCCAATGTGCTTCCGGACTTGATTGTGTGGAACATGTCCAACTTCCAAGGCGGTCCAGCCAAGCTGTTTCAGGATGGAACGATCATTAAATTAAACGATCTTATCGATCAGCACGCACCGAATTTGAAAAAAATTCTCGAAGAATATCCGCTTATCGCCAAGCAAATTAAAGCGGATAACGGGGATATTTACGTATTCCCTAACTTGAAGGTTGGCGATCACGGCAAATACAAAACGTTCTCCGGCCAGATGATACGGAAGGATTGGCTCGATGAGCTGGGCTTGCAGCTGCCCGAAACGATCGACGAATGGGAGATTGTTCTAAAAACGATTAAAGAGAAAAAAGGCGTCATTCCATATACGTCCGAGAAAGACATGCTTCTAGGATCAAAAAGCTCGATGGACTTTATCGGGGCATACGGCATCGGCAAAGATTTTTATCTGAATGGCGACAAAATCCAGTATGGGCCGCTTCAGCCTGCATTTAAGGACTACTTGGCGCGTATGCAAAAATGGTATAAAGAGGGTTTGATTGATCCGGACTATGCTTCTAACGACAACAAAGCGAAGGAAGCGAAGATCACTTCAGGCAAGGCAGCCGCTACCTTCGGTTACATTGGCGGCAGCATGGGCGCATGGCTTCCTTCCTTGCAGCAGGCGGATCCGAAGGCGATGCTTTCCGCCGCTCAATATCCGGTAATGAATAAAGGAGATGAGCCTAAATTTACGGAAACCGGCTGGGATTACAGCAATACGGGAGCTGTCATCACAAGTGCAAACAAAAATCCGGAAGCTACGATTAAGGCGCTTGATTATTTGTTCAGCGAAGAAGGCGCTATGCTGAAAAACTTCGGTATTGACGGCACAACGTATACGCTGGTGGATGGCCAGCCTAAATTTACGGATTTGATCATGAAAAATCCGGACGGACTGCCGATCGGCCAAGCGATGGCGAAGAACTTCATTGCGAACTATCCGTTCCCGGGTCCGGACGATGACCGTTATAATGACCAATACTATTCGCTCGACGCCCAGAAGGAAGCAGTAAAAGCGTATGCCAAATTCGCGAAAAACTCTGCCTCCGTTCTCATTCCTCCCGTTTCTTTAACGCCGGAGGAAGCAAGCGAATTCAGCAAAATTATGACGGATGTGGATACGTATCGTTCAGAGATTGTCACGAAACTGATTATGGGCACCTCTAGTTTGGACAGCTTCGATAAAGCGATCGAGCAGTTTAAGAAAATGGGAATCGAGCGCGCGATAGAAATTCAGCAAGCCGCTTTCGACCGTTTCAACAAACGTTAAACCGATTGAAGGAAGGGGGGAACACACTCCCCTTCCTTTAAAAATCAATTTCGGTGGAAAGAGAGTGCACCTGCGATGATGAGAAAACTAGCTAACGATCTTGTGAGAAATAAAGCCATCTATTTTATGGTGCTGCCAGTTGTTTTATATTATTTTATTTTCAAATATCTTCCGATGTACGGTTCGATTATTGCCTTTAAGGATTTCAGCATTGCCAAGGGTGTATGGGGAAGCCCATGGGTTGGCCTTGACAATTTCAAGGACTTTTTTGACAGCATCTACTTTTGGCGGGTGCTGCGCAATACGCTGCTGCTAAGCTTCTATCAGCTCTTGTTTGGTTTTCCAGCGCCGATTATTCTTGCTATTTTGCTTAATGAAATTCGTTTGAAGCTGTTTAAAAACGTCGTTCAAACAGTCGTCTATTTGCCTCACTTTGTATCACTCATTGTCATTTGCGGACTCATTCTCGATTTTACGAACCGTGATGGGATTATCAGTACGATGATCGAATTTTTCGGGGGCGAACGCACTACTTTGCTTGGCGATGCCGCTAACTTTCGGTTCATTTATGTATTCTCCAGCATATGGCAGGAGCTTGGCTGGTCGTCCATCATCTTCTTAGCGGCGCTCAGCGGCATTAATCCCGAGCTCTACGAAGCGGCCAGAGTCGATGGTGCCGGGAGGTTTAGGCAAATGTGGAGCATTACGCTTCCGGGATTGATTCCAATCATTATGATTTTGCTCATTCTTAGAATCGGAGGACTTATGGATATCGGATTTGAGAAGATTATATTGCTCTACAATCCGAATACCTATGAGACTGCGGATATTATCTCCTCCTTTGTGTACAGGAAAGGGCTTGCGGAAGGTCAGGACTACAGCTTTACTTCTGCTGTCGGCTTGTTTCAAGCGGGCATCAACTTTGTTTTGCTCATTAGCGCCAACTGGTTTTCCCGCCGGGTATCCGGGAACCGATTATGGTAAGGGGGAATGGGAACTTGAAAAATAATACGATGACAGACCGCACATTTGATATATTGAACGCCATTCTCATGCTTTTGCTTATCGTCGTCACCATTTATCCTTTTTATCATGTCGTAATGGCTTCCTTAAGCGACTCTAATCGATTGATTGCACATCAAGGCATGCTCCTAGGTCCGCTTGGATTTAGCTGGGAGGCTTACTCCCGCGTGCTCGACAATCCGAATATATTCAGTGGATACCGGAATACGCTCCTGATCCTCTTCTCTGGAACGCTGTTTAACTTGTTTTTCACGGCGCTTGGCGCCTACGGCCTGTCCCGTAAGTTCATGCTGCGCAAACCGATTATGATCGCTATCATATTTACGATGTATTTTAGCGGCGGACTGATTCCCACTTATTTATTGATCAACAACTGGCTGCATATGGGCAACAGCTTGCTGGCGTTAATCGTGCCGGTTGCAATCAGTACATGGAATCTGATCATCATGCGCACCTCCTTCGAGGCGATTCCCGAGAGCTTGATCGAATCTGCCAAAATAGATGGCTCCGGGGAGTTCGGTATTTTGTTCAAAATCGTCGTCCCGCTTTCCATGCCGATTATCGCGGTTATGATCCTTTACTACGGCGTTGCCCACTGGAATTCTTGGTTCAATGCGATGTTGTTTATCCGTGACCGTGAATTATTTCCGCTGCAGATCATTTTACGAGAAATATTGGTCATTAACGATACGAGCTCCATGCAGCTGGGAGACGCAATGGCGGATCAAGAAGGAATCAGGGAAAGCATCAAATATGCCACGATTATGGTTGCGACGCTTCCGATATTGCTTGTGTATCCGTTTCTGCAAAAGTTTTTCGCGAAGGGCGTTATGATCGGTGCGGTAAAAGAGTAGTTGGTATATACTCGGAGTATAATTCTCTGGCGGTGGATGCTCATATGAAACGCAAGGTTTATAAGTTTTGGCTGTACTCGTATTTATTTGTCTTATTTATTCCAATCCTTATTACCTTGATCGTCCTGCTGCAATCACAAGAAATGCTGGTCAAGGAAGTGCGCAGAGCTAACGACACGCTCCTCGATCAGGTTCGGCAATTAGTGGACAATCAGATCACTGACATTCGCAGGTTAGGCACGCAATTATCGTTTGACCCGAAAGTCATGACGTATTTAAACCGTGAAACGTTGGATACGGCGGAAGCCAGGTTCGGCACGATGGAAATGATCTCGAGCCTTCAGTCTTATACGATTGCCAACGGCAATATAACCGATGCCTATATCTATCTCAAGAACAAAGAATATGGGATAACGACAACGACGTTTATGCCGGCAGACGATTTGTATTCCGTGCTCCATAAGGCATCGGGAAAAAGCTTTGCGGAATGGACAGAGTGGCTCCGGGCGAGCCATGCTGGTCTTTTCGTTACATTAAATGAAGGCGCCAAACAAACGGAAAACTCGCTCGTTTACGTGCAATCCTTGCCTATTCAAGAGATTAAAGCTGCCCCTGCGACTCTTGTTGTGCTGCTCAATCAGGATCGGCTCAAGCAAGCGATTTCGAAAGTTGGTCTAGCAACCGAGGGTTCGGTTTATATCCTCGATCGCGAGGGCCATCCCATCATGATTACTGGCCCTCAGACTGGACTGGCTGAGCTGCCGATACCGAAAATGAGCAATCAACGCGGTTTTCTTACGGAATTAGTGGACGGCAACGATGCGGCCATATCTTATGTGAAGTCGGATACGACGAATTGGACCTATATTTCGGTTTTGCCGGAGCAAGTGTATTCCGCTAAAGTGAAGCTGCTTAAAAATTTAATTTATATTGCGATGCTGCTTTGCATCGGACTGGGCGGACTTAGCGCCTTTTGGCTTACGCGAAGAAATTATGCCCCTATTCAAAATATGATGAATTTTGTTTCAACAAAGGTCAAAACAAACATGATGAATATGCCGAACGAATTTGCGGTTCTGCAATCGTTTATGACCGACAGCGCAGCCATCCAAGATGAAGCAAGTAGAAAGCTGCTCGAGCAGCATCAAGTGCTGCGCAATCAATTTTTGGCCCGTCTGCTGAAAGGCCGGGTGGATATGAGCTCCGCACTGCCGCAAGCCATTGAATCATTTGATTTTCGGTTCGAGACAGACCGGTTTGCCGTCTTGCTGCTGCAGATCGAAGAATATGAACGGCTGTTTCAGGCGAATCAAGAAATGGATGCGGAGAGGAAGCTTCAATTCGTTTACCTGATCGTTACGAACATTTTTGAGGAGCTGTTATCCGCAGGCCATCGCACTTATTTCACGGAAGTTGACGGCATGATTGCTTGCGTTGTAAACGTCCTAGGGAAAGAGAAGGAAGCAAAGAAAGAGCTGCTCAAAGTGGCAAATGACGCTAAACGTTTTATTCAAGATAAATTTTTCGTTCGTTTTTCCGTGGGTGTCAGTGATATCCATACGTTTTGGTCGACGCTCCCAAAATGCTACGAGGAAGCGGTCGAGTCTCTGGAATATAAGCTTGTTCTTGGCTCCAACCAAATCATTTCCTATGAATCGATTAAGCGTCCCAAAAATGATTTGTATTATCCGCTCGATACCGAACGTCAATTAATTAACTTGATGGCGGCAGGCAATTACGATGAGGCGGCAGCTGTCCTGCAGCGTATCCTCATTACGAATTTTTCCGAGGGAACGCTGTCCATTCAAATGGGAAAATTGCTGATGTTCGAACTCGTCGGCACGATGCTGAAAGCGGTAGAGCAGCTTCAACTTAGCACGAAAGAAATTATGGTGGAGAAAACGGATTTAATTAAGCAGATTACAGAGTGCGAAACCTTCGCAGAGATGGAAGAAGAAATTTTGGACTTCCTAAAGAAAGCCTGTGATTATTTGCAGCAAAAGAAGAAAAGCCATAATACCGATTTGAAGAGCCAAGTTGTCGAGCATGTCCTTCATAACTTGAATGATATGAATATTAGCCTGACGAGCATTTCGCTTGCTTTCGATATTAATCCGACTTACTTATCTCGATTTTTCAAAGAGCAAACCGGAGAGAATCTCGTTGATTTTGTTAATAAGCGGCGTGTTGACAAGGTGAAATCGCTGCTTGCTGAGACCAACCACGCCATTCAAGATATTGCCGAGCAATGCGGCTTTGCAAGCAGCCAATCTTTGCTAAGGGTGTTTAAAAAGTACGAAGGCATAACTCCGGGACAGTATAGGCAGAGTAGGGACGGAAGAGAAGCTCTAGAGCGGTGAGGCTGAGAGCCGTCTTTTATTTTTGAATGATGCCGGAATATGGGGAGGATGAATCCGATGAGCGTATGGCAAACAGCTATTGAGGACGCTTTACAGAAGACGAGGCGGAATATCGGCAAATTTGGCGATCAATTTCCACATGTCAGCACGGACGGTGGCCGCTCGTATGAGTTGAACGCCAATGATGATTGGACCGACGGCTTTTGGTCCGGCATGTTATGGCTTTGTTACGAGTACAGCGGCGATGACGCATTTCGGCAAGCGGCAGCCCGAAACGTTGAAAGCTTCCGGGAGCGCTATGAAGCGGACCGGGTGCTGGATCATCATGATATCGGATTTTTGTACTCGTTGTCGGCTAAAGCACAGTGGATGATAGAAAAGGATGAAGCTGCAAGGCAGCTTGCTTTAAGGGCCGCCGACAAACTAATGGCAAGGTGGCGCGAGCCGGGTCAATATTTTCAAGCGTGGGGACCTGCTGGCGACTCTGTAAACGGCGGCCGCATTATTATCGATTGCATGATGAATTTGCCTTTGCTTTACTGGGCATTCGAGCAGACAGGCGATGAACGGTACCGCCAGGCTGCGGTTCTCCATGCTGACAAGAGCCGACGTTATCTGGTCCGCGGGGATGACTCGTCCTATCATACCTTTCATTTTGATCAAAAAAATGGCGAACCGATCGGCGGCGATACAGCTCAAGGCTATACAAACGGGTCGACGTGGACACGGGGACAAGCATGGGGTGTATATGGATTCGCGCTGTCGTACCGGTATACGAAGGATCGGCTTTACCTAGAGACGTCAAAAAGGCTGGCGCGGTTTTTCTTGAGCCATCTGCCAGAGGATGAAGTTGCTTATTGGGACTTTAATGCGCCTATCGAGTCTGGAACGCCTCGTGACAGCTCGGCTTCTGCCATCTTTTGCGCCGGTTTGTTGGAGCTGCTCGATTTGATGGATGAGAGTGACCCGGAGCGCGCGTATTTCGAACGCAGAATACGGCTTGTGATGGAGTCGCTTGTACTCAATTATTCGACCATCAATGAGCCGAATGTGGATGGCCTGATCAAAAGAGGCTCTTACCATGTTCGAGGCGGATCGTCTCCGGACGATTTTATGATTTGGGGCGATTATTATTATTTGGAAGCTTTGCTTCGCCTAGAGAAGGGGATCAAAGGGTATTGGTACGAAGATCGATAGAAAAAAACAGTCGAGCAGGTAAAGCTATCCTGCTCGACTGTTTTTACTTAGGGGATGCCTTCTTTAGACCGGACATGTTTTTAAGAACGAGCATAAGGTTTGCAGGTTTCTCGGCAAGTCGGCGGGTGAAGTAGGGGTACCACATGGCGCCGTAAGGGACGTAACAGCGGATGCGGTAGCCTTCCTTTGCGAGCTTCGCCTGTTCATTCATGCGGAGGCCGTAGAGCATTTGGAACTCGAAGGCGCTTTTGGCAATACGGTTCGTGCGCACATAAGCTTTTACCCAGCTAATGATCGCATCATCATGTGAGGCAATGGCGGTATAGATGCCTTTGTCCAAATGAGCCTTGATCATGCTTTTGAAATTGTCGATGACCTCGTTTTTATCTTGATAGGCGACCTCACTCGATTCTTTGTAGGCGCCTTTAACGAGTCGCAAGCTTATGCGTGCTTGAAGCATATCGTTAACATCCTGCTCCGTTCGGAATAGGTAAGCCTGCAGCACGGTGCCGACATTGGTTAAGCCTTCTTTGTGGAGCCTTTTAACGATATCGATTGTAGCTTGCGTATAAGGCGTATTCTCCATGTCAATTCGAACGAAGTTTCGATGGCGCCTTGCATGCTTGACTACGTCTCGAATGTTTGCGTAACAAGCCGCTTGGTCAAGAGCGAGACCCATTTGAGTAGGCTTCAGCGATACATGAGAATTAGCTTTTCGATCAGCTATGCCTTCGATTAGCTTCAAATATTGATCTCTGTATGCTGATGCCTCGCTTAAGTCCTGTATACCTTCGCCAAGATGGTCAAGCGTTGCCATAATGCCTAGCTTGCCTAGCTTTTCGAGCTCAAGCAAAGCCTCTTCAAGCGTCTCCCCCGCAATAAATCGGCTTGCGAGTTTTTTTCCATACGTAGTTGAAAGCCTCTCTACCAGAGGAATGCCTGTAATCGTCAACAATGATTTGCGGTACCATTTCGATCCAATGCCCATTCGTGCTGCTCCTTTCCGAAGAACAGTAGTAGGGGTCAAAACTTAGGAGTTCGATAATAGTATATTCAGAAATCATCTTCATCGCGCTATGCAGGCCTAATTATTTAAATAACAAAAAGTGCGTCGGCAGCTTGCGAAGCTGTCCGTCGGAAGGCTTATTAATGACTCTTCCGTTAAAAATGAGCGAGGACGAGCCGCCGCCATCCAGGTTGTAGCCGTCAACGGCGCCATAGCGCTGCAGCAATAGCTGCATTTCACCAAGCGTAGCCCCTGAGCTGCCTGATTCGTTGTAGCCGTCAGCTACAAGAAACAGCAGTTGATCATCCTTGAAATTAGCAATGACGGTCCGTGGTGCGCGCTTTGGACTGGTCTGCCATTTGGCTGGGATCGGTTGTGGAGATCCGCCGCGCAGCAGTACAGGAACAAAGGATGCACCGAATTTTGGGTTTTTGGCATCCAGCTGTTGTTTGCTTGCGAATTTTCCTCCGATGAGCTCATTTTGCTCGTTTAAGCCTACAAAAAACAAATCCGCACGCGGCGGCTCGAAGCTTGTCACGTAATCTCCGTCCACAATGGTTGTGCTTAGCGGATATCTTTTGCCTCGTCCATCTGCAAAGCCGCCTGCATTAATGCCGGCAACAGCTCCGTGCCGGGCTACTGCGGCGAGAGTAGTCTCTGCTTGTCCAAGCTCTTCACCGCCGAGCGACATCGTCATCGCATCTTTGCTCTTAAGCTTCACCTTGAGCGCGTACGCCGAGAAGTTTTCTGCTTTTATGTAGAAAAGCTGTGCTCTTAGCTTGTCCGATTCAATCGTACCGGCGACCTTGCCAAGCTTGCTCGTAATATTGCGGTCGTAAATTTGCAAAGGTCTCATTGCCTGCGATGCAGCCATGGAAGATATCTTTGCCATATCGGCATTTGTTTCTTTGTACAGCTTCAGCTGTCTTTGAATGGACTCTCGTGTTTGTGATGCGGTCTCCTGTGCGAGGTCAAGGCCGGCAGCGGCATGCTTAATATCGGATTCGGGAAGCCTTGTTTGCTCGGTAATGGGCTTTGGAAAGGCTTCAGCAGATAATTGAATAACGATATCGGACAATAACAGCCAGATCATAATGCCTAGAAAAGGTGCACAGGCAAGCAGTGCAGTTCGATTTAACGCTTTGACGGTTATATTCATTTGAGCACGTCCAAGCTCTTCTGCAGCTCATTAAGCTGTTTTTTCACTTCATTCAACTGCGTATACAGCTTGTTGCTGTTGTCCGTTTTGGAAGCGGCGTTGTCCTTCGTGAACGTAAGCAGTTCATTTAGCGCATCGACTTTTGCCTTTAGCTCAGCAAGATCTGCGGTGTAGTCGGTTTCGAGCTTCAGCATGCGAGCCTCATAAGCTTGCTGCATAGCCGCAATTTGGCCAGCGGTTTGCTGCTCCAAGTTTGCGGATAACGTCTGCTGAATCCGTTCGGTATACCATTTGGCGCCCAATATGCCGGAGCATATAATAATGACCCATATGCAGACAAAAAGAAGGAAGGTACGGTTTCCTTTCTTTCTGCGTGTTTTCTTATCGAATTGGCTGGCAGTGCGTTGTTCCAAAATCAAATCACTCATTCTATTCATTCACCTCTCTTGATAGTCACTTGCACGAAAGATCGGATGAACGAACTGCTAGCAAGGGTACATAGATTAGACTTCAATTGCTCCTAAATAGTTGCGGATGTCATCTTATTGTAACAAAGACAAACGTAGATGTCCTTTGCGATATATGGGAATTTCCTGTAAATTTCAAATCGGACCGGAACATTCTCCCTCCTTTCGGCGTCTAACCATAAGGGATGCGGCAGCCGATGCCGCAAATTGGAAGGAGAACAAGATGAAAACACAGAATTGGTTTAAGCAAATGACTAAGCGAGTTCTCATAGCAGGCTTACTCGTTTCGCTGGCAGGTACTGGATTTGGAGTGAAGGAGGAAGCTAATGCAGCTGAGCGTCAGCCGATAAAGGTTGTGTTTGTGCATGGTTCGAAAAAAATGACTGTAAACGGCAAGGCGCAGCAAATGACGGCGCCGCTGCCGGTAGTAAAGGGAGTTACGATGATTCCTATTCGGACGATTGCTATTTCCGTTGGAGCAAGCGTTTATGCTGATAGTAAAGGCACTCATATCGATACTTATTTCAACAAAGTTACGCTGAACAATAATATGCGCGGTGCGAATCGCAACGGAAGCTACGTTGTACTGCCTAATGCAGCTACACAAATTAATGGAACGATGCATGTGCCTTTATCAGCAGTCAAGCTGCTGTGGAATGCCACTTATGTGTTTAATGCACAGCTTAAGCAAATTAGCATAACAATTCAGCCGGAGCCAAACGTGCCGCCAGTAGCCCGCTTCGAAGCTCCGTATGAGGTGAAGCTCGGGGAGCCGATCGAATTTAAGGATTTGAGTTACGACCCTGATGGCAAAATCGTGAAGACAGAGTGGACCGGTCGTAAAAGTACATATTTTGAGCCAGGTGTTTATACCGTTACTCAAAGTGTCTACGACAACGATGGCGCACGAAGTGAAGTCGTGTCTCAAGATATTCGTGTAACAGAAGAGGTTATGTATACGCCTTATGAATACTACATGCGTTATGGTAACCCGGGCGATAAATTTGAAGTTGACGGGAAACTAATGAACACCTTCAAAGAGGTGGATACGATTGAATCCAAAGGCGGCCGCACATTGTATATGTCGAATGCGCCGGAGCGTTTCTTTGGAGAAGGTTTGCTGTACGAAGATACGTTGAATGATGCAAGTCGTTTATTCCTTCATCACCGCAACGGCTCTGACGAGCGATTGAAGCTGGCGGTTGTGGTTACGAATAACGAAAGCGAAAGCGTAAAGCTGACGATTGGCAACCGCGGCCTTGCTGGACCAAGCGTCAGTGCTATGCAATTTGGATCGGCTGCAGTAGCTAGATATTTTGCAAGCTCACAGCCGCGCGAAATGATTATTGAGCCTGGTACTTCCGCTGTGCTGCTGCCGGAGCTTGAGAAAATTATTATGAATCCAGACGAAGGTTTCTCGGGCTTGCTTGATGTCGACATGGACGGTAAGCTGACATTTTCCACGATGGCGCTTAAAGTAGACACCGACCCGATTAGTGCAGTGTCTATGGTTACTGAGCTGGAGAAGGTCGGAAATCGCGGCAAGTTCTTCGATACCGATCAATATATTGAAGTGAATGAGAAGATTGGTGTTACAGAAAGCAAGCTGCGCTTAGGTCAACGTGGCCCTGCTATGGCAGGTGTAGATGCATTGACAGGCGGAATGACAATTAACGGCGGGGAATATGGTGCCGTAACGACCGTCAAGCTCAAAAATGTCGCTTGGGGAACGCGAATTATTCTAAATCCTCGAGCGGGAATTTTCCAAGGCGCAGTTAGTGTAAATGGAAAAGTGGTGTACGTCCCTTCAGGCGGTCATGTGAAGGTAGGCGAAGGAGCATTGATCTATACGCAACCGAATCAACCCGCTGGAGCAGCTGGCATGCAGCCAGCGCCAGAAGTAACGATTCAATATTCATCACCGGGCGCAAGCTCATTACCGATCTTATTCGTATTTTTTCCAGGCTCGGACTTTAAATAACTAATAGAAGGAGGAAATGTCGCTGTCAAGCGACGTTTCCTCCTTTTTTTGTTGTTAACCCACCTAGTATTGTATAATAGAGATTCATTATCATTTGAACCAACTAGGAGGATGATCAGCATGGATCAACCAATTACAAATAACGGCGCGAGCCGAAAAGAAGCAAAAGCAATGTTCGCAGGAGGCTGCTTCTGGTGCATGGTATCGCCATTTGAGGAAATGCCGGGTATTATATCGGTCGTATCCGGATACACGGGTGGACATACGGTAAACCCAACTTATCAGGAAGTATGCTCGGAGACGACAGGTCATGCGGAAGCGGTACAAATTACGTATGATCCTGCGATCTTCCCATATGAGAAGCTGCTTGATATTTTTTGGAAGCAAATCGACCCTACGGATGCAGGCGGTCAGTTCCATGATCGCGGGGAATCTTATCGGACAGGTATTTATTATTATGATGAAGAGCAGCGAGAACTGGCGGAAGCTTCTAGACAAGAGCTTGAAGCTAGCGGTCGCTTCGACCGGCCAATCGTAACGGAAATCGAACCGGCGCAAGCTTTTTATCCGGCAGAGGACTATCACCAGGGCTATCACAAATCGAATCCGTATCGTTACAAAATGTATCGTAAAGGCTCTGGCCGCGACGCTTTTATTTCACAAAACTGGGCGATTAAGAAAGACCCTGCAGAATTGAAGCAGCGTCTTACGCCGATCCAGTATGAGGTCACACAAAACAGTGGAACAGAACGTCCATTCACAGGGGAGTATTGGGATCACACCGAGGATGGCATTTATGTAGATATCGTTTCTGGAGAGCCGCTGTTCAGCTCCCGCGATAAGTACGATGCTGGCTGCGGTTGGCCGAGCTTCACGAAGCCGCTGCAAGCAGCAGCTGTTTCTGAGCATACGGACTCCTCGCATTATATGGTACGGGTCGAGGTTCGCAGCAAAGAGGGCGATTCTCATCTCGGACATGTATTTGATGATGGACCGCAGCCGACGGGGCTTCGTTATTGCATCAATTCCGCCTCACTGCGTTTTATCGGCAAGGATAAGCTGGAGGAAGAAGGATACGGCGAATATTTGCATCTGTTTGAGCAATAAGTTTTTAAGCATCTTATTATAGACATTTGGGTGGAGGAGAAGCTGAAATGAACATAGAAGAAGCGATTCGCACGAGAAGAACGATTGGAAGAGTGAAGAAGGACCCTGTTGATCGTGCACTTATTGAACGGTTGTTGGATGCAGCTGTTTGGGCGCCTAGCCATCATAATACGCAGCCTTGGTCATTTATTGTTATGACGGGTGAAGGCAGAGGGCGGCTTGCAGAAGGATATGCGCGTGTATCCGCGGCCGCTGTTCCTGATCTGAGCGGACAGCCGCTTGAGGATCGTTTGGCTAAAGAACGTACCAAAGCATTCCGTGCTCCAGTCGTTATTGCGGCAGTATGCTCACCGTCGGATGATCCGCGTGCTGTGCTGGCAGAGGAGCTTGCTGCTGCTCAAGCAGCGGTGCAAAATTTGCTGCTTTCAGCACATGCGAATGGACTTGGAGCGATATGGCGTTCGGGCGATCCAATGTACCATCCGATTATGAGAGAAACATTCGGCCTGAGTGAACAAGATCAAATCGTAGGTTTTATTTACCTAGGTTATCCAGATATGACGGCTCCAGAGCCGCAGCGTGTACCGGCCACTGCAAAAACAGTGTGGTTGGTTTAATAAATAAAAAAGAAGGCCGTACCGTTCGATTATGCCGAACGATACGGTCTTCTTTTGATCTGTATTAAATCATAAGTTATATGAGCTTTTTCACTTTAAAATTGGCTTGCAGCACATACCAGTTTTGCGGGAACGGTACGCCGAGCACCCAATAGCCGATGCCGCGAAGCTTATATATTTTGACAAGATTGAATTTGGCCTGAACGCTGCGTGCATCCTCATACCAGACCACATGCTCTCGGCCTTCCTTGTCGTAATAGTTATAGTAAGGTGATTGTCCCTCATCATCATATTGAATGGTGGCTCCGTAAGTATTCGCACGAATTACCGCTTCATGAGGACTGATCGTCGGTGCCCACTTTCCGCCTTGGACGTAGGGAAGTGTCCAATCGTAGCCATACAAAGGCATGCCCATTACGATTTTTTGGGGAGGAATAACGCTGAGGGCATATTGCAGCACCTTGTTGACCTCGTTCAGCGGAGCTACGGCTCGCGGCGGCCCGCCCGACCAGCCCCATTCATAGGTCATGAGAATAACAAAATCGGCGATGCGGCCTAGAGACTGGTAATCATGCGCTTCATATAATGTGCCTGCTTGGTCGGCATTCAGCTTGGGCGCGAGGCAAACGGATACGAGATAATTTTCCGGGTGCAGGCTGTCGACGAGATTTTGAATAAAATGTTGAAATAACTCACGATCGGCAGGCGGAACATATTCGAAATCAACATTGAGCGCTAGATAACCTTTCTGCTTCATCATAACGAGAATGCTCGATATGAGCTTTTGTTGAAGCCCGGCATCTGCGAGCACCGCATGGGCAGTATCAGGACTGAATGTGCCGTTTTCGAAATTAGTTAGAACCATCATAGGCGTTGTTTGTGTCTGGTAGGCTGCATTTATAATAGCTGAATCATCTAAAAGCGTAAAAGTACCGTCAGCCTGTACACGGTAACTGAATGGGTTTAAATAGGTTAGATGTTGGCCAATGTCCTCAATTAAACGAACACCGGCAGCGTCAAATTTCTGTGTATAGGCGTTTACTTCAATTGTTGGCCGCACGGTTTGAGGAATAACGAGTGTTTGCCCCGGGTAAATAAGGGCGGGATTAGAGATTTTGTTTATTTTCGCGAGCTCCTGCAGTGTAACGCCATATCGCTGGGCGATAAGCCAGAGCGATTCACCATAATGTACTTTATGAGTGCTTGCATCAGTTGGAATAATAAGCGCCTGACCAATAACGAGTATGTTTGGGTCGCTAAGGCCGTTTGCATCTGTGATGTCGCTTATCGACAAATCGTATATTTGAGAAAGCTTATAGATGGAATCTCCTTTTTGCACGACATGAATATGCACCCTATTCGAGCCTCCTTTTTAAAATGATTAGCTATTGCGGTCTCGGCTGCGGTGCCTGCCTGAATGCTAAGAAAAGACTCTTTTATAATGTATTCATTACATGGCTCTCGCATTCGAATGGGAAATGTCAATCCGCTCGCTTAAGGCAGACGGAGAAATGGGAATGATAAGGAAGAGGTCAAAGAAAAAGTACGACAGCCAATACGAATGGGGGTTGTACAGAATAGTAAAGAAGGTAAGTTTAGGGAATGATCAGGTGCGATACACCTAAATATGGTTATTTCATACGGGATTTCCGATTATTTTGTTCAAAAAAACGAACCTTTATAAAACATTCTCTTTTAATGTTCGTATTTCATTGACAGTGGTTTGGGGATTAGATAAACTAGAATAGGTTTGAGGCGGAATTGTCCGCTGGAACGTATTGCTGTTTGTTCTTAAGGTTAGAGTGAACAGAAATGTTTTGTGAAAAATTAGAACTGAAATTTATGGATGAATACAAATATCTTCCTACTATTTCATTTAAAGTTTACTCGTATATATTCGGGATCAGGCCTGAATGTTTCTACCCGAGAACCTTAATTTTCGGACTACGAGCAAAATGAGACGATAAGCGATATCGAATCGTAAGGTTTCGGATCGCCATAAAGCAAATGCAAGTCTGCAAAGTGCCTTGTTAGTTGGACACTGGTTGCCTCCTTTACGGGGCAGCCTTCTGTTGTCTTTTCGGCTCTGCAGCACGATTTGTCTCGTCCTCATTGAAGTGAAGCTTGATTGGCCATGGATTCGCATGAATACCGGTCTGTGCTTCCGCTCCGGTCCTGCGGCATCCCCATTCTTATGGCTGCTGAAGGGCCTTTTCTATTTTGGATGTGTTGTTTTATAGGATGCTTGATCAATAATTATCTTATAGATGAAAGTGGGTTTGAACGCATGTCTGCGAAGGTTGGCGTCATCATGGGCAGCAAATCGGATTGGGACACAATGAAATTAGCCTGCGACGTACTAGAGGAATTGCAAATTCCTTATGAGAAAAAAGTCGTTTCCGCGCATCGGACACCGGATTTAATGTTCGAGTATGCAGAAACTGCAGTAGAACGAGGGCTTAAGGTAATTATTGCCGGAGCCGGCGGAGCTGCACATTTGCCCGGCATGGTCGCTGCTAAGACGATTTTGCCGGTTATTGGCGTTCCCGTGAAGTCCTCGAATTTGAGTGGACTTGATTCCTTGCTCTCTATCGTTCAAATGCCTGGCGGCATTCCAGTAGCTACGGTAGCCATTGGCAACGCAGGCGGAACGAATGCTGGACTGCTCGCGGCACAAATGCTGGGAGCGTTTGATCCCGAGGTGCAAGCGCGTGTAATCGCACGTCGCGAGCGTGTAAAGCAGGAAGTGCTGGAAAGCAGTGAGACGTTATGAGTCAAAAAACGGACAAGCAAATGATTCAGACGCTGTTGCCGGGCAGTACGATCGGCATATTAGGCGGCGGGCAGCTTGGACGAATGATGGCGAATGCAGGCAGCGCGATGGGGTATCGCTTCATTGCTCTTGATCCAACGCCGGATGCTCCGACTGGACAAGTAGCAGAGCAAATCGTCGCAGCTTACGACAATCACGATGCAGCGAGGGAGCTTGCAAAACGATCGGACGTCATCACATACGAATTCGAGAATGTGGATGCAGATGTAGCAGCGATGCTGATGGCAGAGTCTTATGTGCCGCAGGGAAGTGAGCTGCTGTATACAACGCAGCATCGGCTTCGCGAGAAGCGGGCGATTGAAGCAGCTGGCGTACGTGTTGCCCCTTACCGCGAGATTCGCAGCGCAGACGAGCTGCGCGAGGCTGTTGCCGCCTTTGGAACTCCTTGCGTATTGAAAACAGCAATGGGCGGTTACGATGGCAAAGGCCAATGGGTCATTCGCAGTGAAAGCGAAATAGAAGAAGCGTATGAGACCTTAGCACGAGCGCGCGTCCAACTGGTGCTTGAGCAGTTCATTCGTTTTGATAAGGAAATATCAGTTATAGCGGCGAGAAGTCCGCAGGGTGAGATCAAGGTTTTCCCTGTCGCGGAAAACATACACGTCGATAATATATTGCATTTGTCTATCGTGCCAGCAAGGATTACGGAGGATTTGCAGCAGCAAGCAGAACGGCTTGCAGAGCGTATCGCTGAGGGATTAGGCGTAGTTGGTCTAATTGCAGTAGAGCTGTTCGTTACAGCGGATGGTGAGCTGTTCGTAAATGAGCTTGCACCACGCCCGCATAACAGCGGACACTACACGATGGAAGCTTGCCGGACGTCACAGTTCGAGCAGCATGTACGCGCAGTGTGCAATCTGCCGCTCGGAGATACGACGCTTATTAGTCCTGTTGTTATGGTGAACGTGCTGGGTGAGCATGTCGCACCGCTTCTAGAGCTTACAGCTCGCGCGGATGAATCGGCTAAGCGCTTGAAGGTCGCTCCGAAATTGCATTTGTACGGGAAAAAGGAAGCTGTTGTGAAGCGGAAGATGGGTCATGTCAATGTTTTGGCAGAAACGACGGATGCTGCGCTTAGCTGGATCGAAGAAACAACTATTTGGAAGGTGTGAAGCAATCATGTTAGATCGTTACAGCAGACCGGAAATGAGAGCTATTTGGACAGAGGAAAATAAATTCAGAGCATGGCTGGAGGTTGAGCTTTGCGCATGCGAGGCTTGGTCTGAGCTAGGCGTTATTCCGAAGGAAGACGTTGTCGCGCTTCGCGCATCAGCTGATTTCGATATCGATCGGATTTATGAAATTGAGCAGGACACTCGTCATGACGTTATCGCGTTTACACGCGCCGTATCTGAGAAAGCAGGCCCTGAAGGCAAATGGGTGCATTACGGCCTTACTTCTACGGACGTTGTAGATACTGCTATCGGTTATTTGCTTCTTCAAGCTAACGCGATTCTTGTTAAAGATATCGAACGTTTTATCGAAATTCTTAAGAACAAAGCATTGCAATACAAGGATACGCCGATGATGGGCCGTACGCATGGCGTACACGCGCAACCAACAACCTTTGGTCTGAAAATGGCGCTTTGGTATGAGGAAATGAAGCGTAACCTGGAGCGTTTCCACCATGCTGCGAACAACGTGCAGTTCGGTAAAATGTCCGGTGCGGTAGGTACATTCGCAGATATCGATCCGTTTGTTGAAGAATTTGTATGCAAGAAGCTTGGCATTACCGCAGCACCAATCTCAACACAAACATTGCAGCGTGACCGTCACGCTGAATATATGGCGACTCTTGCACTCGTAGCCTCTTCGCTTGATAAGTTTGCAACTGAAATTCGCGCTTTGCAGAAGAGTGAGTTCCGTGAAGTAGAAGAAGCGTTCGCAAAAGGTCAAAAAGGTTCATCCGCAATGCCGCACAAACGCAATCCAATCGGCTGCGAGAACATTTCCGGCTTGTCCCGCGTTATTCGCGGACATATGGTTACAGCTTACGAGAACATTGCCCTTTGGCATGAACGCGATATTAGCCACTCGTCTGTTGAACGTATTATTTTGCCGGATGCAACGATGCTGCTTAACTACATGCTGAACCGTTTGGGCAACATCATCAATAACCTGACCGTGTTCCCGGAAAACATGAAGCGCAACATGCAAGCGACATACGGCGTGCCATTCTCTGGCCGCGTATTGACGAAGCTGATCGACAAAGGCTTCAGCCGTGAGAAAGCTTATGACACGGTTCAACCGCGTGCAATGCAGGCATGGGAAACAAAACGTCAATTCCGCGAACTCATTGGTGAGACAGAGGAAATTACAAGCGTGCTGACGACAGAAGAAATCGATGATTGCTTCGATCCAGCTTGGCATCTAAAGCATGTTGATACGATTTTCACACGTCTTGGATTGATTTAAGGGGAGGCTGGCCTGATGACTGCACCATCGCAAGCTCTATCGACAGCTGTCGATTATATTAAAGCTCCGCTGATTTACAAAGGAAAGGTTCGTGAGCTGTACGATCTGGGCGAGCATTTCCTCATCGTCGTAACCGACCGCATTTCCGCATTCGACTACGTGCTTGACCCGGCAGTGCCGGACAAGGGCAATGTGCTGAACCGTTTGTCCGCTTACTGGTTCGAGCAAACCGCTGACATTCAAGTGAACCACGTCGTTCATACCGATGTGGAGAAGCTTGGCGGTCTCGTCACCGAGCCGGAGCTGCTTAAAAACCGGATTATGGTTACCCGCAAAGCGGAGCGCATCGATATCGAATGTGTGGTTCGCGGCTATATCACTGGCGGCGGCTGGAGACAGTATCAGCAAACGTCAGCGATTAACGGTATAGAGCTTCCAGCAGGCCTCCGCAAAAACGAACGTTTTCCTGCTCCAATCTTTACGCCGGCAGCGAAAAACGACGTTGGTCACGACGAGGACATCCCATTTGAGAAAATGGCTGAAATGGTCGGTGCTGAGCTTGCCGAGGAGCTTCGTGACCGCAGCATCAAGCTGTACGAATACGCCCATGGCTATTGCGCAGAGCATGGCATCATCCTTGCCGATTGCAAATTCGAGTTTGGACTCATCGACGGCAAAGTGATCTTGATCGACGAAATCTTCACGCCTGACTCCTCCCGCTTCTGGGCGGAAGGCAATTATGCGCTGGATATCGAGATCGACAGCATGGACAAATGGGATCGCGACAGCAAGCCAGCACCGCTGCCGGATTCCGTAGTAGCTGAAACAACGTCCCGCTACCGTGATATCTACCGCCGACTTACTGGCGTAGAGCTGTAGGAAGCTTTGTTAGCTTAGTGTAGTGAAGAACGGGAAAAACGGGCGTTAAATGCTGTGAAATCGAGCTAGGACGCCGAAATTGATGCAAATAACGCCCGAAATTCCCGCTATTCGCAGCAAAGTAGCTTTTATAATTGATATAACGGTAGGAACTCCCGTTATATGAAAATCCGGCGATGAAGGCCGGATGGAATGACTTTAACAACGTCGAGCGAGAGCGATGACGCTGACATAGGGGCGCGGAAGCGCATGCCGCTAAGGCAGGCAGTCAGCGAGAGCGCTGCTGCACCCCATAAACTTTAACCAAAGCGCGAAAGTGCAAGGTTGCAAATGTACGACTGACAGGCAGCATAGTCACAGGCCAGTCAAAAAGGAATCAAGCGGCCAGCGATAGCGCGGCCGCCAAACAAACGCTTCACCGACCACCCTCGCAAAGGTTTTATCTCGAAATGTGTGAGCTCGGAGAGCGGGAAGTTGTTGCTGGAGAGCGACAGCGATCGCTTCTTGAAGCCGGGAAATTACCGCAAAGCGTGTAATCAGAATTTCCCGGCTTCGAAAGCGGCGTAAGCAATAACTCCCGCGCCCGAGCGGCTATCACATTTTGACGAAAATCTGCTGCGAGAAAAAACCCACATTTTCAGGAGGCTATTATGAAGGCAACCGTCTACGTCACTATCAAGCAAAACGTTTTGGATCCACAAGGAACCGCTGTACAAGGAGCGCTTCACACACTTGGTTTCTCTGAAGTCGAAAAAGTACGCATCGGCAAATATTTGGAGCTTGAGCTTGATACGACTGACCGCGCAGAAGCGGAAGTACGCATTAAAGCCATGTGCGAAAAGCTGTTTGCGAACACGGTTGTAGAAGATTTCCGTTTTGAGCTGGAGGGATAGGGCGATGAAGTTTGCAGTACTTGTATTTCCAGGCTCCAACTGTGACATCGATTGCTACAAAGCAGTCGAAGACACGATCGGCCAGTCGGTTGACTACGTATGGCACACAGCTACAGACTTGTCTTCTTATGATGCGATTCTAGTACCTGGAGGCTTCTCTTACGGCGATTACCTGCGCTGCGGCGCAATTGCGCAATTCGCTGCTGTTATGGCGGAAGTTCAAAAAGCAGCCGAAGCAGGCAAATATATTCTAGGCATTTGCAATGGATTCCAAATCTTGACGGAGGCTGGCCTTCTGCCAGGCGCCTTGATTCGCAACAACGGACTGAAGTTCCGCTGCCATCAAGCGCCGCTTGAAGTGGTAAACAACAACACAGCATTTACCAACCAATATTCGCAAGGTGAAATTATAAATATTCCAATCGCACACGGCGAAGGCAACTACTATTGCGACGACGCAACGCTTGCTGAGCTTAAAGCGAACGATCAAATTATTTTCCGTTATGCGGGCGACACGAATCCGAACGGTTCTGTAGAGAACATTGCGGGCATTAGCAACAAAGCAGGTAACGTAGTAGGCATGATGCCGCATCCAGAGCGTGCAGTTGATCAATTGCTTGGCTCGGAAGACGGCAAACGGATGTTTACATCGATTTTGAATGCATGGAGGGAACAACATGGCGCAGCAGTTAACAGCTAAGGAACCGACAGCGGAGCAAATTGCCGAGCAAAAAATTTACAGCCAGTTTGGTGTATCCGATTATGAATTTGAGCTCATTTGCGGCTTTCTTGGCCGTAAGCCAAACTACACGGAGATCGGCGTATTCAGCGTTATGTGGTCAGAGCATTGCTCTTACAAAAACTCCAAGCCTATTTTGAAAAAATTCCCGATCACAGGACCTCGCGTTCTTATGGGACCGGGCGAAGGCGCGGGTATCGTCGATATCGGCGACAACCAAGCGGTTGTATTCAAAATCGAATCGCATAACCATCCATCAGCGGTTGAGCCTTACCAAGGCGCTGCAACTGGCGTAGGCGGCATTATCCGCGACATTTTCTCCATGGGCGCACGCCCAATCGCATTGCTGAACAGCTTGCGTTTTGGCCGTCTTGAAAATGAGCGCGTTAAATATTTGTTTGAGCACGTTGTTAGCGGAATTGCTGGCTACGGCAACTGTATCGGTATTCCGACAGTTGCGGGCGAGGTTATGTTCGATGAGAGCTACGAGGGCAATCCGCTCGTTAACGCTATGTGCGTTGGTCTAATCGATCATGATAAAATTCAGCGCGGTGTCGCAAAAGGAGTAGGCAACCCAGTATTCTACGTTGGTCCTGCTACTGGCCGCGACGGTATTCACGGTGCTACTTTTGCATCGGTTGAGCTTTCCGAGGAATCAGAAGAAAAGCGTACAGCTGTTCAAGTCGGCGATCCATTCATGGAGAAGCTGGTTATGGAAGCAACGCTTGAGCTGATCAACTCCGGTATCGTTCTTGGTATTCAAGACATGGGCGCAGCGGGTCTTACTTGCTCCAGTGCTGAGATGGCTTCGAAAGCTGGCAACGGCCTTGAGCTTTACCTTGATGAGGTGCCGCAGCGCGAAACAGGCATGACACCTTATGAAATGATGCTTTCCGAGTCGCAAGAGCGTATGCTCTTCGTCGTAGAGCCGCAGCATGAAGCGCAAGCGAAGGAAATTTTTGATCGTTGGGGCATTATTTGCGCCAAAGTAGGTAAAGTAACGGATGACGGTCGTCTTCGTTTGTTCCACCAAGGCCAAGAGGTTGCCGATATGCCGGTTAAAGCGCTCGTTGACGAGTGCCCTGTATACGACAAACCATCGAAAGAGCCTGCATACTACAGCGAGAATGCCGCAGTAGATACATCGGCATATGATGAAGTAACGGATTTGACTGGCGCGCTCGAGAAGGTTCTTGCTTCCCCGACAGTTGCCAGCAAAGAGTGGGTTTACAATCAATATGACTACATGGTTCGTACATCGACAGCTGTTCAACCTGGCTCCGATGCGGCAGTCGTAACGATTCGCGGCACGCGCAAAGCGCTGGCGATGACAACGGATTGCAACGGACGTTACGTATATCTAGATCCAGAAGTAGGCGGACGTATTGCGGTGGCAGAAGCTGCACGTAATATCGTGTGCTCAGGCGCTGAGCCGCTTGCTGTAACTGACAACCTTAACTTCGGTAACCCTGAGAAGCCAGAAGTATTCTGGCAACTTGAGAAATCGGCAGACGGGATGTCCGAGGCTTGCGTCGTGCTTAACACACCAGTTATCGGCGGTAACGTAAGCTTGTACAATGAGAACGCTAAGGGTGCTATTTACCCGACACCAGTAATCGGTATGGTCGGACTTGTACACGATATCGATCACATCACAACGCAAGGCTTCAAAGCTGAGGGCGATGTTATTATTCTCGTAGGCGAAACAAAAGCGGAAATGGGCGGAAGTGAATTCCAGTACGTTACGCAAGGCGCGGCTGCTGGCCGTCCTCCAGAAATCGATCTTGCTACAGAGAAGAAGGTTCTGGATGCTGTCCTTGGCGCGATTCAAAAAGGTCTCGTAGCATCGGCTCATGACTTGTCCGAAGGCGGTATTGCGGTAGCTGTTGCAGAATCATGCATTAGCGGTCGTCTAGGCGCAGAAGTGGCATTGTCATCTGATCTACGTGCTGATCACCTATTGTTCAGCGAATCGCAATCCCGTATCTTGCTGTCGGCTAAGCCGGATCAAGCAGCGGCATTGCAAGCATGGCTTACAGAGCAAGGTGTTGTTCATGCACAAGTTGGTAACGTTAAAGGCAGCAGCCTGACCATAAGCGTAAACGGAAAATCCGGCATTCAGGCGCCGGTAACACAACTGGAGAAGGTCTGGAAGGATGCGATTCCATGTCTGATGAACAAATAAGACAGGAACCTTTGTTATGGACGGGCGACCACTATAACGAAGGTATTGGCCGTGACGATATGTTTGATAAATTGCGTGAGGAATGCGGCGTTTTCGGGGTTTTTAATCTCCCCGAAGCGTCCAACCTGTCCTATTATGGTCTTCATGCGCTTCAGCATCGCGGTGAGGAAAGCGCGGGAATCTGTACGGTTGATACGAAAAATGGCAATAAGTTCGCTTATCACCGTGGTATGGGTCTCGTAAAAGAAGTATTCAACAAGGAAAATCTCGATATGCTTGCCGGGGATCGCTCTATCGGCCACGTACGTTATTCGACAGCGGGAGAAAGTAAGCTTGCGAACGCACAGCCGCTTATTTTCCGCTATCGCGACGGTGACCTTGCGGTTGCTACAAACGGCAATATCGTGAATGCGCCGGAAATTCGCCGTGAGCTTGAGATGTCCGGCTCGATCTTCCAAACGTCCAGCGACACGGAAGTTATCGCGCATCTTATTGCACGTTCATCGAAGGATTTCGAGACGGCTGCGAAGGAAGCTTTGCAGCGCATCGTTGGCGGATTTGCTTTCTTGATTATGACAAACGACAAGCTGCTTGTTGCAGCTGATCCGCATGCTCTTCGTCCGCTTGTTATGGGCCGTATTGGCGAAGGTTATGTATTCTCGTCGGAGTCTTGTGCATTCGAGACAATTGGTGCCGTGTATGAGCGTGATGTACAGCCTGGCGAATTGCTCATTCTTGATGCAGACGGCATGCGCGAGGAACGTTACGCGGAGGTTGACCGCCGCGCAACTTGTGCGATGGAGTATATTTATTTTGCCCGTCCTGATAGTGATATCAACGGCATTAATATTCATATGGCCCGCAAACGGATGGGTCGCCAGCTTGCTTCTGAATCTTTTGTTGATGCGGATATCGTAACGGGTGTGCCGGATTCGAGTATTTCAGCAGCAATTGGATATGCGGAGCAAACCGGTATTCCATACGAGCTTGGCCTTATCAAAAACAAATATACCGGCCGGACATTCATCCAGCCTTCTCAAGAGCTTCGCGAGAAAGGTGTAAAAATGAAGCTGTCTGCCGTTCGTAAAGTAGTGGAAGGCAAACGTGTCGTTATGATTGATGATTCAATCGTTCGGGGCACAACATCGCTGCGGATCGTAAACCTGCTTCGTGAAGCAGGAGCGACTGAGGTGCATGTGCGCATCACATCGCCGCCTTTCAAAAACCCATGTTACTACGGAATTGATACTCCTGACCGCAAAGAGCTCATTGCTTCTTCAAGGACAGTAGAGGAAATCCGCAAGCAAATTAATGCTGATTCATTATCTTTTATAAGCAATGAAGGTTTTGTTGAGTCTGTTGGCGGCAATGATGGGGCTTATAATCGCGGCATGTGTCTAGCTTGCTTCGATAATGACTACCCAACACCAGTTAACGAAGAATCAGACAAAAGCTGCAGCTGTTAATAACATAAATGAATAACCTCATGGAGCGATTGCTGCTCCTAAACTAGTTAAGGAGTTGACCGAGAGTGTCAGAAGCGTACAAAAAAGCCGGCGTCGATATCGCGGCAGGCAACGAAGCGGTTGAACGGATGAAGAAGCACGTAAAACGGACTTACCGTCCAGAGGTGCTGGCAGAGCTTGGCGGCTTTGGCGGTCTGTTCAGCCTTAACAAGGACAAGTACGATGAGCCTGTACTCGTGTCTGGAACAGATGGCGTCGGAACGAAGCTGAAGCTTGCTTTTGCCATGGACAAGCATGACACGATCGGCATTGATGCCGTAGCCATGTGCGTGAACGATATTATCGTACAAGGCGCGGAGCCGTTGTTCTTCCTTGATTACTTGGCATGCGACAAGGTCGTTCCTGAGAAAATCGAAGCGATCGTTAAAGGTATTGCAGAAGGCTGCGTACAAGCTGGCTGTTCACTCATCGGCGGCGAAACAGCTGAAATGCCTGGCATGTATCAAGGCGGAGAATACGATATCGCTGGTTTTACAGTAGGGATTGTGGATAAGAAAAAAATGATCGACGGATCAACTATCGCTGCTGGCGATGCGGTTATCGGTTTTGCTTCCAGCGGTATTCACAGCAACGGCTTCTCGCTCGTTCGTCGCTTGCTGCTTGAAGATGCGGGTTATTCGCTTGATCAAGAGCTTGAAGAGCTTGGCGGCGCGAAGCTAGGCGATGTGCTGATTGAGCCAACACGCATCTACGTGAAATCGGCGCTTAAGTTGGTTGAGCAAGTGGAAGTGAAGGGCATGGCGCATATTACTGGCGGCGGCTTTATCGAGAACATTCCGCGGGTACTTCCTGACGGCGTGAACGTTGATGTGGAATACGGCTCATGGCCGATTTTGCCAATCTTCGATTTGATGCAAAATAAAGGCGCGATTACGAATCGTGATATGTTCACGACTTTCAATATGGGTATTGGTCTAGTTATTGTTGTTCCAGCTGATCAAGCAAATGAAGCTCTTCGCATCGCTTCTGAGCTTGGTGAGCAGGCTTACCGTATCGGAACGGTTACGGAAGGAAGCCGCATCGTAACGTTTACGGGAGCGGAAGTATAATGGGAGCACTTCGCATCGCTGTTTTCGCTTCGGGACAAGGTACGAATTTCCAAGCGATTGTAGATGCGGTGCAGGAAGGGAAGCTCGATGTAACCATCGAGCTTCTTGTTTGTGACAAGCCTGCCGCTCCCGTTGTGGAGCGCGCAAGGAAGGCTGGTGTGGACACGTTCCTGTTCACGCCGAAGGAATACCCGTCTCGCGAAGCTTATGAGACGGAAATTATATCTGAGCTAGCGCGGCGCGGCGTTGAGCTGATCGTGCTTGCAGGCTACATGCGCATTATTACGCCTTTGCTGGTTGAGCCGTTTTATGGCCGGATGATTAATATTCATCCGGCGCTGCTGCCGGCATTTCCCGGCGTGAATGGCATAGGGCAGGCGCTTGCGTACGGCGTTAAGCTGACTGGCGTCACCGTTCACTACGTGGACGGCGGCATGGACAGCGGACCAATTATCGCGCAGCAGGCAGTCGAAGTGCTGGACGGAGATACGGAAGATTCGCTCGCGGAGCGTATTCACGCAGCCGAGCAGACGTTGCTGCCCGCAGTTATTCAGCATATCGCGAAGGGTCGCGTCACGCTGAATGGTCGTCATGTGACGGTAAACGGCTAATATGAGTTCAAAATGGTGCAATAGTGTGAAATAGGACTAGAAAGTAGATCTATTCCACAAACTTGGTCAGTTTTAAGCGAAATAGAACTAGAAACTAGATCTATTTTGTCTCGAAACGTCTGATATGGGCTCAATTTAGTGCAATAGTGTGAAATAGGACTAGAAAGTAGATCTATTCCACAAACTTGGTCGGTTTTGGGCGAAATAGAACTAGAAACTAGATCTATTTTGTCTCGAAACGTCTGATATGAGCTCAATTTAGTGCAATAGTGTGAAATAGGACTAGAAACTAGATCTATTTTGTCCCGAAACAACACCGATGATGAGATCTATCCTATCGGCAAGTGTGGATGCAGTATTTGGAGAAGAGAAATTGTTTGGTCAAATAGATGAGGAGGGATTTGCATGGCAATTCGCAGAGCGTTAATTAGTGTTTCGGATAAGTCAGGAATCGTGGAGTTTTCTAGAGAACTGGCTAGCCAAGGTGTGCAAATTATTTCGACGGGCGGTACATTCAGCATGCTGCAAAAGGAAGGCATTCCGGTTATCGGTATTTCCGATGTAACGGGCTTCCCGGAGGTTTTGGATGGTCGTGTCAAAACGCTTCACCCGGCCGTACATAGCGGCTTGCTCGCGGTGCGTGACAATGAAGAGCATCAGAACACGATGAAGGAGCTTGGCCTGGATTACATCGACCTCGTTGTCGTTAACTTGTATCCGTTCAAAGAAACGATTGCGAAACCTGATGTTTCCTATGAGGATGCAATCGAAAATATCGATATCGGCGGCCCGACGATGCTTCGTTCAGCTGCTAAGAACCACGCATTCGTAACGGTTGTAGTAGATACAGCCGACTACGGTACGGTGATTGAGGAATTGAAAGCACAAGGCGATACGACGCTTGAGACGCGCAAACGCTTGACTGCCAAAGTGTTCCGTCATACTGCGGCTTATGATTCCCTTATCTCTGATTACTTGACCAAGCAAGTAGGCGAATCATTGCCTGAAACGTATACCGTTACTTACGAGAAGGTACAGGATCTGCGTTACGGTGAGAACCCGCACCAAAAAGCTGCATTCTACAGCAAGCCGCTTGCGGCAGCAGGCAACGTAACGACTGCTGAGCAACTGCACGGCAAAGAGCTTTCCTATAACAATATTAGCGATGCCAACGCTTCACTCGCAATTCTAAAAGAATTCGATGAGCCAGCGGTCGTTGCTGTCAAACATATGAATCCTTGTGGCGTAGGAATCGGCGCTACAATCCATGAAGCTTATCAAAAAGCTTATGCAGCAGACCCAACGTCGATCTTCGGCGGTATCGTAGCTGCTAACCGTACGATCGGTGCAGACACAGCTGAGCTGCTTGGCGGTATTTTCCTCGAAATCATCATCGCGCCTGACTTCACGCCTGAAGCGCTTGAGATTTTGACGAAGAAGAAAAATATCCGTTTGATGAAGCTGGGAGAGCTTTCGGCAGCTGGTGAGCGCAAGCCGGAATGGCTTGTTACTTCAGTTGACGGCGGTATGCTCGTACAAGAGAGCGACGTTCATTCGGTTACAGAAGCAGATTTGCAGTTTGTAACAGATCGCAAACCGACTGCGGAAGAGCTGAAACAGCTGCTATTCGGCTGGAAAGTTGTTAAACATGTAAAATCTAATGCGATTTTGCTTGCGAAGGACGATATGACGATTGGCGTTGGCGCCGGTCAAATGAACCGCGTCGGCGCAGCTCGCATTGCAATTGAACAAGCTGGCGAAGCGGCAAAAGGAGCAGCACTTGCATCGGACGCATTTTTCCCAATGGGCGATACGGTAGAGCTTGCTGCCAAAGCTGGCATCACGGCGATCATTCAACCAGGCGGCTCAATCAAAGACGAAGAGTCGATTGCTGCGGCTAATGCGAACAACATCGCGATGGTGTTCACAAGCGTACGTCACTTTAAACACTAGAACCTGGCACAGCTATTCAAATAGGCAGCCGCACGTTAACGACAGAGAGCTGGCGCGGGCGGTGGCTGCATTTTTTAAAATAAGTTTCTTAGCTATAGGGCTTATTTTTATTCGTCAAAGCTGCTTCAGCGTACAAAGGTCGCCGAAGGCGTTTTTTGATTGTATTTAGTCATTTGGGAGGTTAACGGTTATGCGTATTTTGGTAGTTGGCGGCGGCGGACGAGAGCATGCAATCGTATGGGCGCTTAAGAAAAGCGAGAAGGTAAAAGAAATTTTTTGCGCACCGGGCAACGCAGGTATTGCTCAGCTAGCTGAAATTGTACCGATCGCGGTCAATCAATTTGATGAGCTTATTCAGTTTGCAAAGGATGCTGCAATTGATCTTGTTTTTGTAGGTCCAGATGATCCGCTTGCAGATGGTATCGTAGACGCATTCGAAGCAGCAGGAATCGTGGCATACGGTCCTCGCAAAAATGCGGCTGAAATCGAAGGCAGCAAAATTTTCATGAAAAATCTATTGAAAAAATACGATATTCCTACGGCGAAATATGAAACATTCACCGACTATGAATCGGCGTCCGCTTACCTTCGTGAGCAATCCGCTCCTATCGTTATTAAAGCTGACGGGCTCGCAGCTGGTAAAGGCGTTACGGTTGCAGCTACGCTAGAGGAAGCGGAGCAAGCGCTGCGCGACATGATGGTTGATAAAGTATTCGGCCAAGCAGGAAGCCAAATCGTTATCGAGGAATGCTTAGTCGGGCAAGAGATGTCCATTCTCGCTTTCGTTGACGGTGAGACTGTGCGCGCTATGGTTCCAGCACAGGATCATAAGCCCATCTTTGATGGAGACAAAGGTCCAAATACAGGCGGCATGGGAACCTATACACCGCTGCCTCATATCGATCAAGCCATCATTGACGAATCGATTCAGAACATCATCATTCCAACAGCAAAAGCGATGGTCAGCGAAGGCCGTCCATTCCGCGGCGTTTTGTTCGCTGGTCTTATGATTACGAAGGACGGTCCAAAAACGATCGAATTTAATGCTCGCATGGGTGATCCGGAAACGCAGGTTGTACTGCCTCGTTTGCAAACGGATCTTATTGACATCGTGTTAGCATCGCTGAATGGCAATTTGGATCAACTTGATATTCAGTGGAGCGAGGAAGCAGCCGTTTGTGTTGTTGTCGCATCGGAAGGTTATCCAGCTTCTTATCCAAAAGGTCGCGTAATTACCGGTCTTGCAGAAGCAGAAGCGCAGGGAGCTCTCGTGTTCCATGCTGGGACAGCTGAGAAGGATGGGCAATTCGTTACAAACGGCGGACGCGTTCTAGGTATCGTTGGCCGCGGCCGCGACATTGCAGAGGCTCGTGCACGCGCGTATGAAGCGGTTAGCGTGATCGATTTTGAAGGCAAGCAAAACCGTACGGACATCGCAGCTAAAGCACTAATCTAAGATGCTTAGTACGAAATAAAAATATGGTCTTTCCTTTATTTTGGTCAACCAGAAATCTCTGGTTGGCTTTTTTTTATTTCCGCCTATTTTTATGCCAAGTGTGTCAAAATCACTCGAAAGGTGTTACTAATTTGTAACTCTATCAATATGCCGCAGCGTTACAATGAAACTATCAGCGAGGAATAGAAGGTGAGTGTAATGAAAAAAGTAAGAAAGCGTCGTTTTTTGTTTTTAGGAGTTCTATTGATTGTAGTAATCATGAGCCTCAGTGCTTGTGGGGCAAAAGGCGGATTAAGCTTATCAACGCTTTTGACAGGCGAGAAAAATCCCATTGTAGATAATGGGAACAACGAGAAAGGACCAGAAACGGGAAGCGGAACTACAGGTGACGGAGATGTCGTCATTATCGGCAACAACGGAGGCAAAGACGGTGATATCATTCATGGCGATGTGGATAATAAGCCAGTCGAACCAGACAAGGGAAAACCTGAAGTTCCTGTAACGGAAAAGCTGGACAAGCCGGATCAAGTCATAGCAGCATCAAAGCCAGACAAAGGTAAAAAACTTATCGCGCTCACGTTCGACGATGGTCCAGACAAGCGTTATACAACCGATATTTTGGATATCCTGAAGGAAAAAGGAGTTAAGGCCACTTTCTTTGTAGTCGGGCAACAAGTTACGAAAAATCCAGAAGTGCTGCAGCGTATTGTAGACGAAGGGCATGCAATTGGCAATCATACAAACAATCATAAGGATTTGTCTAAGCTAGACGAGCAGGGAATTATTGAACAATTTAAAGAAGCAGACAACGCAATTAAAGAAGCGATCGGCATAACACCAGCAATGGTCCGCGCACCTTATGGGGCGGTATCGGATACAGTTAAAGCATTAGTGAAAGAAAATCATCGTGAACTAATTGGCTGGAATATCGACACGCGCGACTGGGCGGGAACCTCGTCTTCCGATATGATTAAAATGATTAAGAAAGAAGCCAAACCAAATGGTATGATATTAATGCATTCTTTTGGAAGCAAACATGTTAAAAATACGGTACACGCTTTGCCTGCTATCATTGATCTTTTGGAAAATATGGGTTATACGTTAGTGACTGCCGATCAATTGGCTTAACTGGGAACATGCACGAGGAGGCTGCAACGTTGGATAACGCAAGTGATAGTAATGTGAGAAATAGGCGTGGACCAATCATGAGATGGAGCTTAATGCTCGGCGGCTTGATTCCACTCCTATTGCTCGCAGCTGGCTGTCGTTATACAGCCGCGCCTGCAGATCTTCTGCAGAAGCCTGCTATTTCACCCGAGAAACAGGCTATCGTGCAGGCAATTGAAAAAAATTTACCGGATTACAGCAAGCTGACGCTTCCTCTTAGAGAGGATCATATGGAAGCCATACGCCTCATTGATGTGGACGGAGACGGAACGGAAGAGGCTATCGTTTCTTATTACAATGAATACAGTTCACCTGAGTTAATGGTGTTCAAATATACGAATTCAGTATGGAAGCCATGGGTGCTCATTCAGCAGCCGCTGGCCAGATTAATCGATTGGCTGAAAATAGAGGATCTCGATAATGATGGTCAAATGGAAATCATGATCGGGTGGATCGGAGCTTTTGACAGTCCGAATGTGCTCGAGATTTATTCGTTTAAATCAAAGCCAGTTCGCAACGACGTCGGCAAATTGACATTGAAGCCTATGGAGACCTTGCCTTATTCTTATGGAGATACGGGCGACATTAATGAGGATGGACGAATGGAGCTTGCGATTATATCGGAGATCGGTACGAATCAAGAAATGGCGCTGCCTGAATTCCATTTAACCATTTACAATTGGATCAACGGGAGCATGCGGGAAATACATACAGAGAACCTGTATAAAGAAGTGAATAGTTATGATCGTTTGCTCATTGGACGGATTTCACCTACTCGTAGAGGTATTATTTTGGAAGCGTCGACCGGCGCGCACAGCACTTATACCACCATGTACGTGTGGGAGCGAAACAAGCTCAGGCTCGTTTATCCGAATCGTTCTATAGGGCAGGAAGGAATTAGCGGAACGCCAACGATGAGCAAAGATATAAATGGCGATGGTATTTTTGAACTGTCATGGACGAAAGAGGCTCCGGGTTATTCAGAGGTCCCTTATTCCGATTCCAAATGGTTGGATGAATGGATGCAATGGGACGGTAAATCTGATTTTGTGAAAATAACAGAGGAGTTTTCTGATTATAGTTATGGTATACAGCTTCGTATACCAGAACAATGGTTAGGCCGTTATACGATGCACAGCTTGAACGAGCCGCATGCCCTTGTATCCATCGATTACTGGAATGAAAAATTGAATAAGACAGCCAAACTGGCGACCTTATATGCAGTACCGCAGAAGCAGTGGGATAGCGTTGAATCAACTTGGAAGCAGCAATCTAAACGATATCGGCAGTTAATGACGGACAGCGGCAATGTTTTTGCGGTTTCATTCGTAGTGGAAGCTCCAGCCGAGTGGCCTGAAGCAGACCGGCAAGCTTTTAGCGAGATGGCAGGGGTAGAAGCAGAGTTTGCATCTTCGCTTACTATCCGTAACGATTAAGAGAGAAAAGCGGGTGCTTTAAGTTATGCGTATATTATTGTTGGAGGACGAGGAGTCCATCCGCGGCTTTGTCCGCATTAATCTAAAGCGCAACGATATGGAAGTGATAGAGGCGGAAACTGGCGAATCAGCGTTAGCGCTTGCAGATACAGAAGGGCCTATCGATATTGCGCTGCTTGACGTTATGCTGCCGACGATCAGCGGATTTGAAGTGTGCGAGCAGCTGCGTGCCCGTTATCCGCGCATGGGTATTATTATGCTGACGGCGAAGTCGCAGGAAGAGGATAAAATTCATGGGCTGGAGCTAGGTGCAGATGATTATGTGCAGAAGCCGTTCAGTCCAGGCGAGCTTATTGCGCGGATTAAGTCGCTCTATCGGAGAATGAAGCCTCAGCTGGATGATCAGGAGCAAGTGGTTGGTGCTGCATTTGAATCGATTGCGGCAAGTGAGGAAGTGTCCCGCGGCGAAGCAGCGCCTATAGCGGCACCGACATCTGCATTTAATGTTCAGCGTCCGATAGAAGAACAGCAGCCTACGATGATTTATGGAAGCGGCAGCTTTCATCAGGAGCTGCACGTACAGCCGTTCCGGCTCTCTGTAGCAGAGCGGAAGCTGTGGAAGCAGGGTAAGGAAATTATTTTGACGCCTACGGAATGGACGCTTGTACGACTATTGATGGAACGAGTCGGCGAGAGCGTCAGCCGTGATCATATTTTGACAGAGGTATGGGGCAGATATTATGTTGGAGATCTTAAGGTAGTGGACGTGAATATTCGAAGAATTCGCCAGAAAATCGAGAAAAACCCATCCGATCCAGCCTTTATTGAGACGGTTTGGGGTTATGGTTATCGGTGGAAGCGGGGCGGCGACGAATGAAAAGCGTACAAACGAGAATGGTGTGGAGCTATTTGCTGCTCATCGTGCTTGTCGTCAGCGTACTTGGTGGCGTGTTCGCAGCATTAATGTGGAACTACTATTACGGAAGCGCGCAGAGCTCCGTTAAACAACGTGCGGAGTCGGCGTTAACACTGCACAGCCGTTCACTTTCCTCGCTTACAGTGAAGGATCAGGGCGATTATATTTTGCAATACATGGTTGAAAGCGGCACTAGGCTGCAGCTTCTTGATAGCACGGGTCAGATTCGGATCGATTCCGACGGTTTTGCACCAGATATTCGTTATACGACTGCTGATGTAAAGTCCGCGATTGCAGGGACAACGGGAAGCTGGCGGGGAGTTGATCCTTATTATGGAGAGCGGGTCATGTCGGTCACGATACCGCTTTGGAATGAAACACGGGTCGTATCCATGCTTCGTTATTCAGCTTCCTTAAATCAAGTAGATGCGATGGTGAGCTTGCTTATCCGGATGGCAACAGCGGTTGGTATCGGAGTTGTCCTTTTGTTTCTTGGCTTAAGCTTGTTTCTCGCCCAGCGAATCGTCAAGCCGATTCGAGAGCTTACACGAGCGGCGCGCTATATGGCCGAGGGAGATTGGACGCATCGGGCTATTCAGCGGAATGATGATGAAATTGGTCAGCTAGCGGAAACGTTTAATGCCATGGTATTAGAGCTTAGCAAACGTGAGAAGCTGAAGGATGACTTTATTTCTTCGATATCCCATGAGCTTCGCACCCCGCTTACATCGATTAAGGGCTGGAGTGAAACCTTAAAGGAAAGCGAGCCTACCGAGGATGATGAAGAGGTAAAGCTGGGCTTATCCATTATTAGCAAGGAAACGGAGCGTTTATCGGGGCTGGTCGAAGATTTGCTCGATTTCTCGAAGCTGTCGGCTAGGACGATGGAGCTGCATAGCGAAGTGCTTGATTTCAATGGTCCGGTTAAAGAAACGGTTAATCAGCTAGGGGTTCGTGAAGAGCATACACGGGTACGGATTTTGGCTAACTATGGCAAAAGCCCCATCGTTGTTCGAGGGGATGCGAATCGACTCAAGCAGGTGATCATTAATCTAATTGACAATGCGCTCAAGTTTACACCTGCTGGCGGCACCATTCGTGTAGCGACGACCATCGAACAAGATAGCGCGATGCTCACGATAGCGGATACAGGCTGTGGGATTGAAGCAGAGGACTTGCCGCATGTCACTGAAAAGTTTTATAAAGCGAGTACCGGCCATGGCGGATCTGGACTCGGACTAGCTATTTGCAAGGAGATCATTGAGCTCCACGGCGGTCAGTTAACCATTGACAGCGAACGTGGAGCCGGAACAATTGTGACGATTCGAGTGCCGATCATGCATGAGGAATAATCCATTCCCTCAGCTTCTCGCGGTGCTCTTATCGTCATTCATTATAGAACAGCAGCTTGCGGTTCGCATATACAAACGATATCGCAACTGCGATTCCTATAATAAGCAGCAAGGACAGCCAGTGATCCTTTATAAAGGCAATCCATAAAGGCATAGCTTTGCACCTCCTAAAATGTGAATCTGCTAAACATATGGGTAGTATGTCCCGATTAGGAGCAGTATAAAGTTTGCTGGTTTTATTTTCTTTGTGAGATTGACAGGTACAGAGCAGTGATGATATTATGGTTTTAATATTAATTCATAGTATACGGGTAGGAATTATTATATATAGGCTTTCAGGAGGTTATCGGATGGAAAAGCACTTGACGCTGCGACATAACGAGCTTGAGCTTGCGGCAACGCTGCATTACCCTACGGATGGAAATAAAAACGATTCAGAAAAAAAACAAGCTATCATTATATGCCATGGATTTATAGGCTCTCGCATAGGCGTTGACCGTTTGTTTGTAAAAACGGCTAGAGCGCTTGCGGCGCAAGGCTCTTATGTCCTTCGTTTCGATTATGGCGGCTGCGGCGAGAGCAGCGGTGACTACGGAGCTCTTGGCTTTGATTCAATGGTTGATCAGACTAGAAGCGCGATTAATTATTTATCAAGCATGGAATGTGTTGATCCGCTCAGAATCGTATTGCTTGGCCACAGTCTAGGCGGAGCGGTAGCGATTATGACAGCAGTTAAAGATAAGCGCGCTAAACGTCTTGTGCTTTGGTCGCCTGTTGCTTATCCCTTCAATGACATTGTACGGATCGTAGGACGCAGCAGCTATGACGATGCTGTAACTGGAGGAAGTTCCGATTATCAAGGGTATACGCTGCAGCCTGTATTTTTTGATTCGCTGCTTCAACATCAGCCTTTCCAAGCGGCTACTAAATTTGGCGGCGAGGTGCTGCTGGTTCACGGTACTAGCGATGAGCTTATACCTGTCGATTACAGCTTCTTATACCAGAAGGTGTTCTGGACCCGCAATGAGGGCCTTTGCGATAAGGAAATTATTTTTCAAGCGAATCACACCTACTCCACTCGCAATCATCAGGAGGAAGCGATACGCGTAACCTCAGATTGGCTAAACGGACTTGATAAACAGCAAGAAGAATGGCATCACTGGAGTATTTAAAGCGATATGAACAAATAGAAGGGGCAAGTTCTTGTTAGCCAAGAGCTTGTCCCTTCTATTTTTTTGTCGCACGTCCATGCGGTGCTAAGAACAAGCTTTCTGTCAGGAAATTGGGATATGATATGAAAAATTTGGATTTTTTAACCTGGAAAGCAACTTATTTGTCGAGACATACGCCCTCAATTGTGTTTAAATGGAAGTAATATGAAAACGAATACAAGCTATGTTTTAGCGGGAAAAGGCAGGTTAACGCATGAATAAAAGAATTCGAAAATCGGCAGTTTTGCTATTATTATCGCTTATACTCCTTATTACAGCTTGCAGTGGAGGGAAAGGCAGCAACGATACACCGACAGAGACAAATGATATTATGGATCCTAATAGTACGGATGAGCCTGTAACAGCACCGACGCCGCTCCCTTATGATGCTCCGCTAAGCGGACTTAAATTGGAAAATGCGGCAACCTCAAGACCGATTGTCGTTATGATTAATAATTTCGCAGCAGCTCGTCCACAGTCTGGTTTAACAAACGCTGACGTAATCTGGGAAGTGCTTGCGGAAGGCGGCATTACTCGTTTAATTGCCGTATTTCAGAGTACGAGCGCAATAACCGATACGATTGGACCTATACGCAGCATTAGACCTTATCTTATTGATATTGGAGACAGTTATGGCGCTGTGCTTGCCCATGCAGGGGCGAGCAATGATGGTTATGCAGTGCTGCAGAGGCAGGGCAAACCTTATTTGGATGAAATCTCGAATGCAGGCAGCTACTTCTGGAGAAGCAAGGAACGCAAGGCGCCGCATAATTTGTATTCAAATCTAGAGAAGCTGCGTACAGGCGCAGAGAAGAAGAAATACAGCATGGACAAGCAGGTTCCGCCTTATACGTTCGCGGAAGCGGGTTCCACAGAGGTTGGTGTCCCAGCAGCCGACATTACGATAAATTTTATGCTCAAAAATTATAACGTTGGATACAAGTACGATTCTGTATCAGGCTTATACAAACGGTCGATAGGCGACAAACCGCATATCGATATGAACAATAATGAACAGCTTTCCGGTACAAATCTGGTTGTTCTTGGAGCGGATCACAAGACGCTTGATAAAGAGGGACGATTGGCCGTCGATCTGACAAAAGGTGGCTCGGCTATTCTGTTCCAGAAAGGCAAAGCGATCGAAGCAGAATGGGTAAGAGCTCCAGATGGAATGATTCGAATTGTAAAGAATGGAGCAGAGCTGCCGTTTGTCCCTGGAAAAACTTTCTTTCATATCGTGCCAAACAAACCGACATTTGAAGGGCATGTAACATGGGTACAAACGTAGCAAGTTGGAGACACTGTTAACAGACGTTGACGGATGAGCTTCCAAGGATCAAAAGGACGCAATCTTGTTACAGGATTGCGTCTTTTTTATATTTTTTATGAAAATCTAAAATTTTTCATAAAACCTTTACATTCTCTTAACAATTCACATGTAAACTATGTTAAGATATTGTGGGCTCATAGCAGTGCGCCTAAACATCAAGTCGTGTAAAGGGGATTACGATGTTCAAGAAAAAGGATATTTTCTTTAAGACGTTCGAAGAAATGGCTGACGCAATTGTCGAGGCTGTGGAGTACTTTGCCAAAGGATTGTCAGACCTATCGGATGTATCAGCTTTCGCCAAGACCATGAAGGAATACGAAAGTAGATGCGACAAGCATGTACACACGATTTTGAAGGAGCTGAACAAAACGTTCATCACTCCGATTGAACGTGAAGATATTATGGCCCTGACGACTTCACTTGATGATGTGCTCGATGGCATCGAAGCTTGCGCATCTCGTTTTGAAATGTACAACATTCTTGAGAAGGACGAGTACATAACGTTGTTTGGCGATATTCTCGTTCGTTCGTCGCATCAAATTAAGAAAGCAATTTATTTGCTTACAGAACGGAAGCTGCTTGCTATACGCGAGCCAAATATTGCACTTAACGAGCTGGAGAACCAAGCTGACGACCTGCTTCGGGTTTGCATCAAGAGCTTGTTCGCAAATGTCACAGATCCAATTGAGCTGATGAAGCGCAAAGAGATTTATGAGATGCTAGAGCAAACGACCGACTACTGCGAGGACGTTGCCAATACGCTGGAATCGATCATTATGCGTAATAGCTAATCTAGAGAGTGGGAGTCTTTTACAATGGATTTAATGGTTCTATGGATTGTCGTATTTCTAGCGCTTTCGTTTGATTTTATAAATGGATTTCATGATACGGCAAATGCGATTGCAACTGCCGTGTCGACTCGGGCGTTAAAACCTAGAGTTGCAATCGTAATGGCCGCCGTAATGAACTTTGTCGGTGCAATTACGTTTACAGGCGTTGCGGCCACAATTGGTAAAGGTGTAGCCAATCCAGCAGAGCTGGAGCACGGCGTTCCCATAGTTATTGCGGCTCTATTGTCAGCAATTGCATGGAACCTGATTACTTGGTGGTTCGGTATTCCTTCCTCATCCTCACACGCTTTGATTGGCTCCCTCGCAGGCGCAGTAATCGGCGGAGCAGGCATGAGCGCAATTAACAGCGGCGGATTGATCAAGATTGTACAAGCGTTGATTTTTTCACCGCTCATTGCTTTCTCCGCAGGTTTTATCATTATGTGGATTCTCAAGAAAATCTTTGCCAAATCAAGCCCGCATCAGGTGAATAAAGGATTTCGCTTCGGTCAAATTCTGACAGCTGCTTTCCAATCGTTCTCTCATGGTACGAATGACGCTCAAAAAGCAATGGGTATTATCGTATTTGCTCTAGTTGCTTCCGGTATTCAAACCACGATGGACGTTCCACTATGGGTTAAAATTTCCGCGGCGACAGCAATGGCGCTCGGTACCTCAGTCGGCGGCTGGAAAATCATCAAAACGATGGGGACAAAAATTTTCAAAATCGAGCCAATCAACGGTTTTGCAGCTGATATTGGTTCAGCAGCCGTTATTTTGACGGCTACGATGCTTCATCTTCCAGTAAGTACTACACATGTTATTACGTCTTCAATCCTTGGTGTCGGCAGCGCGAAACGTTTTTCCGCTGTTAAATGGGGAGTTGCAGGTCGTATCATCGTTGCGTGGGTTATTACAATTCCCATTACAATCATCATGGCGATGTTTTTCTACTGGATCATTCATTTCTTCTTCCTATAAGAAAAGCTTGAAAAAACGATTACTCTTCGGTAATATAGTGATCTGACTCTTTAAATGAGATAGTGAGGAAAACCTCACTCGCCATGAGCCTAGGCTCATGGGGAATGAGATGTTCCTCACTATTTTTTGTGTTCTCTTCTAACGTTTATCCTCTGTGGACAACGTTTATCGAAAATTCGCGAAAATTGCATCTATGCACATAATTAATAACAGCTGTGTATGAGTTCCACTTTTGATGATTGTACAGCCGCTGGAGCTTCGTTGCTACCATAATATGCGGCAGAATTGATTCATTTTTCTTTTGAATATTTATATATTTTCAGCATAAACAGAAAACATATGCACATTGTACGAACAGCTGTGTATGGATTGCAAGATGGAAGCTGACGAAAACTGTCGAAGGTTGTACTTGTACACAGTTCACAACAATGATGTACGAATTCAAACTGTTTTTATGTGGACAGACAAGGGAAATGGGTTATCCACAGCTGGATAACTATTTTATTTTCAGTGTGATCATGTGCATAAATGGATGAAATAAAATACACCCCGATCGCTGCGCTATTCGCGGCAATCAGGGTGCTTCACTTTAATAGATGTAGGTTAAATATGTTTAGAATAAACCTTCGAATCCGTGTTTAACGTTTCTTAGGCGTAGTACGGCGACGACGAACTGTTTTTTTGCCTGAGCCGGAACCAGCTCTTGGCTTGCGGCGTTTGCGGCGCTTAGGTTTCCATTCGTCAGAATCATCGTCATCAGATTCTTTTGATTTTTTGCCAAAGGAGCCCATAAGCACTTTGACAAGCGGAGCCATTTGAGAAACGCTCGACATGACCTTCTGGACCTTTGTCACGGTCGTTAAGATACCGTCGATGCCGCCCAAACGATCGATATAACCTTTAATTTCGCCTAGATTGGCAAGTGAGAAGCCGCTTGCTTTGGTGCTAGTGGTCGATTCTATAAGCTCAGCTGCTGTATCCGGTACAACGACGGGCAGGATATCCTGCGCCTGCTGCGAAGCCGGCGGCATTGTTGGCAGGTTTCCGCCAAAGCTGAAACCGCTCGACTTTGCGCCAGACGATTTGCTGAACGGCTCTTGTGCCAGACGCTGGCCGCCGTGCCAATCGTTTTGCTGGTTGCCGGTACCGGGGTTATTGCGATAGTTCACACGGATCACAACCCTTCTTTTATAACAGTTTATGGAGTAGGCGAACATAAGGATTGGACGAATGTCTCGGGGTGCAGATTTTTTTCTAGATAAATGCCTGCTGCTTGTATGTGAGTTCGCGTCAAATAAGTGAGCATTTCCTTGCGTTAATTCGGTAATGTTTGAAAAAAACGGGTAAAAAAGTTACAATAGTAGCATTAGTTTTAATAGGAGTGAATTCGCATGCAGCTTAAAAAGCTGAACGATAAAGCAATAGATCAATTATTCGAAGCGGTGCTTACATTGAAGTCAGTTGAGGAATGTTATGTTTTCTTCGATGATCTGTGTACGGTGAATGAGATCCAATCGTTATCGCAAAGACTTGAAGTAGCACGGATGCTCGGAAAAGGCAGCACTTATAACGCGATTGAAGCCGAGACAGGCGCGAGTACAGCAACAATATCGAGAGTGAAGCGTTGTTTGAACTATGGCAATGACGGTTATAAAATGGCTTTAGAACGGCTTGGAAGGTAGGAATCATTCGATGAAGCCAGGCATTCTTGTCATTAGCCACGGCTCCAGAGAAGCTGCATGGGTACAGTTAGTCGATGAGGCGATTGCAGCAGCAGCGGCTTCGCCCGGTTTATCAGGTGTTCCAATTATGTCGTCCTTTCTCGAGATCGTGGAGGGACGGCTTATTCAGGATGGCATTGATGAATTAGAGCGGCAAGGTGTTACGGATATGTTCGTAGTGCCCTTGTTCGTATCTTCGGGCAGTACACATGTGGATGAAATTGGGCAAGCATTTGGTTTTCCATGGGTTTCCGATTTGGAGGGTGACTTAGGTACATTTCGAGTCACAGCCACAATTCATTATGGTCTCCCAATTGACGATGATCCACAAATTGCAGAGCTGCTCGCTTCAAACATTGCACCCTTATCCACAAGACCAGACTCAGAAGCGTTATTGCTTATTGGCCACGGAAGCAAAGAAAAGGTATTCCATGAGCGCTGGCAGGAAGGGCTGAAGAAGCTTGGCGAGCGGGTTAGAGCACTAGGCGGATATAAGCGCGCAGAGTATGCCATGCTATTGCCAGATCAAGCGGCAGGAAAGCTGGCAGCGATGCAGGCAGCGAATCCACAGGAAGCGGTCATTGTTGTTCCATTATTTCTGAGCCAAGGCTATTTTACCAATCATGTCATTCCAAATCGGCTTAATGGTTTTGTATATCGCTATAACGGCAAGGCGATGCTTCCTAATACAGCGATTGAGCAGTGGCTGGAGCATCAGATGATCGACGGTGTACAACAGTTGCGCGAAGAGAAGCATGTCACGTTTACAGAATAAATGATAGGTTGAATGATTGTTAGGGGTGAACCGAGATGGCAATCAAACGAGCAAGACTTATATATAACCCGACATCGGGAAGAGAAGAAATGAAAAAAAGATTGCCAGATATTCTTCAGCGTCTTGAACAGGGCGGTATTGAGACGAGCTGCCACGCCACGATAGGCGAGGGAGATGCGACACTTGCAGCGGCTGAAGCCGCGGACCGCGGCTATGATATGATCATTGCAGCAGGCGGTGACGGTACGCTTTATGAGGTTATCAACGGCTTGACGAACAAGGCGAATCGACCTCCGCTTGGCATATTGCCAGTAGGCACAACGAATGATTTCGCACGGGCAATGGGTATTCCGAAGCATTGGGAGTACGCAGTCGACCTTATTATTCAGCAATATAGCCGGCCAATTGATGTCGGTAAGGCGAATGATCGCTATTTTATCAATATTGCTGGGGGCGGCTCCTTAACGGAACTGACCTATGATGTGCCGAGCAAGCTTAAGACGATGATTGGGCAGCTGGCATATTATATGAAGGGCATGGAGAAAATGACCCGACTTCGGCCAACGGAGCTTACTTTTCATGCAGCTGGTGTAGGGGAATTCCATGACGAGTTCATGATGTTCCTCATATGCAACAGCAATTCGGTTGGCGGTTTCGAGCGATTGGCACCGGACTCCAAGCTTGATGACGGGCTTCTGGACGTCCTGCTTATCCGCAAATGCAATTTGCCGGAATTTATTAAGCTTGTGACGCTTGCGCTGCGCGGTGAGCATTTGAACGATCCACATGTGATTCATTTCCGGACGGATGAACTAAAGGTGACTACACCGGATTATGTGCAAATTAACCTCGATGGCGAATATGGCGGCGTGCTGCCGTGTACTTTTTCGGTGCTGCCGTCGCATTTGCGTATTTTTGCTGATGAGACTGGGGAATCGACTTACCGTTAAGCCCTTATGTATTCGGAAATCTGGGAATGATAAATAGGAACTAGCATGCAACAGCATTGAAGATAGAGCGGAGAGAGTTTATGAACAAAGGTAGAAGCAGAGGCGGCAAAGGCAGATCGCGCAGTGCTGCGGGTACGGGTACTCGTGCAGCGGCGATTCCAGCAGATGCGCCTTTTCAGAAAAATGAAGAAGTCACCGTCGATATTATCGGCCTGACACATGATGGAGAAGGGGTAGGCCGCGCTGACGGCTTTACCCTTTTTATACAGGGAGCACTTCCTGGTGAGCGTGTGCGCGCGAAGGTGATGAAGGTAAAGAAGCAGTATGGTTATGCGAAGCTTGAAGAGCTGATGCTTAAGAGCCCATCGCGTATAGAGCCGCCTTGTGATATTTATAAGGAATGCGGCGGCTGCCAGTTGCAGCATTTCGATTATCCGGCGCAGCTGGAGTGGAAACGCCAGCATGTTGTGGATAACTTGATGCGAATCGGCAAACTGAATGTGGTTGGTGAAGGCAATCCGTCGGAGGGAGAGAATGCGTCTACTGGGATTGTTGTTCACCCTACTGTTGGAATGGACGAGCCTTGGCGTTATCGCAATAAAGCATCGGTACCAATCGGCACCAGTTCTAAAGATGGTCAATTAATTGCAGGCTTCTACGCCCGCGGCAGCCATCGGATTATCGATATGGACGATTGTCTGATTGAGCATGAGCATAATGATGAGGTTATTCGTGTCGTAAAACGAATTGGACGTGAGCTTGGCGCCACACCTTATGATGAGGAAACTGGCCGCGGCGTACTGCGCCATGTGATGGCACGGACAGGCGTTGTCACCGGCGAGATCATGGTCGTGTTGGTCACGAATAGCAGGAAGCTGCCTTCGTCGGATGAATGGGTTAGGCGCATCCGCGAGGAGCTCCCGGGCGTGAAGAGCATCGTTCAAAATGTGAACGAGCGGAATACGAACGTTATATTCGGTGATGAGACTCGTGTCCTCTGGGGCAGCGAGGTTATCTATGATGAGCTCGACGGCATTCGCTTCGCAATATCGGCGAGATCGTTCTATCAAGTGAACCCGATGCAAACGGTGGAGCTTTATCGCAAAGCGGTCGAGTATGCAGGCTTAACAGGCTCGGAAACGGTCATCGACGCTTACTGCGGCATCGGTACGATATCGCTGTTCCTTGCACGGCAGGCTGGACGCGTTTATGGCGTTGAAATCGTACCCGAGGCAATCGAGGATGCGGCGCGGAACGCGGCGCTCAACGGCATTACGAATGCCTCGTTCGAGGCGGGCCCTGCGGAGGTTGTTATTCCTCGCTGGCGCAAAGAAGGCATAACGGCCGATGTTATTGTCGTTGATCCACCGCGCAAAGGCTGCGATCCTGCACTGCTTGAGACGATTCTGGCGATGAAGCCGGAGCGAGTGGTATATGTGAGCTGTAACCCTTCTACGCTCGCAAGGGACTTGTACGTGCTGGAGGACGGCGGGTATAGGACGGCTGAGGTTGTGCCGGTGGATATGTTCCCTTGGACGGTTCATGTGGAAGCAGTAGTTTTACTACATCGTATAAACAATTGATCGGAAAAGTCTGATTCATATTTACTAAACAATAGACATTGAACAAGCTCATGCGAAATTTGCATGAGCTGGTTTTGTGTTTAGAGGAACGGCAGACAATATAAGAACTAAACCATTCATTTTCTGGAATAGTTGCTTCTTACTGCTCTTATTAATGCAATGGGAAGTAATGTAATAGAAAAGATGGCTGTGAATATGTTGAATTGTGTGTTTTTATAAGGGACGAACCATTCCATAAACAGCTTCGAATGAGATATGGAGTTATAGATCCGGTTAAATAATGCCCCTTCTTGCAAGTTTGGCGCCCATGAAAAACGATCACATATGATAAAGAATAATTGTAAAAAAAGAAATAGTCCCAAAGGAAACATCCAACTTCTTTTTAGATTAGATGGACCTTTGTTTGGTGTAACTTTCATTTGACCAGTTCTCCTTATTATTTCATTACTTGTTATATACTTGTGCGGCCTCCTATAAGTCCTTTCTAGTAAACAGATGTACAGTTAAGTAATAGGAAGCAATGAATAACAGTAAGACAGCAATTGGGATAAAAAATAGCGTTTGGCCATTGCTAAAGCCTTGGTTGTTTATCATATTCATAAACATAGCTGTAGGCTGCGCCAGAGCAATTAGGATAATCATAAATACGAAATTTATAATACCGGTTCCTTTTTTACTAAGTGTGTAAAAGAGCGGCATATAGATGGAAGTTAGAACAAGCACTATTCCTAATGGAACTAGCATGTCTATGACCGAATAATCCGGCTTGTTTAGCTGAGGGAATGCTATTTTAACGAGAGAGTGAATCCCATAAGAAGCAAGGACTCCAAAAAGTGTGTAAATGATGGCTGTTATGTATTTCGCTTTTACAATATGTTTACGGCTAATCGGCAGCGTGACCAGGAAATTATGGTGATTTTTTTTGATATCGATCATCATACCTAGACTAAGTGAAGCACAAGCTGTATAGATAGCCACAAGGTGAATTGATGATTCATGTTTTGGTATAAATGCAATACTGTATACAGCGAGAAAAAGTATAATAAGCCCTAGTGAGCTTTTTAAAGCGATGAAGTCTTTACGAAGCAAGTTAAGCATGAATGCGTCCTCCCTTAGCGGTGTAATAGATGATGTCTTCTAAGGATGGTTTATCGAAAACAACATAATTGCCAAACAACTGTAAGGCATCTTGCCTATTGTTTACTAAGCCCTCAAACCCAACATCAGTCTCACGAATCCCGATAAAATTGCTTCGTATATCCGAATCAAGCAGTTGCAAGTCACCTTTGACGATTGCATACCTCTCGAATACTTCATCTTTTGATTCATTAAATACGAGCTTTCCACGATTGATGAAAGTAATGTAGTCAGCAATGCGATCTAAATCTGTTGTAATATGGGTCGAAAATATAATGGTATTTCTCTCGTCCTGCATCATATCCCCAAGTAGATCAAGCAATTCTCTTCTAAACACAGGATCAAGTCCAGAGGTTGGCTCATCCATTATTAAGAGCTCAGCTTCATGCGATAAGGCAACTGCAAGGGAAAACTTGATTTTCATCCCCTTTGATAACTCATCAATTTTCTTCTTAGGAGACAACTCAAATTGTTCAAGTAAGCCGTTAAACTTAGTATTGCTCCACTTTTTGTAGAAAGGTGCGATCATCTCCTTCATATCACGAATCGTAAGATGTTCATAATAGAAGCAGTCATCCGACACGATGCCGATGCGCTGCTTAATATCAACTTCGTGTTCAGGCATAGAGCAGCCTAATATTTTTACACTACCGGAGTCTGGACGGATCATGCCGAGCATCATTTTAATCAAAGTGCTTTTACCGACACCATTCGGACCAATCAGTCCGGTTATGTAGCCCTTTTTTACATCTAAAGATACATTATCAACTGTAAATTGATTGTATGTTTTCGTAAGATTACGTAATTCTATTGCATTCATGGGGTCTGTTCCTCCTCGAAAAAGAGAGTGAAATGATTGATTAGATCTTGTTGACTCATGTTTAGTTCCTTGCTTTCTCGAATGATTTCTATCATTTTCTCTTCTAATAGTTTCATACGCTGCTCCCGAATAAAGTCTTTATTTGCTCCCGATACGAAACAGCCCTTACCTACAACTGAGTCGATTAACTTCTCTTTCTCTAACTCTTCATAAACACGCTTAGTTGTAATTACACTAACTTGCAAATCCTTGGCAAGCTGCCTAATGGAGGGTAGGAGTTCACCTGCAAGTATTTCATTGCTCAAGATGCTCTGCCTAATCTGGTTCATTATTTGGATGTAAATCGGATCGTTTGATGCGTTGGATATAATAATTTTCATGTTTCATTACCTCGTTCTCGCTGATAGAGTATCTACCGTATATATATAATATATACACTATTATCTTTTGCGTCAATATTTTAATTTATTGTGATTATTGGGTAGTGGAACAAGAGTTCATGCAGGAGATGATTCCACGCTTATATTAGCTTTTTTCTGTGGCTTCAAAGTGAAATGCATGTGTTGGATGCAGAGGAATATAGCTAAGGGAAACATGAAAGTACCTATTGAATCGATATCATTTCATTGTAAAAAATGCTTTTAATCAAATATTCCCTACCCTCCATTGATTTGAAATGCTTATAATGCAATTAGAAGATTTTGGACGTAAAGAGTATGTGTGTACATTAGAAGCAACAAGAAATGAAATCGAACGGAGCAAATAAACGATGGAGCATAAAATTATAGATATTGGCGTCAACTTGATGCATCGATCGTATAATCAAGATCGTGAGCAGGTGGTTGAAAGGGCGGCAGCGAATGGGGTTTCTCCACTTGTTATCACGGGAACAAGCTTGAGAAACAGCATGGAAGCTGCCCGCTACGCAGGTCGTTTACCCGGAAAGCTGTACTCAACTGCGGGTGTTCATCCTCACGATGCAAAGAGTTGTACAGATGAGACGATGAAGAAGCTCAAACAACTGGCGGTACAGCCGCAGGTGGTGGCCATCGGAGAATGCGGACTAGACTATAACCGGGATTTCTCTCCGCGGGATGTGCAACGCAAATGGTTTGCCGAGCAAATTGATTTAGCGATTGAGCAGGATATGCCGCTGTTTCTGCATGAGCGGGAAGCTTTTTCGGATTTTATAGCCATCCTTAAGGAACAATCGGTTCAGAAAGCAGTCGTCCATTGCTTTACGGGGACTTTGCCAGAACTTAAGGCTTATCTTGAAATGGGATTCCATATTGGGATCACAGGCTGGATTTGTGATGAGCGAAGAGGCAAACATCTGAAAGAGCTTGTAAGGATGATTCCGCTAGACCGGCTTATGATTGAGACGGATGGGCCATTTTTAACGCCACGGGATTTGAAAGGGAAGCCGCAGGATGGACGGAATGAGCCGGCTTTCTTACCACACATTTTGCAAACTGTATCACGGTGTATAGGAAAACCAGTAGAAGAGGTAGCTGAGGCTACGAGAAAAACGTCTGAGGAATTTTTTGGTTTATAAGAGTTAAGAGATAAGAGGCGCCAGACCAACTTTGATATAGAACTTTTTTTCACTGTCTGTCATAAAAGAAAATCAACGGCCTGGTATATGGATAAGGACAATATGATTTATTTTGATATGATGGTTAGTGGAGATGAATTAAGAGAACAACAAAACATGAACAGTGACATAAATTGAGTTATTCTATTTCATATACAAATCTTAAAATAAAATTGAATCTCTAAATACAGATGATAAAGTATATAAGGATCCAAATAAGCTTTGCTAATAGAAATGACATATAAAACATAGTTTTATCCCAACCGCGATTAACGCGGTTTTTTTTATTTTCAGAACACTACTCAATTATGGAGCAAGCCTTAACAGAAACTTAATTGTTTTCTGAATATCGTAGATGGAATTAAGGTTAAGTTTAATAGCATGTAAGACTGGAATGCTAGAATGACGGTAAGAAAGGAGACTCAGTACAAGCTAGAATTGAATCATAAAAATTCGTAATCGTACAAAATGAGAGAAAAAGGGATGTGGATGATATGAAAAAGAGAGTTATATGGACGCTTGCAACGGCCTTAGTTCTGACCCCGCTTATTCCTACAAACGCAATGGCTTCCAGCGCCGTAGCTTCGGTTTCTTCTAAGACGCTAGAGAAGATTGCTTCTGAGAAAGCGGCACTTTTAACTGAACAATATGGAATACCTAGCGTGCAGTATGCCTTGATCGATAATGGAGTGATCAAAGTATCGGGACAATCAGGAGTTAACGACATAGAAGGAAAAATCCCTTTAACGAAGGAAACCATCTATGGTATTGGCTCTACGAGCAAAATGTTTACCGCGTCAGCAGTCATGAAATTAGTGGATGAAGGTAAGATCAATCTCGATACCCCCGTCGTACAATATATTACGGATTTTAAGATGGAAGATGAACGCTATAAAAAGATTACTCCACGCATGTTGTTGAATCACTCATCTGGTTTGCAGGGTTCGAGTTTAAACAGTGCATTTTTATTTAATGATCCAGATACATACGTACACGATTCGCTGCTAAAGAACTTGTCTACACAGAAATTAAAGGCAGAACCGGGAGCTTTTTCAGTGTATTGTAATGATGGATTCACGCTCGCAGAAATTCTTGTAGAAAGAGTTAGTAAAAAGACATTTACTGCATTCATTCATGAAAATTTTGCTGTACCTTTGGGTATGAACCATACCATGACGCCACAAGACATGGTAGAGACGAGCAAATTCGCCGGCCTTTACTCTCCTGCCTATGAGGGCCAGCTTCCAACGGAGACGACCAATGCGATTGGTACAGGCGGAGTCTACTCTACTGCGGAGGATTTGGTTCGATTCTCGCAAATCTTTACTGGGAAGAGAGCGGACGTACTCTCCATCAATTCAGCACAGGCCATGGAGCAAGAAGAGTATAGGAAGGGATTATGGCCCAAAGAAGCGGATAACTCGATGGACTACGGACTTGGTTGGGATAGCGTACGCTTATTCCCTTTCAATGATTATGGTATAAAAGCCCTCGTCAAAGGAGGAGACACACAGATGTATCATTCCTCCTTCATCGTACTTCCCGAGCAGAACATGGCTGCAGCAGTCATTACCTCAGGCGGTAGCTCCTCAATAAATCAGCTGCTAGCGAGTGAATTGCTCCTTCGGGCGATGAAAGAGAAGGGCGCAATTAAAGAGATCAAGCCAGATAAATCATTTGGCAAGCCGGTTAAGACTGACATGCCAAAAGATCTTGTGAAGTACGCAGGTTATTACAGTACTCAAGGCGATCAGTGGAATGTAGCTATAAAAGACGGGGAACTGGCATTGTCAGGATTGGCCGCTCCAGATCAGAAATTTATATACACCAAGGATGGAGCTTTTGTCGACGAAGATGGAAGCACAAAGGTTAGTTTTGTAAAAGAAAGCAACGGACGGACTTATTTGTGGATGAGCCAGTATGTTTCAGTACCTGAATTAGGCCAGCTTGCATTTTCTGAATACAAAGCGGAGAAATTGGAAGGTGCAGTGCTGGATAAAGAAACGGCAGATGCGTGGGCAAAAAGAGAAGGCAAATCCTACTATCCAGTCAACGAGAAATTCAGTTCCATCGCCAATATGAACATGATTAGGCCAACAATAAAGACAAGCCAAGGCTATTTCAATGATATAAAAATAACAGGTGCCAATACGGCTGAGAGCCAGCATCAGATTCCTGGAACGGCTGGCCGAGATACACTGAATATTCTTTTTTATGCTAAAGAGGGCGTAGAGTACCTTAATGCGGCTGCAACCGTGTATATGAGCGATGATGGAGTGAAGCCGCTGTATAAAGGCAAATCGTCGATAACTACAATTCAAGCTGACGGTTATGCTAGATGGTTCAGCGTTCCTGAAACAGCTGCTGGCAAGAAAATGGTAGTCGGGATGCCAGCTAAAGGTGGTTTTATGGTATACGATGAAGCGGGTGCACTGGTGAATAATACGGTCATTAGCGGTAAAAATGAAGTCGTATTGCCTGCGAAAGGATATATCGTATTTGCTGGAAATGCGGGATCTGCTTTCGGTATTACGCTAGTGAAATAGCGAGTGGAAAAAACGATATAAATTGAATTAAATTTTTTCGTTTTGGTTGCTATGCGAGTAGATCATTCTTACGATCGCGGTTGTAACCAGTTTCTTTGATTGACTAATACATGTAAAGGTAAGAAACCGGCTACAAAGGCGAACACTTCGTTTCTCCAGAACGATCTCCTCGCTTCGCTTAAACTTCATTTCTTTAGTTCAACTTATATAGATTCATATGTAGATTTGGCCGGCTTTTATAGCTGGCCTTTTTTATTATAATCTTGGTCTCATTCAATAGAGTTGAGAGACTCTATAGCCAAACAATTCTCAAACTAGCGAGCAAGCAGCAGCTTCATTTGCACGCCCATTTGACTGTGCATGGAGATGGGATCGATGAATACTAAATGCTCCGAGTGTTAAGTTCCATTATTTCATAAAATTGGGAAGGTGGATGTCTCTTAATGTCGAATGGTAAGTAGAATCCTTTATGCTAAAACAACCATTCGAAGGGAAGAGCGAGCATAGGAACCCTTATAACTACGGTAGACTGGCTTGAAAAAAATGAAAAGCTGGATGAATTATTAAATCATGCGGCTGCCTTAACCACACATGCAATGAATCATGGTTTTGAGGCTGAAGTGATAAAGATTAGCTCCGACAAAGAGAGCTTTGTGTTGAAAACGTGGAGCAAAAGCTCGAAGCCGGATATCCAGTTTCAATATCATTTATTGAATGCTTTATTTGAAAGAGGATTGTCCGTCTCTAGGCCAGTGGCCTGGGGGATCGATCCAAACGGAGACAAGGTGCTGTTAACCACCTTTGACGGTGGCCCCGTTCTTAAATTGAATGGTAAGAAAATGGCTGATATTGCAAAAATATTATCAAGCATACATCGAATCCATATGGAAGAAATTGAGCAAATACAACTTCCCAAATATGATTTTATCGGTTATTTTTTCTCTGGGGTAAGAGAGCATCCGGATCTAGCTCAAGCGCTAGATGCACTTGTTCAAAAGACACCTATAACCCAAGGACACATTATTCATGGTGATTTTCACATGGCTAATTTCTTGGAGGACAATGGGCGATACACAGTCATCGATTGGACAAATGGGCAATTAGGCGATCCTAGGTATGATTTTGCATGGTCGCTTGCTCTTATCAGAATATATGTGTCAGATCGGAATGCCGATGCTTTCCGCAATGCATATTTGCTGGAGGATGAAATAGACCTGGAGGAGTTGGAGGCGTTCGAAGCGTTGGCATGTCTCCGATGGTTATTGCTAAATAGAAGCGGAGGCACTCCTAAAGGGCCAAGCACCATGGGGAAGGTAAAGAGCTTGGTCATGAACAACCGATATTTAAACGAGCTGGGGTTAAAAGATTTTTCAGCAAAAAGGTAGTATCGGAGTGGCTAACGATCTCTCGAAAGATCGATATTAATGGTACATATAGACGGTGAAATTGTAAGCAACTGCTGCATTCGTTTTCACCGTCTACTGCATTTTTCTAAGCATCTCCTTCGTCGAGCCTCGTGTCGTAATATCGCCATACGCATGACCCAAACAGAGGATGACCTATTTCTTTCTATCGCCGATTCGGGCATTGGCATAGCACCGGAGCAGCTGGAATATGTGTTTGAACGGTTCTATAAAACCGATTCATCGCGAAACCGCAATATAAGCGGGAATGGTCTAGGGCTTGCAATTGCCAAAAAAATCGTAACCCTCCATCAAGGGAGCATTGCGATGGATAGCCAGTTGGGCCAAGGAACCACAGTGATTGTTCAATTGCATAATCAGGTGAAAAAGCAGCTATTCGAAAGCTGCCCTCTGTGATACCATATAGAAATTAATGGTAAGAGAGACAAGAGAATCGTAGAGGGTGTGTCTTCGTGAAAACATGCAAGAAATGTAGCGGTACGGGTAAAGTCAGCGGTTTCTTCAGAAGCAAAACTTGCAGCAAATGTAATGGCAGAGGACATGTTATTCCAGGGCGATTCGCGGCAAATCCAGATAGCGGCTCTACTTCAATTATTAACGATGATCAAGACTACCAAGAAGAAGTGGATCAAATCAGCTACAATGAAAATTCCTGGCGGCAAAATACTAGGGATTCCTCTTCGGATGATGATCGTTCATCCTCTAGCAACGACAGCAGATCTTATGATTCACCCAGCTCAGATGATGGTTCATCCTCATCTTCAAGTGATTAGTTTATAACCATTTCTATGTAGTGGAAATCGGATTTAAGGCGCAGGGAGCAGAGCTCTTTGCGTCTTTTTTTTTGAGAAACTAATAAATATTGCTCGTTTGCGTAGAGTTTCATCTCTAATGCCTTGGTAGATTTCCTCTTTTCTTAATAATGATTTTTCTTCAATGGTCACGGAAAAGGTACCTTCCTAATGTTTAAATTGCATTAAATGAGTTTTGGTGTTAGCTTTATGTTATTAATAGTGACACAAAACGTGTGAAATACCCCGAAATCCATGAAATCTGAACTGAATCATTGAATCGGAGACTATATTGTGACCCCAACATGACGTTATCATAACGTTGTGAAGGGGGTGAAACCAAAATGGTTTTTCGAGAAATTATGCGCAATCGGGTTTTGTATTCGTTGGCGGTCCCAGGCTTGTTGGTGCTTATTATTTTCTTCTATTTACCGATGTTCGGTCATGTGATCGCGTTCAAAAATTACAATTACTTTGACGGAATTTGGGGGAGCCCTTGGACGGGACTTGATAATTTCAAGTTTTTTTTCGGTGGAAGCGACTGGCTGCGCGTTACGTTCAACACGTTGTTTCTTAATGCATTGTTCATTGCGTTCGGTCTTATCATCTCAGTTATATTAGCTATTTTTCTAAATGAGATTAGGCAGGCCATATTCAAAAGAGTCGCGCAGTCAATGGCATTTCTTCCGTTCTTCGTATCTTGGATGGTCGTAAGCATGATGCTGTTCTCTCTGCTTAACACCTCGGATGGCTTAATAAACCGTTCTTTGAAGGAGTTAGGCTTGGATGCTGTATCCTGGTACAGCATGCCTCACTATTGGCCGGCCATATTAACGATCATTAGCGTATGGAAGACGGCAGGCTACCAGGCTGTTATTTATTTGGCTGCTATTACAAGCATTTCGCCGGAGTATTATGAGAGCGCCCAAATAGACGGAGCAACGAGGCTACAGCGCATTAGGCATATTACGCTGCCGCTTCTGCGCCCGACGATTATCGTGCTTACATTGCTAGCGATTGGACGTATCTTTTACGGTGATTTCGGCATGATTTTCGGACTCGTCGGAGACAATGGCGTCCTATACGAGACGACGGACGTCATCGATACGTATGCATACCGCGCTTTGCGCCAGCTGGGTAATTTCGGGATGTCTTCGTCTATTGGACTTTATCAATCCGTGCTGGGGTTGGTTACGATTTGTGTATTCAACCTTATCGTTAGGAAGATCGACAAGGAATCGAGCATCTTCTAGAAAGGAAGGAGGGTTTATCGCCATGCTAAACGCCATCAAACAAATAGGCGCTTCCGACAAATTAGTCATTACCGCTGTGTATGTGATCGTTACGTCATTCGCGTTATTTTCTTTTATTCCATTTTGGCTCGTTATTGTGAATTCGTTCGCATCCGAAAGTGAACTCGGTCTACACGGCTTTAGTCTCCTGCCGAGCAAATGGTCACTCGATGCTTACCGGTACTTGCTAACGGGCAATCAAATCTATTATAGCTACGGTGTGACGTTATTCGTGACGATCGTAGGTACTGTGCTAGCTGTACTCATTACCGCGATGTTCGCATACGTGCTGGCCCATCCGAAAATCAGGTTCAAAAACCAGCTGGCGTTTTTTACTTATTTTACGATTTTGTTCGGTACGGGGCTTGTCGGCTTCTATATTGTGATCTCGATGTGGTTGGGGCTCAAGGACAGTATATGGTCCATGATCCTGCCATCGCTTATTAATCCATTTTACACGTTCATCTTAGTTTCATTCTTCCGTACGCTTCCCTTCGAAATCTACGAATCGGCTGTCATGGATGGAGCAGGTGATTATCGGATTTTCTTCCGCATCATGTGGCCGATTTCGGTGCCGGCAATCGCGACGATTAGTTTGTTTTATGCAATTTTTTATTGGAACGACTGGTGGCTAGCATTGCTGTTTGTCGACAATTACAAATTGCAGCCGCTTCAGCTCATGATTAGGCAGCTCATTTCCAATCTCAATATCTTGTCATACATTCAAGGCAGTCCCGGTTCTTATGGAGGGGGATTGCCGAATCAAGGTGTACGGCTCGCGACGGTTTGCTTGACGATCGGTCCGATCGTATTCCTGTACCCATACATTCAGAAGTACTTCGTAAAAGGATTAACGATTGGTTCGGTGAAAGGTTAAAAGATGATGGGATAAACCCAGTGGAGGTTAACGATATGACAAAATGGCCCAAACTAAGCGTAGCGCTTCTCATAATCGCTTTGCTCATTACGGCTTGCTCTCGTAATGCCGGGGAAGAGCCCGGAAACGGAAATAATGGACAGAAGGCTTCTACAGATCCTGTGACGCTGAAGATTGTTATGCCAGGAGATCGTCCTGCCGATATGGATAAGGTTATAGCGGAAATCGAGAATAGAATTAAGGGTACGCTCAATGTAAAGCTCGACGTCATCTTCTCCTCCTGGTCGGACATTCATCAGAAAACGCAGATCATGCTTACGAGCGGTGAGCCAGTCGACTTGATGTTCGAAGCCCCCTGGATGCATTTAGACAGTATGGCATCGGCAGGTTATTATGAGCCGCTAGAGGAATTGCTTAACGAATACGGCAAAAATATATTGGCGGCGCGCCCGCAGCAAATGTGGGACGCAAACAAAATTAACGGCCAAGTGCTCGCCATTCCGCTCGGAAATTCCTTTTACAAACCAACGACCTATTATATCCGCAAGGACTTAAGAGAAAAGCTCGATTTGCCGCCTATGCAATCCTATGATGATATTATCTCGTTTGCTAGAAAGGTTCAGCAGCAGTTCCCAGACATCACACCAATGACGCCGCAAACGCAAATTCCAATGTCTGAGGTGCATTTCCGATTAGCGCAAGGAACAGATGTTATGATGACCCCGATGTTGACTGATTTCATCCTCTATAGGGCTCCGAATTCGCCGATTATCCGCAATATGTTGGACGACCCTAGCCCGGTGATTTGGAGCGCGATTGAGAACGCACGCAAGCTTTATCAGGACAAAATCATTAATCCAGACGTGATGGCGATCAAGGACCCCGATAACTGGGTGACGACTCATCCTACGGCAGTTTACTTAGCGACGGATTTTGGCTTAAAAGCCGACCTGGCAAAGAAGCTGCTCTCTAACTTGCCGAGTTCGGATCTTGAATCGTACACACTTTTCGATCCGACGCCGGCAAAAAATTCGTCGACGTTCAAGCAGTGGAATTTTATGACCGTTCCGAAATCGAGCAAACACAAAAAAGAAGCGATCCAATTTCTCGACTGGGCAAACGCCTCTCAAGAAAATTATGATCTGCTTGCGTATGGAATTAAGGGTGTGAACTGGGAAGACGCAGGGGATCGGCAGTATAGGATGTTGACGCCGGACAAATACCCTTGGTTCCCGTACGACTGGATTTGGAATCCGAAATTCGACCGCCTTGATGCAAGCCAAGAACCCTCCGCTATCGAGCTAAATCGGTTTATCATGAACGCGGACAACTTTACGGTCGATGTACTGACAGGCTTTAACTTTGATACAAGCGCCGTTCAGAACGAGCTGTCCCAATTTTACGCGTTGGAAAATCAGTATTTGCTGCCGATATACAACGGTGCGGTTGATCTGGATACGTATTGGAAGGAGTTTGCCGAGAAGGCCGGTCCAGCGCTCAAAAAAATTCAGGAAGAAGGGCAAAAACAAATCGACGATTTCCTGAACAAGTAGCGTCATAGTGAAACAGAGGGAGAGGGGAGGATTACATGCGTAAATACATCCAAGCTGAGGCTTATCTGCACGTCTTTCTGATATTGGTTATTTTGTTCAGCATGACCGTCATTCCCTTCTCCTTCTATTTATCGAACCAGTATTCCAAGTATGCTTCGCAGGAGCTTGAGCGAAATGACCGTTATAAGCTGGAACAAACGAAAGAAAATCTCGTCTTTACGTTCGACCGCCTTAAGCGGGTAACGCTGAGCCTATACGAAGAGCCGGAAATCAGGACATGGGTACAATTGCGGGAAGAAGATCCGTTCGTGCTTAATGGAATGGTGCAATTATTGAAGAAAAGACTCGTTAATGAGCCTTTCATCGAATCCGTTGTTGTGTACAATGCTAACTTAGGACGCGTATTTGATTACGATACGGGGATGCTTCCGGCGTATGAAATGCTGATTGATGGCATGGAAGAGCTCGTGCAAGGAGACTCTCCGAATTATTTCCGTATGACAAAGCTGCTGTTTCAGGGCCACAAAGGTCTTGCCATCCTGCTGCCGTTCGGACTTGAGAAAGACCGTTCGAAGAGCTTTCTGGTTATTCGGTTGAACAGCGATGCCATTCAGAAGTCTATGCTGCAGTTGAACAAGGATAGCGGCGTATTCATTCATGTGGCAGATGGCAATGGCGAGCCCATTATTGGCCAATCTGACGAGGGCCTGCTCCATCAGCTGAGTGAGCAGGACAAGAAACAGCGCAAAGAAACATTCCGAACAAGCGTCCAAGACAGCCAGTGGATCGTTTCCTATGATCTGGCAGGCGTTGAGGATTGGACGATCTATTACTCGGCAAGAATGGACGACTGGTTCCGCAAAGTGGAATCTTTCAAACACAAAATTTTGTATTCGTTTCTCGGATTATTGCTATCGTTAATCGTGATCTTGTTTTGGAATGCGAGAAGCTATCATCGTCCCGTAAGCCAGTTGGCAAGGCAAATATCGAGCATGGTCGAAATGGCCACGGACAGCGGCTGGAGAAGAAGGCTGCTGCCAAAGAACGAGGTTCATCAGATTCAGCAAGGCTTCGGGATTCTCTCGGAGAGGATTGAGCAGTTGAGTCAGTCGGTTCAGGATGGGCGGCTTAGGCAGAAGGAAGACGACCTGCGCGAGTGGGTCAATGAGGGCAAGCTGCAAGGCCCGGCCCGCAAGCGGCTTCAGGAAGCCAGTACGATTCTGGATTACACCAGCATCGTTGTCGCTGTATGCAGAATCGATTCCTATATGGCGTTATCCGAGAAATATGATTTCTCCTCCCGCAAAACGCTTAAGGGCACGATCGTCAATATTGCCTGCGAGACTGTTGCACACAAGTCATGGAAGGTAGAAAGCATTGATTTTGGAGGCAATCATCTCGTCTTTATTATCGGAGTCAGTGCCGAAGGAGATAAGAAGGAGCTGCCTCACTGCTTCGAAGAAATTAATGACCATGTGCACAAGTGGCTGAAGCTAAATCTGACCGTTGGATTAAGTGAGCTCCAGAAGCCGGACTGCGACATGAAAGCTGTCTACGACAAGGTTTTTCAGCTTGCAACGCTTAGCTTTATCGATGGGGAAAGCCGTATTTATCAAGAATCAGATTACGAAAACGAAGCAAGAAGCTCGGTACAATTACCCGACAATACAATTCCACCAGAACTCATTGACTCCATTCGGTTAGGACAGACCGATAAGGCCAAGCGCCTGCTGGACGAAGCTGGGAACAGGCTGCGCCAAATGTCTTATGACGAATGCAAGCTGCAACTAACATTTCTAATCTATCACTTGTACAAGGCATTCGGCAAAGTAATGAATTCCTCTAGTATGAACGGCATTCGCTCGGAGCTGGATCGATTTAACACGCTGGATGAAGCGATGGATAAGCTGAAGGAAGATACCGAGGTTATTATAGACAGCTTGTATGAGCGCCGCGTGGGTGACAGAAGAGACGAGCGAGTGGAGGAAATGCTTCAATATTTGAGGCTTAACATTCACAATCCCATGTTAACGATCGATGAAATGGCTAATCACGTATCACTATCCACTAATTATGCCCGCACACTATTCAAAGAGCAGACAGGGATTACGGTTGCGAATTATATCCTAAATGAGCGCATTCAGCTCGTCAAATATTTGCTCGTCCAAACGGACAAGACGATTGCCGAGATTGCTGCACAGTCGGGATTCCAATCAAGAAGCACATTTTTTACCGTGTTCAAAAAAGAAGTTGGCGTTACGCCGAGCGATTACCGCTCGAATCTGAAGGGAGCTATCATGAATGAGTGAATCGTTAAATGTGATTGTTATATTCGCGCATCCAGACGAGGGTGAGAAGTATGCCGGAGGCACGTCAGCTCTGCTTGCCAGGCGCGGCCATCGGGTGAAGTTTCTGTCGCTTACTAATGGAGACGGAGGGCATTTTCGATTATCGGGAGAGGAGCTTGTGCTTCGAAGAGCGGAGGAGGCTATGAAAGCGCAAGCTGACTTAGGTATTTCTGATTACGAAATTCTGGGCAACCGGGATGGATCACTGCTGCCGACGCTTGAGCTGCGCAATGCCATTATTAAACGGATTAGGGAGTGGGAGGCCGATGTCGTCATTACATTCCATCCGGAAGGCGGCACTCATGCGGACAACCGGTATGCAGGCAAGGCGGTAAGCGATGCTGCGGCGTTCGTAGCGTTTGTTCCGAATGTCGTTCCGGATACGAGAGATTTACGCAAATCGCCGCTGTATTTGCTTATGCCGGACTATTCCATGAAGAAGAAATACAGCGCGGATATTGTCGTCGGAATCGATGAAGCGCTGGAGAGCAAGCTGCTTGGCTGCGGCGCGCATGAGTCGCAGTTTTTCGAATATCAGCCTTGGACGAAAGGAAGGCTTGATGAGGTACCCGCAGTCTGGAAGGATAGACGGGAGTGGCTGCTGCGAGACTTATCGGATTTTCTGTACGTTTCGAAAGAGATGACACCATCACTCGTGGAATTGTACGGGGAGTTGGAGGCGGGCCGCTTTCAATACGCTGAGCCGTTCGAGCTCGCGTCTTACAACTCAGGTTCGACAGTAGAGCGGGTTCGCGTGTTTATAGAGAAGTTGAAGGAAGAGGTGATCGTGTGAAGGACGTCCTTCGAGTCATAGTCATCGCTGCTCATCCGGATGAGCCCGAAATTTACGCTGGGGGCACGACGGCATTGTTGACCGGAAGAGGCCATCAGGTGAAATATCTCTCCTTGACCAACGGGGATGCTGGACACTATGAGATGTCAGGCGAAGCGCTTGCCAAGCGGAGAGCTGCCGAAGCGATGGAAGCGGCTAAGCACTTAGGCGTTGCGGAGTATGAGATCCTTGGCAACCATGACGGAGCGCTTCTTCCAACGTTGGAACTAAGGGAAGCAGTCATTCAGCGAATTCGTTCCTGGAAGGCGGATATCGTCATTGCCTTTCATCCGGAAGGGGGCACGCATACGGATAATCGATATGCGGGGAGAGTCGTTGCCGATGCTTCCGCGTTCGTAGCCAAAGTGCCGAATATCGTTCCTGATACGCCTTGTTTGGATGATTCACCGCTGTTTCTGCTGATGCCGGATTACTCCATGCGCGCATCGTATAAAGCGGATATCGTCATCGATATCGGCCAAGTGCTGGAGAAGAAGCTGCTTGCATGTCACTCCCATGATACTCAGTTCTATGAGTTTGCCCCTTTCGAGCAGGGGATGACGAAACCGGTGCCTCCTGATTGGGAAGGAAAGCGACAGTTTATTTTGGAAGGGTGGTCGACGTTCTTCCGAGTATCGAAAGAAATGCTTCCGGCGCTTGAGCGGGATTACGGAATTGAAGAGGCTGGAAACGTCACATTCGCAGAGTCGTTCGAATATGCGGATTATAATGCGGGTGGGCTAGCGGAGCAGCGATCGGAGCTCCTTTCAAGGCTGCGCGGCTAAAACGTATAAGGACCGCTGGGTGAGGAGCCCAGCGGTCCTTATTTTACATGAAAAAAATAGAGAAAATAAGCCTGATGCAGCCCCGCTATTTACAAAATAAGGCTCATATACTATAATTCCTTTTATAGACCGACAGTCGGTCTAATGAACGGAGGAATCTTGATGAGAACGCTCAAAGAGCCGGAAGAACGAAAAAATGAAATATTGGATACGGCGGAAGCTTTATTCCATAGCAAGGGATATGACAAGACAACGATTAACGATATTTTAAAAGAAATCGGAATTGCAAAAGGAACCTTCTACTATTACTTCAAATCGAAAGAAGAAGTGATGGATGCAATCGTCGTCAGAATTGTGGATAGCGGGGTGCTGGCAGCCAAAGAAATCTCCGCGAATACTAGTCTTACCGTCCACGAAAAGTTTCTGTACATCATGCTCGCGCAAAAGCCGGCCTCAAACAGCTCAAAAAGCCAGCTTATTGAAACGTTGCATGACGTCAATAACGCCCAAATGCATCAAAAAAGCTTGTCAGAGACGGTGCGCAAGCTGACTCCTATTTTGCAGGAGGTTACAGAGCAAGGAATAAGAGAAAAGCTGTTTGCCACGCCATATCCGAAGGAAGCAATAGAGCTACTGCTTGTGTCTGCTGTAACCCTATTTGATGAGGGCATATTCAACTGGCAGCCGCAGGAGATATCTCAAAAAATTCAAGGCTTCATTTATGCCATGGAGACGCTGCTTGGAGCAGAGAAAGGCAGCTTCGCTTACGTGGCAAGGCTGTTTGAGCAAGCAGACGCGGCAGACGGTAAGCCGAATGGCGAATAATGCTTTTCGAAAATTTATCATTCTATGGTTCGGGGAACTGGTCTCCAGTATCGGCAGCGGCTTAACCGCGTTCGGCTTAGGGGTTTACGTCTTCCAGACGACCCACTCCGCCACGGCAGTGTCACTCGTGACGCTGTGCACCTTTTTGCCGATGATCCTGTTAAGTCCAGTTGGCGGTGTATTGGCGGACCGATTTGATCGACGGCTGATGATGCTGCTCGGTGATGGCGGCTCGGCGCTTGGGCTTATTTACATTCTAATCGTCATGTTCTCAGGCGAGGCACAGCTTTGGCAGCTCTGTGTGGGGGTAACGATCAGCTCTATATTCGCATCGTTGACCGATCCGGCTTATAAAGCGACGATCACAGATTTGCTGCCCGAAGAGCAGTTTGCGAAAGCGAGCGGGCTGGTGCAGCTTGCCGGCTCCTCCAAATATTTATTTTCACCTGTCCTTGCGGGCATGCTGCTTGCTGTGGTGGATATCGAGGCACTTCTGATTATCGATATAAGCACAGTATTCATCACGATCATTACGATTTCCGCCGTTCGCCGATGCTTGGTTGCTAAGCCAGTCAGCAAGAAGAAGTTTAGCTTAGCAAAAGATTTGAAAGAGGGATGGCGTATCCTTGTCTCTCGAAAAGGGGTTTTTACTCTCACGCTGCTAATGACCGTGGTCACCTTTTATATGGGCATTTTGCAAACCTTATTTACGCCCATGGTGCTTCCGTTATCTAATGCCAAGACATTAGGGATCGTCCAATCGGTTAGTGCGACAGGGCTGCTGCTTGGCAGCTTGTTTATTGGCGTCTTCAACGTTAATCAGCGGTATACGCGCGTGCTGTCGGTCGGTCTTTTGGTCGCTGGTATTTTCTTCTCGCTTATTGGAGTATCATCGAATATTTACGTAATCGCAGCCGCAGGCTTTCTGTTTTTTGCAACCTTGCCCTTCGTTAATACAAGCGCGGATGTATTGATTCGAACAAATATACCAAACGAAGCACAAGGCAGAGCTTGGGGAATGATCGGAGTGGTCTCCCAATTCGGCTATGTCGCTGCGTATGCATCGGCGGGTCTTTTATCCGACCATATATTTAATCCTCTAATGGATGAAGGAGGGCTTCTAGCCTCCACGGTTGGAAAATGGATTGGCAGCGGCCAAGGGCGCGGTATCGGCTTGTTATTTATTATTTCTGGCATTTTGGTCATCGTTTTAGCACTTATTATGGCAAGGATGAAGTCGATTCGGGCGCTGGAGACAAAGTAAGGAAAGGAGGGGCTGACATGCTAGCGAAAATATTAAAAAAAGATTTTAAACGAAATAAGGCGATTACGATTATCCTGTTCGTGTTCATTATGCTGTCTGTGCTGCTTGCTTCCAGCGGGACAACGATGATGACGCAGCTATTCCACTCCATCAACCATTTGTTTACTGTATCTAGTGCGCCGCACTACGTGCAGATGCACGCCGGACCCGTGGATAGAGCTGCCATTCAGAGCTTTGCGGCAGAGAACTCCCTTGTCAAGCGTGAGCAAATCTCTGAAATGCTGGTGATCGACAATGCTAATCTCTTCTTTGGCGACAATCAGGAAGCCGATAGCAGCAGCGTAATGGATAACGGCTTTGTCGTGCAGAACAAGAGCTTTGATTATTTACTTACACTGGAAAATAAGCGGATTGAGGTTTTGGACGGGGAGATTGCGGTTCCTATTTATTATAGGCAGCAGCATCATTTGAACCTGGGCGATACGATTCGAGTTTCGGCTGGATCATCAGACATGACGTTCACCATTACAGACTTTGTGCGGGATGTTCAAATGAATCCTTCGATTATCAGCTCCAAGCGATTCGTCGTAAGCGAAGCTGATCATGAAGCGTTGAAGAGCATGACCGGTGAAACGGAGTATATGATTGCATTTCAGCTTAAGGATCTAAGCAAGCTCAATGAATTCAAGACAGCATACCAGTCAGCCGGATTACCGGCAAAAGGCCCTGCTATTGACTATTCCTTGTTCCAGATGCTTCATGCATTAACGGACGGGGTGGTCGCCGTCATCATTTTTCTGGTCAGCAGCTTATTAATTCTTATTGCGGTGCTGTGTCTGCGGTTCACCATACTGACCACGCTGGAAGAGGATTATAAAGAGATTGGCGTTATGAAAGCCTTCGGCATCCGTCAACAGCATATTCGCAACATCTATTTGACCAAATATATTGTTCTGGCGGGGGGCGCTAGTCTTTTCGGATATGTGGTTTCCCTTTTTATTCGTCCGCTATTCCTATCCAATATGGCGTTGTATATCGGGATTGCTCCGCAAAGCATTCTGCAAAGCTTGATTCCTATTTTGGTAGCTGGATTGGTGTTTGCTTTCGTTCTGCTCTTCTGCACCCTTGTGCTGAGACGATTTCATAAAATCTCGGCGGTTGAAGCGCTGCGAGCCGGTGCGATGGGCGAGCTTAAGGTGAATACGAAGCGGTTGCCGCTTTATAAAAGCAGAATTCCTAGTGTTAACGTATTTTTGGCGCTGAAAGATGTCGTCGGACGGTTTAAAATGTATCTTTTATTGTTTATTATTTTTGTCATTTGCTTCTTCATCATCATTGTTCCGGTCAATTTCTTGCATACGATGCAGTCACCTAGCTTCGTTGCGTATATGGGGGTTGGACAAAGCGATATGCGAATGGATTTGCAGCAATCCGATCACATGCAGGATAAATTTGACGAAGTTCAGCATTACCTTGCTCAAGATACGGATATAGTGAAATTTTCTCCGCTCGTGACGAGTAAATACAGCGTCGTAGGAAGTGAAGGAGCATTAGAGAGCATACAGGTTGAAACGGGGGATTTCTCGATTTTTCCTTTGAAATACAGCAGCGGCAACGCTCCTATCAACAAAAACGATATGGCTCTCTCCAGTCTGAACGCTGACGCTCTGTCGAAAAAAGTGGGAGACGCGCTGATATTAGTTATTAACGGTAAGCAGGATGAGATGACCGTTAGCGGCATTTATCAGGACGTGACCAATGGCGGCAAAACAGCCAAAGCGCTGCTGCCCTATCAACCGGAGGATGTACTCTGGTATACCTTTAATGCGGACATTAGACATGGCAGCGATATAGGGGCCAAAATAACCGAATATACGGGTCTTTTTCCAGGGGTGAAAGTGACGCATCTCGAAGATTATATGCATCAGACACTCGGCTCGACGATTAAGCAGATCAAGATGGTTACGGTACTTGCCGTTATCATTGCTGTGTTTATCTCCATTCTGATTACTTCGCTTTTCTTAAAGCTGCTGACCGCAAAAGATTATTCCGGCATCGCCATTATGAGAAGCCTCGGTATTGCCGCCGCACATATTCGAAAGCAGTACGTGATACGGATACTGGTTGTGCTTGCAGGCGGTATTCTCATGGGTACGCTTATGGCCCATACGTTTGGGCAAAGTCTGGTAGGTATGCTGATGTCTTCGATGGGAGCCTCCAATATCCAGTTTGTGACGAACCCATGGGTATCTTATTTCTTGTATCCATTAGCTCTTGGTTTAGTTGTCACCATTGCAACGCTGGTAGGCACGCTATCGATGAAAAAATACAGCATGACGAGAATGATAACCGAATGAGGGGATAAAGCATGAACCACATATTGGAGATTACAGACCTGAATAAAACCTATTCAATAAGCAAAGGGCAAGAACAAGCCGTACTGAAAAATATTAATCTGCAGATACATGAGGGCGAGTTCGTTGCCGTCATGGGGGCGTCAGGCTCGGGAAAGTCGACCTTGCTCTACACAATTAGCGGCATGGATCGGATGACTTCCGGACAAGTCTTGTTTGATGGGCAAAATATTTCCTCCCTTTCAGAGAAGGAATTGGATCAGCTGCGCCAGAACAAAATGGGGTTTATTTTTCAGCAGATCCATCTCCTCAAAAATCTCAGCATGCTCGATAATATCATTCTCTCCGAATATTTTGCAGCCAAAGAGAGCCGGGACTCCATCCGCCTGCGAGCGGAGGAGCTGATGAAGAAAACGGGAATCGCTGCGCTCGCAGATCGCGATATAACGCAGGCTTCCGGCGGACAGCTCCAACGGGTGAGTATTTGCCGGGCGCTCATGAACCAGCCGAAGATCATTCTCGGAGATGAGCCGACGGGAGCACTAAACTCGAAAGCGACGTCTGACATCATGGAGCTGCTTGGCAGTATCAACCAATCCGGAACCACCATCCTGCTGGTCACGCATGACGTCAAGGTCGCTGCCAAAACCGAGCGCGTCCTGTTGATGGAGGATGGAGAGATTGTTGGCGAGCAGTATTTAGGGAAATATCGTTTTGATAGCGACGATGTTAAGGGGCGGGAGGAAAAGCTTTCTGCTTGGCTGTTAAAGATGGGGATATAATGGGGGGAGTCAGGTGCGATGGCTCCTAATGAGGTGATCGACTATATAATCATCCTTGAGCTTTGCCGTCTTACCCATATAAATCATGACCGTTCTTTTTGGCGACGCGTAGGAAGCATCATTCCGGATTACAAAGAAAATGAGGAGTATCTAGCAAGGCATGGTCAGGCGCTGGCTTTGTAGAAGCTAGAGCTGTGCGGAAAGGTTGGACGATCAGGCTGGAAACTGGTATACTTGCCGGGATTACTCCTATTAAAGCGATTACAATTTCTAGTTTTAGCGGGAGCTGATCTACTATGGGCGTCGTCAGGAGTGGTACTAAATGAAGAAATATAATTTTATTCGTCCGTTAATGCTGATTGTCATAGCACTGCTTGTAAAAAGCCTTATTACGAATCTTTGTATGGTATTTGGGATGGAACAGGGACCGGCAGAAAATGTTGGTTTCATTAGCATGCTTGTCGCAGCATTCATCATTTATTCGAGAATGGCTCAGAAGCGCCGCAAATAACTATAAGGTCCGAAAGGAGCAGCCATGGACGGCAATAAAATCACATTTGAGACAATCGATCAGTATATCTCCAATTACCCTCCTGAGATTCAGGACATCTTGGAGAAGATAAGAGGCGTGGTTAAAGTGGCTGCACCAGAAGCGACAGAAAAAATCAGCTATCAAATGCCGACCTTCGTGCTCCATGGGAACCTTGTTCATTTTGCTGCTTACAAAAATCATATCGGCTTATATCCGGCTCCAAGCGGAATTGAGGCCTTTAAACAGCAATTATCCCCGTATAAAGGGGCAAAAGGGTCGATTCGTTTCCCTTTAGACGAGCCTATACCTTACGAATTAATTGGTGAGATCGTAAAATACAGAGTAGCTGAGAATATTGAAAAAGCCGCGAACAAGAAAGTGAAAAAAAAGAAATAGGGAGTTTAGATGCTGCGGTTCCTCTGCCGCATCTAAACTCCCTATTCCGTTCTTCTAAAGCTTTGGGTAGAAGCAACCGGAATGCCGTTCCTTGAGGGGAGCTTTCCTCCAAGGCAAGCTTCTTCACACCACCATCAATCAAATCCACAATAATCATGAAATAGGATGACGTGTGTTCTTACCAATTAATTTTAGTTCCTTAGCTTGGGTTACTGCGTTTATGCGCCGGTTGACCTTTAATTTAGCAAATATATTTTTTACATGCACCTTCACCGTACCTGTGGCAATAATGAGATGATCGCCAATTTCCTTATTGGATAATCCTGCGGCTAATAAGGCTAGAACCTCCAGCTCACGATCCGTCAGAGGTTCCTCCATACCACCCGGCAGTGGCTGGTCTTCCTCCAAATCCGATTCTATATAGGATTGGTCTGACGAGCTTTGCAGCACGCACATGAAGATTCCATGTGACGCCATAGCGAGAAGAATAGCAATGCGCTCGTAGGGGAATACACCGCTTGCAAGCTTGTTTTCAAGGTAAAGAACACCCAGCATAGTGCCATGAACAGTTACGGGGATACACAGGGCTGATTCAGGTTGGTGCTTTGCCATATACGGGTTATGAATTAGCCAACTCTCTTCTCCTCCGTTATAATGGACCTTCTCTTGTGTACGAAAAACATATCGGATGATCCCTTCCGGCAAGATGGAACTATCATATAATTCTAAAGGAGGCGTATAAGCTTTTGCCTCTGAATCCGCATATACTTGCACATATAAAGCATCATTGCTGCCCGTTAGCAGAGCGCCCTTACTTGCACCTGCATACTTCATAATGGTATTCATGATTTCAGCAAGCACAGTATCCATGTCCATCTGATTCGTTATCGCCTGAGTTGTTTTAAGGATTGCCGCGAGATCAATGCTGTCCACGGAATGAAGCTCGTTCCGAGAACCTGATGTTCCTGCTGCCTGCTCTGTATCACTTCGTCCTGCTGTAGGTGGGATTACATACGTTTGATCCGCATCCTCATGCCGCTGCCAGTGCAGCATGAGCTCCTCCAGTTGCATTACTTTCACGGACACTTCCCATCGCTTGTAGCCATCGATAGCTAATTGCAAATAAAATAAAGCCGTTTTTCTCTTATCATGTCTCAAATAGTAGTTAGCCGCAAGTTCGCTTGCAAGACTTGTCACCTGTAAATCGTCTTGCTCCCTAGCCTCGCGTATAGCCTTGTCATACAGCTCCTCAGCCATCGCGAAATCGCTGGAGGCATGAGCAAATTCAGCTTGAAGGAGATACTGCCTAGACTGATAATTAGTAGGGCTCCATGCCGCCCATTTTCTGAAACGACTCAGATTGCGAATGATGTTTTTCTTCTTATATGACCCATTACGCGACTGTGTATATTTGGCGAATGTGGCGAGTGATTCATAAAATAGGCATTCTGGCAAATGAGGCAAATGAGTGGCATATGCCTCATAAGACTTCGCTTGCTGAGCCCAGCGGATAGCTTCCTCATGGCTGCCCAGTATATAGCATAGCTGAGTTTTATATGTGCTATATTGAAATAAGGTTGTGGCCGAAGTCTCCTCTTTGTGGATCCGATTTAAAAACTCCTCTTCTTCAAAGCCAGCACCACTGAACGAGTCCGGTGCATCCGTCCCACCCTGGAGAGCGAGAATAACTTGCTGATACAGATAGAAATTTTGTCTCACGAATTCATCATTCGTTGTATCAAGGACCGCCATATAGTCCGCTATTGCTCTGGCTAATTCACTTAATGGCGCTCTAGTGTACAAGGAGTTGATATGTGCGCCAATGGCATAGCTAGCAAACACATAGTCCCCCGAGTCCATTCCGAAACGCAGCGCCTTTGCCAAGTAAGCGTCTCCTTCGCGGGCATTTCCGGCAAATTGGCAGAGTACCCCGCCGAATATGGTATAGGTGTTGCTTTTTATTGAAGTGATATTGTAACGCTCGGAAAGCTCCACGCCTACCTTGCAAATGGCGTAGCCCTTATCAGACTTGCCTAACGCATTCCCCAAAATCATGCCATATGCGGAATAGACTGCTGCCGAAGCAGGGGTATTTCCGTATTTAAGCGATAGTTGAATGGCTCTGCACATCAGCAGAAAATAGACCTTTTTGTTGGTGAAGAAGGTAGAGGGGGTAATCGCAAAAATCAAATTCATTGCGGCAATTCGATCTTTATCCGACATTTCCTCCAAATGAGCGAGTCTGTCATACTGATTGCGCAGTAACGCCTCGATTCGCAGTCCTTCCATTAGAAGCATGAAGCTTCCCGGATTGGGTGAAATAAGTATTTGATGCTCCTTCAGGCTTTCAAGACCAAGAGCAGTGCCTTCCAAATATTTACCTTGATTAATGTACTGCATAATTCGGATCATTTGCACCCTGCTCCGCTCAACTGGATTGCGTGCACGACCAAGCAAGAAATCGATTTCCTGATCTGACTTCATATGATTGCCACATAAATATTCACATTCTGCTTTTTGGGCATGCAATTCGAAGATGAGCTCGAATTCATAGTCCCAATCTTCCGCTGGCAGCAGTCCCACCCCTTTTCCGAAATACCCTAAGGCAATATCGAAGGCAGAAGAGGCTTTGGCGCGGTGTCCCGCATCCAGATTCAGCTTTACGAGCTGAAGCAGCTGCTGCCTGTCCGTTATTCGTTTCGAGCCTCTATTCAGATGGTTGACAATAGCAAATGAATTCTCTCCATACTCGGCGTTTTTACCGTTCATGCATCTGCCTATTTGGATATGAAAAGCCTGTTTCGTCTCATTATCCATCTGACTGTATATTAGCTTCTGAATGTTATCATGGGCAAAACGATACTTATCTGATTCATATGGCAAAATCATCCCTTCAGCTTCAATCGCGGACCATTCTGCAACGATATCTTCAATGTTCCGATTTGTAACGCTAGAGATCAAATCGGGATGAAATATGCTTCCTACACAGGCTGCAACCTTGAGCATCTCCTGCGCATTACTCGAAAGACGATGCCATTTGTGCGCCATCAAATCATGAATCGCATAGCTGGGTTCCTGCTCGATAATCTGTCCCAAATTCCATTGCCAGCATCGTTTCTCGTGGTTGTAAAGCAGAATGCTGTCGTCCTGCAAGCGAAGCAATATTTGTTTGAAGTGAAACGGATTACCGCCTGATTGATGGTACAGCAATTCCGTCAAAGACAAGGCAGTGCCGGCTTCGCTATTCAGCGTCTCCATAACGATACAGTTCATTTGCGTAAGGCTCATTGGAGATAAATGAATATGACGGACAAGCGCGTGATCGGAAACGCTGCCGTCCGCTTCATACCCTGGCAGCTTGCTTCGGTCTGTTTCGGTATGGCGATAAGCGCATACAAACAGCAGATATTGGCTTTCCGGATCGTTTAAGAGTGCGTGAATTAACTGTAGAGATGAAGAATTCGCCCATTGCAAATCATCGATAAACAGGACGAGAGGATGTTCTTTAGAAGCTAGTGATTGTACAAATTTGCGAAAAACATAAATGAACCGTTTCTTCGACTCGTTGGCCGGAAGCTCCTCCGAAGCAGGCGAGTCTCCTAGTATCAGCCCAGCTTCAGGAATTATTGCTGTAATAACATGGGCATTTGAGCCCAAAGCTTCTCGCAGCTTTCGTCTCCAAAGCTGAGACTGCTCCTTTCGTCCCCCTAGCAAATGACGCATTAATCCGCGAAATGCCTGAATAATGGGATGATATGGGCTTTCTTTCGATATTTGCTCGAATTTTCCTGTAATATAGAAAAAATCTCTTGAATGCTGCTGTTTACGGAACATCTCTTCCATCAAGCTTGTTTTGCCGATTCCTGCTTCACCAGAGATGTAAACCATTTCTGTTGATCCGAAGCAAGCGGAATAAAAGGCTTGTGTAAGCATTGAAATTTCATTTTCTCTGCCGTGAAAACCCGGTTCCATGAGGAACGTATCGTTAGAACGTCCTATGTTATCCAAATCAGCAATTAGAAAACCGGTATTTTGGTAACGATTATCCGGATTTTTTTCCAATAGCTTCATAACAATAGCGGCTAGACCGTCGGGTAAATCTATTCTTTGATTCAATAGCGGCGGGGGGCTTTGCGCCAAATGCATATATACCCATTCGAGTGGATCGTCGGCTAGAAATGGCAGATGGTCAACCAGCATTTCGTAGAAAATAATGCCTAATGAATAGAGATCGCTACGCTCATCTACGGTTCGTAACATTCTGCCGGTATGCTCAGGCGAGCAATAGGGCAGGCCTGATTCAATAATGCCGTAGAGGGGACGGACATAGCCATCCTTCGAACGATGTACCGCACAACCTGAATCGGTTAAATATGCCTCGTTTACATTCGAAAGAACACCAATACGTTCTGGTCGTAAATCTAGATGAATGATCTGTTGCTGATGAAGTTTTCCGACAGAGGCCGCAATTGCCCTGGCAAGGATGAGAAACACATCCGGCTTCATGCACGTTTGACTATTCATAAATTCCCTAAGTGTCACACCTGTTTCATGGTTTAACGTCAAATCAGAGGAAAGCCTGCCAAGCTCTGATTTGACGGGGTCATTCTCCATAGAATTTTTCACTGTCATTTTCCAACACCTCTAACATTAACTACTAGCGATTATACCCTATTGTAATGGAAGAGCTGATCTTATTACAGACAGGAAACGATAAAAAACGATAAAAATTGCGGATGGACATTTCCTGCTATTCGCCGAAGACAAGCATAAGTCCGGTACCCACAATAAGGATTAAAGTTGGAATGAATGTAATCAGATAAGTCCATTTGTAGATTCCTTTTTTATAGATGATCCAGGACAAAACAATTGCACCCAGGACGGTGTAGGGGTAGCTATTTAAAGCATAGTAGAAAACCAATACAAACCATTGCTGCTCAGAGCCTGGCGCATCAAACAGCATGACGGAGAACATGGACAAAAAATACCATACAGGCAGTAAAAGGATATAGAGAATATGGATGACCAAGTTTACAATGAGGGCCGTTCGTTTACCGCCCGATCGGGCTGTTGTTGACATTGCTAACATTTTAATCCCCTTTCATACTGGTTCACTCATTCCCAAGGAAAATCTATCGATATCATAAAACCCCATAGTGGAAAACGCCATACCTCTAAAGAGGTAGTATGTACTGTCGTGCGCATAATGCTTTTAATGAAGATACTCCTTTATAGGTATAGAGAAATTGAAAAACTTATTCTATTTTATAAACACAACGAATTGAACTGTATAGAACCAATTTAGAGAGGTTGAGGTGGATAAGAGATGTTTGATGCCTTCATTGCTTTTATTAGCATTATTCTTTTTGGTGTTGTTATTTTCGTTAAGATATGGTGGGACGGCGAAGGTACGAGCTTTAAATTTACAAAGTGGTATTTCGGTATTTTTTTCATAGCGGCGCTGATTGTGGGGGGATGTACGTATGTGGGAGTTATAAAATTTTAGGGCATAAAAGCTAAGAGCAGAGGATGAGGTTGAAAGGTTTAAAGGGAAGCAAACGATGGATTGCCATGATTCTTATACTATGAACCGCAGAATGATCGTACATGGCGTAGAAGGAAGCCTGTTCGTTCCTCTTGCCGAAACCGCAGCGCTCCTTTATTGGATGCTGCTAAAGGCGGAGATAAGGACATTCCAATATGGGAGAAAGGTGCGGGGGGATGTACCAATGATGGCAATTCAAATGAGCAACAATGCCTCGAAAGTAGAGGAAGGAAGATACCTCTTTATAGGTATAGATGAGCAAAATAAATTGTAGTATTATGACGAAATATGGGATTGCAAAGACAATTCTCTTGAGCATCTCATGTCGAAGGAAAGGGGGTGACTTGCATATGTTTCCAGTAAGAACTGGCCTCAGTAACAAAGGCGGCAGAGAGCCTCTGCAAATTGTAATTAATCTGCTAACCAGCAACGAGCAATTGAGAACAGCTTCCGCGAAGTAAGTCTCAGATTAGGTCAAAAGCTGCACCCGGGTCTTTGGACTTTCGGGGGCAGCTTTTTCTAGTGGACGCTATTCTCATAGATACTGTAAGGGAAGAACAGATTAAAAGCATATAAGGAGTTGGAATAAGTCGTATGTGCTATTACTTCCAGGTCTGTAGTACAGAGAGCTATCAGGATAAATATCTTGTGTTTTTGCTGGAGCACTACAAGGAATTGAAGCTTCCATATTCTTATCCGATCTCGTTGAGTTTTCTGGCAAGCTCGGTTCTGATGAAAAAAGAAGCTTTTTTATGTTTTAACGAAGAAGATGAAATCATTGGGGCGTTCGGCTATATTTGCGGAACCGCGGAGAATCAATATGAGGATACGCATGTAGCGCAAATTCAGATTGTCTTCATTGTTGATGCGTATCGTCGAAGTCGACTCTTTTTGGAAAGCCTACAATTTCTAACACAGTATATCGCACAGTTGTCTGAGCCGATCACTGATTTCCGATTCTGGGTACCGGTCGATCTTAGGCTGCATAAGCTGCTGTCCAAGATTGCGGAGAGAAAGAATACCTGGGAGACCGTACAAGGCGTGATTGATGAATACCATGCTAGATTCAGTGAATGGCAGGCATACGTGTTGAAGTTCCGACAGGAGGTTTATTTTCCTTCCTAAGGCATGCTCTCTTGCGATTTATGTGACGACTCTACTCATATGAACGGTTAGGAGGTACAGTAACCCATGTTTGCCCATTATAGGAAGTGTCAAAGTGATGAGGATTATGCACAGTTTACGCTATATTTTATACGCAACCGCAAGGAATTCAGCCGCCAATTCTCATTGGGCGACGCGCTTTTTCACGTATTGGAATCGATTCATGACTCTGAAATTCTGCTAATCTTCGATAAGAATGAGCAGCTCATAGGCTGGGGGCATTATCGCTATGTCAATGCAAAATATGAATACGATCCCGAAGGGGATATCGTCTTTATCAATTCCGTAATTGTACTGCCATCCTATCGCAGCAGCAGCCTCTTTTCTCAAGGATTCCACTATATGTTGAATCAAATAGCTGCAGAAAACTCTAGCGTAAAGTTTGTTCAATTTCATGCTCAGATTGATAACGCATATCTAAATCGCCTTTATTCCAAGTTTTCCAGTGTAATTAGACAGCGAGAGGGCTACTATGGTATGGAAAATGTTTATTCCGTCGACTTCGGGCAGCTGCACGATTATTTGAGTGCGAAGCAATCCAGAACATATCGTTAGTCTGTTGTTGTAGCAGAGGCGGGGACAAAAGCCGCGAACAAGAAAGTGGCAAAAAAGAAATAGGAGCAGTGATGCTCCATTGATTAAATGCCTCAGAGAATTTTCTCTGGGGCATTTTTTTCGTTGAACGACATACTGGAAAAATGCCTCAGAGAATTTTCTCTGGGGCATTTTTTTCGTTGAACGACATACTGGAAAAATGAAGTAACAGCAAAGGGAGCAGGTTCAAGCATGAAATGCCGAAGCTAGATATAATCCCATGTATGGTTCATGTGGTTGTGCTCTAGCAAGGAATGATTTTTTAGCTTCATTTCATATTCTCTATGCTCAAATAGTGGTAACATATACTTGTCTTCGTTGAGGTTTTGATGTGAAACGGACGCGAAAAATGATTTTTAAGGATAAATAAAATCTTACTGGTCTGTGGTTTTTTCATAGAAAGTCATTGAAATAGGATAGTAGTTACTAATGCAACGGAAACAAATGGCTGGTGTAGGAGAAGACGGTAAAATCTCAAAAGGGAGTGTAAAACAATGAATTTAGAAATGGTTATGCAGGAGCTTGAAACTCTTGGCAAGGATCGAACTAAAAAAATATACCAATCCAATGGCGCACAGGAACCGCTTTTTGGTGTTGCTACAGGCCAAATGAAGCCCATTTTCAAAAAAACAAAAATAAATCAACCGTTGGCTGAGCAGCTTTATGCTACAGGGAACTACGACGCCATGTATTTTGCCGGAATTATTGCAGATCCCAATGCGATGACGGAAGCGGATTATGACCGTTGGATGGATGGAGCTTATTTTTATATGCTGTCCGACTATGTTGTTGCGGTAACCTTGGCAGAAGCCGATATTGCACAAGAAGTGGCTGACAAATGGATCGCAAGCGGAGAAGAACTGAAAATGTCTGCGGGTTGGAGCTGTTACTGCTGGCTTTTGGGGAGTCGGCCGGATGATGAATTTACCGAAAGCAAAATGGCCAATCTGCTCGAAACTGTGAAAAATACGATTCATGATGCTCCCGAACGAACAAAATATGCAATGAATAATTTTATTTACACAGTAGGGGTATCCTACATGCGGCTCCATGATAAAGCAATGGAGATCGCATTGGAAGTAGGCCCGGTAGAAGTTAATCGGGACAAGAAAAAAAGCAGTTTTTTGGTCGCATCTGAACAGATTCAAAAAGCAGTTGATAAACAGCGGCTTGGTTTCAAACGCAAGCATGTAAGATGCTAAAGGTACTTCGTGGATTGTTATGGCGCTAGCGAACAAGTAATACAAGGTTATTCTGATGGAAGTCGAGTTGCCGAAGGTAATAGCTTTGTAATGGTTTATATCGCTATGTTAAGCACTCCACACATGTGGAGTGCTTTGTGTCGCTCGTTAGTAATTAGCATTTTAAGAGCCACATTTACCTGCCATTTAAAGCCCGAACGTATTCTACGCTAGGGCTTTAATATACATAGAATAGAAGGAGTTGGTAACTATGAAGTAGGATTTCCCGGACTAGAACTCTCATTGCAATAAGCAGGTCCCTTATTGATTTCAGTAAGTTTGGGATTGACGGAAAAGATTTTTGCATTGATATCTGTTATACCAAAGTCAGCTAATCTGCTAGTGTGCATAATGTTATATTTTTCAGCCGTTTCTTTTGTTTCAAACAAATAAATTCCACCGGCTTCATTTTTTTCGGAATTTTCTGTCCAGATTTTCCACATGAATCCATCTTCTTCATTGATACTTTTTGCTAAATCAGAAAACGCCTCTGCCATCTCATCTCCGAACGGTCCATTCATTTTAAAATCCACTTGTAATACGTACGACATTATAGTCACTTCCTTTGTTTATTTAGTAGCGGTAAAATACAATTCTCCTAAAATTTCGTTCACTTGATAATGATTTGTTGGAAGCTCTTGTTCAATAAGAAATTTTACGTCTGCTTGTTCAACATCATACATGACTTCAATTTCTTTGGAGAAAAGAAGCTTTTCTTTTTCAAGCAAGTCAGCAAGGGAAGGGACTGGTTTGGGTTGTAAATCTTCGAGATTCAGAACTTTTTTCAAACCGTCAACATAGTTATCCAACGGACGGCTGCCAACAATTTTTACGCCTTTATTCTCTTCATTAGTCATAATAATGGTAGGGAAACCTCTGACACCCAACCTTCTAACTAGATCAAAATCCTCATGTAACAATTGAAGACCTACCTGTTGTTCAGCTTCGTTTACAATTGCTTTTCCATCAAGGCCGATATGATTTGTAATTTCAATCATAACCGATTTATCTGATATATTTTGATTAAATGCAAACAGTGCTTCTCTTGAACGACGCAAATATTCTGTTGCTTTTGCATCAGTATGATTTTTTTGAATCACCTTAAATACACGAGAAGGCGGGTAGGATGATTGAACTGGATTATCTATCATTAAAGTCCCATCAATTGGCATTCTTGAATGCTCTCCAACTTCTCTCCAGTGAGGGGCCACATCGGCTGGTTTATGAATGCCGTTTGCCGGATCGATTGGTCCATCATGCCATTTTTCCAGCAAACCGCCCATAACCGTATGGAAGTTAAAAAAGTTCCCGTATTGCTCTACAAAACGACGAAGCACAGGTTCAAGCGCCCAGCAATGCGAACAAATAGGATCGGTCACATAGTAAAGATTAACTGCTTTTGTGGGCTGATTAAAATCAATATTCTCCATTTCCTCCTCTTCAGCTACCCCGCATACGCCTGTTTGTAGATCACAAACCATATTATTATTGTTCCCCATTTTAATTCCTCATTTCTCTTTTAATAAGTAAAGATAAGCGATGAAAAGCAAACACTTATACCTCGCTAGCGAAATACATATTTATTTGCTTGCAATTAAATTTTAAATCATAATAAAAATCATCAACACCAATAGTTCTGCGGATGTGTCGTTTATACAACACATTTAAGAAGTTGTTTAAAAAGTAGGAGGTTAACAAAATGACCGAATCAAAGTCGGACCCCCGAGTTCTACGTACCCGCAAATTAATTATGGATTCTTTCATTGAACTTTCAGGGAAAAAGGAATTTAAAGATATTACGATAAAAGATATAACTACAGAAGCGATGATTAATCGTGCAACTTTTTATTATCATTTTGAAGATATACACAACTTATTGGAAAAAGTACTGTCAGAAGTATTGTTAGTCAATTTGAATTATGACTTTTATCAAAATGACGAACTAAATGAAGAAGTATTTATTAGCATCTTTGAAGCTGTAACAAATTTTCAAAAGTCATTATCCAGTCGTTGCCATAGAGGTTACGAAGATACCATTGCCCGTATTATTAGGGAACAGCTCGAAATTATTTTTTATAAAATGTTGTTAAAGCAGCATAAAGCGGAGAAGGATGAAGCTCTAAAACTTACAGCTGTCCTATTAAGCTGGGGAATTTATGGGGTTTCTGTAGAATGGAGAAGAAATAGTCACAAGACACCGCCGGAAGAATTTATCAAATTAGCGATTCCTTATATACGGACTGGAATTGATAGAATGTAAGGGGAATCGAATAGCTATTTGAAATCTCTTGTGAAATCGGCTCTTAAGAAAGCTAGTGTGAAAACAAATAAGACTAAGAGTGAGCTGTATAATAATTAGAAGAAGCTTAAAGAGTTACAACAATTCAAGGTATATTTGAACAAGTCAAGAAGAGGGGTGCACGCAGCCCCTCTTCTTTTTGTTTTATTAAAACTATTTATTATTCGTTTTCCCTCTTATAAACCAACGGATTTTTAATACTCGCTGCGATTCCGCCCGGCTTGCAGCCTGGCAGCCAATTTTCAAGATCAGAGCGTCTTGCCTTGCTGTCTGGCTCACCAACGAGTGTACCGTCTGCATAGTAGATAATGGTCATCACCTTGCGCATATGGTCAGTTGGATTACCCGGAGCAGAGTGGATGGTCCAGCCTGCATGGAAGGTAGCGTCTCCAGCCGCCATAGCACCGTAATTTACTTGAGGAATGCTGCGTCCTTCGATGAATTGACCAAGGGTTTTATGTGATTCATCCGAAATTTCTTGCCTGCTGACATAACCCAAATGATTGGTGCCGGAAGCAAAGTTCATTGTACCCACTTCTTCAGGAATAGGGACCAGCGGCATCCACAGCGTAATGGTATTATTGGTATCGAAAGGCCAATAAATTTGGTCTTGATGCCATGGAGTATGACCGCCGCCAGGTTCTTTGAATAATGCTTGATCATGATAAATCCGGACACCCTCAACACCCATCAATTCTGCAGCTATTTTTGCAAAACGTTTTGCAAGTGTGAATGCAGCTGCAGCCTCACTCATCTCCCAAAGGTTGCCTACTTGTATAAAAGCTTTGCCGTAAGTATCCCGTTCAGAGACCGGCTTATCATGGTAATTGTGTTTAAATACCAAGTCACTAATGATTGGTTCATACGTTTTTATCATTTCTGCGGATGCGACATTTTTTAAAAAGAGATGGCCATCCTTTTGATAAGAAGCGATTTGTTCTTGCGTGAGAGAATAGCTTTCTTCAAGCAGGGGCAGCGTGCTTAACCTATTGTTTTCATTCATCATATTTCCTCCTAATTGTATGTGTTTGTTTCAGCTTCGCAATACATACAGTGTAAGGGATTCTTCTATGATCTGGCTTTGTCAAAGCTTCAAATAATTTTGTCAAAAACAACTGTAATTGTGGGATAGATATGATATTCTGTGAGTAATTACGAGTAGAGGATGAGGATGTTCATGAAACCTGGCATGGATGCAACGATGAACCACCGGATCGTGCCCTATATACGAGAGTGCGATTTTGCGCTGCGAAAACCGTGGGTACTGCCGGAACGCCGTTTGCTTGATTACTTGCTTGTCTATGTACAGGAAGGGGAATGCTTGTTCACAGTTGATGGGGTGGCCTATCCATTCGAAAAAGGTGAGTTTTGTTTCATTCAGCCAAATAGTGTGAATCGTTTGGAAGGGACAACGAATACGGTAACGCCGTTTGCACACTTTGATATATTTTATAGTACGACTAGCGACCAAAGCTTCCCAACACGAGCGGGCCAATTGGATTTGACCCCCTATCAGCATCTTATGCAGCCGAGATTGGACGAGCAGTTCCAAACTCATATTCCGGTGAAGCTGAAGCTAAGTCATCCATCTAAATTTCGTGATACATTTTTGCAAGTGGTGGAATTCTGGCAGTATAAGGACTCCATTATGCAATTGAAGGCACAAACCCGAATGATGGAATTGGTTACATTCATACTAGAGGATTACATGCCTGCCAATCATGTCAAGCAAATGTCACCGCAGGCATTAAATTGGATTACTTCTTATTTTTCGTTTAACTTGAGCGAACCTTTATCGGTAGTTGATATGGCGCGAAGAGCTAATCTATCTACTTCAAGATTTAACGATGTATTTAAAATGCAGTACGGTGTAACACCGCATCAATATTTGTTAAAAACACGCATAGATCATGCTTGTGAGCTGCTGCTTGCATCCAAGCTGACACAAGAGCAGATCGCAAGTTATTGTGGGTTTTCAGATATTCATCATTTTTCTAAGGCATTCAAGAAAATAGTAGGAATAACTCCTGGTGAGTACAGCAGGGGGAGAATGGGGCGATGATACTAGATTCATCGGTCAAACGATAGTACAGCAGTAAGAAATGAAAGGGGGAATCTGACGAAGCTCTCAAACAAAAGGCAAGCATCCTTTCACATAGTTGTAGATGAGCATGAAGCTATGGAGTGTTTGCCATAAAACTCGAAAAAATTGCAACAAAAGCACCGTTATCTATTTCCAACACCCCAAATTAAAGTTAAATCCAACACCTATAAAAAATTATAGAGGTATCTTATCATAATAGATGATTTTTAGAAATTTAATTCTAAAAGCAACAATCTATTAAAAAACAGCTTTGTTTTTATTTATTTTTCTTCGTCCTCTATATACTCTCTGGCTTTTTCTAAAACCTCCGATAGTTGAACTGCATCATGCTCAGTATCTTAGATATGGGCCCTAACCCTATTTTATGATAAATATTTCCCAAACACATTTGCTGACACTGGCTTTAGCCCAAGCTCTCTTATCCAGACGGAGAGCTGTCCCATATGGTGTATTTCGTGATCGATCACATGACGCATCATTCACCTTTTGTATAGTGTCGATCGTAAATAGCTCACTTTAAGAACAAATAAGTTCTTATAGATCCAATTTAACTCGATCAGGCGCTGAAGTAGCTCTATAAGCGCATATATGTTCTTACAGCCAACAAACCCGGCCGTTTCTCTCGCTGTAAGAACACATATGTTCTTACAGATTCAATTCAACCTCAACCAGACGCTGAAGCAGCTCTATAAGCGCATATATGTTCTTACAGCCAACAAACCGGGCCGTTTCTCTCGCTGTAAGAACACATACGTCCTTAAAGTTCCAATTCAACCTCGACCAGTCACCGAAGCAGCTCTATAAGCGCATGATTTTTTCTTCTGGTTCACTTCATTTATTCTCTCACCTTAATCTATTAATTTTAGGAACGCATGTGCTTAATGCCGCAATTCTTACTTATGTAGTGCTTCCAATGTTTGATTTTTATAAAATTTTAATAAAATATCTGTGAAATGTTTAAATATAAAGGAAGTTTTTCTGCATGTGATGTACTAAATGAGAAGGCGCTGACTAGGCTAGCAAAAGGTTAGATTGGAAGAAGGTATCTGTCAATGGAAAAGAAGCTGAAGAAAGCCGGATGACATAGCTGAAATAAGACGAGAAGGGTTATAATAGAAGGACCTATTATATGGAGGTTAATCAACATGTCTATATTTACACGCACGGATCATATTGGCGTCATTCAACCGGATATTAAAGTATATCAAGCAAAACCAGAGGATACGGAAGCAGTATTGCAGCTTCTCATCCAAACAGCGGAATGGCTAAAGAGCAAAGGTTCTACGCAGTGGAGCGGCTTGCTGAAGGGTGAGGATTCTCATCAAACGCCTGAGGCAATTAAACGCGGTGAAGTATACCTATTTAGGCAAGGCAACCGATTGACAGGAATGGTCATGCTTATGCAGCAAGCAAGCGCTTGGGATCGCGAGTTATGGGGTGAAGAGGGGCATGAACAGTCCATCTATCTGCATCGACTTAACATTAACCGTGAGGTTGCAGGCAAAAACTTAGGTGAGGCTATTGTGGATTGGGCTGGTTCAGGTATTCATTTTGAGGGAAAAGATCGTATTCGGCTGGACTGTATTGCGAATAATCCGAAGCTCAATGCATTCTACCTAAGCTGCGGGTATGAACATAAAGGTTTATCCTCCAATGAGATGGGGGAATTTAATTTATACGAGAAATTGCAGACAGTACAGTAATGGAAGGGGGACGGAGCAGTTCAAACTGCTCCGTCCCTCTTTTGCATTTTTTAAAAAGGTTATTTGCTCGCTAATCCCAAATTATCAAGCAATCTCATCACTGCTACGACTGCCTGTGCTTTCGTCACTTTCGCCTGAGGATCAAATTTCGTCTCGGATACGCCTTGCAATATTTGCTCTTTAACTAACAGTGCAACAGAAGCTTTAGCATAGGAAGATATAGAAGCTTGATCACGGAAAGACTCAAGCAACGCTGCGTCACCGTCTGCCGTACGATCAATCAGCTTCATCACTTTTGCCAAAATGACTGCCATGTCCTGACGAGTAATCGTACCGTTCGGATCAAATAGCTGCTCGCTCTTGCCAGTAATGATGCCTAATTCCTTAGCTAATGCAATATCTCCAGCATATTTGGAATCTGCCGCTACATCATCAAATGGAGCGCCTTCTACTTTTGGCACGATGCCGAGGCCTCTGCTGATCATGGAAATAAATTCAGCCCTAGTGATGATCGTGTTTCCTCCGAATTGTTCATTCGATTGTCCAAAAACGATTAATTTTGCTGCTGCACGCTCGATATAGTTTTTGTTCCATTCAGCCGTCACGTCTTTGAAGACGAAGCTGGATTCGACAATGGTATAGATGCTGTTGCCGTTGCTGACCAGATGAGCGGTAAATCCGCCTTTATCGTCTTTTTTGAACACCGTATGGAGTGGACGGAATTCATTTGTGCCAGGCAAGTAAACAACACCGTTTGCACGGTTTGTATCTATATCTTTAGCATTCAATTGATAAATACTGGTGAAAACAGACTTGCCAAAATCAGTGACTTCCTCATATTTGTTGTCAGCTGTCAGCTTGTAAATCTTAAAGTCAAGCGACGAAACTTTTAGCGTATAGCCATTCTTTTTTGCCAATTGTTCTATTGCAGCTGCTTCGCTCGCAGTCGGTGGAGTAATCGAAATTTTGATATCTGATTTCAGGTGAATCGCATGGGCTGGAATGACATAGGTAACTCCGTTCCAGATGATGGACAAATTCGCCTTATCGTTTTTGCTGGCAAGTGCTGCAATAACTTCCTTAGGAAGGATGACATCCACTTGGGCTGCATCGTTGCCGACAGTCACTTTTAGCTCGGCGGAGCTAGCCGCTCCAATCGTTTGAATAGCCGCATCTTTCAAAATCGTAACGGTCCACTTGCCGCCGGATTTCGTAACGTTGGAATCAAGCTCATTTTTATCTTTGACCGCTTGCGGGTTCCCAGATGACGACTCTGGCGGAGCCGTGTAATCTAATGTTTTTGCCTCTAGTTTTGTCATTTCGGACTTTTCGATTATCTCATCCTCATTTTTAGTAATGGCTACTACACCAATGAAATAGGTCGTACTGTGCGTCAGTTGCGTAAACGTGTAGTTTGTAGCAGTTGTAGATTCCACCAATTTATCACCCAGATAAACGTCATACCCAGCTGCTTTCGGAGAAGCTGTCCATTGAACGCTAATCGCGTCATAGGTTGAACTCGTAACCGTGAGATGAGCTGGAGATATTACGCCTGCTGTACTTACAACCAGTGCACTGCTTGCAGGAGAAACCTCTGTAATGTTATTGCCGTCTTTTCTGATACTGAGCACGGTAACGGTGTAGTCTGAGCCAAGGTTCAGCTTGTCTGCTTTAAACTGTGTATTCACTGTATAGCCTGTAAATATGGCGTTCACGAATACTTCATAGCCAGCAGCCCCTTGGACAGCATCCCATTTAATTTCAAAAGATTGTTTGTCCGCGCTGAGCTTTGTTACATTTTGAGGAGCAGCTAGTGCGTTTTCATTCACCTTGCCGTCAATTGGAAGATCACTGATCAACTGCGTTGTAAGTGTTTTGTTGCGGTCACCGCTAATGTCCCAAGTCATAACGCCAGCCAAATCCAAGGTTTTGACAAGCGAAGTGCTATACATCATTGTCGTTTGGTCATTATAAGTAATAAACATTCCGGTTTCACTATTGTAAACATAAGCGACCTTTGAATGCTCGTTCCAGTAACGGGTATATCCGTTTTGGTCTATCATATTGTTCTCAACCTCGGCAAAATCGAACTTACCGCTCTCCCATGATCCATAAGGAATGGATGTGCAGTTTTGATATTCACCGTTTGCGGAACAACCCTTCCAGCCTATTCCATAATAAGGAACGCCCATGTTTAGTTTAAAAGCCGGAACGCCTCCGTTCAAATGACCAAGCAGGGCGCCTCTAACATTGTTGCGCTTCGCAGAGGCTCTTACATTATTAGGGTCTTGATAGAGAGGCGAATTATGGAAAGCTCGCAGTTCCCAGCTTCCGCTATAGTCATAGCTCATAATGTTGATCATATCTAGGTATTGAACAGAATTTGCGAAGTCAGCATTGACTACGAAATCATCTCCTTGACCGGATGCGATGGTGAGCAAATAATATTTGCCATCGATGGAGCCGGCTGCATCAAGCGCTGCACGAACGGTTTGCATGAGAAGAGTGAAGTTTTGTTTATCCTCTGGACGATTGATATTATCCGATTCTCCGCCCTCAACCGGATATTCCCAGTCGATATCGAGTCCATCCATCTTATACGTACGCAAATATTTAACGACGGAATTCGCAAACGTACGACGTGTGACTTCAGATGCAGCCATGTCGGAGAAATGATTGGAGAACGTCCAGCCGCCTACGGAAGCCATCAGCTTCAGCTCAGGGTTATTATTTTTAATTTTGTTAAAAACAGCAAGCTGCTCAATATCGACCTTCTGGTCTCCAAGCACAAGCTCTCCGTCGAAAACATAATTCGCTTGCAGCGGAATGTCTTTATTTTGGCAAGCTACACCGTTTGAACCAACTTTACGCCAGCATATATCGGAGAAGGCGTAATTGAGATGTGTAAGCTGTGAAACATCGATGTCTTCTGGAAAGTATTGACGATTATTGTCATAGGAAAACCAGCTGCCGTAATAGGTGAAATTAGTGTAGTCCGCACCTGGAATCGTCGTTGCTGCGCTGCTGGCAGCTGATTTCCATAGCGCATTTTTGGCTGCAACTGTAAAACTGTAGGATTTGCCTTCTGTTAAACCCTCAGCAACATACCGATTGGAATCGCTGGAGCCGATAAGCTTGCCTGCTTCATAGATGTCGTAGCTCGTTGCGCCAGGGGTCGGTGCCCAGCCTAGAGAAGCGGTTGTGCGGTTGGCTGTAATGACTTGAAGATCGAGCGGTACCGCAAGCTCGCCCCATTTGATTTCTAAAGGCGGACCGTTAACCGGATCTTTGCCGGAAGCGCCATTTTGCGCGCCAACCATAAATTTGTAGATGCTGCCTGCTGTAAGTCCTCCTTCTGGGAACGTATAGATGAATGTGTCGGAGCCATTCCATATTCCGCCTTTCCAACCACCGTTAACATAGAAGTCATAGCCGTTGGCATCAGGACTGCCTGACCATTTGAACGTAATATTGGATGATGTAATATCGCTTACCTTTAAATATTGAGGAGGCGTTAATGGCGGTTCTTTATATTCACTTGTATCCTTTGGCGTAGTGAAAGTAATCGAATTGCTCTTCTGTTTATCCGTTAGATTAGCATATTGAGTACCGTTCGGACCTAAGAAGAAGGTGTATTTGGTTTCTTCCTTTAATCCGCCAATCGTATTGCCTCCTACTTGTGTGAAGCCGGAATAAGGATCTTTGTTAAGAGGAGGATTGTCCGGATTCCAAACCCAGTAATCATCCAGCTTATGCGCAGGATCAAAGGTAACGGTTACCGTATTATGTGTAACATTCACAATACTTAGGTTGCTAGGCCCTGGATTGCCAGTCGGCTCATTGGAAGGCTCGCCGGCAAGTGTCGTAAATTCAACGTAGTTGCTTCGCAACACCCGCGTGTAAGGTCTCTTGTACCAAGTGGTATAAAGCTTGTACGTCGTATTAGGCTGCAAATTTTGCAGCTCCACACTGCCGCCTTTCCCTGTAGCTAAATAGTTGTTTATATCTTCTTTTGTTGGATTAGCAGGATCTGGAGCTACGTAGTACCATACATCAACGTCAGCTTGCTCTGGATGAACATCCCATTTAAGCTGTGCACTCGTCGCAGTGATGGAATCGGTTACAACAGTTAGGTTTTGAGGGACGGGAGGGGCTGCCTCATAGACTGCATCCGTTACGGCTCGAGCAGCTTCATTCACTGCGGGCAACGCTGCTTCATTCCCATAAGCTGTTGTTGTGTCAAGGAAAGGAGAAACGAGAAGTGCGAGACACATAAACATAATGACAAACTTCATTCCTTTATTTCTTGCAAAAATATTCACCATATCACCTCTAATTTTCATAGTCGAACATTGCAGCATTAGCATTCATGTGCAAGTCTGGGTGTGGTTGTTTTCTCAATGTGTTACGGAGTATTTTGAGCGGGTTCTTGCTTTTCCGAGACCGAATTTGGCAGTCACAATCACCAACTGTCACGGAATTAAAAGGGGATAATTTGGTATCACCTCCTGCAAAGCTTGCATTTAATTTGTATAACTATTCCTAGCATGAGACGTTGATTTCATGAAAGGAAGGGGTAAATTACGATGATAAAAGGGGAATATTTTACAAAAATATAATAAAAAAGGGATATTTCGCACAGGAAATAGAGGTTTAACTCGATCTTTAAAAACAACATCGAGTTAAACCCATAGCATGCGAGAAAAAAGCATTTTGAACGGTCATTGTTGTAGTTGTGATAAAATGAAAGGGATTCAGAAATAACCTAATAGAAATGATGGTCGCTATGAAAATCGAATTTGAAAATCATATCATTGAGTTTAATGTTGAATATGCCAATAGAAAAAAGATATATATCCAAATGGACTCATTGGGATTCATAACCGTGAAGGCTCCCAATGGAACAACGGAAGAGAATGTCATGCGGGCCGTGGAGCAGCATGGTAAACAGCTCACTCAGAGATTGCAGCAGATCGCGAAGGTTCGAGATACCCCGAAGACAAAAGAATATCAAGAGCAAGGAAAATTCCTTCACCTTGGAAAAGAGTACTTTCTTCATGAATTGATCGACACAGCTGATCTGAGTGAAGAGGAGTTAAAAATCAATCTTAAAAAGTTTTATTTTGCAAGCTGTAAGAAAATCATTGGAGAACGAATCAAACGATATCAAGAGCAGCTGAAAGTAAAACATAAAAGCTTCGAAATCGAAGAGTCAAGAACGAAGTGGGGAAGCTGCAGCTCAAGTAAAAAATTAACCTTTAATTACCGATTGGCGATGGCTCCGCTTGAGGTGATCGATTATGTCGTCATCCATGAGCTTTGCCATCTGACGCATATGAATCATGATCGTTCCTTCTGGAGACGAGTGGGCAGCATTATGCCGGATTACAAAGAGAAGGAAGAGTTTCTAGCAAGGCACGGTCAAGCTATGACACTGTAATCAAGATAACTTGCCTCCCGTCAAAGGGAGGTTTTATGCTGTATCTCTATTATATCGTCTATTTTTCAAATGGTTATGTTTACTTCTTATACATACTAATGATTTTTATCACTAATCGAGGGAAATCGTGAACAATAGATGCAGCGTGCTTTATTTCCGTTCTAGCCTTGCTGGCTCCGCAGGTAATTTTCGTATTCAACGGTAAACTCGAGTGCTTGCTCGAAGTCTGGAGACAGGAGAGAAAGTGCAGCTATTACATCAGCTTTCGATGTAGCGCTTAATGCGATGATTTGAGGTTGGCGAGGAATACGGAACATCGTATGATCGTGAAATGTGATGGTGACGATGGTTCCTATTGCCTCGTCATTGGAGGAATAAACCGTGCTCCACATCCAACGCTGCTGGTCGGTTTCCTCCGCATTTCCCCATTCCCGCGACAGGTCGAAATGGCCTGGAAGTTTGGGTTCGAGATGGAAACCGGACTCTTTAAATTGCCTATGAACAGGGAGGAACATCAGATTGAGAAATGTTCCATAAGCAGCATCTCCTGCCTCGCTATAAGCTTTTTGCAGTATATCTTGATGGTTTAGAAGGATGGATTCCCAGCTCTCATTAATATGATTTGTAATGTAGCTTGCAATCGCTGCAATGGTACTTTCATCACTTTCCTCAAGAAATGCTTGTAATGGATTTGTATGCTTCATACGTTATCCCCTTTCAATTTCCTTCGATTTTTGGAGTTACATTTCAATCTTACAACATTCATGCAAATGAAAAGGTTTGACGTATTTTTCTTAGAAGCAACGGGTCTTTAATAAACAAAACCTTATCATGATGGTTTAATCTTCAAAAAATATAGCAAGTCGATAAATGAAGTTGAAATGGAAAATGCGAAACATAATGTGCTTAAAAACGCAATAAACAGGGTACATTCATACAAAGACGAATTCAGGGAGGTAGTACCCATGAGCAAGAAAAAACTATTGATAACTGCAATTGGAGCTGGCGTCACTTATTTAATGAAAAACAAGGATGCGCGAGATAAGCTTGTCCATACGCTGCAAAATTTCAGGAAAAAGAATCGTTAATGGAATGATCGATAGTGGGCTCGGCAAATCAGCTTAGATGACAATTGGAAAAGAGAACGACTAGTTGGCTTCGATCATTTATGGTAAGATGTCTAAGACTAATAAACGATAAAAAATCAATCAATAGGAGAAGCAGGGTACAAGATGATACCCTGCTTCTTTTTGTTTGGAAACGTTATATGCTTTGAGTAGCATAAAGGAGATTGAAAATGCCTACTATAATTGCAAAACCATTTGATCAAGAAATGCAAAACCTGTTAAGCGATATACACACTGCCTATCACGCAGGGGAGCTTAGCCAAAAGGATAAATCAGAGCTTCCGGAAAACATATACGTCATCGAGGCTGAGGACGAGATGGTTGGATACGGAGTCGTTTGGGAGTACGATAACGCCAAGCAGCTGATTCAGAAAGCAGAACAAGATTATTTTAACGATGATGAGAAGTATTTGGAGCGGGACTTTTATATTGAGATTAAAAACAAAAAGAACTTTGTATTTATAGAAGCACTTGATGTTTTAAAGGAATTTGAAGGCAAGGGTTACGCTGCTGCCTTTATTCAATGGGTTAAAGCAAAATATCCGAATAAAAAGATGTATGTATATACGTTGGATAAAACAAGGAACTTTTGGTATAAGCAAGGCTTTGAGCCTTTGGGAAACACCGTTTGGATGACTTTTAATTAAAGGTTGAAAAATGGGCCTAGGCTACTGTCTCAAGGATAGAGGTTTATGTCGATTATATCGTTTTATTATGCTATACTTACTTGTTATGTCTTAAAGGAACGGTTTTTGGAAATGCTATGCGATTATAAAAGCAGCATGATTGAGAATATAAGGCTTCAAATGAAGGAGAAAAGATGACTTTTAATGATCTAAATTTTAGCCCTGCAATTCTGAAGGCGCTAACCAAGGAAAACTACACGAAGCCTACGCCTATTCAGGAGCAGGCTATTCCCGTAGTACTAGCGGGCAAAGATTTGTTTGGCTGCGCTCAGACAGGGACAGGGAAAACGGCTGCATTCGCATTACCCATCATTCAGTTATTAAGCGGCCAACCTACTAAACCGGGGGCACAGCGACGTATTCGCTCATTGATTTTGACTCCTACAAGAGAGCTTGCCCTCCAGATAGAAGAAAACATGCGTGCATACGGACAATTTACCGACTTGCGCAGTGTAGCTATCGTGGGCGGCGTTTCACAGAAGGTTCAGGAGCGTGCACTTCGACAAGGCGCTGATGTTATTATTGCCACTCCAGGCAGACTTATCGATCTTATTAATCAAAAGTTTGTTGATTTGCAATATGTACAAATATTAGTGCTTGATGAAGCAGATCGAATGCTCGATATGGGCTTTATCCACGATGTGAAGAGAATCATCGCCAAAATGCCAAGAAAAAAGCAAACACTCTTTTTCTCGGCTACGATGCCTCCAGAAATTTCGAAGCTTGTCAAAACGCTGCTTGTTAATCCGGCGAAAGTGGAAATAACTCCAGCTTCCTCAACAGTGGATCGAATAGAGCAATCTGTCTATTTTGTAGATAAAGGTAATAAACAAGATTTATTGAATGACCTGCTGCAGGATAAATCCATCGCTTCGGCGCTTGTATTTACTCGAACGAAGCATGGTGCAGATCGTGTAGTGCGCGGACTGACTAAAGTGAATATTTCTGCACAGGCTATTCATGGAAACAAGTCTCAAAATGCCCGCCAAAATGCGTTAACTAATTTTAGAAGCGGTGCAACTCGAGTACTGGTTGCCACAGATATTGCGGCGAGAGGTATCGATATTGACGAGCTTTCGCATGTCATTAATTTCAACCTTCCTAATATTTCAGAAACGTATGTTCATCGCATTGGCCGTACAGGCAGAGCTGGTTTAAGTGGAATCGCCATCTCTTTTTGCGAAGTGGATGAAATTCCTTATTTGAAGGATATTGAGAAAATGATTCGCAAAACTATACCTGTAGTAACCGAACGTCCTGATGGGGTTCTGATCAGTTAAGCAACGAAGAAAGCCGAAATATAATAAATTGACCTAGGGGTGATCGTCTGAGAAAGCAAAAGCCAATGTCATTCGAAGATTTGTTGAAGGAATTGCAAGGACAGAAGTCGATTCAGGAAGATCCGAATCATGTTTCATTTGATGATTTGTTTAAAGAATCGTTTATGAGCAAGCATTCCAGCTTTACAAGCTTTAGCGCGTTTCTTGAGAAGGGCAACTTTCAAGTAGAAACAAGAGAAGATGTTCAGAACATTCCGGATGAGCTATTTGATCGTCACGTTGCAAGAGAAACGGATTTTGCCAATTGGCAGTCTATGCTCGATACAGCAACTTCGGAATACAGCGGCAAGTAAGTGCCAGCATTGCGTCAATTATAGGCAAGTAGAAGCTTGAGCCCATCGCGGCTCAAGCTTTTTTTTGTTTATTTTGATGTTAATTTCACATTGTAATGAGCCATTCACGCTCTGTTCATATTCCAAACGTAAACTTCAGCTATCAAGAGAAGGAATGGAGATGGTTGAACATGTTTCTAGCACTGCGCGAATTGAAATATGCGAAAGGCAGATATTTTCTAATTGGATTAATAATGGTTCTGGTCGCATGGTTAACCTTTATGGTTTCAGGATTAGCCAATGGGCTTTCATCAGATAATGCATCCATTCTAAAAAATATGGACGCCGATTATTTCGTGCTTCAGACGGATTCCGAGCATAAGCTGACGCGGTCCGCACTAGGTACCGAGAAGCTGGAGGAGGTCAGGCAATTAGAAGGACTCTCACAATCCGAACCGCTTGGGCAAACGATGCTTTCGGTATATCGGAATGATTCCAAGAAGAAGATAGATATTGCTTTGTTTGGTATCGAGCCAAGTGGAAAGGTAATGCCTAGTATTACTGAAGGGAAAAGCATGGGGGCAAGCAATGAAGTGGTCGTTGACTCCTCGTTAAAAGAACAAGGTGTGCAAATTGGCGATACGCTAGGAGATCAAGAGCTCGGCATTGAATGGAAGGTCGTCGGTTTTACCACTAATCAGAAGTTCAGTCATACGCCGGTTGCATTTATGGATATCCAAAATTTTAATAAGCTGATGCAAGCATCCTTCGGTAAGCAAACAGCTTCCTATAACGCTATTGTCATTCATTCAGATAATCTAAACAAAGAATCATTGCAAAAGAGTGTAGCAGATACGGAGGTTATTACAAAAAAAGAAGCGGTACAGGGCATTCCGGGTTTTAAAGAGGAGCAAGGCTCCCTGACGATGATGATCGCTTTCTTAATTGTTATTGCCGCTTTCATACAAGCTGTTTTCTTCTATGTCATTACACTGCAGAAAATTAGCCAATTTGGAGTGTTGAAGGCAATCGGAGCAAAGACGTCCTATCTGGCAGCAAATTTAGTGGGACAAGTATTGCTTTTGGCTATTGTGGCTGTTGCAATAAGCATTGGACTTACTTTTGGCGTAAGTGCGATTTTGCCAGTGAGCATGCCTTTTGAGTTAGGTGTAAATATATTGTCTCAATATTCCGGTTTACTTATTCTAGTCTCGATTATCGGTGCGTTGCTGTCCTTAAATCGGATTGCAAAAGTTGATGCGATTGAAGCGATTGGGAGGGTTGAATAATGAAGGAAAAACTTATTCTTGAGCATGTAAATAAAGTGTATGGCGAAGGTGAAACAGCTGTTACGGCGCTGCAAAAGGTCTCTTTAAGCGTAAAAGCAGGAGAGTTTGTCGCTGTTGTTGGACCATCGGGTTCGGGCAAAAGTACTTTTCTTTCCATAGCGGGGGCGCTGCTCTCACCGTCAAGCGGACGGATTTTAATTAATGAGAAGGATGTCACGAATTTATCTTCAAGCGAATTAAGCGAGGTTAGAGTCAAAAATCTTGGTTTTATTTTTCAAGCATCCAATCTTGTTCCTTATTTAAAAGTAGTGGATCAACTGCTGCTTGTATCGAAGCTAGCAGGTACAGATGGCAAAGAAGCGCTTGTGAAAGCTAAAGCGCTTCTTGAGAAAGTAGGACTGCTGCATCGTATGGATTATTATCCGGAGAAGCTGTCCGGCGGAGAACGCCAACGGGTTGCCATTGCTAGGGCATTCATGAATGATCCCGGTGTTATTCTAGCCGACGAGCCGACAGCCAGCCTCGATTCTAAACGGGGTAGAGCGGTAGTGGAGCTCATGGCTTCAGAGGTTAAGCAACGGGGCAAGGCGGCTGTTATGGTCACCCATGACGAGCGTGTATTGGATTTATGTGACCGGATCGTAACGATTAAGGACGGTATGCTTTTTGAGCAAAATGATCATGCTGCTGCGAGCAATAGGCCAGATGCAGTCGCACATAGGTAAATGAAGGTTGATTAAGCAGTGTTCTCTTGCACGTCTTGCATCAAGCTTAGATGGGATGTTTCTGAAGGTCTATGACCTTTAGGGACATCCTTTTTTTTCTGAAATTCCCCATGAGGAAGACGGAGTGTGAGTTCATTGGCAGCAGCTGTTTTGGGGATGCGTTTCAGTTCATGCTTTTCATGTTTAATAAAGTAAGACCCTGCTGCAGCTAATATTGGATATGCATGTAGTCAGGTTGAGAGTTCATACAGAAGGAGATGAGACGATGGGCAAATGGAAAACATCGCGGGTTTGGCGCAGTATTGGTTTGCTATTGCTCATGCTTTGCTGCATGACGTTAATCGTATCTGCTTCTAATCCGAATACACCTGAAGGCTTTTTAATTATTGCACATCGCGGGGCTTCTGGTGATGCTCCTGAGAATACGATGGCCGCCTTCGAGCAAGCGGAGCGTCTAGGTACTGATTTTATCGAATTTGATGTACAGCTGAGCAAAGACGGTGAACTAGTAGTCATTCACGATGATACGGTGGATAGAACGACGCAATATACAGGCGCTGTGGACGATTATACATTAAGTGAGCTTGAAAGTATGGATGCCAAGCATGATGAAAAAAAAGACGATACGGATGAGAAGATCGTATCATTCGAAGAAGTTATGCACCGTTTTGCTGGAAAGCTAGGCATGCTCATCGAGATTAAAGAATCAAAGCTTTATCCTAGCGTGGAAGAGAAGGTGGCTGAGGTCGTACGTCGTTATGAGCTTTTGCTCCAAGTTAATGGCTTAGAGGAGGGCCGAAATTTTACAGCGGTTGAACATGTCAAAAATAGCGTAGGTATCATTATTCAATCCTATGACTTTCAATCCACCCGTCTAATTCACTCCCTGCTGCCGGACATCCCGATTGCTGCGCTTATTCAGGAGGATCAGCATCCTCTGTCAGAGAAGACGCTGGATGAACTTGTTTCTTTCGCGGATTACATTCATTACAATCATGAATTGCTTGACGAGAAGATCGTAGAGCAAATTCATCATCGCAACCGGAAGGTCATGGCGTGGACGATACAGTCAGAGCAAGATATGATACGGATGAAAAAGCTCGGAGTGGATGGGGTTATTACCGATTTTCCGGGGTAAGGAATATACAAGAAACTCTACTCCCTTCTATACAAAATTATTCAATCAAATACAAATGTTGCCATAATGTGAGGTTTGATGAATAATAGGGGGAGAAGGGTGGGATGGTCATGAATATGGCTTTTACTGTCGATGTAGAGGATTGGTTTTGCAGTCCGAACCTGTCTCTTTCCGAATGGGCTGACTGCGAATTAAGGCTTGAGCAGCCCGTTCATCAAATATTGGACCTTCTGGACGAATATGGGGCGACGGGCACTTTTTTTGTCCTGGGCTGGATCGCTGAGAAAAGGCCTGATTTGGTGAAAGAAATATATCGAAGAGGTCATGAAATTGCATCACACGGCTATTCCCATCGTCTCGTTTATGATCAATCAACACTAGAATTTAAAGCGGATATTAGGCTGTCAAAAGATATTTTAGAGCATTTGATCGGTTCAAAGGTGACTGGGTATCGTGCCCCCTGTTTTTCTATGACAGATTGGGGACTTGATATTTTAATAGAAGAAGGATTCGCTTACGATTCTAGTATTAGTCCGAATACACCAAATAACCTATATTCCAAGTTTAATTTGTCCTCGAAAGTTGCGCAATCTTTTAAAATAAAAGATCATCTATGGGAAGTGCCGTTGCCTGCTTTTCGCTTAGGCGGCGTTAATATTCCATGGGGCGGCGGAGGGTATTTTCGAATTTATCCTTATCGTTTTTTTTATAGCGGAGCACGAAAAATTATAGGCGATAAAGATTATTTCGTTTATTATATCCATCCCTATGATTTAGACTACGATCAACCGCAAATTTTCAACACCTCTTGGTCAAATGGCATTCGAAGATACTACGGATTAAGGTATACATACGCAAAAATAAAACAATTATTGTCGGATTTCAAATGTATGTCCATAAGTAAATATGATCCTCAAATCGGGGGGATACATTAGCGTGACCACGAAAACGGAGATTATGTCTAACCGGCGTTTATTGGATGGTGTCGCTTATTTATTTTGCAGAGAAATGGGGATTAGAAGGGTAAAGATACAGAAACCATCGGCAGAAGAAGTAAATATGCTCCTTATGAACGGCATTTTATCCGAAGATCTTAAGCTTGTGGAAAAATCATTTGGTTACGCATGTTATGAATATTACAGGCAGCTTTATGACCCCGATTCCTTTGACCACCTTCTTATCGCAGAGGCCAAAAATCGAAGGAAAATGCTGGACTTGTGCTGTGGGGGAGGGGCTACCGTATTCTCTTTACTTCAGAACGAGCCGGATATTATATATGGAATCGATTCGGACGCGCACCAGATCGGTCTTCTAGAAGCACTGCTCCACAGAAGTGAAGCTTCTAATAAAGTATTTACAACGATAGCAGATGCGCACCATATTCCGCTTGCGAACCATTCAGTTGATTTTGTCGTTTGTAGAGTAGCGCTGCAATATCTTCATGTGGAACAGGTGCTGCAGGAGGTTTTTCGTGTATTGTCCCCGCGAGGAAGGGTGTTTTTTCTCGTACATGGCTCGGGATATATATTGGATTATTTATTTGCGCGAAGAGCTATATTGAATAAAAAAAGTTTGAAATTTGCAATATATAAGCTTTTTCATTTAAGCAGTAAGGCTAAGGAGTTTAACCGCGCGCAAGCGAATTTTTTGACCGCAAAGGATTTGAAAGAGAAGCTGGCTGCTGCAGGATTTCGAGACATGAAGGTGCACACCCATAAAGAATGGATGAAAATGGGGGTGTTTCCGGTTTATTTTGCGGTAACGGCTGAGAACTGAATATCGTCTGCTCAAAGACAACGGTAACCCAAGTTAAGTAAACTTGGGTTATTGCTGCTTGACTATGTACTTTGTTTGCTACTCTCGAGTCAAAGCACATATTAAATACTGCGTACGCTGTCTCTAATCATAAGTTCTGTACCCAGCATGACATGGTGAATGATTTCTTTACCTTCGAGCATTTCAATAAGAATTTGCGCCGCTTGGGAGCCTAACTCGTATTTATGCTGGTGAACGGTAGTAAGCGCGGGTGTGCAATAAGCCGTCAAATCAATGTTGTCGAAGCCGATGATCGATATATCATCAGGTACCTTTTTCCCCATATCCTTAACGCCCTGCAAAGCCCCGAGAGCCATTAAGTCGCTGGAGCAAAATATAGCAGTCACTTCAGGACGGCTGGACAATATTTGGCGTGCGGCCTCTCTTCCACCATGCTCGGAAAATGAACCATTCAGCACAAGTGTTTCATCAAAGGGAACAATGCTGCTTTGCAGTGCTTGACGGTAGCCCTCTAGCCTAAGCAGGCTTACAGCTGCTTGCTCATGGCCGTTTATCATGGCGATATGGCGATGTCCTGATTCGAGCAGATGGTTGGTTGCCGCAAGAGCACCCGTTGTATTATCCGAAGTAACGTATCCGACGTTAGGCCCTTGAAGAGTGATATCAATAAGGACGCATGGAATATCAGACGATACGATTTCCTCCAAATAAGGATCGTCTAATCGAATACCCATGATGATAACCCCGTCTACGCCTCGTTCCTGGCATAATGTTTTATATGATTTTACCTTTTGTTTCTGAGGTGTTGTACTGAATAGGACAAGGTCATAATCGAGTTCGCCTGAACGATCATTTATTCCGCAAAGGACTTCGAATGCGATATTGTCTTTGGAGCTGTCTCTTGTAACATTGGAGAGAAGGAGGCCAAGTGTCTTTGTTTTTTTCGATATGAGCGACCTTGCAGCCATATTAGGGCTATAACCGAGCTGGTCTGCTATAGTCTTAATTTTGAGCCGAGTGCCCTCGTTAACGTCGTCATAGCCGTTCAAGGCACGCGATACTGTAGTAACAGATACACTAGCAGCTTTAGCTATATCTTTAATCGTAACCATACAATACCTCCGAAATGTTGAAAACATGTAATGTATTATGATAAAAATTAAAAAATAAATTGACTCTTGTAAATGCTTTCATCATGATCTATAATTCGATTATAACTTATCCGAAACGTTTTGGAAAGTTAGATTGCTTCGTCGAAATGAGTAAGCATATTTTTTTGCCTCTTTTCCGAAACGTTTCGGATAAACGAATGCTTGTTTGATTTAAGGGAATAAAAAAGCTATTACAAGAAGAAATGAGGGAAACACTTGGATTATCGAGTCATCAAAGAAAACGATCTATTCCTCATGACGGACCGGAATGGAGATATTCCGGAAGGTGATGTTTCAGGTCAGGGTCTTTACACAAAAGATACCCGGTTCATAAGCAGGATGGAGATCCGAATCAACGGTCAGAAGCCGATACTGCTGTCTTCAGCAGCGGATGAGAATTATATCTCTACGATTCGCCTTACCAATCCACATATGGAAGAGAAGGGCGAGCTTATCTTGTGGCGTGAGTCCGTAGAAATTGAACGTACACGCTTCATTTATGATGGAGCATTGTATGAGACGTTCAATCTCACCAGCTATTATCCTAAAGCCATTACATTTGATTTCTCCGTGTTATTGGATGCGGATTTTGCAGATATGTTTGTCGTTCGCGGCTTTCAGCATGGCGATTTGGGAAGAAAGACGGCAGAGAAAAGCGGCCAACGGGAAAGAGTAATTGGCTATCTCGGGGCTGACGATATACGCCGTGAAACGAAGATTAAATGGGATACAAATGAAAGTCGCATAGGCGAGACAGGTGAGCTTCATTTCGATGTGGAACTGAGCCATCGGGAAAGCCATGCAATCGCTTTCTATATTGCGCCAATCATTGACGGCAATGAGCCGCAGCAGCACGATCCGGCGGAAGCGATGGTTAAGCTTAGACAATCGTATGCGGATTGGAATGGATCATCCACATCCATCCAAACGGATGTACCGCTATTTAACAAGCTGCATCATCGCGGAGTGCAGGACTTAAGAGTTCTGCTTACGGATATCGGATATGGAGCATTCCCAGTTGCAGGCTTACCTTGGTTCTCGGTGCCATTTGGCCGTGATAGTTTAATTACTGCGCTGCAGATGTTATCCTTAAACCCGCAAATTGCTAAGGGAACGCTGCTCACGATGGCCGCTTATCAAGGCCAGAATGAAGATGAGTGGCGCGATGAGCAGCCAGGTAAAGTGATGCATGAAATTCGGTATGGCGAACTAGCAAGCACAAATCAGGTTCCATTTACGCCGTATTACGGCACGATTGATGCGACGCCGCTATTCCTTCTATTAGCTGCCGAGTATTATCACTGGACCGGAGATGCTCAGTTTATTAAAGAGCTAATGCCTCATCTTAATGCAGCACTCGCTTGGGTGAAGGAATATGGCGACTGCGACGATGATTCCTTTGTTGAGTACTATCAGAAATCTTCTAAAGGGATTGCCAATCAGGGGTGGAAAGATTCTGCGGATTCCGTTGTTCACCGCAACGGCGATTATGCAGAGGCTCCAATCGCGCTCGTCGAGGTTCAAGGTTATGTTTACCAAGCGCTTACAAGGCTTGCCCCTATATTCAAGAGCTTAGGCCACGAGGAACAAGCCGCTGGCATGGAGCAAGATGCAGAACAGCTTAGAGTTCGCTTTGAGCGCGATTTCTGGATGGAGGATGAGCAGTTTTACGCGATTGCGCTTGATAAGGATAAGAAGCGCGTAGATTCCGTCACTTCGAATTCAGGACATATTCTAATGTCGGGCATTGCTTCTCCTGAGCGTGCAAGCGCTGTTGCGAAAAGACTGGTTGCTCCTGACATGTTCGGTGGTTACGGCATTCGTACGATGAGTACGGAAGCAGCCGGCTACAACCCGATGAGCTACCATGACGGAAGCGTATGGCCGCATGACAACTCCGTTTGTTTGCTTGGTCTTAGTTATTTAGGCTTCCAAGAAGAAGCGATTACCGTCATGCAAGGACTATTGAATGCAGCAGCAAAGTTTGAGTATTACAGATTGCCTGAGCTGTTCTGCGGGTATGATGATTCGCTTGGTGCGCCAGTTCCTTACCCCGTTGCTTGCTCTCCGCAGGCATGGGCAGCAGGGACGCCGCTCACATTTGTACAAGCCTTGCTTGGGCTTCAGCCTAACGCTCTAACGAAGCAGATTACAATTAAGCCTTCTTTGCTTCAAGGGATGAACGAGCTTCTGGTAGAGCAAATGCAAATTGGCAGCGGCGCTCTAAGCCTGCGCGTTACTCGCGGTATCAATGGCCCAGAGGTGGAAATACTGTCTAATCTGACAGGATATGAGCTTCTCATTTCATAGGTTTCACGCTTTATGCTTTATATACAAAGTTCATATTACTAAGGAGGTTGTATGTAAGATGAAGAAAATAGGGGTTTCAATTTTATCTTTAATGCTGGTAGTTGTTCTTATGTTAACGGCTTGTGGCAAGGGCAATGAAGGCAACAAAAACACTGGTAATACAGCAACGAACGGCGGTACAGAACAAGAGGCGACAAAAGAGCCAGCCGCTGAGAAGGTAACCGTTACACTTGCAGGTTGGGGAGCAAGTCCAGAAGAGCAGGATTTGCTAAACCAAACGTTAAAGGAATTTGAAGCAAAATATCCAAATGTAAAGGTTAATTATGAAGTAATTGCCGATCAATACATGGATGTTATCAAAACAAGACTTATTGGCGGTGAAGGCCCAGACGTCTTCTACCTGGACGCATTCGAAGCACCTGCACTTATTGAGCGTAATGTTCTAGAGCCACTTGATAGCTATGTGACACCAGAATTTGATGTTGCAGACTTTGAACAGCCTATGGTTGATGCTTTCAAACAAGATGGCGTTTCCTACGGTTTCCCTAAAGATTTCTCTACGCTTGCAATGTTCTACAACAAAAAAGACTTTGCAGAAGCAGGAATTACTGCTCCCCCAACAACTTGGGATGAGCTGAAAGAAGCAGCAGTTAAGCTTACTAAAAAAGAAGGCGACAAAACGGTTCGCTTTGGCTTTGGTGTTGCGCCTGAGCTTGCACGTCAAATGTTCATGATTCAAGCATTCGGCGGTAAAGTAGCAGATGAGAATGGCAATGCTGCATTCGCGGCTCCAGATGCGCTTAAAGGTTTGCAGCTTGTAACGGATATGCACAATGCAGACAAATCATCCGGCGAGCCAAAAGAAGTAGGCGCTGGCTGGGGCGGAGAAATGTTCGGTCAAGGCAAAGCTTCCATCGTATTCGAAGGAAACTGGGCAATTCCATTCTTGGAGTCCAACTACAAGGATCTAGATTACGGCACAGCTGAGCTTCCAACTGTAAATGGCAAACAAGGCACTATGGCTTTCACTGTTGCTTATGTAATGAACAAGCAATCGAAGAAAAAAGAAGCAGCTTGGCAGTTGATCTCCTTCTTGACAGGTAAAGAAGGAATGAAAACGTGGACGAGCAAAGGTTTCGCGCTTCCGACTCGTAAATCGGTATCACAAGAGCTTGGCTATGATAAAGATGAGCTTCGCAGTGCAATTGTAGCAGGCGCTTCTTATGCAACGCCTTGGCAAGCAGGCTCCACTCTTCCTACAATCATGAGCAACTTCAACAACCAATTCGTAGATACATTTATGGGTAATTCGAAGCTTGAAGATGCAATGAAGAAAGCAGAATCGGTTGCGAATAAGGAAATCGCAGCAGCGAAGTAAGCGAGGTGAAGGAGGGAGGGCGCAAGACGCTCCCTCCTTCAATCTCTGATATTGATATGAAAGGAGAAGGTGCAGCATGACCCATGTCTCTTCATGGAGAAGAAAGCTGAAAAATAACGTAACCGGCTATCTGTTCCTGCTTCCAACCATTCTAGTTCTTGGTACTTTTTTGTTCTTGCCTGTATTCTATTCCCTTTATTTATCGGGACATAAGGTCAATCTGCTTGGCGAAGTAAGCTACAAATGGGTAGGAGTTAATAATTTCACGCGTATGGCAGGCGATGAAAGAGCCTGGATTGCGCTTAAGAACACAGCATCCTTTGCTTTGTTTGTTGTGCCGCTGCAAACGGTGTTTGCTATTTTACTAGCTGTTATTTTGAATGCTAAGCTCAAATTCAAAAACTTCTTCCGTATCGTATTTTTTATGCCGACCATTACTTCGTCGGCGGTACTATCACTTATATTTATGTGGATATACAATTCAAACGGTCTTTTGAACCGAGTGCTTGAATTTATCGGTTTGCATGGATACAACTGGCTTGGAGATCCTGCGGTCGCCATGAAGGCGATCATGCTTATGAATATATGGTCTACCGCTCCATTTTTTATGGTTGTTTTCTTGGCTGCATTACAAGACATTCCTGATGCGCTGTACGAGTCAGCTATGCTAGACGGGGCAGGAGGCTGGAGGAGATTTATTTCCATCACGCTGCCGCTAATTAAGCCTGCGACCTTCTTTACGGTCGTTATGGGTATTATCGGTACCTTCCAACTCTTCGACCAATCTTATATTTTCTCAGCAGGTTCAGGCGGACCGAATAACTCGACCTTGACCGTAGCTCTGCTTATTTATCAATATGCTTTCAAAAATCTCGACTTCGGCTATGCCTCTGCGCTCGCTGTCATGCTGGCTGCTGTCATTATGATCGTGACGCTGATACAGCGTAAGCTATTTGCCGAAGAAAAGCTGAACTAGGAGGGCGACTAGATGGTATTTCAACAATCCAAATGGGGAAAGGCGATTCTTTATTTCCTGTTATTCTCATACGGCTGCATCACTGTTGCTCCTTTTCTATGGGCGCTTTCCTCTTCGTTTAAGCCGCTCAGTGAGATTGTTTCCGGGGGCATCAACTTTATTCCGAAAGAATTCACCTTGCAGAACTATTATGATATTTTCGTGAAAGAGCCGCTTTTCCTCAGGTGGATGTACAACAGTGCCTTGATTGCAGTTGTTGCGACGGTTTGCAATACGCTGTTCAACTCAATGGCGGGTTATGCACTTGCACGTATTGAATTTGCCGGCAACAAAATCATGTTCATCCTTATCTTAGCGGTGCAGATGATTCCAGGCCAACTGACGATCGTACCCGCTTACTTAATTATGAAGCAGCTCGATTTGTTAAACACCTATGCCGCACTGACTTTGCCGATGATGGCGAATGCGACGTTTATCTTTATGATGCGGCAATTTTTCCTTAGCTTCCCGAAAGAGCTTGAGGAGGCAGCCGAGATGGACGGGCTTAATCGGTTCGGCGTGTTTTTCCGCATTGCATTGCCGCTTGCGATACCTGCATTAGCAGCTCAAACGATCTTCGTTTTCATGGGTGCATGGAACGAGTTCCTGAAGCCGCTCATGTTCATGTCCGACAAGTCGATGTTTACGTTAACGCTCGGTCTGAATACGTTCAAAGGGCAGTACATTAGCCACTGGAACTACATTATGGCTGCATCGATGGTATTTACGCTTCCAGCGCTGCTGATTTATGCGTTCTTCAATCGATTCTTTATTAAAGGAATTACGTTTACCGGCGGTAAATAACATAGTAACGAAACGGGGCTGTCCTGAGGTCATTTAGACCTCTTGGGACAGCCCCGTTTTTAATTGATTCACATATGCATAATGAGACATAGGGTGCTCAGTGGGCAGGCTGTGAGCGGTAATAAGCCTAATTTCTAGCCCTATTTTTACTAAGCGGGCTGATTGGACGAAAATAGGACTAGATTGTAGCTCTATTTTTGACTGAAACGGATACTATGGGGTAATTGGCAGCTCACGAGCGAAAATAAGCCTAATTTCTAGCCCTATTTTTACTAAACGGGCTGATTGGGTGAAAATAGGACTAGATTGTAGATCTATTTTAGTTCGAAAAGGATACAAAGAGGCGATTGGCAGGTCACGAGAGAAAATAAGCCTAATTTCTAGCCCTATTTTTACTAAACGGGCTGATTGGGCGAAAATAGGACTAGATTGTAGATCTATTTTTGACTGAAACGGATACTATGGGGTAATTGGCAGGTCACGAGAGAAAATAAGCCTAATTTCTAGCCCTATTTTTACTAAGCGGGCTGATTGGGCGAAAATAAGACTAGATTGCAGCTCTATTTTAGTCCGAAAAGGATACAAAGAGGCGATTGGCAGGTCACGAGCGATAATAAGCCTATTTTATAGTCCTATTTTTGCGAAGAGGGCTGTTTTGATGAAAATAGGGCTAGATTGTAGATCTAAATCTGTTTGAGTCGAGTATAGAGGGGCATATGGCAGAAAAGCCTAAGTTATGATCATGATTGCTGTGCAGGGCAAGTCAGCTCTCCATTATGGATGTCTAAAGTCGAATTTATCGTGAGGAACATCAAGACTATGACCATTAATGATGACGGTATCGTTATCGCTCCAAGTGATGACCGCCTGATCCTCGCGAGCGCTCCAATAAATATTTTTGGTTTTATGATTGCGTTTAATTAATACCAATTCACCGCGAATCATCAAAGGAGTAGTCGCTCCTCCATTTATAAGGTACGCTTTTAAACGGTAAGTCCCATCAGGGGAAGCAGCCTCTATAAGAAATTTCCCCTTCGGCAGTCTGCCCATGTCATAGAAGAGCCAATAGACGCCATAACCAATAGTTAAGGCGAAGAATGTGCAGATAGAAATAAATATGATGAGCAGCTTTTTTAAAATTTTCTTTTTCTCGCTCGCCGCTTGAACATCAATATTTTCATCGAACAACGGTATCATCTCCTGGAAAATTTGGATAACATTAGAATATTACAAGTTACACTCCGGAGAAACCAAATGCGAATCATAACAACAATTAGATATAAACGATGCCCTGCCGAATAAAACAAAAAAAGCAGCCCAATCGGGCTGCTTTTTATTTTATTAATCGGAGCTGGGAAGCAGCAAGAGCTTATTCCTTAACCGCGCCAATGACAATCCCTTTTACAAAGTAACGCTGCAAGAAAGGATAAACCAATAGAATCGGTAATGCGCCGATAAAGATCTGCGATGCGCTAATGGTTCTTTGCGACATATTGGCAACCATTTGTGGATCAAGCTTAGTCATATCCTTTTGAACGATAATCGTTTGCATGAAGCTTGCAAGAGGCAGCTTCTCGGCATCCTTCATATAGATAATACCGTCGAAATAGGAATTCCAATGTCCGACCATAATAAACAAGGAAACCGTTGCAATCGCAGGCAAGGAGATCGGCAAATAAATCATGAAGAAAGTGCGCAGCTGGCCGGCTCCATCAATGAAAGCAGCTTCTTCCAGATCCTTAGGAACAGTACGGAAGAAGTTTAGCAAAAGAATAACGTTATAAACGCCGACTGTACCCGGTAGGATAAGCGCCCATAAAGTATTCATTAGTCCGAGGTTAAGGATGAGGAGGTAGCTTGGAATAAGTCCGCCTGCAAATAGCATCGTAACGACAAAATACCAAAGATAAACATTGCGAGCACGGAAGATATGAGAATCTTTGGACAGGGCATAAGCAGCAAGTGTACTAACTAGCATAGCAAGCGCCGTACCAAGGATGGTCCGCTGTGTCGACACCCACAAGGAAGTAAGGAAATTGCTGTTGTTGAACGTCTTAGCATAGGCTTCTAATGTGAAACCGATCGGCCAAAAAGTGACCAATCCCGCGTTGGCGGGAGCGGACGCACTCATGGAAACCATGAGAAGGTGATATAGCGGCAGCAAGCATAGTATGGAAAGAAGAATCAAAAACACGTTGTTAAATATGCTGAAAATACGGTATGGCAGTGTTTTATGGTGCATACGTTGTCACCCTTTCTAGAAGATTCGGTAACCGGCAAATTTATAAGCAAGACGATAAGAGATTACGATTAGAATCAAGCTGATCCCTGATTTAAACAGGCTAACTGCTGTTGCAAAGCTGAATTGACCGCTGAGTAGACCTTCACGATAGACAAAGGTGTCAATAATATCACCCTGCTGATAAATCAAAGGACTGTACAAGTTGAACACTTGGTCGAAGTTTGCATTTAGTACGTTACCAAGCGCCAAGGTTGCAACTACAATCGCAATTGGAATGAGTGATGGAATTGTAATATGCGTCGTTTGCTTGATACGGCCTGCACCGTCAACTTCAGCAGCTTCATAAAGTGCTGGATTAATACCGGCAAGCGCTGCAAGGAAGATAATCGTATTGAATCCAAATTCCTTCCACACATCACTAAAAATAATGGTGAAGCGGAACCAGGCGCCATCGCCCAAAAAGAAAATCGGCTTAATGCCGAATACATTGCTTATAAATTGATTAATAATTCCTGTCTGTGCGAGCATATCGATCAAAATTCCGGATAGCGTGACCCAGGAAAGGAAATGCGGCAGATAGACGAGCGTTTGGATTGATCTTTTGAGCCCCATGTTCCTGACTTCATTCAGAAGCAAAGCAAAAATGAACGGAATGATCAAGTTCAGCACGATTTTGGAGCAAGCAAAAAATAGGGTGTTCCACGTAATTTGCAAGAAATAATCATTTTGAAACATATATTCAAAATGCTTCAAGCCTACCCATGGAGAGCCCATCATTCCAAGTGAAGCTTTATAATCTTGAAACGCCATCATAATACCTGTCATCGGTATATAGGAGAAGATGAAAACCGAAAGTACCGCCGGCAGCACCATGAAATGCAGCATCCAAGGTTGTTTATATTTGTGTTTTGTTTTTGCTCGTGGTGTGGTCTCCAAAGTCACTTGCTTTTCTGTGTTTGCTTCCATAGCTATCCCCCGTTCCATAAAATTGGTTTGTGTATAATAAGAAACCCTGCTATATATAGTAACAAGCATTTCTCTTACTGGACTATAGGACAATGTTAGGATTGATATGGTTTTGTTAGGGGATATCGTCTGGAGGAATGAATGATGGAGATTAGTAACGGTCTTGCTTTTGTCAAAAGAAAGATGGGTGCTCGGTTTAGTCTGTTTTCTAAAATGAATGGGTTGATCTTAATTTTGTTCATCCCCATTGTGATCATGTATACGTATTCAAACGACGTGGCCTTTAACGTTGTCAGCAAGGAGCTTAAGCTATCGAACACGAGACAGTTGTCCTTTTTGTCCAGTCAAATTGACTCGCGGATTAATCAGATGGTCGATTTCTCCAATACATTCTCGAAAGATCCGAATGTGCAGAGATTTAATGGGCTTAAAATATGGGAAGATCGTTATGACCGCATGCAGACTAGGTTTATCGTTCAAGAGAAGATGGCACTGCAATCAGGCGTCATTAACATATGGCCAGTCAGATACACCGTTTACTCGCAGCAAAACAAAGAGTTAATATCAAATTACAACAATCCTGCTGAGTACGATGAGGAATTTTTAAAGCGAAATATGAGCGGGAAATGGACCTATGGCAATGGCGAAGCTAAGGCCGATAATGAACCTAGTTACTTTCATTGGTTTTATACCGAATCATATGGCCAGCAAGGTAAACTGAATGGAAGCAATCTGGTCATTGAAGCGAGCTTCAGTTATGAAAATATCCAAAACATGCTGGACACCTATAAATCAGGCGGACAGGGCGACCCGATTTTTTATCATAAAGGGGACGCTCCGATTACGAACCGCAGTGCGGATCAACAGCTTTCAGGAGAGTTGGTTTCCTACTTGGACGAGCAGTCGCTGGAAGACACAACACAGCAGGTAGTGAAGCTGCATGGTGAGAACTATTTGGTGAGCTCGGTTAAATCAACTTATTTGGGCTGGCATTTGGTTGATGTTGTTCCGCTCGATCAAATATTGAAGCCGATATCGATCACTCGCAATTTGTTTTATGTTTCAATGATTTTGTTATTTGTTGTGGGCATATCTGCTTCCATTCTGCTTTACCGTAATGTGCAACGGCCGATCAGGCAATTGATCAAGGGTTTGCAAAGCGTACAGCGGGGGGACTTCTCGTTTCGGATCAGCTCAAGCGTAAATAATGAATTTTCATTTTTATTTTACCGTTTTAACGATATGTCACGACAAATCCAAGACTTAATTGAAAATGTGCTGAATGAAAAAATTCGGTCAAGGGAAGCGACATTGAAGCAATTACAGGCGCAAATTAATCCGCATTTTCTATATAACTGTCTGGGTTATATAATTAATATGGCACAGATGAAAGAACAGGAAGCGGTTGTGTCGATGGCATACAACTTAAGCGCCTATTATCGCTATACGACTCGAACGGAGAGACAAACCGCTGCGCTGGACGAAGAAATTAAATTACTTATTAATTATTTGGACATTCAGAAGCTGCGCAACGGCAGAATTGATTATACAATAGATATCCCAGCAGAAATGATGAAGCAGCGCATACCGCCGCTTATGCTTCAACCTATCGTAGAAAATGCGGTCATTCATGGTATAGGAAAATCCTATACATCTGGAGAAATTCGAATTACCGGTGAGATGTCAGACGGGTTATGCAAAATATATATCGATGACGATGGACCGGAGCTTGAGTCAAGTGTGCTTGAAGCGTTGAATGCAAAAATGAGCGAGCCATTGAAAGAGGAAATGGGCTGCGGTCTTTGGAATACGAATCAGCGTATCATTCATCAATTTGGCGATAAATCTTATTTATGCTTCAAAAAATCGCCATTAGGAGGATTTCGGACAGAAATCGTATGGGAAACAGCATCTGGAGAAGAACAGAGACCTCATCCTACTTTACAAGGAGATACACAACATGCAGATGATAATCGTAGATGATGAAGCACACTGGGTAGAGAATTTATCAATGCACAAACCTTGGCATACACTTGGTATTGAGCAGGTTCATAAAGCTTACTCTGCACATGAGGCGCTTCAAATTATAGAAACGAATCCCATTGATATTGTCATATCCGATATTTTAATGCCCGAAATGACAGGGCTTGAACTCATAGAGAAAATACGAGAACGCGATAAAAGAATGAAATGTATTATTTTATCAGGACATTCGGACTTTGAATTTGCCAAAAAGGCGGTTCAAAATCAAACGGTAGATTATTTGCTAAAGCCGCCAACGGATAACGAGCTGTTCAGTGCGGTTAAGACTGCGATTGACCAATTGCAAGCGGAGTGGGAAGCGGTTAGCTCACAGGAGCGGACAGAATATACGCTGAGGGAGAATCTGCCGCTGCTGCGCGGTCAGTTGCTGATTGATGCGCTAAAAGGCTACCGAATGTCTGCTGATGAATGGACTCGAAAGCTTGAAAGCTACGGCTTGCCGTTCAGCTATGGAGACTGCACATTGCTGCTCGTACGTATGGAAGAGGAATTTGGGCAATATACAAGTAATGGTCAACAGCTGATGGAATATGCCATTATCAATATGGCGGAAGAGATCTTCAGTGAATTTTCTGAAGTATGGGGAGTTAAGGAGGAGCATGGTTATTTAGTGTTCTTGCTTCAACTGAAGGATAAGGGTTCAATCCCTGGAAAAGAGAAGATTTTGGAGAAGCTTGCGATTCAGCTTCAGCATAAAGTAAAACAATTTTTGAAGGGCTCCTTATCCATCGTACTATCAGAATCTTTCAAGTTTCCTGAACAGCTTCAGGAAAATTATCGCAAATCATTTGCTTACTTTAGGCAAATCGTAGGGGACGAGCGAGAATTTGTTATGCGGGTTGGCGATATGGAGCCAAGCGTTTCACATGGTCCGTTGGACGCTCTTTATATGCCGCCGTCTTTAATCAGCTTATTAGAGGCGGGGCGCTGGGAGGCTGCGGAGGATAAGCTGGTGGGCGTTTGCGCGGAGCTCGACGAGAGATGGTCCGACTCATGGGAGCATTGCATGGAGGCTGGATTTTTGATCGCCTCCTCGTTCACACAGCTGGCACATCGGAACGGGCATACGCTGGTCAAGCTGCTAGGAGCAGATATGGAGCCTTTGCAAAGCGGAGAAGCTTTTACATCGATCAGCAAGCTGCGCAAATGGTCGCTTAACGTGCTTTCGAAGCTGAAGGACGGCACCTCAAGTGAAATTAAAGATATACGTTCTTCTTATGTGAGGAAGATTCAACATTTCGCGGAGGAGCATCTTCACGAAGACGTTTCTTTGCGAGCGCTCGCTGACCATGTGAATTTGCATCCTACCCATCTGTCCAAAATATATAAGATTGAGACGGGTGAAGGCATAAGTGATTATATATCACGTCTGCGCATGGAACGTGCCTGCCACAAGCTAAAAACAACAAGCAAAAAGATTTATGAAATTAGCATGGAAATCGGCTATTTGGACCCGGCTTATTTTATCAAAGTGTTCAAACGCCAATATGGTGTAACGCCGCAGGAATATAGGGACGGCAATCAATAGCCTAACAGAGTCCTATGGAAACTAACAATGTCCTATAGATACCCCCCCGTACAAATTGTTAAAGTTACTCATGTAAGGATCTTACACCGTAGGGGGAAAAGAAAAATGGCTAAATTCAAAAAAGCAGGGCTTCTACTTGCAGCTTTGGGACTCGTTTTCGTTACAGCTTGCAGCGGTAATACCGGCAAGAACGTAAACAAAGAAGAGTCAGGTTCAACGAATACTAGTACTAGTACAGCTGATAGCGCATTCGCCGCTGGCAAATACGATCCACCGATTGAAATCAGCACCGTATTGATGCCGATTAAGAACTATGGCGGTAAAGGCGATACGAAGGAAAACAACGTCCACGATCGTTGGATGCTTGAAACACTTGGTATTAAACATAAGGATACTTGGTATCCAGCAAGTGATGATCAATACAGACAAAAGCTTCAACTTGCTATTTCTTCAGGTGAGAAGCTTCCGGATTTTGTAAAGGTACCAACAAACGCTGTATTGACTAACCAACTTATCGATTCTGGTCAATTTATTGCAATTGATGAGCTGTTTGACAAGTACGCAACAAAAGTTTGGAAGGACCATGCTGAGAAAAACCCTGAACTTTGGTATCCCTTCACAAGAGATGGCAAGAAATACAATGTGCCATTGATGGAGTACACGAACAATGACAACACGCTGCTTTGGCTTCGTGAAGATTGGATGGAGAAGCTGAAACTAGAGGCTCCAAAAACAATTGCAGATCTAGAAGTCATTATGGACAAATTCAAAAACGAGAACCCTGACGGCCTAGCGCCAAAAGATGTTTATCCACTAGCGATTTCTTTGAAAGGCGCTACGAACACTTGGATGGGCGGACTTGATTGGTTATTCGGTGCTTATGGTTCTGTTCAAGAGCAATGGAACAAAGATAAAGACGGAAATCTTGAATACGGTTCCGTAAATCCAGGAGCAAAAGCAGCACTTGCTAAGCTTCAAGAATGGATGAACAAAGGTTATATCCATGCAGACTCCGCTTTGTGGGATGAAGGCAAGTCAGCAGAAAGCTGGACAAAAGGCGCAGCAGGCATCTTGCCAGGCGCAAACTGGGTACCAGATTGGCCGGCTCCAGATTTGTTGAAAAACGTACCAGGCTCCAAATATAAAGCTTACCCGGTACCTGCAGGTCCGGATGGTTACATGGGTACAAAATGGCAGAACTCTGGCGTAAACGCTAGTATTATGATCAACAAGGATGCGAAGCATCCGGAAGCTATTTTCTTGTACTACAACTACTTGCTTGAAAACCTAGCGAATCCTACGGTTGGCAGCAAATATGAACATGGCTTTGCTCAAGGTTATGACTGGGATATCGTAGACGGTCAACCAACGAGCAACAAGGATAAAATCCCTGGATTTACGAACGAATTCCCGTTCATTACAGGTCCGGCTCGTATTCCTGATCTATTTATGACAACTTTGGTTAAGCTTGCTGACGGAGCTGCTCCGGAAACACCTTACGAGAAACAAACGGCTGAATTCCGCAAACCTGAAAACTGGTATGCAGCAAAAGTCGTTATGGATCAAAAGGATATTCGCAAACAAAACTACTTTACAGGTGCAGCAACAGAAACAATGGTTTCGAAATGGAATTTGCTGCGTCAATCCGAGATGGAAACGTTCAACAAAATCATCTACGGCAAATTGCCAGTTGATGCTTTCGATGAGTTTGTATCCAGCTGGAAAGCAAATGGCGGAGACCAAATCACGAAAGAAGTTAATGAGTGGTTCCAATCCGTTTCTAAAAAATAATGATCTTGGCCCGCAGAGTCTTCTGCGGGCTTTTTTTTTGTGTGTTGGGTTATGTGGTGTGAATGGGGAGGAGGTGGGTGGCACGAACAAGATAAAAAGGGGGAGAGAGCGGCTGGTGCGTGGAAGGTGGATTATTACGTAGAACAGTGCTGCGTGAAGCGGATAGAGCAGACCTGCTTGAGCGTAACGGACACCAGAGCGCTTATTTGTGTAGAATCGGCTGTTATTGCAGAGCTAACGGACATATGTTCCGTTATTTGGGCTAAAGCGATTGATTTTAGCGCCTTTTCACTAGAATAACGGAACCTATCTATATAGCCCCCTAATCCAT
>NZ_JBITPK010000017.1:0-31363 GCF_050467785.1 Paenibacillus sp. NRS-1760 | reverse complement strand
ACTATTTGGGGAGCATATCAAAGCGCGTTTAACAGCGCACTCGGACAGCCTTATTTATATTAATGAAACGTTGGAGGGGATGCTGAATACTCTTGCTCCGAAATTGAGCTAAGCGCCTCACCGGCTTCATCGGCAAATATATCTCGTACAGCAAGATCTCCGATTGCCAGAATCCCTACTAGCTCTCCATCATCCACAACCGGAAGTCTGCGTATCTGCTTAGATGCCATCAGCTCCGCGGCCTCATCGGGAGATGCGTCAGAAGTTATCGTAGCCACATCCGTACTCATTACCTCAGTAACTGCAGCTGAGCCAGGATGCTTCTCTGCATATCCTTTTACGACTAAATCTCGATCAGTGACTACACCTATCAGCTTCTTGCCATCTACAATTGGAATAAATCCGATATCATGTTCCTTCATTTTTACAGCAAGCTCATATACATTATCAACCAAAGTCGCTGTGACACAATCTGTCGACATAATTTGTTTTAACGTTTTCAGCTGAAATACCTCCTCGATTATAAGTTACGAGGTTTAGCATAACCTTTTTAGAGCCTGAGCATCCGCTCTTACGCGGTTGAAACAACTCCGCTCGCATATTCCTCAGCCATACCAATCAGAAGTCTGGCTGCCTGCTGCATCGCTCTCTCGTCAATGTCGAATTTAGGGTGGTGATGCGCATACGTTGCACCGCAGCTCTCATTGCCAGCACCAACAAACATAAAGCAGCCAGGTACTTTTTCCAAGTAATAAGAAAAATCCTCAGCAACCGTAATGGCTTCCGAACGCACAACCGCGCTTTCACCGAACAGCTTTTCGCCAACCTTGAAGAAACGCTCAGCTTCTTCTTCATCGTTTACGACGGGCGGATAACCAATCCTCATCTGGTAATCGAATTCCGCGCCATGCATTTGGCATATATGCGTGACAAGCGACTTGAGCCGGTCATGTATCATCATTCTCGTCTGCTCGTCAAACGAACGGACAGTTCCTTTTAATCTGCAACGTTCCGCAATGACGTTATTGGTCGTACCTGCTTGGAAAGAACCAATAGTCACCACTGCCGGATGCAGCGGGTTCACATTGCGGCTTACAATGGATTGGACGGATTGCACAAGCGTTGAACCAATCATAATCGCATCAATAGCTTGATGCGGCAATCCCCCATGACCGCCTCGTCCGACAATATCAATAACGAATTCATCCGCAGCAGCCATAAAGGCTCCTGGTTTGGACGAAACCAAGCCATAAGCGAGCGGCGTCCACAGATGTACGCCATAAATGACGTCTACTCCATCCAGTGCTCCATCTTTAATCATCGGCATTGCTCCACCAGGTGTAACCTCTTCGGCTGGTTGGAACAACAGTCTGCGCTCACCGCAAATAGCGGATCGATTCGCCGAATAATAAGACGCAATCGCTAGAAGCGTAGATGTATGTGCATCATGACCGCATGCGTGCATAACGTTTGGCACCTTAGACGCATACTCGCATTTTTTCTCATCTTGAATAGGAAGTGCATCAATGTCAGCCCGCAGCGCTATGACCGGGCCTGGATGATCTCCCTTAATGGTTGCAATTAGTCCATGTCCGCCAACCCCAGTCTGGACCTCTATGCCCAGCTCGCTTAATTGGGTAGCAATCCAGCTTGACGTTACTCGTTCATGAAACGAAAGCTCAGGATATTGATGAAGATGTCTGCGCCAATTAATCATTTTTGGAAATAGCTGCTCTAGCTGTAGATCTACGATATCCTCTGTTTGCAAATCGCAAACCCCCTTACATTTTCAAAAAAACTACGAATCCTATCATGCCATTTAGTTTACCAGATGAACGGCTTAATTAGGAAGCAAATGCATCACTAAATCGTTAGGAATATTAGTTTTCTTCAAAATGTCACTTTTGTTCACAACAAGGGGTGGGAGTAAGGGTTGCGCTTGCTGGGGAAACATACTATCATGAGAAAAGAATGTACAACTCTGTCTTTTGAAATGGAAGCATATGCTAGTAAAGTCAGTTTTGCTTCACAAAACCTTTGGGAGGAACTACCATGATTATTGAAAATACCGGCTTAAACGGTGTTAAAAGCGAACTTGACCACTTAGACGAATCTGCTGAAAAAGTTGGTTTTGTCCGTTGGCAGTGGGAATACTATCGCGCTACATACGACTTGAAACTTGAGGATCACGCTAGCGGATCCGATTATTATTTGAGAATTACAACAAGAGCCATTGAAGGTAAGCTTGAATCACCTCATGCCGTTCTAATTATCGAATCGGTTTATATTGGACGCTCCACTTTCCCGCATGGTCTTGAGTATGAGTCCCCGATTCCACAGCCAATTATGAGTACGGCAACGCAAAGACTTCAGCAATTGAAACAATTGTTAGCGTAACGGTGCTGTCATGAAAGCCACGCAGAACGGTAGCCGTGGAAGACCGGACTTTCTGCTTCTCATTTTAACTCTTCTGCTCGTCGGCTTTGGGCTTGTAATGGTATTTAGCGCTAGCTCAAGTGTCGCTGTCGTAACAGAAGATGATGCCATGTATTTCACCAAGCGCCAGTTCATGTGGGCTGGCCTTGGTATAATGGTTATGTTATTTATGATGAATTTTCGCTATCAGGTTTTCAAACGCCTTTTCATGCTATTTTTCATTCCAGTAGTCATCATGCTCGTGCTCGTTCCGTTTATTGGTAAGGAGATCAATGGTGCACATAGTTGGTTCGGGATAGGTTCACTTGGCATACAGCCAACCGAACCAGCCAAGCTGGCCATCATATTGTATCTTGGTGCTCTTATAACGAAGAAGGGCGATAATTTTCGGAGCTTCAAAAAAGGGCTGCTGCCGGTTATCATTATCGTCGGCTTCGTTTGCGGCTTAATAATGATGCAGCCCGATCTTGGTTCCACTTTAGTGCTTGCTGCATGTGCTACGGTCATGATTATGGCTGGCGGTGCGAATTTAAAGCAGGTATTTATGTCTGGTACGATTATCGGCCTCTTTCTCACCGTCATATTCAGTATCTCGATGGCGATTGATCCAAAACCTTGGAAATACCGAATTGATCGGCTTACCGTGTTTAGAGATCCGCTCAGCGATTCTCAGGATACCGGGTGGCATCTCGTGTCGTCACTGCAAGCCTTTGGTCACGGCGGCTTAACCGGTGCCGGATTCGGTGAAAGCGTCCAGAAGCTGCATTACCTGAAATATCCCTATAATGATTTTATTTTTGCAATCATTGGAGAAGAGTTAGGCTTTATTGGCAGCGCCCTCTTCTTGCTCTTTTATTTATTTTTCTTATGGCGTGGCCTTATCGTTGCACTCCGCTGTCCTGATCATTACGGCACAGTAGTTGGTGTTGGCATTGTCGGCTTGATCGCCATTCAGGCTTTTGTAAACATAGGCGGCGTTACTGCTGCAATACCGCTGACAGGCGTTACACTTCCGTTCATAAGTTATGGCGGCTCATCATTGCTATTTTGTCTAATGTCTATCGGCGTATTGTTAAGCATATCGAGGGAAGCAAACCGTGTAGAACCTACAAAGCGCTAATGGAATCAAAAAAAAGGGTGCCTCTTTTATAAAAGAGGCACCCTTCTTTATTTACTTCAATCGCTGCTGCTGAACTTCTTCCAGCTCTTCTTCTTTAAAGGCAACGCCTTCTACCTTCACATTCACTTCAACAACGTGCAATCCTGTCATATTCTCAACAGATTCACGTACATTCAGTTGAAGCTGACGACATACCTCTTGAATCGGAATGCCGTAATGAACAATAATACGAAGATCAATGGCCGCTTCCGTCGTTCCTACTTCAACAGATACACCTTTTTGCACGTTCTTTCCGCTCAGCCGTTTGGCGAGTCCTTCGGAAATTCCGCCCGACATTGCCGCAATGCCTGGCGTTTCAAGCGCTGCGAGTCCAGCTATCGTTGCTACTACATCATCAGAGATTCGGATAAGACCCGTTTGAAGTTCTTCTGTCATGTGACTCACTCCTCATTTTGCCATATAGGCTTATTATAGCAGACGGACATAACCACAGCAAAGCTGAGTGTTAAAAGCTTTTGTGAACAAGATGCTATTCAAGCTAATTGTTTATAAATTGATAATTCTTCCACCATTCGCGCTTGCTAGTTTTTGATTCACCGTCGTTACGAAGGAGTAAACCTTAAACATATTAATGTTGGCAAGCATAACCATTTCCTTTAGCTCCGCGTTCTCGTCTTTTGCAATTCTCAGCAAGGATACCAAGACCTTGATGATGAATAGCAAGAGAGAAAGCATAAGCCCCTCTCCTAAAAGCATCACGTTCAAGCCGTTTATTGTATCTTGAAGTTGCCACCAGTAAATAGATCAAACCCACGATTATAGCTACCCATATCATTGCCATAGCCAGGCCCCCATTCAATCCTTCACACTATTATCATTCTACCAACTTTCTCCAATATGTGACAATAATTTTATCTCGTCGTTTATTTTTCATGAATCAGATAAACATATCGAATGCACCTTTTAACTGGTAAAGTTTACATGCTTGCTTATTTCCGCTATAGTATTATCAGGTTTTCAGCAACTATTTGAAGAGGTGAACGCTTTGAATCAAAAATGGTTTTTCTCAGGGTTAATCCTCATGTTTGCACTTAGTGCCATCGGTCATTACGCCCACTGGGATAACACAGTCCAATTTATCATTTCAGCCATCGCGATCATCTTTGTGGCCGGTTTTCTTGGTAAAGCCACGGAGAGTGTCGCACATTATGCAGGTCAAAGGCTGGGCGGCTTCCTCAATGCAACCTTCGGAAATGCCGCAGAGCTCATCATCGCGATATTTTTGATTAAAGCGCAGCAATTCGATATGGTAAAAGCGAGCTTGACAGGAGCTATTATCGGAAATCTATTGCTTGTTTTGGGTCTTAGCATATTGCTTGGCGGGTTGAAGTATAAGGAGCAGCAATTTAACGGCCGATTAGCGGATCACAATTCTACGCTCATGATCATGGCTGTCATTGGACTTTTTGTGCCAGCTGTATTCGTTGTTTCAGAGAAGTTTTCGTTTGAGAAGGATCAGTTTCTAAGTCTTGCAGTTGCGGGAATTCTGATTTTAGCTTATATTCTGTGGCTGGTGTTCTCCATGGTTACCCACAAGGATATGCTCTCTGATGTCGTCATGAATGCAGATCACGGTGAAGAGCCGGCCTGGTCAAAAGGAAAGTCAATCTTCTTCCTCCTCCTAGCTACCGTTATGGTGGCCTTTGTGAGTGAATGGCTTGTACATACCCTTGACGCATTCAGTGCGAAATTTGGCCTGTCTGAGCTGTTTATAGGGGCATTCGTAATCGCTATTGTCGGTAACGCGGCGGAGCATAGCGCTGCTGTCATGCTGGCTATGAAAAATAAGATCGGCGCAGCTGTAGAAATCGCGATCGGCAGCAGCCTGCAAATTGCTTTATTCGTAGCGCCTGTGCTCATTCTCGTTAGTAGCTTATTTGGAAACACGATGGATATCGTATTCACGCCTATCGAATTAACTGCCATCGGCGTTTCTGTCTTTATTGCCAAATCAGTATCACGTGATGGACGTACGAATTGGTATGAAGGCGTGCTGCTTATCATGGTCTATGTCATCCTCGGTATTGCGTTCTACCTTGTGTAAACAAAAAAAAAGAGTAGTCTCCATTTGGAGGCTACTCTTTTCTTTCCAGTGCTTCGTATAGCATAGCTAAATTCCGCTCTAATCTACTCACTATTTCCTTGCCAGCCAGCTCTGCAATGAGTCCGGCGCGAACAGCAAAGTCAACCTCTCGCGAGAATCCATACATTTGTGTATCTAGCACTTCTTCGTAAAGTGGACATTGACGAGTAGTCAAGTTTTCCATCTGAACTTCGATTAGCTTTTCTATTTTACTCGCATCTTCCTGAAGGAGACGAAGCGCTTTCTCATGCAATTGTACCGTAATTTCCGGTGAAGACATCGTTTTCCCCCCTGTGCGCGTATCCGCCGTCTTCTATACCACTATATTAGACGAAATAGAGCGATTATACAAGGTCAAAACAGAAAAGCACCTCTTCAAAAGTGAAGAGGTGCTTATTCGTTAAAAATATGATCTACTAATCCGTAATAACATTAACATTTAAGTTGTGCTTAGCAAATACAGCAGCCATTGCTGCTTTTGCTTCCTCAGCATCCGGTCCGTGTACATGAAGTTCGTACGCATGTCCACCTACTAGTGTAGTGAAAAGTCCGAGGATGCTTTTTACATCAATATATTTGCTCTCGGCTTGCAGAACGATGGATGAAGTGAATTGGCTAGCCGTTTGGGAAATTTCTACGATTGCTGCGTTGTTGGACATGGGAGATCCCTCCAGTTAAATTAGTAAAGCTTACCTTTGTCACCATGATAACCCGAAAAGAAGCATCCAGCAAGAGGTAAAATGAAAAACGCTTTATTTTCCATTTATTACATAGGAATACGATTGGAGCGTATTTGCTTATTTGAGGTTTTCAGCATTTAACCCTTCAAGCTCTGGAATGACGAAAACGCCATCTTTGCGAATAAGAACATCATCAAAATAAATTTCGCCGCCGCCGTATTCTGGGCGTTGAATAAGTACGAGATCCCAATGAACAGCAGAACGGTTGCCATTGTCCGTCTCTTCATAGGCTTGACCTGGCGTAAAGTGCAAACTGCCGGCAATTTTCTCATCAAACAAAATATCATTCATGGGATGCAAAATATGCGGATTAAATCCGATAGCAAACTCACCAATATAGCGAGCGCCTTCATCCATGTCTAAAATTTCGTTCAAACGAACACTGTCATTGCTTTCTGCTTTTACGATTTTGCCATTTTCAAATGTCAGTGAAATATTTTGGAACGTAACGCCAGAATAGACGCTAGGCGCATTGTAAGTAATCGTACCTTGCACCGAATCGCGAACCGGAGCTGAGAACACTTCTCCATCGGGAATATTTCGGTGGCCAGAGCATTTTTTCGCTCCGATATTCTTAATCGAGAAGCTTAAATCCGTGCCTGGCGATACAATCCGCACACGATCTGTTTCACTCATCAGCTTCTGAAGCGGGTTCATCGCTGCGTCCATTTTGGCATAATCCAAGTTGCATACATCAAAATAGAAGTCTTCGAAATCTTCCGTGCTCATATTGGCCAGCTGAGCCATGGATGGGCTTGGGTAACGCAAAACGACCCATTTTGTTTTTTTAACGCGCTGTTCGGAATGTACCGGATTTCTATAAATTTGATCGTATAGGCGCATGTTGGCATCAGGAATTCCAGCAAATTCATTCACATTGTCTCCTGAGCGAACGGCGATATATCCTTGCATATTTTTCATCCGCTCCAAATCAAGCGACGACCAAAGCTCCATTTGCTCCTTCGTAGCATGCTTCAGCAAAGTACGAAGAACAGAACGATCGCTCGATTCTACAAACGGCCTGCCGCCCCGCCTTGCAACCTCTTCTATTAAACACTTGGTCAGCTCTCGTTCTGAACCAACCATGTCAATTAGCACATTCTCCCCTGCTTGAACATCGATAGAATATTCGACTAAATTTCGCGCCAGCTTTTGCAATCTTGGATCACGCATGTAAAATTCCTCTCCTTCTAACTTTCGATCATAAACTAATCCATCGTAACACGTTTATGCATCTGCTGAACAGTGTTGCTCAACGCACCGTTAAAGGATTGAAACCTAACTGTCGTGTATCTTGATTCAGAAAATGGACGTTTGTTATAGGTGTACTGAAAGGATGTTTTCTCTTCCATCTTCAGCGGAAGCAGCTTCGTGCGGTCGATAACGAGCTCATACTCCGTAGTTGCCTTCATGGTCGAAAGCATGGCATCAAGCTGGCTGCGCGATCGTGCCAATTCCTCCATCCATTCTTGGTGAAAAGGCTTATCTTTGGAAGGCATGTTTGCTCCAAGCTGATCTAGCTGCTGCCGCAAACGCTGTTCCCATTTCTCCTTTGAAACCTTTGCATTCTCAGTAATCAACAGCGTTACGGTATCCTTATCGTTGCTGCCATTTACGATCCGAACCTCATCATTGGACTGATTCAACGTCTCAAGCACCTTTACTGGATTCCAATGCATCGTTTCCTGACTATTCGTCTGCAATGTCAACTGTTGATGATCCACGACCTTGCCTTCAAACACTTCCGGTTTAAAAGCTAGACCACCGTCTGTCTTTATGCTCATCGACCCTGTAAAATCATATTGATCCGTTGCGGCAAGCCCCGAATAAGACAAAGACAGCCATTCCTCAGGTGAACGATGTTTACCCACATTTCCGCATCCGGCAATCGAGAGCATGAATACAAGCGTGACCACAATTACGCTAATTGCTTTCTCTTTTTTCATATGCTTACCTCCCGTCCAACATGTTCTATAGTAGCGTCCCTAACCTGCAAGCTCCTTATTCCAAATAGGAACAAAAAAAAGGATGCTGCAATCAGCATCCTTCTCTTTACAATGTTCATGATTTTAGTTCTGACCAACAATGATGCAATTTCTTCCATTATGCTTAGCTTCATAAAGTGCCATATCTGCACGATAAAATAAAGACTCAACGCTAATTTTCTCATCCTCAAACTTCCATTCCGATACGCCGCAGGATACGGTTACGACAGGATCCGTTTCCATCTCCACATGCACCCGTATACGTTCGGCGATGCGGTACGCTTGCTCAGCCCGAATGCCTGGCAAGTAAATCGCAAGCTCTTCACCGCCCCAGCGCGCGGCAATATCTCCCTGCCTAATCGATCCTCTAATAATATTGCTCACTTGGATGAGTATACGATCACCAACTTGATGTCCATATGTGTCATTGATGCGTTTAAACAAATCGATATCTACAAGAATAAGTGAGCCGAATGGATCTTTGCGCTGACGGTTTTGAATTTGTTCATTTAAATAGTGGCGAGCATGCAAGCCAGTTAAGTTATCCGTTATAACCATCCGGCGCACTTCAGCATGCAATGAAGCATTCGTAACAGCAAGTCCAATGTGCGTGCTCATCACTTGAAGTAATTTATAATTATCGTAGGAGAAGAAGTTTGGCGCTTTGTGTGTAATCAAAATAACACCAACGACCTCTCCATCAACCATTATAGGTGAGGCGATAAGCGATCTTGAACCAGTATTATCCATTAGCTTGGACGTTACAACACGAGTATGCCAGTAATCGGATATGATCATTGGCTCCTTCGTTCGATAAACCATCCCGCAGAACCCGTAATCGGGCAAAAACTGCTCGCTCGTCAGGGATGGAAAATTACTGGACATGACGATGAATTGATTTTTTTCTTTGTTAAGCTGCAAAACACAGCAATAATCCGCATCAAATATCGTTAAAAGCTCTGTGGTAGCAAATTGAAAAATTTCTTTAAGCCTAAGCGACTGGTTTAATCGTTTCGTAAGCTCATTAATTAGTCGCAGCTCATTAATAAGCAGATTAGATTGCTCATACAGCTTCGCATTCTCGAAGGCTGATCCCGCAGTATCCGCCAGTAGCAGGAAAGCAGGCAGGTCTGCTTCATCCCATTTGCCTGGACCTATATACAAGCAAAGCACACCATACGCAGCTTGTTTGCCGTTCATTGGAACAGCCAGCCTAAGCGTACCGTCTCTGTCATGCTCCGTAACCGATTTGCCATTCAAAAAAGCCTTGGTAACGAGATCATGCTCCAAGTTTTTGAAAACAAGCGGCTTTACACGCGGATCACCGTTTAAGTGGTCCTGCGACAAATACAAATGAACTTCCGAGTTTGGATAAAGCTGCTCCAGGCTGCTAAGCAATTCCGATAGCACCGATGCAACATCAATTTGATCATAAAGCCGTTTGGCTGCTTGAAACAAAGAATCTCTTCTATTTGCTTCCTGCTCAGCCCGCTGCTGCTGCAAAAGCAAATCCTTGACATAAAGCTGTTCAAACTTATGGTAAAAGCAGCTGCGAAAATGCAATGAGCACATTTGAAGTTGCGCGATGTCCTTCTGATGACCAATTGGCGACACATAAGCAAGAATACAAAAAACAGCACCATCGCCTCGCCTATGAATAGGCACTGCTGCTGTAAATAGATCATCTGCTTCATTATGGCAAGATAAACCGCTGCTTATAACGCTTTGGACAACCTTTGCAAGCGCAGCATTGCGTTTCTCGCCAGCCTCAGCGTCATAAAGACCTTCAGATGAGATCTCTTCCGCTTCATTATTGAATAACACAAATTCACCAGCCTCAAATGAGGCTAACCCTGATGTTTCACTTACCCACTGATTGAAACTGTCTTGGAACAATGGTGATAGCAAGGGCTTGTCCGCATCGCTAATATCTTCGCTGATGAACCAAATCGGTTGTGACTCTGCTGATGTATCCACAATTGTTGATGTTTTACGATATGCAAAATTGCTATTCATTCGATCAACCATGCAGCCCCAACCCTTCCATCTGTCAACCAAGGTGATGAGCTTCCTATTTTCACTTAATATTACAATCATCATACTCCATTTTTGAGAAATTTGCACTACTATGTATTTAAAATATAGGTCTTTCGATGTGTTTCAAACATCATTAAATTTCCTTAGTGAACCTTGACAACAGCTATCTATTTCATATATTATTTATTGATGAATAGATGGGCGTACGGTTTTGTGTCACCCTCATGAAATACGTTCACTATAGGCCAGCGGCTGACTAGCCTATCAGGGACGAGCTTGCTCGAACATTGAACGTATTCGGCGAAACACAACCCCATTCACAAATTTATTTGATGAAGGAGTTAATATTACGTATGTCACGTTATACAGGACCTAAATTTAAACTAAGCCGTCGCCTTGGAATCTCTTTGAGCGGAACGGGTAAAGAACTTGCAAAACGCGCTTTTCCACCAGGTCAACACGGCCCTAACCAACGCAGAAAAATGAGCGGTTACGGCGTTCAATTGCAAGAGAAACAAAAGCTTCGTCACATGTACGGTTTGAACGAAAAACAATTCCGCAACTTGTTTGACAAAGCGGCAAAAATGAAAGGTAAAGCCGGTGAAAACTTCATGGGCCTCCTTGAAAGCCGTCTTGACAACCTCGTTTACCGTCTTGGCCTTTCCAACTCCCGTGCAGGAGCTCGTCAGTTGGTATCACATGGTCACGTAACTGTAAACGGCAAGAAAGTGGATATCGCTTCTTACAGCGTTTCTCTTGGCGATGTAATCGGTTTGCGCGAGCGCAGCCGCAGCCTTAGAACAATTAAAGAAGCTATGGAAGGCCGTCATCACCTTCCGAACTACTTGGAGTTCAACGATCAAGCAATGGAAGGTAAATTCCTTCGTCTGCCCGACCGCGGTGAGCTTTCCCAAGATATCGACGAGAAACAAATCGTCGAATTCTACAGCCGTTAATAAACAAAAAAACCTTGAACCATTTGGTTCAAGGTTTTTTTCTGTTTACACTGCCTTACTTTATTGTTCAGGAAGCTTAATTACAGCAGGAGCAGCAGCAATATCAACCGGCTTGCTAGGTACTGCAGGTAGATTACCGCCTCTATTCGTTAGTCCTTTAATGATTGCATTCACGTCGATTCCCGATACGCTCTTCAGCATCTCCGGAGCAGTAGACATTAATGAAGTCACATAATTGCTTATACGTGCCGCCCCTTCGCCATTCCCTGTATCAACGACAGTAAGCTTATCAATGTTGCCGATAGGATCGGCAATTTTGCCAGCCAGCTCAGGAAGCATTTTTACGATAATATCAAGTATTGCAGCTTCTCCAAATTTCTCAAAAGCTTCAGCTAGCTTTTCTTTTGCTTCCGCTTCTGCTAAACCGCGAAGACGAATAACGTCTGCCTCCGCTGTACCTTTCGCTCTCTCTGCTTCTGCAACAGCTAAACCATCCAAACGTTTCTGGGTAGCATGTGCCTTGGCTTCCGCTTCAATACGGTATTGCAGAGCATCAGCTTCATTAAGAAGCTTCGCCTTGTTCGCTTCCGCCGCTTGTACAACTGCGTAACGGTCTGCATCGGCTTTTTTCTTCACTTCTGCATCATACTGCTTCTCACGACGCAATATTTCTTTTCCTTCCAGATCGATCTCACGTTCTTTACGTACGAGTTCAACCTTCATTTGCTCTTCGACTACGTTTTGCTTAGCACGTGCTTCATGAATCGAATAAGCCTGATCCGCTTCTGCTCTTGCTGTATCTTGATCACGTTTAAACGTCGCGACCTTCATTTCCTTTTCTTTCTCTGCTTCCGCAATGTTGGTATCACGCACTAGCTCGGCCTTTTGACCGGCCTCAGCAGCGAGTGCTTTTTGAATTCTAGCATCCCGAATCGCTTCAGCTTCCGCAATCTCAGCATCTCTCTTGACTGCAGCAATTCGCGGTTTACCTAGAGCATCCAAATATCCATGTTTATCGCGCAAATCCTTTATCGTGAAGGAAACGATTTGAAGACCCATCTTCTTCAAATCCTTAGCTGCAACCCCTTGCACCTCTTGCGCAAATTTATCGCGGTTGCGATATACCTCTTCAACCGTCATTGAGCCAAGAATCGCGCGCAAATGCCCTTCCAATACTTCCTGTGCTTCACCCTTGAGCGCTTCGGTAGGCTTGCCTAGAAACTGCTCTGCCGCCGTCGCCACATCTTCAACCGCGCCGCCAATTTTAATGATCGCTACACCGTCTGCCATGACTGGAACGCCTTGTTCTGTGTATACCTCTGGCGTCGATACATCCAGCTTATGGGACAATAACGATAAAAACTCAGCCTTCTGGAATATCGGCAGAATAAATGCGCCTCCGCCTCTAATGATTTTTACTTTGCGCCCAGATTCATCCGTGCTTGCATTTCGGGAGCCTAGAAATGATCCCGTTACGAGCATCGCTTCGTCTGGACTAACTGTTTTGTAGCGCGCCCAGAAGGCAAGACCTAATATAACAAAAACGCCAACTACAATAGCAGGTATAACATAAATATCTTCCATTGAATTTCCCCCTTATGCTGCTTTAATTAAGATAGATTTACTTCCGATACATACAAAGTGCTGTCCCTTACCTCAACAACGACAACCTTGGAGCCGCTTGTAATTTCAACGCCTTCGAAGCTAGCTGCAATTTGATTCGTAAATCCAGCTCCCACCTTAACCATCACTTCACCATAGCCCTTCGCAGAAATGGGGACCAGGACCTCCCCGAGCTTACCCGACAAATCATTAAGCGAAAAAGCGATCGAATTCTCGCTTTGCTCCATCGGCTTAATGTAGAGAAAGAAAACAGCTACTGCAGCTGTAAGTGCGATGAATAAGGCCATCATCACGATGGCTGTTGAACTAAAGGCAGTGTAGCGTCCGAGTAGGATCCCTGCTCCGCCAAAAGTGGTTATCCCGCCTACTAGCGCAGTCGGCGACAGCCATGAATGACCATCTAAGGATAAAAAATCGAGTGCTCCATCGAGTGCTTGCCCGATCAAATCCCCAAAAATAATACTTACGAGCGCATAAAGGATTCCTCCGACTAGACAAGACATAAATAGCGTCTCCAACTCTCTCCTCCTCCCTTAGTATCCATAACCTGTTAATGCTTCCGTTATTTAATACGTTGAAAACGCTCTTTTGTTTCTAAAAAAATAGAACTTGTTGAATTTTATCATTTCAACAAGCTCTATTATTCCAATTATGTTAATTTAATTTTTATAAATTTACGTTTTCCAACTTGAAGCACGTCGCCATCCTTAGGAGAAATATCCGCATTAATATCAGTTATCTTCTCTTCATTTAGACGCACTGCCCCTTGCTGAACGCTTCTTCTCGCTTCACTGCTCGTTGGCAGCAAGTCAAGCAGAGTGAGAAGCTTCACGATGCGAATTTGGCCATCTTCCAATTGTTCCGCAGCAATCGATACCTCTTCGATATCATCAGGCAGCGTACGTTGTTGAAATACGGTTATAAAATGATTTTCTGCCGCTTTCGCTGCCTCTTCGCCGTGGTACATTCGTACAAATGTCGCTGCAAGCTGCATCTTCGCATCACGAGGATGTACAGAACCATCTGCTAGCCCAGCTTTCAATGCCGCAAGCTCCTCGTTGCTTAAATCGGTAGCAAGCTCGTAATATTTGAGCATAAGCCTATCTGGAATCGACATCGATTTGCCGTAGATTTGGTTTGGCTCTTCATCGATACCGATGTAATTGCCCAAGCTTTTGCTCATTTTATTTACGCCGTCCAACCCTTCGATCAAAGGAGTCGTAATTACGATTTGGCCCGGTTTATTATATTCCTTCTGCAAGGTTCTGCCCATTAACAGGTTAAATGTCTGATCCGTGCCTCCTAGCTCCACATCAGAATCAAGAGCTATGGAATCGTATCCCTGCATCAGCGGGTAGAAAAACTCATGAATGCTGATCGGCAAGCCGCTCGTGTACCGCTTTGTGAAATCATCACGCTCCATCATGCGTGCAACCGTTACTTTCCCGGCTAGATTTACAACATCCGCAAAGTTAAGCGGTGCAAGCCATTCCGAGTTGTAGTAGAGCTTTGTTTGCTGTGGATCTAATATTTTGTAAATTTGTTTTTGGTATGTTTCCGCATTCCGCTTCACATCTTCTTCCGTCAACTGCTTCCTCGTTTCCGATTTGCCAGTTGGATCACCAATTCTGCCTGTAAAATCACCGATAATCAGTTGAACCTGATGACCGAGTTCCTGAAATTGACGAAGCTTGTGAAGAACAACCGTATGGCCGATATGAATGTCTGGCGCTGAAGGATCAAGTCCTAGCTTTACATTTAATGGATTTCCTGTTGCGACAGCATTCGCTATTTTATTTTTCAAATCATCCTCAGGTACAATCTCCACAACACCGCGGCGAATGACAGCCAGCTGACGCTCGACCTCACTTTTCTGCTCGCCACTTAAACTTTCCCACTTCACCATAGAACTTTTCCTCCTTTGTATGCGTCTATATAGACATAAAAAATCCTTCCAGCCCCAAGGGACGAGAAGGATTAGCTCGCGGTACCACCCTCGTTAGAGTACTCCTACCTTTTTTCACATAAAAAAGAGGTACTCTCACTTCGTTGTTGATAACGGAGACGGGCTCCGAAGTGAACTACTACGGCTGATTCGACTGCCCCACAGGCTTTTTTGCCAAAATGTGCAGAGGATTGTCAGTATACGGTTCCTTCACTTAGCTCCAGGCGGTAATTCAACAAGCGGCGCATACCGGTTTCCACCACCCACCGGCTCTCTGAAAGTACGATTCGCTGTCTACTCATGCCCTTCAAAGCATTGATTAGATAAAACATTATTGAATTTATACCATAGCAGTGCTGTGAAGTCAATGCAAGGAAAGAATGCGTTACTTTAGCGATTTATGTTATAATAGGTGTGCTATTTGGAGGAGGAGTCATAGAAATGCAAGAAGATCGTCAACCTGCGCCAAACAAAAGAAGCAAATGGCGTACATTTGGAATCGTAACTTTTATAACAGCTAAATGGATGGTATATTTCGGAATCTTCATCGGATTGCTTGCCGGTGGAGCAGTAACTGGTTATGTGGCCGCGCTTGTGAAAGACGAAAGCGTAAGACCTCGATCCGTTATTTTAGAGAAGATCGGCGAAAATGCCATCACTGGATTTGTTTACTTCAATGATGATTCACTTGTCGGACAGCTAAGAACGTCAGAGGACCGAATGATTATTACATATGATGATTTACCGCCGCAGGTTATTACTGCCGTACTTGGCATTGAGGACAATAACTTTTTGGAGCATCACGGCGTAGACATTAACGGCCTTGGACGTGCAGTAAAGCAAAAGCTTCTAAATGAAGATACGCAAACGGGCGGAAGTACGCTTACTCAGCAGCTTGCGCGACGTGTATTTCTAAGTTTAGACAAAACAGATAGCCGTAAAATTAAAGAAATATTTTTATCGCTGCGCATGGAACGTTATTTAACGAAAGAAGAAATTTTAGCTGCTTATTTGAATAAGGTTCCGTTCGGAAATGGTTCCAGCGGCTACAATTTGTTCGGCATTAAAGCAGCTGCCAAAGGGATATTTGATATTTCGGATCTAAACCAGCTGAATATCGCGCAGTCTGCCTATTTGGCAGGTCTACCGCAAAGGCCTTCTGCCTATACAGCGTTCACAGGTAAAGGTCAATTCAATGAGGCGGGCTTTGAACTCGCGCTTGGACGTCAAAAAACAGTGTTGAAGCGGATGTTCGAGACTGGGCGGATTACTCAGCAAGAGTACGACGAAGCGTCCAAATTCGATATTAGGAAAACGCTGGCTAAGCCAAAAGAAAAAGCCTATACAACCTATCCTTATCTCATGCTTGAAGCAGAACGTCAAGCAGCGGAAATTATGCTCATGGCGCAGGATTCTACTTTAACAAAAGCAGACCTTCGCAAAAAAGAAAATGCTCCGCTTATTGAGGAAGCTCGCGATCATTTGCTGCGCGGCGGCTACCATGTCTATACAACCATCGACAAGGATGTCTACCAGCTCATGCGTGAGATTGGCACCAATGATGAGAATTTCACGCCATATAGCGAGAAAAAAGGGCTGGAGCAGATTGCTGCGATCATGCTCGATCACAAAACTGGCGCTATTGTGGGAATGCTTGAAGGCCGAGACTTCTATGAGGAGCAATTAAACTATGCCACTCAGATGACAAGGCAGCCAGGCTCAACGATGAAAACATTGGCGGCTTACCTTCCAGCTATTGAAATGGGTATCATTCAGCCCGCGAGCATAATTGACGATGCTCCAATTGTCCTGAAAGATGGCCAGAAGGGTTTCCATATCCCAATGAACGTAAACCGTAAGTTCGCGGGTCTAGTAACGGCGCGTGAGGCATTAAACCGTTCCTTGAACTTGCCTGCTCTGAAAATTTTCAATGAGGAAGTCAAAATTGAAAATGCGTGGGAGTTCGTTAAAAAGCTAGGCATTACAACGCTGCAGCCGCAAGATGCTTATGCACAAACCGGTGTAATTGGCGGTCTAAGCATCGGCGTATCGGTTGAAGAGCTTACGAATGCATACGGCTCGATTCCGAACAAAGGCGTTTTCAATGATGCTTATATGATTCAAAAAATTACAGATGCAAACGGAAAAATTGTATATGAACACAAGCAGGAACCAAAACGAGTGTTCTCGGAGCAGAGTGCCTTCTTGATGACAGATATGCTGTCGACTGTTATTTCAAGCAAGAGCGGTTCTGCTAACAAATTGAAATCACAATTCGATAAGTACGGTGAAATTCCTATTGCCGGTAAAACAGGCTCTACACAAAGCTACGGTGACGTGTGGTTTATGGGCTTCTCGCCAGATATCACGCTAGGCGTGTGGGCCGGTTATGAGGAACAGGTCAACTCCCTATCCGAAGTCGGCAAAACACGTGCTCGTTCCATCTGGGCACTCATTATGAATAAGATGGCTGAGAAGAAGCCGGGAGTTTTTGTAACCAAAGAATTTGAACGTCCATCCGGCATTGTCAAAGCTACGGTGTCAAGCGCTAGCGGCTTGCTTCCAAGTCAATTAACGAAACAAGCAGGCATGCTTGTTACTGACTGGTTTAACAAGAAGGATATACCTAAGAAAACAGATGACGCGCTCGTGAAGATGGCTTATATTTCCTTCAATGGCGTTAACTATGTTCCGAACCCAGCTACTCCTAGCGATATGATTAAGGAACAAATCGTTATTAAACGTAAAAAACCACTGGATGTTCTTATGGATGAAATTAAGGCAGCACAGCAGAAACTTCCGGCTAGCAGTCGTCGTCCACTTGATATTTACCTTCCAGCTGATGCAGAAAACAACGCGCCGTCTAAACCAGACCCTCGCGTTGATGATGGAGCAGCTCCACCGCCTCCGGCAAGCGTTAAGCTGCAATCGTCGGATGGCGTGCTTATATTGACATTTAATGATAGTACTGCTGCTGATGTCGTTGGTTACCGCGTGTACCGTTCGGTTAATCAAGGGCCTTATGAGAAGCAAGGGGAATCCATTGTTGTCGGTGCAGACAAACGTATGAAGGTTTATGCATCCAATGCTCAAAACTACACTTATTACGTAACAGCGGTTGATGTAGTCGGCAAAGAGTCAGCACCTAGTCAAATAGTACAATATGGCAGCACACCGAGTACCCCTCCGCCGACAACAGGTGGAGACAACTCAAGCGGAAATGGAAGTGGAAATGGTTCTGGCACAACAACAGCACCTTCCACACCAACTGGCTTGCAGGCTGCGAAAACAGATCTAAGCGTACGATTAACTTGGGCGGCTAACAGTGTGTCAGACCAAGTGACGCAATATAATATTTACTACAGTGCAAACAACGATGGTCAATATTCCAAGATCGGATCAACCTTGGAAACAAGCTTTGAGTATGTTGCGCCGCTTATCACAGGTTCCTTCTATATAACCTCTGAAAACGCGAAAGGCGAGTCATCACCATCCTCCAAGCAAACGATCAGCTAGAGGTAAACGAAAAAGGCAGCAGCCTCTCACGAGGCTGCTGCCTTTTCTTTTGGGAATTTACTATTTAGAAAATGAATATAAGAGCAGCATTCTATTTATTATTAAATGACATAAGATGAATCCGTTTCAAACAAACGGCTTATTTGCTCATAATCTTCTCTGGATAGACGCCATTTGGTTGCAGCCGTATTTTCCTCCAGCTGCTTAACCGTCTTCGCACCAGCGATCACGCTCGATATTTCCTGCTTATACAATAACCAGTTGATAGCTACCTGGCTTAACGGTTTCTCGATGGCTCTAGCAATCCCAGTAAAGGTTTCGACGATGACAATGTTTTTAATAAATTGTTTATCCGAAAATAAAGGATTAAGCTGTGCGCGAACATCCGTTTTGGGCAGCCTTGTCAAATAATTAAATTTCCCCGTCAACAATCCCTGGGCTAGCGGACTATAAGGAATAAAACCGATTTTTTGCTGCTTCGCATAGGGTAACGCTGCATGTTCAACATCGCGCTGGAACAAATTATAGGGCAGCTGCAAAGATACAATATTGCTAACGGATTGTGCTGCAACTAATTGCTGGACGTTAAAGTTTGAAACGCCGATATTCCGTATTTTTCCTTCAACTACGAGTTGATTTAACGTTTCAAACGTTTCTTCAATCGGTGTTTTGCCGCTGGGATCGGGAAAATGTACTTGATACAAATCAATATAGTCCGTATTTAATCGCCGCAGGCTCTCCTCTACCTCACGAATTATATTTGCTTTGGATACATTTATACTAAACTGCCCTTGATCGTTCCAGATGAGGCCAGCTTTTGTTGCGATAATGACATGCTCCCTTACGGGCTGCAGCACTTTACCAAGCACTTTCTCGGAATGTCCCAGCCCATAGGATGGAGCGGTGTCATAGAAGGTGATCCCCTGTTCATACGCACGACGAATGACAGCCTCAATCTCGTTATCATCGACTTCTCCCCAGCCTGCTTTCCCAGCAGCCCAAGCTCCGAACCCGATAACGGATGGATAAAGCTCGCTATTGCCTAATTTTCTCTTATCCAACAAGCGAACCTCCTTTACTTAATTATTCCTACCCGATTACTTGGAACTATCATAATTATAAATGTGTCTGCATGAAAGTCAACCCATTTTTTTCAAAATGAACCAGCTGCTTAACTACGACTCGACAATTATGACTTGACAACTGTTTTCCATCTCCTTATGATAAAAAGCATTCATTATTGCGATAAAATTCCATATTCCCGATTAGGAAGGAAATAAAAACAATGACTAAAAGACGTATTGATCATGTTGGCGTTATGGTAAAAAATATTGATGCTTCTATTTCTTTTTATACTGAAATTATTGGCTTTGAGCTTAAAGGAAGAACGCCTCATACGAATGGAATTATTGAGCTTGCCTTTCTTGGCTTTGGCGGTTCCGACGAAACCGAATTAGAATTAATTCAAGGCTATAATGACAACCTTCCAAGTGAAGGCAAGGTGCATCATTTTGCAGTGACAGTAACTGATGTCCATGCGGAATTTGAACGTTTAAAGCAGCTTGAAGTGACCTTTATCGATGAGGGCATCACTGTACTGCCGAACGGATACCAATACTTTTTTGTAAGCGGACCTGACGGTGAGCGAATCGAGTTATTTCAGCGTTAATAATTGCTCGAATAAAGCACGAAAAAGAGGATGGCCCCTGATCTGATCAGGAGCCATCCTCTTTTTTATATTTTGGTTAGTCTTCAATTGTGGACAAATCGCCCGTTGGCAGGTTCAGCTCCCACGCTTTCAGCACACGACGCATAATTTTGCCGCTTCGTGTTTTGGGAAGCTTATCCTTAAACTCAATTTCTCTTGGTGCCGCATGGGCGGATAAACCTACTTTTACGAATTGTGAAATCTCAAGCTTCAGTTCATCCGAGGCCACATAGCCTTCACGGAGCGCAATAAAAGCTTTAATGATTTCTCCACGCATCGGATCTGGTTTGCCGATGACGCCCGCTTCTGCTACAGCCGGATGCTCAACCAGCTTGCTCTCAACCTCAAACGGGCCTACTCTCTCGCCTGCTGTATTGATTACATCATCGATACGGCCTTGGAACCAGAAGTAGCCATCTTCGTCCATATAGGCGGAATCTCCAGAGATATACCAGCCTTTAAGATAAAAATATTCCTCATACTTAGAAGGATTATTCCATACCTTGCGCATCATGGATGGCCAAGGCACATGTATTGCTAAATTGCCCATACGATATGGAGGCACCTCATTGCCGCTATCATCGATAATAGCAGCTTTCACGCCTGGCAACGGCTTGCCCATCGATCCTGGCTTAATATCCATACTTGGATAGTTGCAAATCAATTGGCCGCCTGTCTCCGTCATCCACCATGTATCATGAATGCGTTGGCCGTAAACCTTCATTCCCCATCTTACGACCTCTGGGTTAAGCGGCTCGCCTACGCTTAGAACATGCCGCAAGCTTGTAAGATCAAATTGCTGTGATATTTCGTCACCTGCACCCATTAACATACGGAATGCCGTAGGTGCGCTATACCATACCGTAACGCCGTATTTCTGAATGACGCTATACCAATCGCTTGGGCTAAAGCGTCCGCCTCGTATGACGTTTGTAGCGCCGTTAAGCCACGGTGCAAAGATGCCATAAGAAGTGCCAGTAACCCAGCCTGGGTCTGCAGTGCACCAATATATATCGTTTTCTTTCAAATCAAGTACTATTTGACCCGTATACATATGCTGAATCATCGCATTTTGTACATGGTAGACACCTTTTGGTTTGCCGGTTGAGCCGGAAGTATAATGCAAAATGAGACCATCCTCGCGCTCCAGCCATTCAATCTCAGCCTCGTCGGACGCTGCAGCCATCTCTTCTGCAAAATCAACAATATTCTCTTCCTTCGCTAAATCTTTGCCGAATACGATTACGTGCTTTAAATTCGGCAGCTCATCTCTCTTAATTCTTTTGAGAAGAGCAGGCGTTGTAATAATAGCAGTAGCTTCGCTATCCAAAAGTCTGTCCTTTACCGCTGTCTCCATAAAGGCTTCGAATAGCGGTCCAACGACCGCGCCGACCTTCAAAGCACCAAGCGCGCTAAAATAAAGCTCCGGCGTTCTCGGCATAAAGATAAAGACACGCTCGCCTTTGGAAATGCCAAGCTTGCGCAAGACGTTTGCAAAACGATTGGATTGTTTGCTCAGTTGTTCGAAGGTGTAGGATTCATCCCGTTCACTATCGCTATAGTAAAGGGCGATTTTATCGCCTTTTCCTTGCTCGACATGACGGTCAATGGCCTCATACGCCATATTTACTTTTCCAGTTGTGTACCAGCTAAATTGACTTTCGATTTGACTCCATTCAAAGGAATTAATCGCTTCTTCATAATTCGGTAAGTTCGAATTTTGCGCAGTCGCTGGAATTCGTTCTTGATGTAAGTTGATCATACTATCACTCTCCCATCAAATCTGTGTTTCTACTTTGTAAGAATACGCTTTCAAAACGAAGTCGTAACTTGAGGCAAACAAGCCGACAACAACTCGCGCATCCCATGATCTTAAACCGCCAAACTTATTATAACATAACCTTTTTCTATTCGACTACGCTTTTCATTTAGTAAAATGTTTGTTATAAAGAGTAATAGAGGATTGTGTTAAGCAGCAATTTAACAGCAAAGGGGGGGCAGCCTTGGAACATCGAAAGCGTTTGCAGCGAGAGCAGCTCGTTTTGGACGCAAGTCGTGAACTTATTTTGGAAGGACCAGTACCGCCCGATCAGTTAGCCAACATGACGATGCACAAATCGCTGGATGCATTCCGCAGACCAAACGAGCAGCATGTTGCGCTAGTTGAAATTGCCGGCCTAGAAGAAGGAAGAATTATTTTAGCGCGTGAAGGCTCGGTTATCGTTGGATACGTTACCTTCCACTATGCAGACGAGCTTGAGCGCTGGTCAGAAGGCGGAATGACGGATTTAATCGAGCTCGGCGCCATCGAGGTTGCAGATGATTATCGCGGCCTTGGCTTAGGAAAACGAATGATTCAGCTCGCCTTCGCCGAGGAGCAATTAGAAAATATGATTGTATTTACGACAGAGTATTATTGGCATTGGGATCTTGAGGGCACGAAGCTAAATGTGTGGGATTATCGTAAAATGATGGAAAAATTGATGCAATCCGTCGGAATGATTTGGTACGCCACAGATGACCCCGAAATTTGCTCCCATCCCGCGAATTGTCTTATGGTGCGTATCGGCACAGAGGTCCCGCTAAGCTCGGTAGAACATTTTGACACAGTACGTTTTCGGCAGCGCTTTATGTATTAAGCTTTTGCTTACGATGCTGGTTTGCTTCGCAAACCTAAGTTACGCTTACGATGCTGGTTTGCTTCGCAAACCTAAGTTTATGCTTACGATGCTGGTTTGCTTCGCAAACCTAAGTAACGCTTACGATGCTGGTTTGCTTCGCAAACCTTTAGGAGGATAGGAATGGCTTCTGACTCTATTTTCATCTATCATTCGGATACTAGCGGATATAAATTCGGTGAGGAGCATCCTTTCGATCCGCTGCGGCTTGCTCTAACGATCGATCTGCTCAAAGAAGTTGATGCTTTGTATGATGAGGATATCCAGCCTCCTGCAGTGTATTCCGAGGATGAACTGTTGTCACTCGTCCATAGAACCGACTATTTGGACGCTGTTAAACAATTGAGTGAAGCCGAAATCAATGATAACAGCGTACTTGCACAGCAGTTTGGACTACATACAGAAGACACTCCTTATTTCCCTGGCATGCACAAGGCAGCTATGTCCATCGTCAGAGGCTCTGTGACGGCCGCTGAGCTTGTTATGACGGGCCAAGCCAAGCATGCCTACCATCTTGCCGGAGGATTGCATCATGCCTTCCCTGACCGCGCCTCAGGCTTCTGTGTTTATAATGATGCAGCAGTCGCTATTAAGCATATCCGTCAAACGTATGGTGCAAAAGTGCTTTATATTGATACGGATGTCCATCACGGGGACGGTGTTCAGTGGGTCTTCTATGACGATCCAGACGTATGCACCTATTCGATCCATGAAACAGGAAAATTTTTGTTTCCAGGTACAGGCTACGTGCACGAAAAAGGCACAGATCATGGTTTTGGCGCTTGCTTTAACGTGCCGTTAGAACCGTACACAGAGGATGAATCCTGGCTGGAGAGCTTTAATATTACGTTGCGCAAAATCATTTCGGCCTTCAAACCAGATGTCATTATTAGTCAGCACGGCTGCGATGCTCATGCCTTTGACCCGCTCTCTCACATTCATTGCAGCATGCGTATATATGCTCAAATCCCTGCTATCATACATGAATTAGCCCATACCTATACCGATGGCCGCTGGATTGCGTTAGGCGGCGGCGGTTATGATATTTTCCGCGTCGTTCCACGAGCTTGGTCTTTAGTATGGCTTACAATGATTGATCACCCTATTGCACATGCGATTGCAGCTGGTGAAGAAGCTAGGCTTCCAGATCGCTGGTTGAGCCATTGGGAATCCATTAGCCCTCACAAGCTCCCTACGCATTGGATGGACGATCCCGAAGATATTGAGCCTATGCCTAGACGAATCGAAATTACGAATAAAAACAGGATGATGCAGCAGATCGTTATTCAAGATCTGTAATCCAATTACAGCGTCATGCTCACACAAAAAAAAGAACCAGTTCCGATGTTGGCATCAGAGCTGGTTCTTTTTATTTCGTTTAAATATTTTGCATGATATCATCAATAATTTGATAAGAGTTGTTGGAGGCGATTACCGTAAACTCTGGAAAGTTCACATGAGCCGATCCATCCGCTTTGTCAGACATCGAACGAATAATGACAAATGGTGTATTATTCATATCACAAACTTGAGCAACTGAGGCGCCTTCCATCTCCGCGCATGCGCCTTGCAGCTTCTCGTGAAGCAGCTTGACCGACTCGCGGCTGGCAATGAATTGATCGCCCGACAGCACTTTGCCCTGTATGCTGCGTCCTGAGAATAAACGATTGCTAGCTGCAGAAGCCAGCTCAATTAATCTCTCGTCTGCAGGAAATTCTGATCTTGGATGAAAAGGAATCGTTCCAAGAGCAAAGCCTAGTGGTGTACAGTCCATATCATGCTGGACACAACTCGTCGAAACGACGATATCTCCAATGTTAAGCTGCGGATCAACTGCACCAGCAACGCCGGTAAACAGAACGCAATCAGCACCGAGATCAAGTAAAATTTGCGTGCAAACCGCAGCATTTACTTTCCCTACACCTGATTTGCAATAAATGATCGTTTTGCCATGAAGTGTGCCTTCATAATATGTAATACCTGCTTTAGTAACCTCAGACACTACGTTTACATGCTCATGCAGCAATTCAATTTCTTCAGCCATAGCGCCAATAATTCCAATTTTATTAAACGACATTTCTTTTATATTCCTCCAACCGATTGGCGCACGATAATCTCATGCGGCAGCACAACTTTGGATTGATCTACATTTTCTTTCTTCATCAGCTTTGTCAGCAAACGCATCGATACCGCGCCAATATCATACATTGGCTGTGCTACAGCTGTAAGCTGTGGACGAACCATGGATGCCATACGGCTGTTATCAACACTAATGACAGATATATCATCCGGTACTCTTAAGCCGGAATCCTGAATGCTGTGAATTGCGCCGATCGCCATTTCATCCGTTGCGGAGAACACAGCTGTCGGACGCTCGTCCAGCTCAATAAAATATTTCATCGCTTCTGCGCCTGATTCATAACGGTAGTTGCCCGTACGAACTAAAGCATCATCATAAGCGATACCTGCTGCTTCAAGAGCACGCTTGTAGCCTTGGAATCTTGCATAACCAATGGATGGATCTTGCAGTGTTCCGCTGATCATTGCAATTCTTCTATGTCCTTGCTCATACAAGTTTTGTACAGCATCGAACGCAGCATCCTCGTGGTTGATGTCAACAGACGGAATTTGTCCGCTCTCATCGGAAGTTGCACAAAGTACAATCGGAACATTAGCCGTCTTAAATGCTTGCAAATGCTCTTCCGTCACTGCCCCGCCCATAAATAGCAAGCCGTCTACTTGCTTCTCAAGAAGTGTATTGATAACACGGATTTCTTTGTCTTTTTTCTTATCCGCATTACACAAAATAATATTGTAATGATACATATTTGCGATATCTTCAATTCCGCGTGCTACTTCAGCAAAAATAGCATTTGAAATATCAGGAATAACTACGCCCACTGTCGTTGTTTTCTTACTTGCCAAGCCCCTTGCTACGGCATTTGGACGATATCCTAGGCGCTCTATTGCTTCATATACTTTTTTGCGTGTTGCTGGTTTCACATTGGGATTATTGTTCACAACCCGAGAAACCGTAGCCATTGATACTCCTGCTTCTCTTGCTACATCATAAATGGTTACCGTCACAGTGTTTCTCTCCATTAGCTCAGATTTTATAATTACGCACGACGCATATTAACGTTATCATACGACAAAATATTTCTTTTCGCAATGTTGACGCATGTTTCACTCATCTGCACGGCTTGTAAAATCAATAATCTGAGCTTCTATGTAAGCAACGTTCGACGGCTTATTTGCTCAAGTCTCTTTTTCAAATCCAAAATCCATGCTTCATCGTTAAGCGTTTGAGCAAGCAAATACAAATCAAGTAGCTTATTGATTCTCTGCTCAACCAGTCTCTCGAATCCAATGCGATCCGTCTGCTGTTTGTCTGCCTTTGCCTCTACCAGAATGCTAGCCCACTCGTTGCATTCATTAAAAAGGAATGTCTGCTTGTCTGGTTGAGCCCCCAATTGTGCTATTAAACCTGATAAATCAGGTTTTACTTCCGGAAATACTTCACTGCGATTGCAGGTTGTGCAAGAATATATAGGAACGTTATCGATCTCAACCTTCCCTGAGTAAATAACTGTGCGCAGTTTCATCTTCATGATGTCGCCACAATGACAACTCTTATGCAAAGTGGTCCACTCCTTCATAGTAGCAGCTATCGTAACAACCATAGCTTTCAGAGTAATAATGTATAAATGATTCGACTATTTTCGCACAAATTCCTGCATGCACAACCTTGTAATTTTTACTACTAAAATCACACTCAAAACTGAACACTAAATGCTAGTTATGGCGCAACTTTTCTCCACATTTTACTTACTGGCGGCACAGCTGCAACAATCGTCCAAATCGCTGCTCCGATAAGATCATTCCGCACATCCATAACGTCCGGCATTCTGCCGCCAACAAAAGACTGATGATATTCATCTGTAATTCCATATAAACCACAAATAAGTACAATAACGACCTTCATCCAAAATCGGTCGCCCCTCTTGCCAATGCCGTAGTCTATCGTAAGTGCAAGTATGAAGTAGGAAACAAAATGGCCCCAATTAAAACCTTCCATAAAGGGGAAAAACTTTTGAAAGAAAGGGAGAAAGGTATTTATCTCATCACCTGTTCTCGAAGATAGCGCAAATATAACAGCCATCCATGCAATAGCCGGCAAAAAGCGCAGCAGCCTAACGTATGAAAATGGTTTAGAATAACTCTCCGTTTGCTTCATTGTTTCTCCTTCGTTACAATAATAGAGATCTTTACTAGATGGAGGGAAAAATATGCCGTTACAAAATAAAACCGTCATCTGCTTGCTAGACGACGAATTTGAGGATTTGGAGCTATGGTATCCCGTATATCGTGCGCGTGAAGCTGGTGCGACCGTTTTATATGCTGGACCTGAGAAAGGTAAAACACATATCGGAAAATACGGCGTGCCTGCAGTAGCTGATTTGTCATTTGATGAAGTAAATAGCGAAGACATTATCGGTTTATTGGTCCCAGGCGGCTGGGCACCTGATAAGCTTCGCCGTTATCCTAAAGTTCTCCAGCTCGTACAAGAACTGAATGCCGCTGACAAACCGATCGGCCAAATCTGTCATGCAGGCTGGGTACTCATCTCGGCGAAAATATTGGAGGGACGCAAAGTCACTTCAACACCAGGCATTCGAGATGACATGGAAAATGCAGGAGCGACATGGTTCGATGAAGCCGTCGTTGTTGATGGAAATCTCATTTCCGCACGCCGTCCGCCCGATCTTCCTCCTTATGCAAAAGCGTTTGTAGATGCACTAGTACAGCGAATGGGTTAACCATTCGCTGTTTTTTTGTCCAAGCGCTCCATAAAACCAGTTAGCTGCTCTAATATTTCTGTACTTGTACGGCAATGATGCAGCTGCTGAAATACCTCATGGCTTTCTTCTTGTGAAGTGAAGAGCAGCCTTTCCTTGATGGGCAAAATCGAATGTGAAGACATACTCAGCTCATCTACATCAAGGCTTAGCCATATCGGCAGCGCTCTTAGATCCCCTGCAAGCTCACCGCACACGCCAACCGTAATCCCGCTTCGTTTTGCCGCTTCCACCGTCATGCGCAGCATTCGAATGAGTGCTGGATGGTAAGGCTCATACAAGTGTGCGATTTCCTCATTCATACGATCCACAGCTAACGTAAACTGTACCAGGTCATTCGTGCCGATACTAAAGAAATCAACCTCTTCCGCGAGTAAATCAGCGATCATAACTGCGGCAGGAACTTCAATCATAATTCCGATCTTCATCCCTTTATCATAGGGATACCCCGCTGCTTCAAGCTCAAGCTTCGCTTCGTTTAATACTGCATTTGCAGCACGTACTTCATCGACAGATGAAATAAGCGGATACATAAGCTTTACTTGACCGTAATGACTTGCCCGCAAAATAGCACGAAGCTGCGTTTTGAACAAATCTTTACGATCCAGCGATATCCGAATGGCTCTGTAACCTAGGAAAGGATTGTCTTCCTCTGGCAGGTCAAAATAATCGAGCTGCTTGTCACCGCCGACATCCAGCGTTCGGATGACGAGCGGCTCACCCTCAAGGCGTTCGGCTACGCTGCGATATACCTCAAACTGTTCTTCTTCCTTTGGAAACCGATTTCGATCCATGTACAAAAATTCCGTACGGAACAGCCCAACCCCATGCGCCCCGCTCGACATCGCAATTTCCAGCTCTTTGTAGGAGCTAATATTGGCTGCAAGCTCCAGCCTTTTGCCATCAGGCGTTACCGGGCGATGACCTGCAATGCCGTGCAGTCTTTTTTTCGCTTCCGATTGATGGGAGTGCAGCTCAGTGTAATAGTCAATAACTTGCTGAGCAGGATCGATAAACACAGTGCCGTCATTACCATCAATAACTAGCGTTTGCCCTGTTTGAATAGGCTCAACTAACCTCGTCTCTACACCAACAACAAGAGGTACGCCGAGCGCTCTAGCCATAATAGCTGAATGTGAAGTTTTGCTGCCAGCAAGAGTCACAATGCCGAGCACATGCTGCGGATTAATATGTGCTAGCTGAGAAGGAGACAACTCCTTAGCAATCAATATAAATGGCTGCGTATCTGAAGGCAGTGTAATTTCTGGCGCTCCCAGCAGATGCTTCAGCAATCGATTGCCCACATCCTTAATATCTAGCGCCCGTTCTTTCATGTACTCATCGTCAAGCAGATCAAACATCGTAACAAAATGATCAATAGCTTCCTTAACAGCAACTTCAGCCGCTTTGTACTGGCGTTGGATAATACCTTGGATTTCATTCATAAAGACAGGATCGTCCAAAATGGCTATATGAGCATCGAATATATGTGTTTCCTCTGAACCGACAACATCTCGCAGATCATCTTTAATCTGTTCAATTTCAGACTTAGAGGTACGAATGCCTTCGTATACACGTTCGAACTCGCGGGCAAAATCAGCTACATCGATTTTTTGCTCCGGTAACTCCCATTCCCAATTCGGAAGCACAAACGATCTCCCAATCGCTATGCCTGCTGACGCCCCTATTCCTTGAATCATTGTGTTTCCCCTCCACCGTTTCTCTCTTTAAGTACAACAGACAATACCGAGGACTGCCCCTTTTTCACCGCTTTGAAAGGTGCAAATCGCCATGAGTGAACAAGATCAGAATTTGTTATGACCATAGGAGTAGCAAGAGATTTGCTCTCCTTTCGAACACGCTGCAAATCAAATTTTATAAGCATCATGCCTGGCGTAACTTCGTCCCCTTCTTTAACGAGCGCATTAAAATACGCTTTGCCAGCCAGACGCGAAGTATCTATGCCTATATGAAGCAGAACTTCCAACCCCTCAGGAGTAAGAATGCCGATCGCATGCATCGTCGGATAAATATGCATCACCTTGCCCTTAACCGGCGATACAAGCTCTCCTTTCTCCGGTATAAATGCAACACCTTGTCCGACGAGTTTGCCTGCAAAAATCGGATCAGGCACCTCATCAAGAGGAATCATGCGGCCTTGCATCGGCGAATGGAACAAAACTTGTGCTTGATCACGATGAATGGTCTTGATCATTTCTTCACGAATAAGTTCGGAATACGTGCCAAATACGACCTGAACATGTCCACCGCCTAATTTGATTACACCTGCAGCGCCCAGATTTCGAAGCGCATTTATGTCGAGCAGCTTATCGTTGGAAACTTTAAGCCGCAGTCTTGTAATACAGGACTCCATCTTTTCTATATTTTGTTTACCGCCAATGGCTTGCAAAATAAGCGGTGCACGATAAGGGATATCGCCTGCCCATTCATCAAGCTGTGAGCCTTCCTCACGACCTGGTGTCGGAATCCGAAATCTTCGTATCGCCCAGCGAAACAAAAAGTAATAAACGAAGCCAACAACGATGCCGATCGGAATGATTAACCAACCTCGTGTTGCCAAATGCTCGTTGATAACATAATCTATGGCTCCTGCTGAGAAGGAGAATCCGTGCTTAATGCCAAGCTCGTAAGTAACCCACATGATAATGCCTGACAATATCGCATGGACGACGTATAAATACGGAGCAACAAACAAAAATGCGAACTCAACCGGCTCAGTAACGCCAGTTAGAAATGACGCAAGCGCTGCATACATAAACGTTTTCCGAATTTTCGGCTTTAAATCCTCGCGCGCTTCGTGAATAATGGCGAATGCGATGGCTGGCAAAGCGAACATCATCGTCGGATAAAGTCCAGCCATAAACGAGCCGGCAGTAGGATCGCCAGCGAAGAAACGCGGAAGATCGCCATACACCATCTGTCCTGAAGCTGTTTCAAAGCTGCCAATTTGAAACCAGAATACATGGCTGACCAAATGATGCAAACCGAATACAACCAAAATCCGGTGTACAAATCCGTATAAAAATACACCGAAGCCGCCACCCGATTCAACAATTTCACCCAGATTTATCATCATGCTTTGTAAATAAGGCGCAATATTGATCATAGCTATTGAGAACAACAAACTAACAACACTTACAAATAACGGTACAAACCGCGGTCCGCCAAAAAATTGTATGTATTCCGGTAATTTTAAGCTTTTAAACCTCTCATGGCTCACGCCTGAAATAATTCCTATAAGTGTACCAATGAGCACGGTTGGTTCAATCGGCACCTCTGCCGACCCTGTAATACCGCTATAAATAGCCATACCTACAAGAGCAGCCATCCCTGCTGCAAGAGCATTACCCGTTAAGCCTAGTGAGATGCCAAGCGCAAAAATATATGGTAAATATGTAAAAATCGTTTCGCTTGCAGCTAGTAAATAGCCTTCCATCCCTGGCAGGCCAAAGTAATCCCATGGCAGCTTGCTTAAACTCAAAAATATAGCCGCACCTGGCAGAACAATCATCGGCAGCATGAATGCTCTACCAAGCTGCTGCAGGCTCCCAATGAAAACCATCTTGCACCTCCTTAAAGTTTTGCGAAGCAAAACT
>NZ_JBITPK010000016.1:0-168004 GCF_050467785.1 Paenibacillus sp. NRS-1760 | reverse complement strand
GCAAAACTACTTCGTAAGCATAAGCTTCAAGTTTTGCAAAACAAAACTAACTCCGTAAGCATTATTCAACACATCTATATCGATGTTAAGCGTTTGCTGCGTTTTTGTCAAAGTAAAACGGCGAGCCTGTAAAGGCCCGCCGATGTTGATGATTCTTTTCTAATTGTATTAAAAAAGTGTTATCGATTACCGCCTGAATAAGGAGAAGAATTGACTGCACTCGTCGACTGCCAGCCTACATGAGAAATGACAGGCCCTGCGTTTTGATAAGCATTCGTTGCTTCATATACAGGGTGAAGCGACGTGTTTGAGTGCGTTTGTGTCATACCGCCATATCCATTTTGGAATTGAGATTGGCCGTAACCTCCATAATTGGATGCTGCATGCTGAGCATACTGCGCCCCATTATTCGAGGATGGCTGGTAGTAGGAATGTTGTTGGTTATGCTCAGAACCAGCTTGATAACCTACATGTGCGATAACCGGACCTACGTTGCCAAACGCCGTTGCTGGCGATTGCGCGTAGCTGTGAACCGGTTGATGCGACATGAATGAATTGTTCGTTCCCACCGGATGCGTCATATTCGAATAGTTGTTAGGAGCATAATGTTGTGTTTGTGCTCCTTGGCTATAAGCATTAGACGATTGGTAACCGCCTGGCGAGTTAGCAACAATTGAGTGCGTTTCTCTGCCAAAAGTCGGTTGGCTTAGCTGCCCTTGATAGTGCGATTGCACATGGCCAGATGGCTCAAAATGTGCATTTTGGTTAAGGTAGCTCTGTTGGCCTTGGTAATTACCCGGTTGTTGCGAAAACTGATTCACGTCGTGTCCTCCTTGAATTACAATCGTATTGTCTTCAAGTGAATGCCGCTTGTTTCGCTTTCTACATGCGAAAAACAAGTACGCAATCGCTCTTGAAGCTTTCTTATTGTGTAGGAGTGACCTGTTTTTTATAACTGTTATCTTTTGGGTTTCCCGTTCGGAAGCAAGATGGAATCCTCCACCTTGATACAACGATCCATTATAACCTCTAGACCGCCTGCTGCAGCAATCGCAGCCGCTTCCTCGTTTGCAATGCCAAGCTGCAGCCAGAAGGTTTTTGCGCCGATGGCAACCGCCTCTTCAGCTACAGGCGGCGTATGCTCGCTTCTGCGAAAAACATTTACGATATCTACTGGCACGGGAATATCTTTTAGAGAGGCATAACTTTTTTGTCCCAAGATTGAATCGGCGTTAGGATTAACAGGAATAATCGTATAGCCCTTCGCTTGCATCGCTTCAGATACCATATAGGATACGCGCTCTGGATTGTCTGACAAGCCTACAACAGCTACCGTCGTGCTATTCTCCAAAATACCCTTAATATGCTCGCGAGTTGGATTCTCAAATGCCATGATCATACCTCGATTCATTATTTTGTGAACAAGCTTCTAAACGTCAACTAATAATTAACCTTCAATCCATTCAACCTTAGCGCCTAAAGCTTGCAAATGATCGAAGAATATCGGATAGGACTTCGCTACATGATGTGCATCACGAATTCGAATAGGCTGTTTCGCACGCAATCCAACGACCGATAATGCCATGATGACACGATGGTCGTAATGCGCATTGATTTCGACACCGCCCTCTACACCTTCAGGACGTCCATGCACGATAATCTCAGCTTGGCGTTCTTCGACATTGGCTCCAGCTTTTCTTAATTCATTCAAATAATCGGTAATGCGGTCACACTCTTTGTAGCGCAAATTTTCTACATTATAAAATCTAGATGTGCCTTCAGCAAAAACAGCCGCTGCAACCATTGCAAGTACAGCATCCGTTGCATGATCGCCATCGAACTCGACTGCTTTGAGCTTGCCATTGCCCTTCACGTGGACAATGCCATTCTCATGCGTAAGCGGAACTTCCATCATTTTCAACACATCAACGACAGCGCGTTCGCCTTGCTTGCTCTTCTCTTCCAAACGGTGTACGATGACATCCGATTCCGTTACAGCCGCAGCTGCTAGAATGGCTGCAGACCCCGGGTAGTCGCCTTGCACAGAATAAGTTTTTGCTTCATAGCTTTGACCGCCTGGGATGCGGAACCGCATATAGTCCTCATCTGCATGGATAACAATACCCGCTTGCTCCAATACTTCTAGTGTCTGGCCAACTACTACTTTTGACTTCAAATCATGCAGCACTTCAATTTCACTGTCCTCTTCGAGAAGAGGCGTCAAAAACAGCAGCGCACTCAAAAATTGCGAGCTTATGTTGCCTGAAACTTGAATTTTGCCGCCCTTTGGAGCGCCGCCTTGAATTCGAATAGGCAGCTTGCCTTCATTATGCTCAATAGAAACGCCCATCGCTGTCAAAGATTCAATGAGGTCGCTATGAGGTCGTTTACCTAGAGAATCTGGATAACGATTAATAAAGGTTACGTCTGGGCAAAGTGCCGCGATGGCCATCAAAAACCGCAAAACCGCACCTGCGTTACCTACATCCAGCTGCTCAACTGGCTTAGGATTGCGGCCAAAACCGGTAATAACGATTTTCTCCTCGTCTTCCTCAACCGTTGCTCCCAAATCCCGAATGCAGCGGCGCATTGCATCGCTGTCTTCACTGTGGGCTGGGAAATAAATCGTACTCGTTCCTTCAGCTAGAGCGGCTACCAGAAGGTAGCGAGTGGTATAATTTTTTGAAGAAAGCGCTTGAAGTTCACCTTCAAGTCTTGGCGTTGGTGTCACTAAAACGTCCATAGTTCGTATGATCTCCCTTTACAATAATATATACACATCTACAGCTGATCGGCTGATTGAGGTGATGATGATCTCAGTTATTTATGAAGCGACCATTGCTCGAGTATTGCAGCAACAACTTCTTCCACACTCATATTTGTCGTATCGATCGTAAAATGAGCAAAATCGTAAGCATGCTCACGCTGTTTAAGCAGCAGATTAACTCGCTCCTCTGCATCGCCTTGAAGCAAAGGCCGCTCTGTGTCCGTCTTTACCCGAGCGATGATTTGATCTGGGCTCGCCTTTAAAGCTACGACAAAACCGTTTTTAAGCATTAGCTCACGATTAATGGGACTTAGCACTGCGCCGCCGCCTGTTGCAACCACACAGGTATCCTCGCGCTCCAAAATCGTTCCCAGCACTTTGGTTTCAATGATCCGGAATCCTGCTTCGCCATCCGATGCAAAAATATCAGAAACCCGCTTGTTTTCCAGCTTTTCGATTTCTTCATCGCCGTCGATGCGCGTGCAGCCCACCTTCTCGGAAAGCAGCTTGCTGACGGTTGATTTGCCGGTTCCCATAAACCCGATAAGCACTAATTTACTCAATTGTTGCCTTCCCATCGTAACCGTTTCACCCTTTTCGTTCTTGTTAAACCAATTTTTCTACAATATCATATCATTTTTTTGTAATACTAGGGTATAAAAAAGTTATATATGCCGTATGGATGATAAAGATGTTTATTCGAGAATAGGAGTGACATTAGCGATGAACAGTGAACTTCAGTTGCCTGATCAGAGTCCAACTCAAAAACGCTTCAATCGTATTCTCGATCCTGACCATACCCTTTGCCGGGAGGATGTGGTCTGGATGCTTGAATTTATTAAAAAAAAGGTGGCTGACGAAGATCCAGCCTTAAAGGATCTTACGCAGCCACGCTTATTGCAAAATTTTCATTTCTTTGCCGAAGCGGCCATGTCGCTCATCCATCGCAGACATTATTCCAATCAAGAGGCCGATCGGCTGCGCGACTGTTTGCGTCAAGCAGCTTATGGCTTAAATAAGGACAATCCTCGCGAGACGAGGAACTAATGGCTGATCTAATTAAGATTGCATCCAGTTAAAGTGGAAGCTTCCTTCTTTGTCTACACGTTTGAACGTGTGAGCACCGAAGTAGTCACGCTGCGCTTGAAGCAGGTTTGCAGGCAAACGCTCCGTACGGTAGCTGTCGAAGTAAGCAATTGCACTTGAGAATGCAGGAACCGGCACTCCGTTCGAAACTGCAGCGGAGATCACTTCACGCCAAGCCCCTTGGTACGACTCAACGATGTTTTGGAAATAAGAATCAAGCAAAAGGTTGCGCAGGTTAGGATCACGGTCGTAAGCGTCTTTGATATTTTGCAGGAAGCGAGCACGGATAATGCAGCCGCCGCGGAAGATCATAGCGATTTCGCCGTAGTTAAGATCCCAGTTAAATTCTTCAGAAGCTGCACGCATTTGAGCAAATCCTTGAGCGTACGAGCAAATTTTACTTGCGAACAATGCTTTGCGAACAGATTCGATAAATGCTGCTCTGTCACCTTGGAAAGGTGTTTTTGCAGGTCCGTTAAGTACTTTGCTTGCCGCAACGCGCTCTTCTTTCATAGCTGACAAGAAACGAGTAAATACGGATTCTGTAATGATTGAAAGCGGTACGCCAAGATCTAGCGAGCTTTGGCTTGTCCATTTTCCAGTACCTTTTTGACCAGCGGAATCCAAGATAACATCTACCATTGGCTTGCCTGTCTCAGGATCGTATTTGGAGAAGATATCTCTAGTAATTTCGATTAGATAGCTGTCAAGCTCGCCTTTATTCCACTCGGAGAAAATTTCGTGCAGCTCTTCAGCACTAACATCAAGTACGTTTTTAAGCAGATCATAAGCTTCGCAAATCAGCTGCATATCGCCGTATTCGATTCCGTTATGTACCATTTTCACATAATGACCGGCGCCATCTGGTCCGATATATGTGCAGCAAGCATCGTCTCCAACTTTAGCTGAAATAGCAGTAAGAATGGGTTCAACCAGCTCGTAAGCGGATTTTTGTCCACCCGGCATGATAGAAGGTCCTTTTAGTGCTCCCTCTTCGCCGCCAGAAACGCCAGTTCCGATAAAACGGAAGCCTTTAGCTTCAAGATCTTTGCTGCGACGAACAGTATCAGGGAAATAAGCGTTGCCGCCATCGATGATGATATCGCCTTCAGCCAAATGTGGAACAAGCGAATCAATCGTTGCGTCTGTTCCTGCACCTGCTTGTACCATAATCAAAATTTTGCGGGGAACTTCCAATGATTGAACAAATTCCTCGATTGTATAAGTAGGAACAAGATTTTTTCCAACTGCTTCTTGAACAAGATCATCAGTCTTCTCGCGGGAACGGTTGAACACCGATACCGTGAAGCCTCTGCTTTCAATGTTAAGGGCAAGGTTTTTACCCATTACGGCTAATCCAATTACACCAATTTGCTGTTTTGACATCTGGTTCTTCCATCCTTCATCATCTATTTTGGGTCACAATAGTTTCATTTTACTCTTTTTGCGGCAAGAAGAAAACTATCTGCAAGGAAAAATGTCGCAATAGTCGCATCAATTATATTGAGAGAACTAAAAAGTTTATCTTATATATACCGAAAAGCTTAGACATTTTTATAATAAAAGGAGTCTTTTTTAATGGTAAATGAACAACATAAAAACGATCAAATGCTGTTAGAAGGCAGCTTTTGATCGTTTTTATGTTTTCAAATGGGGGCTAGCATCTATCATCAGAGTTCCAATTGCAACATTTCCGAGCGAAGAGTATTCAGCCGCTCTTTAGACTCAGTAACCGCTTCCTCATCCTTGCTCTCTAACGCGTCAAACAGCATCGATAGCTCATAATCCAGCTCATAACGCAGTACAACCGCTCTTTCCTCAGCACGCTTTGATTGAAATGCTCTAATCATTTCTTCTATTGTAACGAAAGGCTTCTTCTGATAAATAATCCGATGTTCCATACCGGACACCTCCACGAGTCGTATAATCTCACCGAACATAATACTCTCAATGACGATTTGACGATCTTTAATGCGCTTCACAATCGCATGTCCACGTGTGTCATTAATCAGCTTTTCAATTAATTCTGACAGCTTCTCATCTTTAATAATGTAGTCCCCGACAATTTTGTAACGGTTCTTCATTCGCTGGAACTGAAGCTTAACGAGCTTGCGGCCAGTTCGAATGGATACAAGAAACTGCCCCTCCGTCTCACTCCAGTACAAGGAGTACCCTTCCTGAATAAGATCGCGGATGAGATTTTGGATTTGCCGCCGGTCAAATCGCAGCTCCAAATTGCAATATTCGACTTCATGGCTTTTGTTCACGGCAATCCCTCCCTTACCTCAGAATAGTTGACGAAATGTTCTGATAATTTGTTCTTACTTTTATCTTATACTCCATCTTATGTTATGGCAACTTGGATTATTGACTAATTTTACGCTTATAGCCGACTTATCTCAAAAAAGGGCGCGAGCGTCTTCATATGAAGCGGTCTCGCACCCTTTTGATCATATATTCCATAGGCCTTCATGGATTTTTCAAACCCATTTCATGCATATGTTTTCAACTTTAGCTACGCAAAGCAAAAGCGATAGCTTCTTCTAATTCTAGCTTTTGCGCTTCTAATTCGTTCCTTTGCTTAAGCTCTACGATTCCATCAGCAGCATGTTTCCCCACTACAATGCGCAGTGGTATGCCGATAAGATCGGAGTCCTTGAATTTGACGCCTGGGCGCTCGTCACGATCATCGAGCAGCGTATCTACCCCAGCCTCAAGCAATCTTGCTGTAATATGTGCAGCCAAATCCATTTGGACCTGATCCTTCGCTGATACAGGTACCACATGAACTTGGTAAGGTGCGATCGATTTAGGCCAAATGATGCCATTGCTATCGGAGTGCTGTTCAAGTACCGCGGAGAGCAAACGTGAAACTCCGATACCATAACAGCCCATTATTAACGGCTGTTCTGAGCCCGACGCATTTAAAAACTTAGCATTTAGCGCTTCACTGTATTTCGTTCCCAGCTTAAACACATGGCCAACCTCAATGCCGCGGTAAAATACCAAGCTGCCTGTCTCGCATCGCGGGCACCCGTCGCCTATTGCTGCATTTCGATAATCACCTGCCTGCACATCCTTCAAATGAATGCTTGGGATAACATTTCCGATATGATAATCCTGCTCATTCGCTCCTGCAATTCCTGATTTCATCGCAAGAACCGCATGGTCAGCATAAACGGGAATTTGCAAGCCGATCGGCCCAGCAAAGCCGGTAGGTGCGCCAGTTACCCGCTCTGTCGTAGCTTGATCCGCAAGCTCCAGATGTGCTACAGCAAGCGCATTTTTCACTTTTATTTCATTTACCTCATGGTCTCCCCGAACAACAACAGCAACCGGAGCACCGTCTGCAACATAAATCAGTGTTTTCATAAAAGCATCTGCCCCTTGGCCAAAAGCCTCCACAAGCTGGTCAATCTTCTTGATATCCGGTGTATGATGACGCACTAACGCAGCATCATTATTCTGCACTGTATCCGTTGGTTGTTCCGACAGCTTGTATTCAGCTTTTTCCAAATTCGCCGCATAGTCGCATGAATTGCACACAGCAATCGTGTCTTCACCAATATCAGCGAGTGCCATAAATTCATGTGTTCCGCCTTCTCCGCCAATTGAACCTGCATCAGCTTCAACCGGACGGTAATTTAGACCACAGCGTGTGAAGATGCGATTATAAGCCTCGTACATGCTCGTATAGCTGCGATGAAGCCCATCAAAGTCCTCATCAAAGGAATAAGCATCTTTCATTAAAAACTCTCTGCCGCGGAGCAAGCCATAGCGCGGACGCTTCTCGTCGCGGAATTTAGTTTGAATCTGATACAATGTCATTGGCAGCTGTCGATAAGAGCTTACCTCGCTGCGCACCAGAGCTGTAATCACTTCTTCATGCGTTGGTCCAAGCGTAAACTCGCGATCATGGCGATCTCGCAGCCGCATAAGCTCAGGTCCGTACACCTCATATCGACCCGATTGCTGCCACAGCTCTGCCGGCTGCATAGAGGGCATTAATACCTCTTGAGCTCCGGCTTGATCCATTTCTTCTCTTACGATTTGCTCGAGTTTTCTGAGCACGCGCCTGCCAAGCGGCAAATACGTATAAATACCTGCGGCAAGCTGTCTAATAAGACCTGCACGCAGCATTAATTGATGGCTGGCTGCTTCCGCTTCTGACGGCGCCTCGCGCAAGGTAGGCATTAAAAGCTTACTTTGTCTCATGATAGATAACCCTCCGATGATTAGATTTAAGCCATAAAAACAAAAAAACGCATTCGTAAGGGACGAATGCGTTCGTGGTACCACCCTCAAATAGCCGCCAAATGATCTGGACGACTCTCAATAGATAACGGAATGAATATTCCGGCAGCGGAAGAAGCATTAGCTTCCCGCTGCAGCTCGCAAGATAGGGATTAATCAATCGTTCATAGAAGCCTTCCAGCCTTCGGGCTTCCTCTCTGATAGAAACGTTTGCTGATTAACATAGTCTTGGTCGACGCTGTTGCGATGTCATTAACTTTTGACAAATTTACAATACAACGATGATGAAGTCAAGCCAATTTTCAAGTGATTGCTGCTTAGCATTTTAGCTTATGCGATTTGGTCTGAGCACGGCCGAACCAAAGGCAATCAGCACAGCAGCGAATAAAAGCAGGATAAGAAGCGGAAGCAAGACGTCACTAAAGCTGCCCCCGCCGCCTAGACGATCAATTGCTGTAAGCGCCCATTTTTGCGGAAAGAAATTAGCAAGCTTTTGCATAAAATCAGGTAGCATGGAAAGTGGAAAGAAACAACCGCTGATCATGCAGGACGGAGCGATGATAATGTTGTTGATTTGAGACAGCTGCGTGCTATTTCGCACCAGACCCGCTACTGCTGAAGCAAGGCCGACAATTGCAAGCAAGAAGAATTCCAATACGAGCAGCATCCATCCAAACGAGATACCAGGTGAATAGTCAAATACAAAATAAGTTAAGCCTAGAACAATGACAAGTTGAATCGTGCCCACAAGCATGCTGCCCAAAAAATTTCCAAAAGCAATATCAAGCGAGCGAAGCGGCGCTGTGTACATCCTTGCCATGGTGCGCTGCTCTCGATCTTCCATAATGAAACCGATAGACTGGCTGACAAGCAGCATAACAAACATAAGGATGAGACCGATCATCGTTGGATCGGATACAATTTTGCCAAGCTCCATTTCCGTATTTACAAGGACAGCTTTAGGTGAGGCTTGCGCTTCCAGCAAAGCGGTCAGCTTAGATAAATCCACTGGAGATTTAGGGTCAGTCCCTCTTACAAGAGCGGCAGAGGAAGACAGCTTCTGAGCTTCTGTCTGAAGTGTCGCTTCAAGCGAAGCATTCCAAAGCTGCGTATTCATTCGGTAAAGCTGAGCTGATGAAGGGCCTCCCTCCATCATTTTTGCTGAGAAATCCGAAGGAATATAGATGGCAGCATCCGCTTTGCCCTCTAGGACTCGATCCTTTAATTGCTGTTCATTCATCGCCGGCTCCGAATGAATCTCATACAATGGCTCTTTCTGTAACGATGAGGCCAAATATTCGCCTAATATTCCTGTGTCAGCATTATTCACGATAATAATAGCCTTATCTCTATTCGTACTAGCGAACAACCCTGCCATAATTGATAAAATAATCGCTGGGACAAGAACATTCATAATCAATCCGCGACGGGAACCCATGGTGCGTCGTACGAGATGCGCAGCAATTTGCAAACTAGGCATGCTGTCTCACCACCTTTGGCAGTCTAATGACTGCGATTATTGTTATACCTAATGCGATCGCTCCAAGAACACCGATTCCATTCCAAACCGTTGCTGAAGCTTCACCGTTCATGATGGCGCGAAGTGCATCATTTGCCCAATAATTAAGCGTCCACTTATCGAGACCTCCTACAATCTTCTCAATGTCTGGAATCATTCCGCCGCTAATAAAGGTCATGCTAAATACAATGATGCTGAACAGCGTTTGTGTCGTTTTTTTGGATCGTACGAAGGATGAGACCGTAATAGCAAGTGCAGCCCCAGCAGCAGTCGTAAGAAGACAAGCCAGCGCAATAGCTCCAAAGTTATTTCCCCAATCAACGCCATATACAAATGCTGTAAATGCGATAATCACTGCCGCCTGCAGTGCTGCAAGCATGAGTCCTCCTAAAATAATGCCAAATACAATGGCTCTAAATGAGCCTGGAATTGCGTACATACGCTGCAAGGTTCCCGCTTCCCTCTGATTGAGCAGCGCGATCGTCGCCGTCATGCCGCCATAGAGCAAAAACATAATTAAGTAGGCCACAGAATAGTATTGCATCGCTGATTCTTTGCCAAAGGCTTGATTATCTCCTGAGCTCAAATTTTTCGTCTCAATATGTGATTGTCCTGCTGGCGCTTGACTTTGAGCTGCACCCGCACTTAGCTCTGGTCCAAGGATTTGCAAAGCTGCGGCTTGCAAATTTACAGCAGCCATATATTTATTGATAAAAGCAGAAGCAGCAATATTTTTTTCTTCATAGCGCCCTTCAAACGTTGACCAATTCGCCGTTTCCCCTGAGCTTAACTCACTGGAGAAGTTTTTCTGAATCGATACGCCATAATCAGCAACACCCTCGCGTATCCAGTCCTTTACCTCCTTCTCTGACTTTGCCTCTAGAACCTTCACATATGGTTTTACTGCTTCATTGCTCCAGAAAGCATCGATGCTAGCTCGCATTTCCCCCTGATCCGCATTATATAGGGCAATTTTAGCCGGCTTTATTTCTGTGTCAAATGCGCTGCCAAGCAGCAAAATCAACAATAAGGGCAAACCGATTAAAATAATAAGAACGGAACGCATCCGTGTATATTTTATAAGCTCATAATAAGCAGCTGTCCACCATGCTGGCATCACCATCATCTCCTATTCGTCACGTAATGTGCGTCCGGTCATTTGCAAGAATAGAGATTCGAGATTCGGCTCTTCCCGCGTCAGCTTGCGAATATTAATATCATGCTTCTGAAGGATAAACAATAAATCCTGTAATATAGACAGAGATTCCTTCACCGTCACTTCAAGCGTCAAGCTATTATCTCGTTCTGCAAGCTGAAGCACGCCTGGATGCTCAGCCATCTCTGTCATTGCCGGCGCCGATTTTTTATCAATTTCAAAAATCAGCTTCTCTTCTTGGCCAACCTGACGTTTTAATTCATCCTTCGTCCCGCATGCAATAAGCTTGCCTTTATCAAGAATGCCGATTCTTGTGCAAATCGCTTCTACCTCTTCCATGTAATGGCTGGTGTAAATGACGGTAGAGCCTAACTTATTTAATTCCCTTACGGACTCCAAGATATGGTTCCGTGACTGAGGGTCGATTCCAACCGTTGGCTCATCCATAATGATCAGCTTTGGGCGGTGCATGATGGCGCAAGCAATGTTCAGTCTCCGCTTCATACCACCTGAGAATGTGCTTGGTTTATCCTTCGATTTGTCCAGCAACCCTACGAATTGCAGCGCCTCATCCACACGATCGCGAAGCAGCGAACCTCTGAGACCGTAAAGCTTTGCAAAAAAAGTAACATTTTCGCGAGCGGTCAACGTCTCATAGATAGCCAGCTCCTGCGGCACTAAACCAATCCGTTTCTTCACTTCAAGCGGATGCTTGCGAATTGAAAAACCTTCGACCAAAATATCTCCGCCGTTTGGCTTCAGCAAACCAGCCAACATATGAATCGTTGTACTTTTTCCCGCTCCATTTGGACCAAGTAAACCAAAAATTTCACCCTGATCAATATTGAAGCTAAGATGATTAACCGTTATCGTTGTGTCGTATTTTTTGACAACCTCGCGAAATGTAACTAGATTCATATTTATTCATCCTTTCAGTTCGTTTCTGATAAACCAATTGTACGTCATGAAAGGCAACGAAACAGGTCTAAAAAGTCATCTTATGAAGGTGACTAAAGTCATCTCTTTGTAAAATGGCTTCTATCCGCATGAAGGTTGGATGAAAAGCGGTTTCAGTCTCGTTCGCTCATTAAACAATGTGCTATAATAAATCAAATTCAGCTGCAGGAGCTGCTCGGATATGAAGAAACAATTGAATCAAATTCGTTCCTTGTTAGTAGCGATTCCTTCTATTATTAGTATCGTTCATGTCGAAGCAGGTTTATATGCTCATTACACCGCCTCTGTACTCCTTGCTCTGCTCCTAACGAAAGCTGGCTCCATGTATCCTAAATATCGAATTTTATTGCTGGTGCTGGAGTTAATCGCTTTTTCATGGTTTTCCTATTCGTACGGCGGAGTACTGTTTCTATTGCTTTTCTCCACCCTTATTGCCTCATTTCAACAAAGGCCGACTCGCATGGTAAGCACAGCTTGGACCATCGCTGGCTTAGCTGCTTTATTGACAGGTATGTATGGCAGAGAACCCGAAATCATATTTGCCGTATCGGTACTATGGATAACTACAGCAGCCGTCCTCTATGCTTCCAACGAGTTTGAGGACAAACATCATCAAATAGAAGATTTATACGGAGCACTTGCTGCCAGCCATGCAGAGCTTGACTCAGCCAGGCGCAGAATGCAGGATTACGCTTTGCAGGTTGAGTATCAAGCCCAGATCGAAGAGCGAAACCGCATCGCCAAAGATATTCATGATGATTTGGGGCACCGCCTCATTCGCGTCAAAATGATGTCCGAAGCGGCTTTGCATTTATTCGATGCAGATACCGCAAGAGCTCGCAGCACGGTTGAGCAAATGCGTGATCAGCTGCAGGACAGCATGGAGCTGATGCGCAGAACGGTACGAAGACTTGCATCAGATGCGGAAAAGGACGTTAGGCAATATGCCCTCGACCGTCTGGTTGAAGAATCCGCTTCTGCTCTAGGCATATTCGTAAGCTTCCATGTAACGGGTCATCCCAGACCGCTTTACCCCAGCATCGAGCTCATTTTATTCAAAAATGCCCAAGAAGCGATTACGAATGCTGTTCGGCATGGAAAAGCGACGTCGGTTTCGGTTACTTTAAATTTTTTAACTGCGTACGTAGCGCTGACTGTATCCAATAACGGCAGCTTGCCCGACGAGCCTATCGAAGCTGGACTTGGCATGAAGGGGATGCGAGAGCGGATTGCCTTAATTGGGGGCCAAATGGACTGGCAGAAGGCCGATCAGTTCTCAATAACGACAACACTTCCGCTGCTTGGCGGTTAACGACGATTCTGCTCTTTTTAGAAATGGAGAGATTTGAGCAAATGATTGAAGTGCTGATAGTGGATGATGATCCTTTTATTCGAGAGAGCATGAACGTTATTTTAGGATTGGATAACGAATTGCATGTCGCTGGCGTTTGTGCAAACGGTCTGGAGGCTGAACAATTTGCCCGCCAACATCCCGTCGATGTCGTGCTAATGGATATTCGAATGCCGCTCTGCGATGGTGTGGAAGGAACGAAGCTGCTTCGCGCACTTGATCCCCCACCTGCCGTGCTTATTTTGACGACATTTGATGATGACGAGTACATCGCGCAAGCCATCCGAAACGGAGCCAACGGCTATTTGCTCAAAAATGTACCGCCAAGCCGTATTATAAGCGGCATAAAGACTGTTCATGAGGGTTCTGTGCTGATCCATCCCGACATCGCCCGTAAATTGGCTGGGATGCTGGAGACGCCACGAGCCGATTCAACCAAATCAGTAATGATTTCAGGACTTACACAAGCTGAGGTACAAATTGTTCGTCTGATTGCGGACGGTCAATCCAATAAAGAAATTGCCGCTACCCTTTTCTTAAGCGAAGGTACAATTAAAAATTATATTACTGAAATACTTAATAAACTCGAGCTTCGAGACCGAACGCAAATCGCCATTTTTTATTTGAAATTATTGCACCAATAATTGTTTGATTGAAGGAGATTAATTTAATGACAACACAGACTACTTCTACCCAGCTTGTTGGCTTTACACAAGCCGATTTCGATGTTTTTGCGCTTCAAGGGCTTGAGGAGCGTATGGCTGCTATCCAAAATCAGATTCAGCCTAAATTCCGAGCGATCGGCGAGCAGCTCAGCGTCGATGCAGCTGTTCATGCCGGCAATGAAATGTACTTGCATGTTGCAAGGCATGCTCGTCGTAAAGTGAATCCGCCAAAGGATACTTGGCTCGCCATTTGCGCTAGCAAACGCGGCTACAAGGCACATCCGCATTTTCAGCTTGGATTGTTTGATGATCATCTATTTATGTGGTTTGCACTCATTTACGAGGTTCCTCATAAATCCAATATCGCAACGGCCTTTCTGAACCAAATTGATGAAGTTATTGCAAATGTACCTAAGGATTATGTGCTTTCACTTGATCATATGAAAAAAGAGTCCACCGCTGTCAGTACGATGTCAAAACAAGATTGGAACGATGCGCTCGTTCGTTTCCGTGATGTTCAGAAAGCTGAACTGCTTATCGGCCGTCATGTGCAAGCGAGCGATCCGATTCTCAAAGACGGCGATGCACTGCTTGAGCTTACTTCCTCCACTTATAAAACGCTTATGCCGTTATACCATATGGCTAATGTATAAGAATGGATTTAATATCTATTCAAAAAAGGCAGTACCTTTAGGTCCATTCTGACCTAAAAGTACTGCCTTTTGTCGTTTAATTACACTTGCTGTGATGCAGCCGCTTCCGCATGGGCGGAGGAAGCCAAATTGCGACGTTGCTTGCGTGAAGTACGGAAAAATAACAGCTCATAGACACAAGGAACGATAATTAGCGTGAGCAGCGTAGCCGCAACTAGCCCGCCAATAACGACGATCGCTAAACTTTGGGAGACGATGCTGCCCGATTCATGCGAACCGAATACGAGTGGCAGCATCGCGGACACTGTCGCCACCGCAGTCATTACGATTGGACGCATCCGTGTCGTAGCCGCTTCAATCAACGCTTCACGAATCGGCATCGTCAGCTCGTTTTGCTTCACACGATCAATTAATACGATAGCATTCGTGACGACAATTCCGATAAGCATCAGCGCTCCGAACATGGCTGTGAAATCCGGCGTTACGCCTGATACGAGCAAGCCTGTTACTGCACCGATTGCTGCAAGCGGCAAGGAGATCATAATCGCCAGCGGAGCACGAAGCGTCTTGAACGTCAATACCATGATCAGATAAACAATACCGATGGAGATAAGCGCTGTTAAGCCCAAATCTGCAAAGTCGCTCGATTGGTCAGCCGACGCTCCGCCTACTGCAAGGCTGACGCCATCAGGAAGCTTGAGATCCTTTGTTGCTTTTGATATTTCATCGCCGACGACCGATAGTTCTTTTGGTTCGGCGCTCGCTGTGACGCGGATATACGTTTTGCCTTCTTTATGATAGTACAAAGATGGCTCCTCAGTACGAACCAACTCCGCTACCTTCGACATCGGTGTTGGACCAGACTCTGTCATTACGGTTAATTTCTCTAGTTCTGCCTTTGAATCTGGGTTTACAACAGGCAGCATAATAACCGGAATTTCACTGCCTTCTTGCTGGATCGAACCTATCGGCAATGGATTAAGCATGCTTTGCAGCTGCATGGCTACCTCTTGGCCTTTGGCAAGGGTAGGATCAACATGGAAGGAATAAACCGACTTTTTCTCCTCTTGATTGCTCTCAACCTTGAGCACACCGTCGATAGGTTTAATCGCTGCGATCAACTGGTCTGCGGTTGTAGAGAGCTGCTCCAAGTTTTCACCAGAGACATCAATGTAAATTTGCGATGATCCGCCGCCCATAATTAGATCGGCCGCATCAACCGTCAAGGTTGCGTCCTTATAATTATCCTTCTGAGTCTTGATATTATCCATCAAGAGTTCTGCGTCAACGCCTTCCTTCAAATCTACCATATAAGTAATGAGCGTTGGCGAAGTCACCGAGCCATACTTAGCCGCATCTGCACTATTGCCAAGCATCATCATGACCCATTCAATATCTGGATTTGCAGTTAGATAGGATTCGAATTTCTTCCCTGCTTCGAGTATTTGATCCGCAGGTGTATCGCTCGGATATTGCAGTGCTACATTTAAATTCCCCGCGCTCGAGGAATCAAGCGCTCCTTTTGGCATGAACATATAAGCGCCGATCGATCCTGCAAACAGCAATACCGCAATGATTAACGGCACTAATTTATGAGCAAGATTCCAACGAATGAAGGAAGCGAATTTTGGAGAACCAGCATGCTCCTTCTCCTTTGTGCCGCGAAGCAATATTGCACTTAAAAGAGGTACAACCGTCAGCGCTACAAGTAGAGAAGCGAGCAATGAGTAAGCGACTGTCAGCGCGAATGGGAGAAGAAATGCTTGCAATGAACCGCGCAGAAGGCCCATTGGCAAAAATACTGCGACTGTAACGAGCGTTGACGAGGTAATGGCCGAAGCCACTTCCTTCGTTGCATCCGTAATTAGCTTAATAGAGAAGGACTCCTTCTGCAGCCTTCTATAAATATTTTCAATAACGACGATACTATCATCGACGAGCCTTCCAACCGCGACGGCTACGCCTCCAAGTGTAATAATGTTAAGTGACACACCAGAGAGCTGGAGCAGATACAGCGTTATGCCGAGCGACAACGGAATCGAAACAATCGTCACGAGCGTTGCTTTAAAGTTGCGCATGAACAATAAAATGACGATGGTTGCGAACAATGCGCCAAGCAAAACCTCTCGCAGCATACTATTAACAGAAGATACGACCGAATCAGATGTGCTCAAAATGATGGAAGCATCGATTCCTTCCACATCTGCATTTAAACGATCAATCGTTTCTTTGATTGCTTTGCCTACATTCACAGCATTCGCATCAGCAGATTTAGAGACCGTGAACATAATCGCATCTTTGCCGTTCATACGGCTTATGCTTTCTTGGTCTTTGGCGAGTTCAACCGCTGCAACATCCCCAAGCTTCACACCTGCTGCAACAGGAAGCTTGCGCAGTGTTTCCACATCAGATACTTGATCGTACACGTTAATATTGCCATCTGCGCCATCCAACGTGCGTTCCCCGAGTGAAACCGACGCTCCCCTGCCTTGAAGCACGCCCATTAACGCTTGTACCGAAATTCCTGCCTGTGCAAGCTTCTCCGTATCTGGTACGACATGAACCGATGGCGACGATTTGCCGCTAATGCTAACCTCGCCCGCACCCTCGGTCTTTTTAAGCTCCGCCGTTACTTCTTTCAGCTTTGCGTCTTTTTGCTGCTCAGATAATCCTTCATCAAAGGTCAACGTCACCCATGAGATTGGAATCATTGAAGTATTCAATTGCAAGACGAAAGGCTTCATTACATTTGCCGGAAGCTGTACCTGAGCGACCAATTGCTCGACTTCCGTCTTCGCTTCCTTCATATTCGTCTTCGAATTGAAATTCAAGCTGATTTGAGCATAACCATCACCTGATGTAGAGAACATATCCGTTTTTCCTTTAACGAGCGTTACAGCTTCTTCCAAAGGATTTGTGACCATCTGCTCCATCGTCTTCGCGTCATTCCCCGGCCCTATTGCCGTGACCATGACCTGTGGATTATCTGCAGCAGGCAGAAACTCCATCGGCAGCCTCAGATAGCTGATTACCCCCATCACTAAAGCCATAATGACGATCAGTATAATAGCCGCCTTATTTCGGAACGACCATTCCGTCAATTTACTCATTTGTTTCCGACTCCTTCTCCGATTACGGATTTCTTTTTTTGTCTTTTCTAATCATAGAGGGAAAGTATGATTACCAAAAACGTCCAGAGAAGGTAATTGGTTCACGGCTTTAGTCTTAATTCATCTACGACCAGAGACTGAGGAGGTGGACAGCCTGGAAGAAAAATGAGTAAGTACTCACTTTTATTTATGGCATTCTCTGTATATAATTGGGGGAGTGATTACTCATTTGAGAAAGTGGAGCGTGATCGAAGATGACTAACAGTCCAGCAATATTAGCTGAAACAACCTTCGCCGTAGAATTGCAAGACATTAACCGTTCATTTGGGGATCGTACCGTTCTTGATGGCATTACACTTTCTATTCCGCGAGGTGAACTATTTGGTTTATTAGGTCCTTCGGGCTCGGGAAAAACAACGTTGATCAAGGTCATGACTGGAATAGACAGGGCAAATGCCGGATCGGTCCGAATGCTTGGCGAGCCCATGCCGCAGTTGAAAATGCTGCAAGCCTTTGGGTATATGGCTCAATCAGACGCTTTGTATAGTGAATTGACTGGCAAGCAAAACTTAGCGTTTTCTGGGGCCATGTTTGGATTAAAGGGAGCCATACTGCAAGATCGAATTCAAACGGTCTCCAAGCTTGTTGCGCTAACCGATCATCTTCATAAGCAAACGGTTGCTTATTCTGGCGGCATGAAACGCCGGCTTTCGCTAGCAATTGCGCTATTGCATGAGCCTGAGCTTCTCGTACTCGATGAACCAACCGTTGGCATTGATCCTGTTTTACGCCAATCGATTTGGAAAGAGCTATCTGCACTGAGCAAACAAGGCGTGACCATTATTATAACAACCCATGTCATGGACGAGGCCGAGAAATGTGATCGGTTAGGGCTCATACGAAGCGGAAAACTTACAGCCATCGATACGCCTGAAGCACTGAAGCAGCAAGCAGGCTGCGCCACACTCGAAGAGGCGTTCATTGCGCTTGGTCAAAGCAAAGGAGCGGAACAATGAGAATACGTGCGCTCGCCATTCGAATTATTAATCAATTTTTGCGTGACAAACGAACGCTTGCCTTATTATTTCTTGCTCCCCTGCTCATCTTAACTTTAATGAAATTAGTTTTTGATGGGCAAGCTGTCTCTCCAGCAATCGGAATGGTTAATGTGCCTGCAGCTTTAACAGAAAAGTTTGAGCAGCTTAATGCTGAAATCACACTTTATGATGAAAGTGCTGCTGCTCAAGCTGCTTTACAAGACGGCAAGCTCGACGCGATATTGGAAGCGAGCGGCGGCATGCCTAAACTAACGCTTGAGGGCAGCGATCCCTCCATCAATAGAGCGGTAATATTGCTTATTCAAAGCGTGATGCAACAAGGCTTAGATAAATCCGCCCCAGCTATATCATACTTGCACGGCGGTCCTGACATGGCTCCATTCGACTCCTTTGGGCCTGTCTTAATAGGCTTCTTCTCGTTTTTCTTTGTTTTCTTACTTGCAGGTGTCTCCTTCCTGCGCGAGCGAACGAGCGGTACTTTGGAGCGCTTATTAGCAACGCCAATTAGGCGAAGCGAAATCGTAGTCGGTTATTTAGCCGGTTTCGGAATTTTCACCCTAATTCAAGCCTGCTTGATCGCCTGGTATTCCGTTCAAGTTCTTGGGATGTACATGGAGGGCAGCATTTTGTATATGCTGGTCATTAATTTATTATTATCATTAACAGCGTTAACACTCGGAACACTGTTGTCTTCTTTTGCAAGCAGTGAATTTCAGATTATACAGTTCATTCCTATTGTCATCGTGCCGCAAGCCTTCTTCTCAGGGTTGTTTAACCTTGATGCCATGAACCCCTGGCTGCAAAAGCTAAGTTACCTAATGCCTCTTTACTATGGTGCAGATGCTATGCAGGGAATAATGATACGCGGCGAGAGCTGGGGTGATTTTCAGGTAAATGTATATGTGTTGGCGGGATTTTCCTTATTGTTTGCAGTATTGAATGTACTGGCTCTAAAGAAGCACCGCCGTATGTAGACAATAGAACAACTGGTATAATCAAAGGAATGGGTTAACGCGAAGGAGTGTCTTGCATGTCAGAACCGGTCGATCAATGGCTGCAGAAGCTATTGCAACTAGATAATGAAGAAGAAAAAATGACGGAAAAACAATTGAAAATCGTGCAGGCTGCCTCCGAAATCTTTGCTGAGAAGGGCTTTGCCGCCTCTTCTACAAGTGAAATCGCCCAGCGAGCCGGTGTGGCAGAAGGAACTATTTTTCGTCATTATAAAACCAAAAAGGATTTGCTTTTCTCGATTGTTGCGCCTGTTATGGCAAAGTTAATCGCTCCTTTTGTACTTCGCGATTTCTACAAGGTTCTCGAGAGCCGCTTTGACACATTAGATCTTATGCTGCGCGCAATTATAGAAAATCGCATTGCATTTGTTGAGCGTCATGTTCAGGTGTTGAAAATTTTTGTTCAAGAGATTCCTTTTCATCCCGAACTGCTGGACCAATTCCAGAAGCTCATCCTCTCAAAAGTGGTACAAAAATTCAGTATTAGTATTACGCAATTTCAGCAGCAAGGCGTAATCGTTAATTGGGCCCCATTTACTGTCATTCGATTAATCGCCTCATCCTTAATCGGTTATGTCCTTAGCCGTACGTTCATCGGAAAAACAGATGGCATTCACTGGGATGATGATTTAGAGAAAGAGGCGACTATTACTTTTATTATAAAAGGGCTTGCCTCTTAAGCTCCAAAAGAAAACAAGCCGGTCACCCATCGCAAAATGAGGAACCGGCTTGTTTTCATTTTATTTTGCAGCGTTAACTTCTGTTTCCGAGGCGCTAGTTTTGTCCATTTGACGGAAACGAAACAATAGCAGCAGTGCAGCTAGACATAGTATGCCCCCGAGCAAGTATGGTAGTCCCATTTCTATCGTGAAGAAAAATGAACCTAGCAGCGGGCCGGCAATACGTCCCAAACTGTCCATCGAAGAGCTTAGACCGGATGCTACCCCTTTGCCAACAGTCGTCTTCTGAGTGATGAGCGAGGTGACACATGGCCTAATTAAGGCATTGCCGATTCCGAATACAGCAAGTGACAACGTAGCCCACCAAAGGGAATGTGCGCCTAGAAGCATAAAAAAACCAAGTGCCGAGATGACAAGTCCGATCGCAATATATTTCGGCTCCTCGCCTGTCTTAATTCTCCGTCGCACAACTCCGCCTTGAACGAGTGCTCCCACAAAGCCGCAAACAAAAAATAAGATTCCGACCTGAAATGGAGTCACATCAAAACGCCGCATGCCAAAAAACTGCAGGGTCGCTTCCATTCCAGCGAGAGTGAATGTTACAAAAAAGGCTAACACATACAAATATTTAAGCGGTCCTGTAAACGCAGCCCAGCGTGATACACGCTTCTCTGATTGGCTGCTCCGCTGCTCAGGCGTTAGTGATTCCTTGAGCTTTGATGCAGCCAAGATGAACGTTAACAGTGCTAACGCTGATGCTGCATAAAATGGCGTTTCCAGTGAGATCACGCTTAATAAACCGCCAACGCCAGGACCGATCGTAAAGCCTAGCCCGATGGACATCCCAACGAGCCCCATCCCCTTAGTTCTTTCCTCAGGCGATGTAATATCAGCGACATACGCTACAATAACGGAAGCAACCGCCCCCGAGAACAAGCCCCCTAGCACCCTTGAGAGGTACATGAGCGTTAAGTTTCCTGACGATAAACCAAATAACAAGAAACTTGCGGCGAAGCCAAGAATACCTATTAAAATAATCGGCCGTCTGCCGATACGGTCGGACAAGCTTCCCCAAAATGGTGATAAGAAAAAGGAAACTGCAGAATAAACAGCAAGCATCCAACCTGTATGGAGTTCCGCTTTGCTCGGATCTGCGGCTTGAATAATTTCTGGCATAACCGGGATGATAATGCCGAACCCTATAAATGTTGTCATTAAAGTAGCCATTACAATTAGCATTCGTTTATCTTTCATAATACAACCCCTCCACCAACCTATGTTACCATATCCATTTATCACACATGTATGAACAATTGAAGAACAAATTGAAAATGATGCTCCTATCTCAAAAATGAAGCTTGCATTCCCCCCTGTATTTGCTATACTCAACTTTGTTTGTAAACTTTAAAGAAAGGCAGGGATGAAAGCGATGGATCACAATTTAACCCCGCTCTTCACCGCGCTTCGTAAGCATGCGGAGCAGGATCCCGTTCAGTTTCATATTCCCGGACATAAAAAGGGATTAGGCAGCGATTCCGAATTTCGCGAATTTATCGGCGATAACGCGTTGTCGATCGATTTAATCAATATAGCACCGCTTGATGACCTGCATCAGCCAACCGGCGTTATTGAGGAAGCGCAGAAGCTAGCTGCTGACGCTTTCGGAGCAGACTATACTTATTTCTCTGTACAAGGAACAAGCGGCGCAATTATGACGATGATTTTAACCGTATGTGCCCCGGGAGACAAAATCATAGTGCCCCGTAATGTTCACAAATCCATTATGGCCGCTATTATTTTTGCAGGTGCCAGACCAGTATTCATCTCACCAGCCCGTGACAATACGCTTGGTATTGATCATGGCATAACGACCCGCTCCGTCCGTAAAGCGCTTGAGCGCCATCCGGATGCAAAGGCCGTGCTTGTCATTAACCCAACCTATTTCGGTATTTGCGCCAATCTTAAGGAGATCGTTGATCTCGTTCATAGCTTTGATATCCCTGTTCTCGTGGATGAAGCACATGGCGTACTCATTCATTTCCATGAGAAGCTGCCAATGTCAGCGATGCAAGCAGGCGCGGATATGGCTGCGACAAGTGTTCATAAGCTCGGCGGTTCTATGACGCAAAGCTCGGTTCTTAATGTGCGCAAAGGAAGAGTTAACCCGCATCGTATTCAAACCGTTATCAGCATGCTTACCACAACGTCGACTTCGTATATTTTGTTAGGCTCGCTTGATACGTCTAGACGCAACCTTGCTTTGAACGGACATGCAATCGCTGAGCGCGCGATTGAGCTTGCTCAATCCGCACGCAAACAAATCAATGAAATCCCAGGTCTTTATTGCTTCGGAGAAGAAATTCTCGGCGATGAGGCTACTTATGATTTCGATCCTACTAAAGTTTCCGTTCATGTTCGCCACCTTGGCATCACAGGATATGAAACGGAGAACTGGCTTCGCGACAACTATAATGTGGAAATTGAAATGAGCGATATGTATAACATTCTTTGCTTAGTTACGCCTGGAGATACCTCTGATTCCGTGTCTAAATTGTTAACTGCCCTGCGTGGATTGTCTGAACATTTCCATGAAGGCGCTGAAGCACGTGAATTAGTGGTCAAAATTCCAGATATTCCACAGCTGTCCTTAACGCCTCGTGATGCTTTTTACGGTGAGACAGAAGTTCTTCCGTTCAAAGAATCAGCTGGCCGAATCATTGCTGAATTCATTTATGTATACCCGCCAGGCATCCCGATTCTGCTGCCAGGCGAAGTCATTACCCAAAAAAATATCGATTATATCGTGGATCATGTCCAAGTTGGATTGCCTGTCAAGGGGCCGGAAGATCGCAGCATCGAGTTCGTTAAAGTAATCGTTGAAGAAACAGCCATTTCATAATAAATAATAAAACCGATCTTCAGGAATCTTATAGAAATCCTGAGGTCGGTTTTTTTCTAATTATTTTTACGGAATACCACTTATTGTCAACCTATTTCGAGCATGCTATGATGTTGGCAGAGGTGAGATGCGATGAGTCAAAGCGCTTATATCAAATTTGTGCAAGGATCATCCGTGGAGAAACTGACGCTGCAAGAAATTAAGAACGAGCTTATAGGTTACCGGGAGCAAACAAGCCTTACCGGCTCGCAATTGGATTGGGACTATGCCGAAGCCGCATTTCCTTATACGATCGAATCGAAGGATGATGATCGTTGGTTTTATTTAAAGGGTATTAACCACCTTTATAAGCATATCATCTTTGGACCCGGCGAAACGGCAAGCGCAGCAGGCCAAAACGTCCCTTGCGTTCAAGTCGTGTTACCAGAGGAAGCTACGCACGGAGACAAATCGAAAGCAAATGAACTATGCAAATATATAGCGAAGCAGTTGAAGGCAGAACTGACCATGTTTAATGGAAGAACGATTTATTTTAATCCACGCAAATAAGTTAATAAAAAAAAAACGATCCGCAAGCGAAACTCGCAGATCGTTTTTTTAGTACTTGATCGTTTAAAGCTTAAGAGAACTAGTTCTCTTCGCTTTCCGTACGAGCAATTTCTTCGTAAATCGCTGTTACGCGATCCCATTCCGCATCATCTTCGATGCCAACTAGGAAGGACTCATCGTTTTCTTCTTCAATACGGAAGATAACGCCGTCTGCTTCTGGATCGTTGCGATCCAGCAATACAGCGTAAACTTGGCTTTCGGATTCAAACGTATAAACCATGACCATTTCACGTTCCTGGCCCTCGTCGTCAGTCACGATAAAGACATGCTCTTCATGCTCGTGGTCTTCACCACAGCCGCAATCATCGCCATGCTGATGTTCGCTCATGTTATTACCCCATTTCAATAATGTTTACAGACTATCGTATATTAACATGACACTCTATCAACGGTCAAACGAAGACGCCCCTATGAAGAAAAGGAGCGCCTTAGGTAGACCATTTGATTACTACAAAGAAGAAATTAGTTTTTCTGAAACAACAGTCCACTCATCTGAGCCCTTAAGCTTAAGGTAAAAACGAATCGGATATTTCCCGCTAGATTCGAATTTATATGAGATATCTTCTGTAGCGAACCAGAAATTATCTTTTGATGTTTTGACACTTTCCGTTTGAATCACTTTCTCTTTACCATTCGGATCGAAAATGGAAACCTTGACGGCTACAATATCCGTCATCAAGTTATCGATCTGGGCAAACACTTTAAACTTCGCTTGATAGCCTTTTGCTACGTTTCCGAATACCGCATTATTTTGGAACAGAAACATATGCACGTTAGGTTTATAAACGGTCGCTTTTTTCGTTTGATTGTCCCATTCCACAATGGCCTGCATAGATGTGGCTAATTGACGAAGCGGCAAATAAGTTTTGCCATCGGTCATTATTCCACCGTCATCCTGATCATCTCCGTTAATGAGAACGCGAACCTTCTGTATAGCCGAGTCTGCGAACATCATCGATCCACCCCAAAGAGATAGCAGCAGAAGCAGAATAACGATTTTTCTGATTTTCATAGTTGTAAGCCCTCCATCCGATAGCCTGGATGAAAGGTTATACTCGTCAACCCGAGCAAAGTTGCGCGATTTATGAAACATTTTTAATCCCATACTACAACTTAACCATTATTGTCAAATGCTGTTGAAACCTGCGCTTGCCTGGGAAATATTAATGTGGAAATAATAATTACCCATACGTTCTTGTTAAAATGCAAGGAACACCTTTGCCGACTGTACCAGGATTTTTCATTCTTGCAAGGTATGCCATCCCTCTTGTACACGGTGTTTTACATACTGCACAGGTATCCGAAAGTACAAGTTTATAATTATACTGTTTCCGATCGCTTGCCGGCTGTTTCTTCTTTATAACTTTGCCTTTTCCTTTGCTCATCACTTGTTCGCCTCCACTGTACGTATCGCTTTAGCATTGTATGTAGACACGGGCGAATGTGCATCTTTATTTGTCAGATATATTTTAAATTTGGTACATTAAACAATATAGAAAGCTGAGGAGGTGTGATTCATGAAAATAAAAATGATTGGGACAGGCAGTGCCTTTGCCAAAAAATACGATAATAATAACGCTATTATTGAAGTGAATGGCTTCCGATTGCTCGTAGACTGCGGAATCACTTTACCGAAGGCTTTACATCAACAAGGACTTGCCTTCTCTGACCTGGATGCTGTTCTCATCAGTCACATTCATGGGGACCATGTAGGTGGATTAGAAGAATACGCCTTTCAAATGATGTTTAAATATAATCGAAAGCCTGTCCTATACATAGCAGAGTCGTTAGTTGAACCGCTTTGGGAGCAAACGCTTCGCGGAGGTTTAACGCAGGATCCTTTAACCAAGCTTGAAGATTTTTTCGAGGTCCATCCGATTCAGCCAAATAACGTATTTGAGATTCATCCTGGTTTGACTGTTAAGCTGTTGCAAACGAAGCATATTCCTAATAAGCCAAGCTATTCCTTTATTTTTAACAACAGCTTCTTCTACTCTGCCGACATGCGATTTGATCCAGAGCTGCTTCAGCAATTAGTTGATGATGGCGTAACGACTATTTACCATGATTGCCAGCTTGAAGCGCCAGCTGTTGTTCACGCAAGCCTGGAGGAGCTTCTAAGCCTTCCTGAATCTATTCAAAGTAAAATATGGCTTATGCATTACGGGGACACCATAGAGCAATATGAAGGTCTAACCGGCCATATGCGAATCGTTAGGCAGCATGAAAGCTATGAGATCAACTAAATACAAAAAAGGCGCCGACATCTAAGAAGTGCGGCGCCTTTTTATTAATGTTGTTAACATTTCATTTAGAACATTGGAAGCTGATCCAAATTGTTTGTTGGATCTCCATCTGCGTCGCCTCGAATATAGATGTCGCCATCTTTTCCTTTAAAGGCATTTACCCCTGCAATATGACCTGCTTGTACCTCTTGAAGTGCCGTTGCATAGTCAAGCACTCGGCCGCTATTCGTTTTGAATGCGGTAAGATCACCGTCTCCATCCTTTTGTACGGCAACAATTTGCTCCCTAGTATCTTGTCCGCCAACCTCGTGACTCATCTTTGTTAGCCCCTCTCAACTTATAAGAATGTACAGCCAATTTATATCATGCCTTGCGTGTGCAATAATTATGCACAATCGCTTACAAAAAAAATCCAGCGCTATCGCATGAGGAGCGAATGCTGGATTTTTGTTTTTATTTTCTTTTGATTGCGTCAGCTGGAAGTTCCCTTCGCCAAACAAACTGCTCGTCATGCGACAAGGAATCATGTATTGCGAAATTTGCTACAGAACCAATAACAATGCCAATAATTCCAAACATCCCCAATAGCCAAATGGCTAAATAGGCATACTCTGCTGCCAACAGCAACCGCCTCCTGCGCGCTTTCTATCATCGTATGCTGAAAATCATGCCTTTAGTATTGTTTAAATTAAATACACAATTAGGTCGCATGAATTAGCTTTATGCAGCATATCAGCGCAGATCCAGCGAGCAACGATTTATTGTAAAGAAGTTGATCGTTTTTGCCGATAATGGAATAAGGAGGTGTTTTATGGATATAGCAGCAGCATCTATTGCGATGAATCAGAACAGCTTAGCACTTGCAGCGAGCATCCGAGTGATGTCTTTAGCAAAGGAACAAGCTACTCAGCAAGCCCAGGATATGGTTCAAATGATGAAACAAGCACAACCTCATTTAGGCCAAAGCATCGATATACAAGTTTAAACTAAACCCCCAAAGGCATGAATCGCTACTTGGGGGTTTTCCATCTTGAAACTGTTTCAAATGAAACGGATATGTTTAGTAAATCTAATACGAAGGCCTGCTTATTTGAGATTGTTCAGAAAACTAACATTATCCTAATCTCATTGTTAAAAAATTCTAACAACCTTCGTTTATCCTTAATTTAACAAATGAAAAGTTGGAGGGATTATGATGAACATTTGCTTTTATCAACAAAGAATTGAAGAAGTACGAGCTGAAATGGTTGAAATATTTGGCGCATGCAATAATTTTACAGATCAAGCTGTTCTCAAAATTAGCCAAGAACTGGATTATCTCTTAAATCAATATTCTGGATGTTTAACAAATCATTCAAATTAGCCCTTTCACATGAAGAGGTTTTCTTATATGGCATGAACGAATATGAAATTACGTTTTGGAGGTTTGATTGTGGAGATAAAATAAAAAGGACCCTTGCTATGCAAGGGTTCTGAACGTGCACCTAGCTTATCCAAATTTTGCAGCATTCTCCTCTTCACCTCATAAGGCTCACGATCCTAACTGCCACAACGACATTCGATTTCCCTGTTTTGATTTTCCCTCCTGCTTCCTCTAATTAACTACTTTACCTTGCCATGTTCGGCGCAGCTCTCTCTTAAAAAAATGGAACAATCAACAGCCGCGATTAAAGTTAGCTTATTCGGGATAAAAAAACACCCACAATAATGGGTGCTTGTTTCTACTATTTTAAAACGATTTGAGCTTTTTTCCCATCATCTTCAAGCTTAATTATAAGACTTTCATTGGAACTAGCTACCGAGTCTGGAACTTCGATTACAACAAAACCTTTTTTGCTCGCTAATGGTTTAATACTATTTTGACTCAAGTCTCCATCGATCATAGTTACAGTGTAATCATATTCATACTCGCCTTTAAAAATAGCTTTCATTCGAATACCATTTATCATTGCAGTAAAATCATTTGCCTCTTTGCCATTATTGGTAACATTATAATTTAATACAATAAATTTATTGCCTTCATCAGCGCTTGAGGAAAACATATCACTACTCACTTTTTGATTAAACTCAAATGATTCAAGGGTAATTTCCCAAGTGCCTAATTTGAATTTATCACCTGGCTTGAAGGATGCTTCTTTCGGTTCCTCCGTAGGCGGAGTTTCCGTTTCTTTGGGTGTTTCAGTAGCCTCAGTCTCCTTGCTATCCACCGTGCTTGCTTGATTGTTATTCGAAGATTTGGCTGCATTATTTGTTTGTGATCCCCCGCATGCTGATAAAACAAGCAATATGAGTGCGAGTAATGTAAAGATTTGAACTTTTTTCATCAAACTTTCCCCCTTCAACAATTTTCTACATATTACCACAAATTATAAGGATTGTCTTAGAAATATTTGTCATACTACGTCAATTCTTTTTCAAGTAATTGATACCTATAATAGATTGCTAAAAAATACTTTTAATAATTGCTCCATTTAATATCCATAAAATGGTAGTTGTTGATGTTTCTCATTTGCTATATCAAGCACCTTTTTACTGCCAGAGTGTTTTGAACTAATCGTTTCGAAATGGTATAGTAAGTTTATTGCTCCCAAGTTGACTTTTCAGCGAATTGTCAATTTCAGAAAAAGCGAATTCTTAGCATAGAGACGCGGCAGCACCTGCCTTTTTCGTCGAATATCTCAAAAGGAGGATAACAGCCCATGCAGGTTGAAAACTGTGTACCATCTGGCATTCAACCCAAAGACACTGGCTTCGGCTACACATTGTCTGTTATTGGCGGCAAATATAAAATGACCATACTGTACTGGCTCTCCGAAAACAAGGTCATGCGTTTCAATGAGCTGCAACGGAGAATCGGCACTATATCCTTTAAAACATTAAGCGTGATGTTAAAAGAGTTGGAGACAGACGGCATTGTCAGTCGCGAGGAATTCCCACAAATCCCTCCCAAAGTTGAGTATTCCTTGACCGAGTTGGGGCAAACGATTATTCCGGTACTGGATATCATGTGCCAATGGGGAGAAAAAAACGGCATACCAGCCGCGCAGGCGGCGACAATCCCGCTTTCGATATAAACACTCAAGAAGAAAAGCAGCATTTCCATGGATGGAAATGCTGCTTTTCGTTTCACCACTAATTAAAGACTATCAATAAAATCAACATAACCCTGCGCGCTAATATCTAATTTCCTTAAGTAATCTGGATTTCCTTCCGTCTCGTATTCTGCGCCATAGAAGGCATAGAAGGAACGATAATCGGCGCCGCAATACAAAAATGTCGTGTCAAAGGGAGATAGGAGTTGGTCAAGTCCGTAACGGAGTTTCCCTTCTTCGGTAAAGTCTTTTTCCCTTCCACCGGCGGTTACAGCTAGAGTGGTTTTTCGATTTCTTAATTTATCGCCCGTTGACCCGTATGCCCACCCGTAAGTTAGCACCTCGTCAAGCCATTGTTTAAGCAGCGGTGGAGAACTGAACCAGTAAACAGGGAACTGCAAAACTAAATTGCTATGCGCTTCAATCAATTGTTGTTCCTTTTCCACGTCGATTTTTCCGTCGGGATAGGCTCTGTGCAAATCGTGAACCGTATATTTGTCGGGATATTTACGAAGCTCTTCCGCCCAGCGTTTATTGACGATGGATGCTTCCATGTTTGGATGTGTAATGATAACAAGTGTTTTCAATGTATTGCCCTCCTTGAGCGGTATTTGTTTCTGAACTAGAGTATAGATCGCATCGCCGCATTGCGGAAGTATGCACTTTTAGTTCACCTACTTACCATAAGGTAAGTACTGTACCGAACAGCTAGTTCCAAATGTTAATCGAATCTTTTAAAAAATCTTTACTGATTTGAATCGGAAATGGAATGCTTAATGTGGTCAAGGAGAGAATGTTGAGGAGAATCTGAGGGTTAAGGTATCGCAGTTTTGATTATAAAAACAAAAAAAGCCTTGATTATCAAGGCTTCCGAAGTTTAAGTTATGGTGATCTGAACAGGGTTCGAACCTGTGACCCCTACCCTGTCAAGATAGTGCTCTCCCAGCTGAGCTACCAGATCATGTTAGCGACAATTAATAATATATCAGGTGCAAGACGCCAAGTCAACATATTTCTTTACAGATTTTTCTGACTCTCCACTCTCATCGCGATGTCTCCACAAAAGTGGAATCGGTCATAATGATTGTATAATAATTGCAACAATTTGTCTTTTAACGACGTCAAGTAAGTGCTGCAGCAAATAAAAGAAGAGGTGACCGTATGAAAAGACGATTGATACTGACAATGACACTGGTTGCAATGATGCTCTTCACTCTTGGACAATCCGTATGGGCATTCAAGGACGTTAAAAATGACGTAAACGAGTCTAAAATTAACGAGCTTAAGAAGATGGGCATTATAAGCGGAGATAAACATGACAAGTTTAATCCTAAGGGCAAGCTCACTTATGCCGAAGGCGTTTCTTTGATCGTTAAAGGGCTAGATATTAATATCAACCACATCCGCTTCATTAAAGAACCTAAAGCAAGCGACTATTTTACAAACATAAAAGACAACGCTTGGTATTCGCAAGCTTTTATCATCGCGAGCATTAATGGTCTAGAAATTCCAAAAACGGTCAAAGCTAACGACATCATGACCCGCGAGCAATTTGCTCATCATTTGTTTAAAGCTATGATGACGAAAGGCGATTACGCCTTTATTGAAATTTTCATGCAGTTGGAAGATGCGGCTGATGTGAACAAAACCTATATGGACAGCATTCAAAAGCTTCTCATAAGCAAAATCGTCACATTGGATAGTGCGAACAAGTTTTATCCTAAAAAAGCTATTTTGCGCGGTGAAGCAGCAGGCTGGCTTTATGACGCCATTACATTTGTAAAGGAGACGGCTCCAATTCCAACTAAGCCTGAGCAACCGAGCCTCGACCTGAAGCTTTCAATTGAGGCGGTAAACCCGCAAGTCAATAAAGTAACCGTAAGCACTCAAGTCGGACATCCCGGTTATGGTTTCCGTATTACTTCTATTGCTTTCGAAGGAGATCAAGCTTTCATCAATGTAGAATTGGTCATGCCTGATCCTGATAAAATGTATCCTCAAGTTATTACAGACGTATCCGCCTCCACTTATATTGATGCTAAGCTAAAGCCAGTACTCACCCAATCCTCGCAATCTACGGGATCAAGTGAATCATCAACAGGCAAAGCGATCATCATCAATTAGAACAAAAAAGACTTCTCTACCTGTCTTATAACCATCAGACAGTTGAGAAGTCTTTTTTTTATTTGCTTTCAAGCTCATTCAGCATCGGAATCGACCAGTCAATCGGCTCGCTTCCAATCGATTCTAGGAAACGATTTGTCCTGGAAAATGGTTTGCTTCCAAAAAAACCTTTGCGAGCTGCAAATGGGCTCGGATGCGGTGAAATAATTAAATGATGCTTGTCCCCATTAATATGCTTCGCTTTCGCTTCTGCATTCTTGCCCCAAAGTATAAATACCACGGGCTTCTCCCTATCGTTTAGAGCGGCAATAATCTGATCGGTAAATTGCTCCCACCCTATCCCTTGATGGGAATTAGGATTGCCATCCTCCACCGTAAGCACTGTATTAAGAAGCAGCACTCCTTGCTTAGCCCATGAAAGCAAGCTTCCATGGTCAGGCACAGTGGCCCCTACATCCGACTCCAGCTCTTTGTAAATGTTTTTTAATGAAGGAGGTACCTTTAATCCTGGCTGCACGGAGAAGCTAAGCCCATGCGCCTGCTTTGGTCCATGATAAGGGTCTTGTCCTAAAATGACCACTTTCGTCTGCTCATAGGATGTATGATGAAGTGCATTGTATATATTTTCTGCTTCCGGATAAACCGTGGCCGTTTTATATTTCTCTGCCAATATGGCAAAAAGTTCTTGCATGTAAGGCGCTTCAAGCTCACTTTGCAATTTCTGCGCCCAATCATTTGCTAATGTATTCATAATCATTAATATCCCCTTCAAACGCAATCGTTTGTTGAATAAGCAGCCTTTATTAGCTCTGCTTATCAAACCAATTATAAAAAACTTGATTAATATATTGTCCAGTAAGCAAATATGGAACCGTCTCTTCTTCTACAAACGACTCTTTTCCTTGAATACTAAAATAAAGCCATAAAGCGATTCCTTCGGAGAATGAATCAGGCTGGTAATCAGCTTCATTTAATAAGCCTGAAATGACAGACATACAGTCCTCTATCGCTGCCTCCCCTTCAGAATGATACGTTTTAAGCTTTATTTTCAAATAGGAATAGACATAAGGAAACTCCTTGTTTCCGCCCAGAGAAGAGCTGTAGAGCGCTGTAGAGATCGCAGCTGCCATTATGCCGGTTTTCCACTGCTCCGCTTTTTCCGTGAGTGAAACATCATCCTTAAACCGATGTAGAAGATCATTGTAAAGCGTGTCCTTTAAAGAGAATATCTCCGCATAGAGTCGACGCGCGCTTAGCTTAAGTGAATTCTCCTCGTTCTTGTGCTGCATCAACCATCCACCAACTTCCCTTATTGCTCAGGTATTTCAATACAACTCTTAGTTTACTTCATTCAAAATAGAGAAAGCAAAAAAAGTTCCCGCATTAAATCTCGTGGCAAATGCCAAAAATATAATAAAAAAAGCCCGCTGCATGATATCGCAACGAGCTCATAAGACAGCTTAATCAGAATGCACCACTTCTGTTCCTGCTATAAAATCATGAATCGCTCTTTTGTCCTCTCGTAAACCGACCATAAAGGCGCTGACGATCACAGCAATACCTAATGTTAATCCATAAACGAGTCCACCGACAACATTACGCAATAACATGGTGCCTATACCTGGAGGTGAGCCATCCAGCTTTCTAATCTGTACGCCGCATATCCTTTTCCCAATGGTATAGCCGCTCCAAAATACCGGAACCAGTAACGAGTAAAGGAATGAGACCACATCTGTAAAATAATCTCTACCTTCATTACCTCCTGTAAATAATAATGAAATAATGGCTAATGGAATGCCAATAATAATGCCATCCAGCAACGAAGCTCCTAATCGAATCCAAAAACCTGCGTTCATGCCGAGTCCCCTCCAGTATTACATCATTAATGTTACTCCCTTATTCAGACACATTCCTATTAAAACTTACGCTTATCAGCTCCGATGTATACCTTAATCCATTCGCCTATCCTTAAAGTAAAAAATATTTCGAGGCATTCCCGTTTGAAGACTAACCCATCTCTTTTTTGACGATGATTAAAATAATGAAAGAAGGAATATAATCTGGAGGATAGATTTTGTGGATACTACAACAGAATTGCTAATAAAAAGAGCATATGCCAATCCCCGTTTAAGACAAAACATTGTGAACAAGAGTATGATTTGTTTGTATTGTGACTACTCCGGTTTCGTTGCGCAAAATAATCATGGAGCTGCTTGTTGTTTTGTCTTCAATAGAACAATACGCGTTACCGCCAAAAAAATTATGATGGAATATATTGAAGGTTCCAATTACGGTGAATTGCTTGCTGTTCGTTACAGTCTAGAAATACTTGCAAGTGCGCTGACGGAGTATGAGCCGAAGTTCGCTATTATCTATACTGATTGCAGTCAAATCGCAAACATTTTATCAAAAGATTATTTTTCTCATTCACACTATAAAGATGCTAGAGATGAAATATTGGCAGTTCTACATCATTTAAATAATATGTATCCCAACGTTCACATACAAATAAAATACATAAGCAAGCACAAGAAAAACAATACACTCCATAGGTTAGCCCATAATGCTGCGAGACAAGCTGCTATAAATTAATTACTGCCAGCCTATAATTTACTTAACAGCTTTAGAAATTAACATATTAAATTAAATTGCTAGATATTAAGTACCTAACGATAAAAAAACCTCCTTTGCTTAGAACTGACAAGTCAGATTCTATAAAGGAGGTTCTTTTATCGTTTGTACATCTTATGTACTTCGTGAAAACCATTGACTCGTCAATGTCTTCGAGGTATGCCGAGGACGGGAATCGAACCCGTACGGTGGTCACCCACCGCAGGATTTTAAGTCCTGTGCGTCTGCCAGTTCCGCCACCCCGGCATGTTGTAAAGGTTTTGCTTATGGTGGGCCCTGAGGGACTCGAACCCCCGACCAATCGGTTATGAGCCGACCGCTCTAACCAACTGAGCTAAGGGCCCTCGAAAAACGTATATTTCAACGTATTCATCGAAAGGTTGGTTGCGGGGGCAGGATTTGAACCTGCGGCCTTCGGGTTATGAGCCCGACGAGCTACCGGGCTGCTCCACCCCGCGACGTATATCCATTTGAGCAAAGCCAGTTGAATTGGCGACATAAAATAATATACTATATAGGTGTGTTTTAAGTCAAGCAAAATATTCTAATTTATTTTCTTTTTATTTTTTATGGTATAAACCTCACTCCGTATCGCCCTTTTCGGGATCGAAATACCTCTACCTCATGCGGAGTTTCATAGCCATACATCCAACCGTCATTCTCCATTCTCCTAACCAAACAACCCGCTTGAAATTTGGTTTCATATAGGCGAACCCAATATACCCATCTCATGTCATCCCTCCACTATCTTATTGGAGAAGCTGATGCTTATCACTCCAATAAAAGCTGTATACATTAGAATACCCCAAAATTGGGATCATACATGCAAATGGGGTATACTCAAAATAGGTCATTTCGAAGGAGCTGAAGACCATGTTATATGGAATTGTTGTTTTCCCCGAAAAGCATGTACAGGACTTCGCTAATAGCTGGCGAAGACGCCATGATCCGCATTACACAGCTGTGCCTGCTCATTTGACAGTACGATACGCAGAAGATTGGTCAGACGATGAATTGCAGCTTGCAGTCGCTCATTTAGAGCAAACAACATCTAAGCTGCCTGCTTTCTCTATCCATTTGAACCGTGTATCTACTTTTTTCCCTGTAAGTCATGTGCTCTATTTAGCGCTTGAAGACACCGTTTCCATGCAGAAGCTCCAGGAGAGCGTATGCAGCGGTCCGCTGGCCATTGTCGAGCCCAAATATGTTTTCACGCCACATGTCACGATAGGGCAAGAAATCTCAGCTGATGAGCTGCATGATTTATTCGGAAATCTGCGCATGCAGTCCATTGATCTTACTTCGAGAATTGATCGCATACACCTGATGTATCAGACCGAGAACGGCTCTTGGACCGCTTACCAGTCCTTTCTATTACGAGGTTAGACAAATATTAAGGAAAAAGCCCGCAAACGACGCAGAGGTCGATTACGGGCTTCTTTCTTATTTCAAATTATCTTGGCATTGGCATAATTTCGACTCCGCCGCCGTTGCCTTCTCCAGTTGGATTGTTTTTAATTTTTTCCAAAACCGCGTTTCCACGTGTTTCCCACTCAGCTAGCGCTTCACGAGCAGATTTTTTCTTCTCGATTACAGCCTGGAACAATTCATAGCCAGGTTGTTGAGCTTCCCATACGCCTGGTTTCTCACGGAAGATTTTGTCCGTATCTACAGCCGGCATTGGCTTAAGTGAAGTAAATGCGTCAATATTGTATTGCAAACCGCCGATTGGCGTCAAAAATTCCTTACGTGCAACCATTTCATATAGACTTCTTGATTTCAGCTTAGCCCATTCCTTGCTATTGGAGAACTTGATGAAATCCCAAGCGTCTTTATCGTTTTGAGCTTTGTTGTTAATACCCATCAACTGGCTCAATGAAATACTGCTGCCTACTTCTGGATCGCTTGGAGAAACGGGAACTGTCACAACGTCCCAATCAACAGCTTCAAAATCTTTAATTTTCGAAGCGTTGTCCGAAGCTCTCTTAAGCTCATTGATATAACCATAATCACCGATCGTCATCGCAATTTTGCCTTTGATGAACAAATCACCATAGAATGGGTCATTGCCGCCTTCGGAATTTTGCTTTTCATACATTTTATTCATAAATTCTTGTGTAGGAATCACTTCTTCTTGATACAGCGATGCAACAGTGCTCCATACATTTTCCCACTGATCGCTATTGACGAGCATTTTCTCGCCTTTGTCATCCCACATTTTTAGCTGCAATGCTTGGCTATAAGACTGCGCATTGCTAAAGCCGTCATTGGACCAACGATTGAAAGAGAATCCAAATTTACGGTCCACGCCTTCACCTTTAGCGACTTGACGTGCCAGGTTAAGAACTTCAGTCCACTCCATTTTGTTTGTCGGAGGAGTTACACCAGCTTCAGTAAACATTTTTTTGTTGTAGTAAAGTGCAGAAGAGTTGAACGTTGGCGTCAATGCATACAATCCGCCGTCACCAGCAGCTTTAATGCCTTCAACAACAGTTGGAACATAATCCGACAAGTCGAATTTATCTTGTGCTACTAGCGGATCCAGCGGTTGCAGCAAGTTGTCTTGTGTCATCCGACGAAGCATATTGTAATCCAGAACAACCACATCGACTGGATTTGATCCAGTTAGCATTTCTTTCATTTTTTCATACGGATCTGGCTGCTTTGTTGGCTTTGCAGGATCTTGCTGTTCAAAGCGTTGATCATCATAGTTGATTGCGCCTACGATTTGGAACTCAATGTTAGGATGAGACATTTCATACATATCCGTGTATTGCTGACGGAAATACGGCTCATTATCCGCACCGCCATAAAGCACGCCAATACGTAAAACCCGTTTTTCTGTAGAGCTGTCTGAGCCGCTGCTGCACGCTGCAAGCAGGCCAATAAGCAGGGTAAGTGTTAACGATACTAAAGTAAATTTGCGAATTCGCTTGCCTGACAATCTTTTATTATTCATTTGGTTTTAACCCCCTAGTGATTTAGGCGGAGTAATAATAATCCGCTCGCCGTCAAATTCCATCGTTGCTTTGTCTTTAATATTAAGAGCAGATAAATATTCCTTAGGCACTTGTAAACGTCCAACGCGATCTACCACGACATAGGCTTCATGCACAGACTGCAGTCCGCTGCTAACAGCTGGAAGCTCTGCCTCACCTCCATCAAGATTAATATTCGGATTGCGTTTAATAAACTCGGTGCTCGTCAAGCCATCGCGAATGGCAACCACTCGGTCTACCTTGCCTGCAAGCGTCAAGTCATGCGTTACAATGACGATGGTAATACCGATCTCGCGATTCAACCTGCGGAAAATACCCATAATCAAATCGGAGGTAGCCGTATCAACCGAACCTGTCGGTTCATCCGCAAGCAGAAGCTTCGGGCGATTCGACAATGAAATGGCAATGGCAACCCTTTGCTGCTCACCGCCTGACAATTGATGGAGCTTGTTATGCATTCGCTCCTTCAAACCAACCCATTCAAGCAGCTGCTTCGCATATGCGCGATCAACCTTCCCCGAAAGCATCATCGGCATTTCTACATTTTCGAGGGCAGTAAGATAAGGCAGCAGGTTTCTGGCATTATTTTGCCAAATAAATCCTACCGTCTCCCTCTTGTATTTCACTAGATCCTCTTCGGAAATCTTCAGAAGATCCCATGGACCTACATGCACCTGGCCGGCTGAAGGGCGGTCAAGACCGCCCAGCGTATTCAGAAGCGTCGATTTCCCGCTGCCGCTGTTGCCGATGATAGCCATTAGCTCGCCTTCGTTTACTTTTAGGTTCAAGCCTTGCAGGGCAACGACCTCTAGATCGTCTGTCTTGTAAATTTTCACTAGACCTTCGCAATCGATCATCGCTGTTGTCATCGTTCTTCTCCCATCTTGACCGCTTGATGCACTCTAAGCCTGCGTATGTGCAGGAAGAGGAGCAATGCGCCGGTCAGCATCATAAATCCGACAACTATGAACAATTGGTTCGTATCGCTAGACTCGAATATGACTCGGAAAGGCGGTACTGTTTCTGCAACGTTTTCTGTCGTTTGCAAGAATGGAAGAAAGAGCAAGCTCACTCCTTTACCTATTAACACGCCAAGTCCAATCGCAAGTCCTGCTGTAAATAGCTGCTCCAGAAGCAGCATCCCTGTAAGCTGTCTTCGCGATAATCCCATCGCCCGCAATACCCCGAATTGGACAACGCGCCCTGAGAGATTGAAGAACCAGAATAGTACGTAGCCAGCTAATGTGATGATGACCGAAACAAGGAAACCTAAGCTCAATATTCCGAATACGCCGCCTCTAGTTGGAAGCTTCGATTGAATGATTAGCTCGCTTCTCACATCTTTAATAGCTGCTATCTCCACCCCAGCCTTTTGCAGCGCTTCAACGATCGGAGCTACTTTAGCATCAGGCTTCATCTTCAGCCAAACCTCATAAGGAATAAGCGGAAGCTGGTCATAAATATAATCTAAATTCGTGATAATAAACGGAGATTTATCCGGATATTGGCTAGGCCAATAAGGCAAAATGCCAACGACCATAAAATCCACTTTACCTTCGGCGAATCCAACTGACACGGGATCTCCGATTTTTAATTGATATTTCTCTGCTACTTTCGAAGGAATAAGTGCCGCATGCTCATATTTACCCAAGTTATTTAAATAATAATTCGGATGAACTGGGTACAAATCATTGCGGAACCAGCCGACCTTGGCAAAGTCGACATTATCAATTCCCATTACGGTTCCTTGACCAATCGATTTGCCTGAAATGACCACGCTGCCCTTCGTCTGTAGTACACGAGCAGCCGCTTCTACGCCTTCAAGGGAACGGAATAGCTCAAATGGCGGTTCACTGAACAACATCTTTGAAGGTATGGTTTGACCGCCACCGCCTCCGCCGCCTGAACCACCGCCGTTGCCTCCTCCTCCATTTCCGCCGTTTCCACCGCCGCCAGAACCGCCGCCATTGCCTCCACTGCCGCCGTTACCACCATTTCCGCCGTTGTTGCCAGGCGTCGTGGTAATTTCCGGAGAGCCTTCCCATACCGTTTGAATGGTTACGTCTGCTCCGTATTTATACAGCGTACGTTCCGTGGAGTTCAAATCAATCGTTCTAGCTGCCGATGCGTTATAAACACCAAGCCCCAGCGTCAGCACCAATAGAATCATCAAAGGGTAATACCCTTTAGATGAACGTGAAAGCTGAGTCAGCGTCAAATAAAGCGGAACCGGTAAAAATTTGCGTCCTAGCCATGTAAACACCTTCAATAGCCATGGGAATAATCTTAAGAAAAACAACCCAAATGCAAAGATTGATAAGGCAGGAACAAAAAATAAAAATGGCTGTACGTTTAATTGATCCGTTGTCATGCCTGTTTTGAATGTCAACATTTGGCGCTCATTGAACATATACCAGCCATAACCAGCAGCGGCAATTAACAAGACATCAAGATACCAACGCTGCCAAACTGGCTTGCGATCAGAACGCGCCAGATCCTGCTTATAACTAACGATTGAAGATCTTGCATAAATAACAGCTGGAATAATGGTCGCCATAAGCGCTAGAAAGACTGCAGCTCCACCAGCAATAATGGCCTCAGTAGAGAAGCCAACCGGTATGGACTTCCGATTAACGAAAGAAAGGAAGCCATTGGCTGATCCGATACTCTTCGCCATGAACCAACCTATAAACGGACCGCTTCCAAGCGCGATACCTCCAAGCAGTAGTCCTTCGAGCAAATAAATCCATATGATTTGCCGTGTGCCGGCCCCCCTGCTTCGAAGCACTGCAATGTCGCTTCGCTGCTTATCCAGTGACTGCCTTGCATTCATGGCAATGAAGAAAAACACCATCGCAAGCATTGGAGCAGCTAGCGTAAACAGCAATGTTTGCAGCTGCAGGCTTTGTTTCTTAAATTCGGTAAGCGTGGATGCAAAAGAAATTTCTACTCTTGTGTCCTTAAGACGCTGATACAGCTCAATATTCAAGCGTTCTAGCGTCTTGCTTAACGGTGTTAATTGACTCGTTTTTACTTCTGATAAATCAAATGCGTAGTACCAGCTTGCATTATGCAGCGGTATTTTTTTATTCGCTAACAGCGTCTTTTCGAATGCTGCTTTGCTTATTTGAAACGTGTTCAGCAAGCTTTCCATCCCTTGATACCAGTATGAACTCGTATCAGTAAGCGGTTTGACTGCTCCGACAATTTTCACTCGCAATGTCAGATCCAGTCCACCGTATATCGGATATTCAAAAACATCGCCGATATGTACATCATTTCTATACATTGCTTCCTCGAACATGACTGCTTCGAGTATGTCTCCATCCCCTTCGGTGTTTGAAAACCATTTACCTTGGGTCAGCTCTGTATTTTTTTCAAGTTCTGACAAGTTCATAATCGTCAGTTGACGGTTTCGTCCTGCGTCTACTTTGCTTGAATCCTCAGGAACGACCTCTGCACCGCGAATGGAATAGCTGTTTACATACGTACCAAATGGAAATCCAATTTCCTTCGGTATTCCATCTTTAATATACTTTTCAAGCTCCGACAGCGCTGCTAAATCCGTTTTCCCGCCAGCAGGTGATTGATATCTCATGAGAAGCGAGCCCGCAGGTAATCCGGTACTCTTCTGTTGCAGTGATTCGGCTACTACTCTCTTGAGTGCACCATCTGCATACATAGGGATACTCGTTGCAAATGCAACCGCCAGAGTTAGCCCAGCCAGCGTGCTTAAGGTTAGCCAGCGCGTGTTCCACATTTTGCGGAACAAAAAACGAAACAGCGGAATTCCCATTGGCTATCGACCTACAACTTTCTGCCCCGGTTTCAACCCTTTGAGGATCTCGATATTCGTCGAGGTTTGTTGGCCGACCTCTACGTCAACTTCGCGCTTAACTTCGCCTTCAATGACCTGCACGTACGTACGAGATCCAATAGAACGAAGCGTAGAAGGAGGAATAACAATAGCATTTTCAGTGCGCTTCGTAATGACTTTAATCGAAAGCGGCATGCCGCGATTCAAGTTTTTAGGCAAATCCTTAAGATCAACGATTAAGAAGTCTTCGGGTTTTTCCGGTTTCTCTACGCCAGAACCACCACCGCCGCCGCCGTTGTTCTGTTCCTCCGTTTTGTAAGGGAGCTGCTTGATCTTGCCTTTAAATTTACCAACGCTCGTAATATCAGCCGTTACTTCCATGCCAACGCCTAATTTTTCTAGCTCTGACTTAGAAATTTTGGCTGCAGCTGTAATCTTGCTCGTATCGGCTACAATTGCAATTGGAGCATAGGCTTTAATCAAATCGCCCTTCTGCACGTTAAGCGATACAATCGTTCCGGCAAATGGAGCTTTTAATGTCGCTTTCCCGATTTCCTCTTCCATATCGACTAGCTTCTGCTTCTGTTCTTCAAAAGCAATCAGCTTACCTTCGAATTCAATCGGATCCATTTCATCACGCTGGCGAAGCGTGTCTTTCATCTCATTTTCGATTTTCCTAAATGAAAGCCGCTCTTGCCGTAAGCTTTTGACCAGTACATCAACGTCCAGCTGACCAATCACTTGACCGGCTTTTACAGTTGTTCCTACTTTCACATTCAACTCTTTCAAATTCTTGCCGTCCAATGTGAAAAACATCGTCTCTTCTTCCAAAGAGATAAGCTTGCCGATCAGCGGTATCGACGTTTCTAATGTCGTCGTCGTTACCTCATACTCGGGCTTTTTGGATATTTGTGCAGGGGCAATCTCAGGAATAACCTCTTCTTCATCTTCTGCGGGAAGCAAGGAGCACCCGCTTGAAAGCACCAAAGAAGCACTTAATACAACAACCATTGAACGCTTAAATAAATTTTCCGTCCACCATTTCATAGACAATGTCAGCAACCTCCAAAATCGTAGGATCATGTGTAGTCATACAAATAGATACTTGTTCAGTGCGAATAATATTTTGGAAAACCGCCATAATTTGAGCTGACATGCCAGTATCAAGCTCTGCCGTCGGTTCGTCAGCAAGCAGCAGCATTGGCTTATGGGCGATCGCCTTAGCAATTGCGACCCGCTGCTGCTCACCGCCGGAAAGCTCGAAGGGACGATGATTCATTCGGCGCTCCAAACCAACCAGTTCAAGACATTGCGTAACTCTATCCTTCCATTCCGCTCGTGGTACACCAGCCATCCGAAGAGACAGCTCCACATTCTCACGTGCGGACAATAGCGGCATAAGTGCGAAGGCTTGAAATATAAAGCCCATGTGCTTTCGCCTAACTAAAGTGCGTTGGTCATCGCTCATGCTGTGAAACTTCAAACCGTTAAACAAAATCTCTCCTTTGCTTGGCGTATCGAGCCCGCCCAAGCAATTCAGCAGCGTCGTCTTGCCAGAGCCTGATCTGCCTCTAAGCATGACTAATTGGCGCTCTTTAAGCTCCATATTGATGCCCTTGAGTACAGGCAGCGGAGTTCCTCCAACTTGGAACGTTCGCTCTACATCAATAACTTTAAGCAGATCGCGTCTTTCCTCAGTCGTTTCAAACTGCTCTTCTACCTTCTGTTCTTCTTCCTGCGGAATGGCCATTAGCGCTTCCGATCCCTCCTCAACCAACTTTCATAATTCTCATCTTACATGATAGACGTAGGACATGCTCAAAAAGTTACGTCAAATTTAAACAACTTTTTAAAACCTTTTTCGAACAAAAAAAGCTGCTTTTTGCGAAGGCTTAAACTCCGCATAAAAAACAGCTTTTACATTATCTTACTTCACCTTGAAATGAGAAATAGCAAGGTCCAAATCGCGTACAATTTCCTCTAAATGAACAGCTGCTGAAGAAATGTTATCCATCAAAGCGAGCTGTTCTTCCGTTGCGGCAGCAACATTTTCTGTCTTCTCCAGATTAACGGCAGCTGTAGCAGCCGTTTGCTGCATTGAGGCGCTTACCTGCTCCGAGCTGGCTGACATTTGCTGAGTAATTGCAGAATTTTCATGAATCTGCTCACTCATCTGTGTAATAGAAGCAACGATGACATCCAAGTTCTGACGAACCTCGCCTACCCGCGCGCTGCCTCGCTCCATTTCCAGAACCGTTTGCGACATGTAAGCCGAGGCTCCTGCGATTTCACTTCGGGTAATGTCCACCAGTTGATGTATCCCGTCAGCAGATGCAAGGGATCCCGCTGCCAGCTTCCGAATCTCTCCTGCAACGACCGCAAAACCTCTGCCGTGTTCGCCTGCACGAGCTGCTTCTATTGATGCGTTCAGCGACAAAATATTCGTTTGGTTTGAAAAACTTGTTATATTCTCGGCAATTGCACCTATCTCCTTGGAACGATGCTCAAGCGTTTCAATTGTATTCGATAGTTTTCCAGTTACTGAGGTCACCTCGCTCATTTGATCAATTAACCGGAGCAGCGCTTCATGACCAAGTTCAGCCTGCTTAGAGGTTGAAGATGATTTATCGGCAATTGAGGCTGTATTTTCTGCGATTCGTTGAATGCCTATCGTCATCTCTTCGATCGCTCTAGAAGTTTCCTCCGCACCTCTTGCTTGTACTTCTGAGCCACTCGCTACTTCCTGAATATTTTGAGCGACATGCTCTGCTGCATCTGCAGATTCCTTAGATGCAGTCGTTAACTGATCAGTTGACTTGGTCACTTCAGCTGCATTGCTAGCAATACCGCTAATCAGCTGCTTTGTAGCTTCAATCATATGATCCACCGATTGCGAAATACGGCCAAGCTCATCCTTGCTGTATTTCTGATCCGGAAGAACCGTTAAATCCCCTTCTGCTACTCGCTGTGTCTTAAATACAACGCTCTTGATTGTCTTCATTATATGACGCACTGTAAAGTACATAGCAATTAATATAACTAATGTAACCGCAATGATGCAGATTAAGAGAGTAAGCTGCGTTTTTCTAAGCTCATTTGTAATATCAGTAATCGTGGTTTGTGCATAAATATTAATATTTTGACCGATTTCATCAATCCCTGTACGGCTTGTTAAGAAGCTATTATCGATCTGTTTATTTTGAAAATTGTTCTTTCCATCCGCTGCTGCTTTTACCGCAGCAACTGACCAGAAATTAAAATTAGCCTTAAACTCAATTAAAATTTGGTTTATGCTGCGCTCAGTTTCTCCTTCTGCTAAGTTCTGAAGTCCTTTCTCATATAAAATGGCTTGCGCTTCTCCTACCCTGTCTTCAACTTGTTTTATATTTTCGGCTAACTCCGCTCGAGCAGCGTCTGCATTTACTTGATCCAAAGTACCGGATTCCACTCTCAAGTAAGCTTGATAGGCCTGATACATATCCCTATCCGCGTTTAATACTAATGTGTCTACTTGATTAGAAGTTTCATAAATACGATCTGTCATGTCATTCAACACACGCCATTGCTCATTGAGCAAATAAATCCCTGTAAATGCGTAAAACATAAGTGGAACCAACGACAACAAGACCAGCCTAACACGTAAAGACAATTTCATTAAAACCCCGCCCCTCAATTCATGACTATACTCTATAATTATTTATCGGAGACAAATAGCTATTAAGAAGAGTCCCTTTCAAAAAAAATTAAATTTTAGTGTCGAATTATGAACAATTTTGTCACAAAAAAAGCGAGCTCTCATGGAAAGAGCACGCTTTTTTTATTTCAGTAATTATTTTCCAAACGATTGAGGATCTTGTCTCCAAGCTTGCAAAGCAGCTACATCTTCAGGAGCAACTTTTCCAAGCTCTACAGCTGTTTGAATAAGTGCACTATAGCTAGACAATGTAACAAGAGGCATTTGCTCTGATGCAAAGGCTTGAATCGCTGAATCAAATTCGTAAGTGAATATAGCAAGCACCGCCAACACTTCTGCGCCTGCTTCTCTAACTGCAAGACCAGCTTTAAGCGAGCTTCCGCCTGTCGAGATCAAATCCTCGATCACGACGACCTTTTGACCAGGTAGAACACGGCCCTCGATTTGATTCTGCTTGCCATGACCTTTCGCCTTATCGCGAATATAAGCCATCGGCAGATTTAGCTTCTGTGCAACCCAAGCTGCATGGGGAATACCGGCTGTTGAAGTGCCCGCAATAACCTCTGCATCCGGATAACGCTCACGAATGATCGTTGCGAAACCTTCTGCAACAAGATCGCGAATCGCCGGGTATGTCATCGTAAGGCGGTTGTCACAATAGATTGGTGATTTAATGCCTGATGTCCATGTGAATGGCTCATTAGGGCGAAGTGCTACAGCTTCGATTTCTAGCAGGCTTTTAGCAATTTGATTAGGCAATTCAGTTAAAGTAATTTTACTCATAGGAAATCAGCTCCTCAATAATAGATTCTAATGCTGCACGCGGGCTTGGTGCTGCTGTAATCGGGCGACCGATTACCATATAATCAGTTCCTTTGCGCAGCGCCTCACTTGGCGTCATGATGCGTGATTGATCATTAACATCCGCTCCAATGGGACGAATGCCTGGCGTTACGGTTTTGAAAGAGCTGCCGCATAGCGCTTTAATAGCTTCAACCTCTGAAGGTGATGCGACAACACCGTCCAAACCCGCTTTTTTGGTAAGCTCTGCATAACGAAGCACTGCCGCTTCTACGGTTCCGCTAATACCGATCTGCTCATTGAGCATCGACTGGCTCGTACTTGTTAAATGGGTTACCGCGATTACCGTTGGCTTGCGAATGCTGCTGCCTGTTAATGCAATATCTACGCCTTCAAGCGCAGCCTCCATCATATCACTGCCCCCTGCTGCATGGACGTTAAACATGTCAACTCCCAATTTCGTTACGCTATTAGAGCCGCCTTTGACTGTGTTCGGAATATCATGCATTTTCACATCAAGAAATACGTAGTAACCACGCTCTTTCAAGCTTTGCACGAAGGAAGGACCGGCAGCATAAAACAACTGCATGCCCACCTTCATAAAACAGGGAATGCCTTGCAGTTCGGCAATTAAACGTTCAGCCGCTGCTGCATCTGGATAATCAAGGGCTACCATAATCCGTCCTGCTGCTTGCTCTTTAGTCAATTTCATCCGAAATCGCTCCATTTCTCTGTTCATTTGCAAAATAAACGGCCATACGTTTGCTTCAAGCTATCCACCTTGAGACTAACGTCTTAAGGTAGATAACGAAGCAATAAACGCTGGCCGTACTTTTAAGCTCAGAGAGCTTATTTGTTTTGTAGCGCTACTGGCATTGAACGGGAGGAGAAGTTCAACGTTTCGAGCATAACAAGCAATGCACGAACTGTATCAAGCGATGTCATACAAACGACGCCATTCTCAACCGCTTCACGACGAATTCTGAATCCATCACGTTCAGGAGCTTTTCCTTTAGTCAACGTATTGACTACAAATTGCGCTTGCCCTTCACGTACTAGATCAAGAATATTCGGCGAGCCTTCGCTAAGCTTATTAACCGTCGTAACGATAAGGCCGGCTTCTTCGAGTGCTTTCGCCGTTCCGCCTGTAGCAATAATTTTGTAGCCTAGGTTAAAGAATCCGCGAAGCAACTCTGTTGCTTCCTCTTTATCTTTATCCGCAACTGTAGCAATGATAGCGCCTGATGTAGGAATTTTCATACCTGCGCCAATGAGACCTTTATAAAGGGCTTTCGCATATTGAACGTCGCGGCCCATTACTTCGCCTGTTGATTTCATTTCCGGCGTTAGCGTTGGGTCAACCCGGCGCAGCTTCGCGAAGGAGAAGACAGGAACTTTTACCGAAACATATTCATCCTCAGGCCACAAGCCTTCAACATAACCAAGATCAGCAAGCTTCGTACCGAGAATTGCTTTAGTAGCTAAGTTTGCCATCGGAATATTCGTAACTTTACTTAGGAAAGGTACGGTACGCGATGAACGCGGATTAACTTCTATCACATATACTTTTTCTTGGTGAATGACGAACTGGATGTTAACAAGTCCAATTACGTTAAGAGCTTTAGTAATGCTAATCGTGATGTCAACGATTTGCTGTTTAATTTCTTCCGAAAGTGATTGTGGTGGATATACCGCAATGGAGTCGCCTGAGTGAACGCCTGCGCGCTCAACATGCTCCATAATCCCTGGAATAACTACGGTCTCGCCATCACATATTGCGTCTACTTCAGCTTCTTTACCTAGCATATAACGGTCGATTAGAACCGGGTGCTCAGGGTTGATTTTCACTGCAACTTCCATATAGTTAAGCAATTCTTCGTCCGAGTACACAATTTCCATTGCGCGTCCGCCAAGTACATAGGAAGGACGAACGAGTACCGGATAACCAAGTCCTTGTGCCGTAACTACCGCTTCATCAACAGAGATAACCGTTTTGCCGTCAGGCTGTGCGATGTTCAGGCTGCGAAGCAATGCTTCGAATTTCTTGCGATCCTCTGCTGCATCGATGCTCTCAAGGCTGGAGCCTAGAATGCGTACGCCAGCTTTGGAAAGCGGAGCTGCAAGGTTGATTGCCGTTTGACCGCCGAATTGTACGATTACGCCAATCGGATTTTCTTGCTCAATAACATTCATTACATCTTCAAAGAACAATGGCTCAAAGTAGAGTCTGTCCGAAGTGCTGAAGTCTGTTGAAACCGTCTCTGGGTTATTATTAATAATAACAGCTTCATAACCTGCATTTTGAATTGCCCATACCGCATGAACCGTCGAGTAATCGAACTCGATGCCTTGACCGATACGAATTGGTCCAGAGCCAAGGACTAGAACCTTCTGTTTGTCCGTAACTGTTACTTCATTCTCTACTTCATAAGTGGAGTAGTAATATGGTGTCGAAGCTTCAAATTCAGCTGCGCATGTATCAACCATTTTGTATACCGGCTTTAAGTTAAGCTGTTCGCGAAGTGCACGCACGTCAGCTTCCGTTGTGTGACTGCCATTCGGGAAACCTTCTTGACGAATTTCAGCAATAGAGCGATCTGAGAAGCCTTTGCGTTTAGCTTCATACAACGTTTGTTGATTCAACGTTGATTCGCTGCGCATACGATCCTCGAATGCTACGATAGACTGAATTTTATCAAGGAACCACCAGTCGATGTTTGTAATGTCTTGGATTTCTTGAAGCTGATAGCCCCGGCGGAACGCTTCTGCTACGAGGAACATACGCTCATCATCCGGCTTCTCTAGACGTGCGCGAAGCACTGCATCTTCTAAAGAAGAAGCTTCTTTCAAGTGAATGCGGTGAGCGCCAATTTCCAGTGAACGAACCGCTTTATGAATGGATTCCTCAAACGTACGGCCGATAGCCATAACTTCGCCAGTTGCTTTCATTTGCGTACCAAGTTTACGGTTCGCGTTTACGAATTTATCAAACGGCCAGCGTGGAATTTTCGATACGATATAATCAAGTGTTGGCTCGAAGCAAGCATACGTTTGTCCTGTAACAGGGTTTACAAGCTCATCGAGTGTGTAGCCGACAGCGATTTTTGCTGCCATTTTGGCAATTGGGTAGCCTGTTGCTTTCGACGCTAGTGCCGATGAACGGCTTACGCGCGGATTTACTTCAATGACATAATATTGATAGCTTTGTGGATCAAGTGCGAACTGTACGTTACAGCCGCCCTCGATGTTCAGCGCACGAATAATTTTTAGGGAAGCTGAACGAAGCATTTGATACTCGCGATCAGACAAGGTTTGGCTTGGCGCTACGACGATGCTATCGCCTGTATGTACGCCAACCGGGTCAAAGTTTTCCATGTTGCAGACAACGATACAGTTATCGTTCGCATCACGCATAACTTCATATTCGACTTCCTTCATGCCTGCGATCGATTTCTCGATCAAGCACTGGCTAATCGGGCTATAACGGATTCCAGAAGCAACCGTTTCGCGCAGTTCTTCTTCATTCGCACAAATACCGCCGCCTGTTCCGCCCAGTGTATAAGCAGGACGAACGATGATTGGGTAACCGATCGTGTTAGCGAAGTTAACTGCATCTTCTACTGTAGTCACGATGTCACTGTCTGGTACTGGCTGTTCCAGCTCACGCATAAGGTCACGGAATAAGTCGCGATCCTCCGCTTTCTCAATAGCTGTCAGTTGTGTTCCAAGCAATTTTACATTCTCGCGTTCAAGAACGCCTGCGCGTGCAAGCTCAACCGCCATATTAAGGCCTGTCTGGCCGCCAAGCGTCGGAAGAAGTCCATCTGGACGTTCTTGACGAATGATTTGTGATACAAAATCTAAAGTAATAGGCTCGATGTATACTTTGTCAGCCATGTTCGTGTCTGTCATGATTGTTGCTGGGTTACTGTTTATAAGAACAACCTCATAGCCCTCTTCTTTGAGCGCTTGGCAGGCTTGAGTACCGGCATAGTCGAATTCCGCCGCTTGTCCGATGACAATTGGACCGGAACCGATCACGAGAATTTTTTTGAGTTCATTATTTTTGGGCATACTGAAGCTCTCCTTTCAACGTCTCCGACAACACAGCTTGACGAGGTTTTTGTGGGTTATTTTTCTTGTGCGTACGGATCATTTCTAGGAACTCATCAAACAAATAGCTGGAGTCATACGGTCCAGGCGCAGCTTCTGGGTGATATTGAACCGAGAAAGCTGGGAATGTATTATGTTTAAGTCCTTCGATCGTGCGGTCATTGTTATTGATATGTGTTACTACAAGCGGCGTGTTCGCTACTGATTCTTCAAGCACCGTGTAGCCATGGTTTTGTGAAGTAATGTAGCAGCGGTTAGTTGCCAATTCTTTAACCGGGTGGTTTCCGCCGCGATGTCCGAATTTAAGCTTCGTTGTTTCTGCTCCGCAAGCTAATGCGAACAGCTGGTGGCCTAAGCAAATTCCGAAGATCGGATATTCGCCGAGCAGCTCAGAAATCATTTTTACAGCATAAGGTGCATCTTGCGGGTCCCCAGGGCCATTGGACAATTGAATGCCGTCTGGAGCTAGGCGACGAATTTGGTCTGCTGTTGTATCGTGAGGAACAACGACTACATCGCAGCCGCGCTTAGTAAGCTCGCGCAAAATACCGCTTTTTGCACCAAAGTCAACAAGTACGATACGCTCGCCTTGACCCGGGCTTGAGAATACATGAGATGTAGAAGTGCGTGCAACTTGATCCGTCATTAGCTTCGAGATATTAAGACGTTCAGCAAGTTCTTCTACACGCTCATTGCCTGTTGTAATTAGGCCTTTCATTGTACCGTAGTTACGAAGCTTGCGAGTAAGCATACGTGTATCGATGTCGCTGATGCCCGGGATGCCGTATTCTTTAAGAAGTTGTCCTAGTGAATATTGAGCACGCCAGTTGCTTGGCACTTCTTCATGACGACGAACGACAAAGCCATGAATAAATGGACGCATCGACTCAAAATCATCACGTGTAATGCCGTAGTTGCCGATTAGCGGATAGGTCATCGTTACGATTTGTCCGCAGTAGGACGGATCGGACAAAACTTCTTGATAACCAGTAATTCCAGTATTAAATACAACCTCGCCCATCATTTGTGCTTCTGCACCGAACGAAAGTCCTGTGAACAATGTACCGTCTTCCAATAATAATCTTGCTTGCATCCGTATCACTCCTCAGGTGTTGATTGTCCCCATATATTGGCTTTAGTTAGTAAAAGTTATTTATTCTGACCAAACAACTGCGCCTTCAACGATCGTCGTTACAGGCCAGCCGCTAAGCTTCCAGCCGCCGAATGGCGTGTTGTTGCTTTTGGATGCGAATGTGCTCGGATCAACCGAACGCTCGTTGTCCAAATCAACGATTGTAATATCAGCAGGAGCGCCTTGCTCTAAACGCCCCGTTGGAAGCCGGAAAACACGTGCCGGATCCGCAGTCATGCGCTGCAGCAGGAAGCCAAGCGTCCACTTGCCGGTTTGAACAAATTTTGTGTACAAGAGCGGGAAAGCAGTCTCGAAGCCAACGATGCCAAAAGGTGCAAGTTGAACGCCGCGAGCTTTCTCTTCCGCGCTATGCGGTGCATGATCCGTAACGACCATATCGATCGTTCCGTCTTCAATCGCCTCGATAACCGCTTGAACGTCACGCGGCGTACGAAGCGGAGGATTCATTTTCCAATTTGCATCATCAAGGCCCGGAATATCCTCATCAGAAAGCAGCAAGTGATGCGGGCAAACCTCAGCAGTTACGCGAACTCCGATTTGCTTAGCTAGGCGAATTAACCGTACCGATTGCTCAGTGCTAACGTGGCATACATGATAATGAACGCCCGTCGCTTCCGCCAATAGAACGTCTCTGCCTACATGAATCGCTTCGGATTCATTTGGGATAGCTTTCAAGCCGTGCTTGCGGGAAAACTCGCCTTCCGATGCCCAAGCGCCTTCAACCAATGAATCATCTTCGCAGTGAGCGATGATCGGCATATCCATGGAATGAGCAAGCGCCATCGCGTTTTTCATCATTTGCGCGTTCTGGACACCTACACCGTCATCCGTAAAGCCAATTGCACCCGCTTCTTTTAATGAAGCAAAATCCGTCAACTCGCGGCCAAGCTCGTTTTTAGTGATGGATGCGTATGGCAATACTTTGACAACGCCGACTTGAGCCGCCTTGTTCGTAATGTAGCGTACCGTTTCAGCAGTATCCGTTACAGGACGAGTGTTGGGCATACATGCAATCGTTGTAAATCCGCCTTTTGCCGCAGAGCGTGTGCCTGTTGCGATATCTTCTTTATATTCAAAGCCCGGATCGCGCAAATGAACGTGCATATCGATAAAGCCTGGCGATACCAGCTTGCCCTTTGCATCAATGACTTCTGCGCTTCCTGTATCTACTGTCTCGGAACCGTCTATAATAGCTTCGATCTTGTTATTTTCAATCCGAATATGCTTACTTTCTAAGCTGCCCGAAGTTTCATTCCATACGTTACCGTTTATAATCCATAATGACATTGTCGTTTCACCCTCCGGATTTAGGTCTATGTTGCTAAAGTTAGCTGAGCGCACGCTCTACTACCGCCATGCGGATAGGAACCCCGTTTTCCATTTGCGGGAAAATGCGAGATTGTGGATGCTCAACCAGTTCATCGTCTATTTCTACGTTGCGGTTGATTGGAGCAGGATGCATAATGATCGCGTGATTAGCCAGCTTGCTGGCTCTCTCTACCGTCAAGCCGTAATGTTCGCGGTAACTTTCAGCAGAGTTCAGCATTCCGCTTTCATGGCGTTCCAGCTGGACGCGCAGCATCATGACAACATCTGATTTTAAAGCTTCATCTATAGAGACATAAGAGACGTCAAGTTCAGAAGCTTGCATATTTGGCGGTGAGCAAAAGTTCACATTAACTCCGAATTTTTGCAAAGCCCATAGATTCGATCTTGCAACGCGGCTATGCAGCACATCTCCAACAATCGAGACCGTTAAGCCTTTGAGTTGTCCAAAATGCTTGCGCATCGTATACATATCCAGCAGCGCTTGTGTCGGGTGCTCGTTATTGCCATCGCCGGCATTAATGAGGGGCACCTTGATCTTCGTTGCCAGTTCTGCAAGAACGCCGATCGGCTTTAAGCGAATGATGCCAACGTCAATTCCCATTGACTCAAGTGTGCGTACTGTATCGTAGATTGACTCGCCCTTTTGTACACTTGAAACCGCAGCGGAGAAATTCAGCACTTCTGTACCTAGTCGTTTCTCTGCTACTTCAAATGAAAAGCGAGTACGCGTGCTGTTCTCGAAAAACATATTGGCTGCAAATCTGCCTTGCATCGTCGTGTGCACTTTGTTTGAATGATTCTCCCAATAAGCAGCACGATCTAGTATCGATTCAATCTCTTCTTGGCTTAAATCTTTTAATCCGAGCAAACTCCGTTGTTTAAGCTGTGTGATGGTCATCCGGCTTGCCCCCTCTGATTAATAATGGTCACTTGGTCGATTTGATCGATTTCGGTAAGAGCCACATCGATTTGCTCTTGTTTAGAGCTTGGGACGTTCTTGCCTACAAAATCTGGTCGAATCGGCAGTTCGCGATGCCCTCTGTCTACAAGGACGGCGAGCTGAATGCTTTGCGGCCGTCCGCAATCCATAAGCGCATCCATTGCAGCGCGAATCGTGCGGCCCGTGTACAATACGTCATCGAACAAAATAATGCGTTTGTCCTGAACCGTAAAGGGTACGCCGTCGGTATCGCCAATTGCTGCTGCTATTTCCATGTCTGCAGATATGATTGCTTTGCGATCATCACGGTATTGAGTAATATCAAGCTCGCTCACAGGAACAGGCTTTCCTTCAATTTCACCGATACGCTCTGCAATTCGCCGAGCAAGGTAGATCCCTCTTGTGCGAATGCCTACAATCACACAGTTGTCGATTCCCTTGTTCTTCTCCACAATTTCATGAGCAATTCGCGTTAATGCGCGGCGAATCGCCGTTTCATCCATGATGACTAAATGCTCTTCTTCCGTCATTTCCGCTGACTCCTTCCATAACCGTCCAAAACTGCCAGGTTGCGACAAAAAGCTCCTTGCGAATTTCGCAAGGAGCTTGTGATAAGGCTTAAAGAGATAGGTGCAAGCAAGCAGAGCTCTCGTCACAGAAAGCAGTGCATAAAGCTGTCCTATTCTTCTCTTCTATAGACCTGTTATTCACGCTACCTTGCCAGCCTCTCGGGACTGAGTTAAAGGTACTGATGTATATCATAGGAATTATCCCACGTTCGACAATAGATGTCAAGTAAAAACGAATATTTCCGCTTCAACTTAGTGTGGACCAATCCTGATAAACTATGCAAGGATAGCGATTATAGGTTACAGGCTTAATTTACGAATTCTTTCAACTGCTTTTTGAGTATTCTCAAGGCTTCCGAATGCTGTAAGGCGGAAATAGCCTTGACCGCTTTGACCGAAGCCTACACCTGGCGTTCCAACGATGTTTGCTTCTGTAAGAAGCTTATCGAAGAATGACCACGAATCCATGCCGTTCGGTGTTTTCAGCCAAATATAAGGTGCGTTTACTCCGCCAAATACCTCAAGTCCGATGGACGCAAGGCCGTCACGGATAATTGCTGCATTTTTCATGTAGTAGTCAACCAAAGATTTGATTTGCGCTTTGCCCTCTTCTGAATAGATAGCAGCTGCTCCACGTTGTGTAACGTATGATACGCCGTTAAACTTCGTCGTATGGCGGCGATTCCACAAATCATTGATCAACACTTCATTGCCTGAAGCATCAAGACCTTTCAGCTCGCGCGGCACAACTGTGTAGGCACAGCGAACACCAGTAAAACCTGCTGTTTTGGAGAAGCTGCGGAATTCGATGGCTACTTCACGCGCGCCTTCGATTTCGTAAATGCTGTGCGGAACATCTTCTTCCTGAATAAATGCTTCGTATGCGGAGTCATAAAGAATGATGCAGTTGTTTGCTTTCGCATAGTCAACCCATACTTTAAGCTCTTCTTTCGTAAGCGTCATGCCAGTTGGATTGTTCGGATAGCACAAGTAAATAATGTCTACTTTACGATCAGGAAGGCTAGGCTTGAAATCATTTTCAGCTGTACACTCCAAATACGCAATGTTCTCATAGCGCTTAGTATCTTGATTGTATTTGCCAGAGCGGCCAGCCATGACGTTCGTATCGACGTAGACTGGATAAACCGGATCTTGTACCGCAACGATACTGTTCTCGCTGAAAATTTCTTGTATATTGCCGACATCGCATTTGGAACCATCACTTACAAACACTTCATTTGTTGCAATGTCAATGCCGCGTGCTTTATAGTCATTTTCGATAATTGCATTTATTAGAAAATCGTAGCCTTGCTCAGGTCCGTATCCACGGAATGAACCTGGAGCTGCAAGCTCGTCCACTGCACTGTGCATAGCATTCAGAACCGAATCCGGCAAACCGCGCGTAACATCACCAATTCCTAAGCTGATAATTTCAGCATTTGGATTTTCTTGAATGAATTTAGTACGGCGTTTTGCAATTTCAGAAAACAAGTAGCTGCCTTGCAGCTCCAAGTAATTTTGGTTAATGGAAGTCATTTCACGTCACCTATCCTTATATTCATTTACTTCAGTTGTTATTGATTAGAATAACGTACTTATGTGCTTGAAATAATGAATAATGTGGTGAAAAGTTTGCACTATTGCACTATTACCTTGAACGCAAGCTGCTTAATACATTTTCGAAGTCTGCCGGCAAAGGCATTTCGAACTCAAGCCGCTCGCCGCTGCGCGGATGTGTAAAGCCAAGCAGCGTAGCATGCAAAGCTTGTCCTTTTAAGGCTACAGTCTTGTTGCGGCCGTAAACCGGATCTCCCGCAAGCGGATGACCGATATATTTCATATGCACACGAATTTGATGGGTACGTCCCGTCTCTAGCTGAAGCTCTACAATCGTGTAATCGCCTAAGCGCTCCAATACGTGAAAATGGGTTACTGCATGTCTGCTATTGTGCTCGGTTACCGTAAAGAGCTTCCTGTCATTCAGGTCACGTCCGATAGGCGCATCAATTGTACCTTGGTCATGCGGCAAATTGCCGTGCACAAGTGCGATATATTTACGCGTTACCGTATGTTCCTTAAGCTGCTCAGCAAGCGAGACATGCGCCAGATCATTTTTGGCAGCCATCAGCAACCCTGTTGTGTCCTTATCTATGCGGTGAACAATGCCTGGACGGATCATGCCGTTAATGCCGGACAAGTCCTTGCAGTGATACATCAGCGCATTTACAAGCGTGCCTGAAGAATGACCAGGTGCAGGATGAACAACCATACCGCGCTTTTTATTAATAACAATCAAGTCTGAATCCTCATAAATAACTTCAAGCGGGATGTTCTCAGGGACAATGGCTGCCTCTTCAGGCTCTGGGATAATCAGAACGACACGATTGCCCTCTGCTACCTTCAGATTCGCTTTTGCCACTTTGTTATCGACCTGTACGGCCCCTGCTTTAATCCATTCTTGAACCTGCGTTCGGGACACGCCTTGATCGTCAATACTGTCTGTTACAAACTTATCTACTCGTTCACCGGATTGCTCCGCCTCTACGATCCATTCCAACGATTCTTCATTATACAGGTTGCTGCTCATGATTGTTTTGATCCTTGTCCTCTCCATTTTGCAAACGTTTCTTGTCATCTCTAGCCGATAACAAGGTGTCAATTAGAATTAATGCTACACCACAGACAATCGCTGAATCCGCTACGTTGAATATTGGGAAGCCATAGCTGCCGAAGTTAAACTGAAGAAAGTCGACAACCTCACCATAACGCGCGCGATCGAGAAAGTTGCCAATAGCGCCGCCAAGAACTAGTCCGAGTCCTATTAGCAGCCAAGGCTTAGCTGATTTTCTCGATGCCTGTATGTACCAAATGATACCCAAAACAATGATAACGGTAATAATGATAAAAAACAGTCTTTGCTCTTGCAAGATGCCAAATGCAGCACCGCGATTTCGATGCGAAGTGATGAGAAAAAAATTACCGATAATGCTAATTTGATCCCCTATCTCCAATTTTGTCTCAATTAATTTCTTTGTTACAAAATCAAGGACTAACACTAATACCGCTACCCAGTAATAATAAAAACGCATCGAATCACTCCTAATTTTTTGTAAAGCAGCGTTTCCATTCAAAAGCACTTCAGGCTAGATGTGAAAAGCCAGCGCATTTCTGAAAGTTTGCTAATCAATTGTAGCATACGGAGCTAAATAAGAGCCAGCGCCCGCCTGCTGTTCTTCCATTGAAGACCATACTGAAAAACCGTATTTCAGCAAAAGCTAATACTGCAATTATGTTCCCTGCTAAGGAGGGTGCTCAAAATGACAAAGCCAAACACTGCTCATATTCAGCTGCTGCAAGCCAGATTGTTGGACGAGCAGCGCGAAATTGAAAAACGTTTCTCAGAAAACGATCATTACGGCTTAGCAAATTCGTTGCGTGACACTACCGGAGAACTATCCACAATCGATAATCATCCAGGTGATGTTGCTACTGAGCTTTATGAACGCGAGAAAGATGTAGCCCTTCATGAACAAGAGGAATTGCATCTGAATCGCATTGAGGCAGCGCTAACCGCGATTGCTGATGGAACATACGGCATTTGTAAAACATGCAATGAACCTATTCCGCTTGAGCGTTTGGATGCCGTGCCTGATACGCTTTACTGCATTGAACATGCGCCAAGACAACAATTATCCCTGCGCAGGCCGGTTGAAGAATTATTTCTCGATCCTCCCTTTGGTCGAACCAGCATGGATGAGCATGATTCCTACAACGGCTTTGATGGCGAGGATGCTTGGCAAATTGTTGAGCAATGGGGCAATGCTGATTCACCTGCCACATCTGAGAATCGAGATGTTGCCGATTACGAGCATGTAGGCATTGAAGCTTTCGAGAATGACGGCTTCGTTGAATCCATTGAAAGCTTTCTTGCGACCGACATTACAGGGCGTCATGTGTCCGTAATCCGCAACCGAGAGTATAAAAACTACTTGGAGTCGGATGAAGGCGATCATGGATTAGAAGCTGATCTTGAGGATCAACGCTTATAATCAATAAACTTTTCCTTCGAGCTGGATTTGGACAATTCGGACAATGTCTGCAATATAGTCGCCGATTATCGGTAAGTTTAGCGCTCCTAATATACGCAGAACATAAAGAATGGTCGCAGCAAAAAAGGTAAAACCAATCGCGATTCCTACACCTCTGGCTGTACCAGCCAGCAGATTTTTCCAAATCATTGTCCATGGTCTGTTTAACAGATCAATGTAGTCCGCTATTTGGGTATGCTCCATTTCGGTAGCAATAGTTTGCAGTCGTTTATCAAGCTTGCTTAACGAGGTTTGTAACTCGTTCAAATTTTTCGGCTGTTCCGGGTTATTTGTATTCATACGAGGCATCCCCTTTGTCAAACAATAAAACGAGGCCTGACCTGCCGGACATTGCTAGCATTGCGACTATTCAGTCGTTTGCTGCAGCTGTCGGAAGGCGACGGCCTCGTTTTTTTCGCTTGTTAATTTCCTTTATACTATAACCTTATCCGCGGATGAAAATCCCTATTTCTTTTTCGCCAAGCACAACTTTCTCCATCCCCGGCTCATCACCATAAGCGACGGTTTGAACAAGCACGTTGTCTTGAAGCACTTGTGCGAACGCATCCAGCGCCGCTTTGAGCTCTGCATCAACATCAAGTACTAGATCGATACGCTTCTCAATCGGCAGATCGAGCTTTTTGCGTGTATCCTGAACGGCGCGAATCACTTCACGAACCCAGCCCTCTTGCTCAAGCTCAGCTGTAATATCCGTATTCAGCGCTACAGTAACACCGTTGCCAGATGCAGATGCGAAACCTGACTTCGCTTGCTTCTCAACCAACAGCTCATCAACAGTGATCGACAGCTGTTCGCCTTCTGCACTTGTGAAGTCGAAGCTTCCGCCATTTACGATGCTACGAGTCTGTTCTGCTGATAGTCCTTTTAGCTGACCTTGAATAGGTCCAACGTTTTTACCGTATTTTTTACCGGCAACTTTAAGATTCAGCTTAAGGGTGAAATCAACAAAACCACTGTCTGAATTTTGTACGGTAATAGCTTTTACATTTATTTCATCCTTCACGATATCCTCGTAGTCTGCTACGTTGAAATCACGATCAAGCGATACGATTAGCTCCGACAAAGGCTGGCGCGTTTTGATTCCTGTTTCGTTCCGAACGTTGCGAGCAAGCTCAACGATTTGTTTTGCACTTTCCATATCGCGCTCCAAAGTCTCATCAATTAGCGTTTCATCCGCTTTCGGATAATCAGCCAAATGAACGCTGCCTGCTCCGCCAAGGTTTCCGAATACATCCTCTGCAAGCAAAGGTGCGTATGGTGCGATTAAACGCGAGAGAGTAAGCAGTACGCTGCGCAAAGTTTGATAAGCGGCTAATTTATCAGCTGTAAGCCCGCTTCCCCAGAAGCGATCACGTGAACGGCGGATATACCAGTTGCTCAGCTCGTCAACGAACACTTCAATCGATTTAGCTGGATTTAGGAAATCATTTACTTCAAGACCCTTGTTCACTGTATTAATCAAGCTGTTCAGACGTGAAATGATCCAGCGATCCAGCTTGTTGTCTGATTTGATTTCTTCATGAGCTGTGTAGTCAAAGCCATCGATTGAAGCATACAACGCGAAAAACGCATGTGTATTTACGATGGTATCAATGACTTTGGATTTGGCTTCGCCAACGATGCCTCGTGAAAAGCGCTTGCTGTTCCAAGGTGCGCTGTCTGATAGTAAAGCCCAGCGGAACGCATCCGTTCCATATTCATTGATGATTTCCCAAGGATCGATAACATTACCCTTCGATTTGGACATTTTTTGCCCATTCTCATCCAAAATATGGCCAGTTGAGATAACCGCTTTATATGGCGCTTTGCCATTGTACAACGTAGATACTGCAAGCAAGCTGTAGAACCAGCCGCGTGTTTGGTCAATACCTTCACAGATCATATCTGCTGGATACTGCTCAGCGAATTGCTGCTCATTCTCAAACGGGTGATGATGCTGAGCGAATGGCATCGAACCGCTGTCAAACCATACATCGATAACCTCAGGTGTACGCGTCATTTCAGCACCCTCAGCGAAAGGTGATTTCAGCTTAATATCATCCACATACGGTTTATGAAGCTCAATGTCCTCTGGCACATCGCCAATCGCCATCGCACGCAGATCAGCAATACTGCTTGGTGAATACTCCTTGCCTGTTACATCGCAGACCCAAACGTTAAGCGGCGTACCCCAGTAACGGTTGCGGCTGATGTTCCAATCCACCAAATCCTCCAAAAACTTACCAAAGCGCCCTTCACGGATGTGGCCAGGATACCAATCAACGCTGTTGTTGTTGGCGATCAACTGATCCTTAACCGCTGTTGTTTTAATAAACCAGCTTTCCATCGCATAGTAGATGAGCGGCGTTTTGCAGCGCCAGCAGAATGGATAGCTATGCTCGTAGCGCTCCTTCGAGTAAAGAAGACCGCGTTCACTAAGGTTCTTGACGATGTCAATATCAAGCTCAGCGTCTTTCACGAAACGTCCTGCAAAGTCAGTAACCTCTGACGTATAGCGACCAGCCAAATCAACAACACTCAGCATGCTGATTCCGTTGTCGCGTGAAACTCGGTAGTCATCCTCACCATGTGCTGGCGCGATATGAACGATACCCGTACCGCTAGTGTCGCTAACGAAATCGCCTGCAATAACGACGTGGCCTTTTTCTAGGGCAACGTATTGGAATGGCGGCTCGTAGCTAAGACCAACAAGCTCAGCGCCTTTCAATACGGATAGAACTTCATAATCTTCTTTAAGAACGCTCTCCGCTAGATTTTGAGCAACGATATACACTTCACCGTTTTTGGAAGCACGGATATAATCAAGCTCCGGATTTACGGCTAACGCCACATTTGCAGGAAGCGTCCACGGCGTAGTTGTCCAAGCGAGAACGAATTCTCCCGACTCCACTAGCTTAAACTTCGCTGTTGCGCTTAGATCCTTAACATCCTCATAACCTTGAGCAACCTCATGCGAGCTAAGCGTCGTTTGACAATCCGGGCAATAAGGACTTACGCGATGACCGCGGTACAGCAGTCCTTTTCCGTGGATTGACGATAAAATATGCCAAACACTCTCGATGTACTCGTTTTTAAGCGTGATGTATGGATTGTCTAAATCCGTCCAATACGCGATGCCTTCTGTCAGCTCACGCCACTGCTTCTCATATTCAAATACGCTGTCTTTGCATTTTTTCACAAACTTCTCTACACCGTATTCTTCGATTTCCTGCTTGCCGGAGATGCCTAGCTGCTTCTCAACTCCAAGCTCAACCGGTAGACCATGCGTATCCCATCCTGCTTTACGGATAACACGGTATCCTGCCATTGTTTTGTAGCGGCAAATAAAATCTTTAATTACGCGGCCAAGTACATGACCGATATGTGGTGCTCCATTAGCGGTAGGCGGCCCTTCATAAAATACAAAATTCGGCTTGCCTTCCCGGTTTGCTATTGATTTTTTAAACGTTTCATCTGTTTTCCATTGCTCCAGCACTCGCAGCTCACGGTTGCGGGCACGTTCCTTAACGTCTACGCGTTGCATCGCTTCAGCCTCCTAATTTAAACAAAAATAAAGCCTCATCCCTATGAGAAGGGACGAGGCTTAGTCGCGTTACCACCCTTGTTCCGCACTGCTGCTGAAATCCAGCAACAAGTTAATGAGAGCAGACAGCTACGTTCAGCTGTGCTTCATGCGGCACCTTAGTCGCGAACATAATATTCGCGTTCCCTGTAACGGGGGACAGCCGTCAGCACTTACTGCTGCATACGCAGGTTCAGCACCGCTTCTCAGAGAGGATATTCCGCAATAGCTCACACACCGGGCTTTCAGCTGCCGCCGGCTCTCTGAGGAGTGAACTCAAAACGTACTTGTTCTCATCAACGAAGTTTAGATCATCAATTAATTACTATTAGTTATAGCGTAACAACAGGCCAAATGTCAAATGGCATTTCGCCTGTTTATAAAAAAACTAGCCGCGAGTCAATTCATGCTCGGTTTGTCTTACATGCGGCTCCAACGTATCCCAACCATCTACGGAAAGCAGTTCAAGCTGAGCTTCTACAAGTGTACGGAAACGAGCACGGTATACGGAAGCTTGTTTTTTAAGCTCTTCCACCTCAAGAGAAACCTTGCGAGACTTGGCAAGTGAATCATTGATAATTCGATCAGCGTTTTTCTCTGATTCCTTAATAATCAACTGTGCTTCTTTCTTCGCGTTGTTTCTTACTTCATCGGCTGCTTCTTGTGCAACTATAATCGTTTTGCTAAGCGTTTCTTCGATATTCGTAAAATGATTCAATCTTTCCTGCAAGCCTAATACTTGGTTTTGCATTTCTTTATTTTCACGAATGAGCGATTCATAGTCTTTGATGACCTGATCTAGAAATTCATTAACTTCATCCTCATCGTAGCCACGCAATCTCCGACCAAACTCTTTGTTATGTATGTCCAATGGCGATAACGGCATTGGGGCACCTCCTTATGGTATTTGGAACATTCGTAACCGAAAATACACGATTTGATGAGAATAATTCGACAACTACAGGAAAATTCCTGCAATCATTCAAATAAATTTGCCGACCTTTACTCGAATTCTGCCTTTTTTTGTCACGCCATCCACCTCTAGTACTTTAAATCGGCCAAGTCCTTTGAATGACACAACGTCACCCGCTCGAAGCTGCTCGGATGGGTCTTCTTCCGATTTCCAATTCACCCTGCATCTTCCTGCTCGAATCGGATCAACGATTTTGGATCTGCTTATGCGATAAACATCGCTCGCAATCCCGTCCAATCGCATAGAAGCAACTGACAAACTCATTTCCTCCAGCTTAACCAAAGCCGTCTGAAGCTCAGATAGTGGAAGTACGTCTGTCAGCACATTAATCCGATGAACCTGTCTCAGATGGATATTCAAGTAATCCGCAATTTCATCCATAACAATGATATGACAAAAATGCTCATGCACATGTATGTCACCAATTCGGTCACGTTTTATACCAAGTCCAAGCAGTGCTCCTAAAAAATCACCATGATCTAATTCCATTTGGGCTTGTCCCGGTCCATTAACTACAAGAACAGATATGCCAGCATTTTCGTCATCCAAATTTCGATAATCTGGACCTATAATGGCTCGTCTACGCTCAGCTTGATCATAACCGCCATCAAACCGGACATTAACATCAGGGTTGCGATTTGCCAAAATAGTCAATATTTGCGCTTGTCTTGGGTCTAAAAAATCGGTCCGCTTCAGCTCATGCTGCTGTGCGGACCGCTCTATCCATTCCTCCGCCCGATCTACGAAAGGTTTCTCATCGGGATGGAAATGATCGTATATTCCTTGTTTCATATAAACTCATTCCTTTAATCAAATAAAAAATCCGATTACTGCAATCAGGCCATACGCTACAAATTGCAATGCGAACACGGCAAGGATTGGCGAAAGATCCAGCATGCCTCCGATTGGCGGAATAAACTTTCTGAAAATACCTAAGTATGGCTCAACCAGCTTACCTAGAAATACGCCGATAAAGCTTTCACGGGCGTTAGGCAACCAAGATAGCAGCACATAACCAATGATCATAAACGTGTAAATTTTTTGTACCAGCATCACAATACTATAAACTTCATCCATTAACTCAAGGTCACCTCATTTTGTTGTAGTCGTTCTCCTCCGCCAGCATTTCCGTTATAGCACCTTGAATTTCGACTGAATCCGGCGTACAAAGAAAAATATTGGGTCCTAGCTTAGAGATGCTTCCGCCTAAAGCGTACACGGTACCGCTTAGAAAATCAACAATTCGAACAGCAAGATCGCTGCGAACACGTTGAAGATTCACGATTACTGCACGGCGTGAACGCAAATGATCAGCAATTTCTTGCGCTTCATCATAAGACCTTGGCTCGCTAAGTACTACCCGGACATTCTTCTGTGAATGAATGCTGACGACATTATTGCTCTTCGTGTTTTTACGTGCCTCGAAGGGAGAAGTTTCAGCTTCTTGTTCTTCCTGCTGTACAACACGTTCTCTCTCTACAACTTCTTCTTCATCTTGCAAGCCAAGAAAACTCATAAAGCGGTTCATGACGCTCATCCCTATTCCTCCTCTTTACCTACTAATATCGTACCAAGGCGAATCCATGTCGCTCCTTCTTCGATGGCAACCTCAAAATCATTCGACATGCCCATTGATAACTGGGTGATGGTGTTTGGATGTTCCGAGCGCCGCTCTAATTCATCCCTCAGCTCTCGCAATGCTCTAAAGACGGGTCTCGTTTGCTCTGGTTCGGCTTCATAAGGAGCCATCGTCATCAAACCAATTGGCTTGATCGAATTAAACTTAGCAAGCTGCTCCACAAAGGGAAAGAGCTCGTCTGGATTAATGCCTTGCTTGGAATCTTCTCCAGATACATTTACTTGAATAAAGCAAGGAACGATAATTCCTAGCTGGGAAGCACGCTTATTTATGGCTTCAGCAAGCGATAGCCTGTCCAACGAATGCATGTATGTAAACTTCCCAATGACGTCCTTCACCTTATTCGTTTGCAATGAACCGATAAAATGCCAGATAGGCTGATCCTCTGCTGCTAGATCGTCACTGCCGCTTATCGCTTCCCACTTCGCCTGCGCGTCCTGCCAGCGATTTTCACCCAAATGAAGCAAGCCTTGCCCTAGGGCAGCCTTCGTAGTATCTAAAGAAACATATTTCGTAACAGCAATAATTTGAACTTCATCTCTGCTGCGCCCGGCACGCTCGCAAGCTTTCTTAATTCGCTCTTCCACAAGCTCAATTCTATTCTCTAATGTGAATGACATGTTTCACCTCTCCCGAATGCCGATCCAACTGGCCATTCGGCCGGTTAAGCCACCTTCTTTGCGATGAGAAAAAAATAAATCCCGTCTGCATCCAGTGCACCACTCTGTTAATTCGATACGTATCGGCAAAATTCCTGCTTTTATCATAATCTGTCGGTTTATTTCTTTCAAGTCTAAGTTCGCTTTGCCATCCTCGCTTTGCTTAAGCATTGATTCCGCTTCTTCTTGCGTCAAGCTCAGATCAGTCAAAAGCGCCTGTACTTGCTCTATGACTGGACCATCCACCTCATAGCAGCAGCCTCCTATAGAAGGCCCTATCGCTGCCACAAGCGCTTTAGGGTCGGTTCCATATGCTTGCTCCATTGCTCGTACCGTTTCAACAGCGATCTGCTGGACGGTTCCCTTCCAACCGGCATGGGCAAGCGCCACCGCATCATGCTCTGGATCATAGAAATACAATGGGACACAATCTGCGTAAAAAGAAGTCAGCAGCACCCCAGGGACGTTAGTCATGATAGCATCACAATCCCTGAGCACATCGTCCAGACTATTTCTACCTTTGCCTTTATCTGCTTCAGTCACTTGCCATACCCGGTTTCCATGCACCTGTTCAGCACATGTCCACGCTTCAAAAGGCCAGCCGATAGCATCGGTCAGCAATCGCCTGTTCGATATAACTGCGGCATCTTGATCCTTGACGTGCAAGCCCATGTTTAACGATGAAAAGTGGCCTTCGCTAACCCCGCCTTGACGTCCTGTAAACCCCGCATTCAAACGATCGTAACGTGATTCCCATTCAGACAATAAAAAAAGCGAAGGTCCCTTCGCTGATTGATTATGTTTAAAAGCTTCCATTTGTTCACCTCTATTAAAGGTTTGCGAAGCAAACCTACTTCGTAAGCATTTGCTTAGGTTTGCGAAGCAAACCTACTTCGTAAGCATAAGCTAAGGGTTGCAAAGCAAATCAGCTTTGCTGGTATAGTCACAGTTTAGCGTTTTATGAGCGAGCGTGCAAATCTTCTTCCTCGGAACGAAGCTGTTTCGTGTCATCCATTCGAACGAGCACAACATCTGCCCCAATTTTCACAATATTGCGCCATGGAATAACGACTTCCGTGCCGCCACCGCCAAACATTCCCAAAAACTTAGTATACTGCGGCACCACAATAGAATCGATCCGACCTTGCCGTAGATCAAGCTCCAAATCCGTTATTTGACCTAGCTTTTTTCCGTCCACAATATTAATAACGTCCTTTGTTTGAAAATCAGATATTTTCATTTCCGCTCACCACTTTTCAAGTAGAGTGATCACCCGTTTGTCTCTCCTATAACTATATGTGGAAATCGCCCAAAATGTCCTTCTTATCAAGAAAAGGAGCCTCTTATTTCAAAATTTGATTTTTATGTACGATAGCGTACAATAAAAGAATATCAGAGGATCGAATAAGGAGCATATCATGCCAAAAATCGTCGCAACGGAACTCGATTGGATTAAGCTAGGACTGCAAAAATTTGCTGAAGGGGGTGTCGAAGCTCTCGTTATCGAACAGCTCGCTAAGCAGTTAAACAGCAGTAAAACCAGCTTCTATTGGTATTTTAAAAATCGTATTTTGTATGTGGATCGTATTATTCATTACTGGCATGAACAAACAACCATATCAATCATCGCTCATATTCAGCAGCATGATTCATTAGAACCGAAGCAAAAGGTACACCAGCTGCTCAGCGTCATGTTCAGCACGATAGAAGGAAAAGATTTTATTTATCATTTCCGAAAATTAGGAACGACATCGCCTGCGTATGCCGAGCTGCTTCAGCAAATTGAGCAGCAGCGCTTGGATTATATGAGCGGCTTGCTCATAGCGTGCGAATTATTAGAAGATGAGGCAAAAAATACATCTGAACTCTTATACAGTTATTACTTGGGATGGTACGAACGAAATAAACATCGTACTCTCATTCCGGAAGAAACCAAGAAGCAGATTGACCTGCTCATGCCGTTTATTGAAAAAAATCATACATGACACGGAGGGATATGTGATGCAATCGTTATTAGCAGCGCTCATTAGTGCGGTGTTGTTCGTCATCGGCGTGATACATATATATTGGGTGTTAGGTGGTCGGCATGGAATCTCCATTGCTGTCCCGACAAAGAATTACACATCTCAGCCTCTTTTTAAACCTCGTCCTGTTGGAACGGCAGCTGTTGCAGTACTTTTCTTTGCGGGCGCCGCATTCATTCTTATGTTTGCTGATATTATCCCTGTCATCGGACCAGCATCGCTGCCCTCCATTGCAGCATGGGCACTTGCTATTATTTTTTTGGCTAGAGCAGTTGGTGAGTTTCGTGCAGTCGGGTTATTCAAAACGATTCGAAACACGCATTTTGCACGGATGGATACGTATGTCTACTCTCCGCTTTGTCTGATCATCAGTTTCTTATCTTTTTGGTTAATGATTATTGATTAGTCTCCTTCAATAAATCACGTAAACAAAAAAAATGGTGCCTCTCGGCACCGTTTTTTTATGTTTTTACATGCTTTTGCATTTGCTGAATAGCCGACTTTTCCAAACGAGATACCTGTGCCTGTGAGATGCCGATTTCATCGGCTACCTCCATTTGCGTCTTGCCTTCGAAAAAGCGCATCGACAAAATCATTTTTTCACGGTCGTTCAGCTTATGCATAGCTTCCCGAAGTGCGATTTCCTCGATCCACGATACGTCTTTGTTACGTTCGTCACTAATTTGGTCCATAACATAAATAGGATCGCCGCCGTCATGGTAGATCGGTTCAAACAATGAAACAGGATCTTGAATGGCGTCCAGTGCGAATACGACATCTTCTTTCGGAACATTTAATGCTTCCGATATTTCAAAAATCGTCGGTTCGCGTGAGTTTTTGTTCGTCAAGCTATCCCTAACTTGAAGCGCCTTGTAGGCAATGTCTCTCAAGCTGCGTGATACGCGTATAGGGTTGTTGTCACGCAAGTAACGGCGTATTTCCCCGATAATCATCGGTACGGCATAGGTGGAAAATTTGACATTTTGGCTAAGGTCGAAATTATCTATCGCCTTCATAAGTCCAATGCATCCGACCTGGAATAAGTCGTCTACAAACTCTCCCCTATTGTTAAACCGTTGTATAACGCTAAGCACTAGCCGCAGATTACCGTTAACTAATTTCTCTCTTGCTGCCCACTCATTACGGGTTTGTAATGCCGTAAACAATTCTCTCATTTCGACATTATTAAGGACAGGCAGTTTCGCGGTATCCACTCCACAGATCTCGACTTTATTTCGGGTCAACGTGATTACCTCCCAAGGAGAAACATTAATGTACATTATCTCCTCAGGAGTCCTTTTTATTCCTATTGCGACATCGTTCGACAACCGCAAGCAGGATGCGGGATCTAAACCATTTTGTTAAATTCTTTTCGAAGCCTTTTAATAATTCGCTTCTCAAGGCGTGAAATATAGGACTGTGAAATGCCAAGAAGATCAGCAACATCCTTCTGTGTTTTTTCCTCGCCGTCTGCAAGACCGAAGCGAAGCTCCATAATGATCCGTTCACGCTCAGACAATTTATCAAGCGCTTTGTGAAGCAACTTGCGATCTACCTGCTCTTCAATGTTCCGGTAAATCGTGTCGTTCTCCGTTCCGAGCACATCCGATAGAAGCAGTTCATTTCCATCCCAGTCGATGTTAAGCGGTTCATCAAAAGACACTTCGGTACGTGTCTTGCTATTGCGGCGCAGGTACATCAATATTTCATTTTCAATACAACGGGAGGCGTAGGTGGCCAGCTTAATCTTTTTCTCAGGATCAAACGTGTTAACCGCCTTTATTAGACCGATCGCGCCGATTGATACGAGATCTTCAATATGAATGCCGGTATTCTCAAACTTACGAGCGATGTATACGACTAGCCTTAAATTACGTTCGATTAGCATTGCGCGAATAGCCGTATCGCCGGTAGGCAGTTTTTCCAGCAAATATTCTTCCTCTTCACGTGTTAGGGGAGGCGGTAATGCCTCACTGCCACCAATGTAATAAATTTCTTCACTTTTTAATCCGAATAAAAACATGACACGATAATAATATAACTGAAGGATCAGTTTGTACTTGACGAGCATCTGGCCCATCCCTCCTCGTTTGTATGAGCATACGTTCGTTACTGTTGTACCATAGACGGATGGATAATGGCTCGATATGCCCCATCAGACGTTAACTTACCGCCGTCAAGCCCGATAAGCACCTTCCGCGTTTCAAAAACTTGTCCTTCCCTAGTAATTTCAACCGCATCCGGCTTTATCGCTAGCATGAACTGTGACCCTCGATTAACACCTCTGAATGGTACAAGACGAAGTCGATCTTGCCAAACAAAGGTGTGCTCATCCATTCCCGCTACAAGACGATCCACTTGTGCATCTCGTATGCTATTCAACCACGATTCAGGTAAATCATCTTGCCACAAGGATGCCTCCATCACCATGACCGGTGTCCGTGTAAGTGGATCATACAGCTGATTGCCGGTGTCGATCAGGCCTATGCAGGTTTGTATACGTTCTCCAATCATAATTTTCACTTCTGCCAAATGAGTGTGCACCAGCTCCCTTTCTCTTTTTTGCGTCAATACGGCACGGTATATATACAATCCGATACATAACGCAGCAATTAAATAAAACAATCCCATCTTAAGCTCCACACGCATGTTTCCGTTTACGAACATCATCGTTTTCCAAACCTCACGGGACCCTTGCATGAACAAATAATAAAGTCCAAGCACAGCTCCAGCAGCCACAAAGTTAACCGCATAAAACGCTGCAACATTCCTCATATAGTGCTGAATCGAGGCAAAGCCAAAAGCAATCCATAAAATCAATAACGACGTAGCAACCTTAACTGCAAATGTGAATAAAAAAGATAATTGTGGAAAAAGCATTAAAACGACATAACAAGCTCCGACAGCAGAAGCCAATAATACTCGCCAAGGCTTCGGTTTAAGATGACGTGCCCAAGCAGTAGTTAATAGAATAGCACCGTCAACGAGCAGCTCTCGTAAAAACATAACATCAACATAAACAGCCACTTCGGTCACCTTCCTGCAACTGGCGGTAAACGGCCTGCAGCCGGCACCCGGGAGAACGATTGACACTAGTATATTAAAATCCTATTTCAAAGTCTGTCTATTCATGACGGCATGACGTATCTTTTTTTGTCGAGTAGGAGTATAAAAAACGGCAAGTCTTTTACGTTTTATTGCAGAGGCTTATATCTTTAGCTCGTCATATTTTGCTAACAGTTCATTAGCCTAGGGCAGCTCCTGTGAGGGATCACTCCTATGTCAGGCTGAATCTACCTTTTTGTTTCTTATTGAGGCACTTGACATTGCTAAAATAATTTTCGACTAAATAATCTGGCCGTTTTTTAAAAAATACAAAAAAAAATTGGAATGGATACTTGTTCCACTTAGGCAATTAGATTATCATTCTAAATAGATAGAAGCAGTGAAGCACACCGCTTACTCGGGAGATCTCTCTCCCGCAGTATGCGGTTTTTTTTATTTTCCGTAGGAGGATGATAAATTTGTCGTTTCAATCAGTATACGAATGTTGGCTGGGACTTCATCTGAAAAAGAGTAGTGGAGAATATGGACGGAGGCTGGAGCAAGGACATGGACACGCTGAAAAATTATTTTTAGAAAGGGTGTGGTATCCTGCCTTCCATCAACTTGATGGGCTTATTCCAGAGTTTGAGATTGCTGATTTTCGTGACGGCACTCGTTTTTTGGACTTTGCATATTTAAAATCAGGCTTACGGCTAGCGATCGAAATTGATGGATATCGCACTCATTCCTCAGAAACCACTCGTTGGCAGTTTTCAGATTCATTAATGCGACAAAACCACCTTGTGCTCGACGGTTGGAAAATATTACGTTTTTCCTATGATGACCTAAAAGAAAAACCGCGAATGTGCCAACAGCTTCTCCAACAATTTATGGGTAGGAGCTTAATTGGCAATAAACAAGATACAAGCGCTGATGCATTCTTGCAGTTGGAAGTATTACGTTATGCTTCTCAAATACAGCATCCTATCCGGCCCACTGACGTAATCGATCTCCTAAAAATCAAAAAACGCGAAGCTCAAAAACTGCTTCATCGTATGGTTCTCAATCAAGCCTTATTGCCCGCAGGAAATGGCACCCAGAGAATTCGATGCTACAAAGTAAACCAAGAGCAGTTGCATACTCTATTATTCAAATCACTTTAACAGGCACATTAGAGGGTTATTAGCATTTATAAAATGCAGCTTCTCAACCTTGCTCATTCACCAAGCGTTGATTGTAAGAACATATAGGCGCTTATTGGCAGCAAACTAAGGCTTCTTTCATGCTGTAAGAACCTATACGTGCTTACAGAGGCTTCTCTACCTTGCTCATTCACAAATAGTAGACTGTAAGAACGTATAGGCGCTTATTGGCAGCTAACCATGGTTTCTTTCATGCTGTAAGAACCTATACGTGCTTACAGCGCCTTATCTACCTTGTTCATTCGCAAATAGTAGGCTGTAAGAACGTATAGGCGCTTATTGGCAGCTAACCATGGTTTCTTTCATGCTGTAAGAACCTATACGTGCTTACAGCGCCTTATCTACCTTGTTCATTCGCAAATAGTAGCCTGTAAGAACGTATAGGCGCTTATTGGCAGCTAACCTTGGTTTCTTTCATGCTGTAAGAACCTATACGTGCTTACAGAGTCTTATCTACCTTGCTCATTCGCAAATAGTAGGCTGTAAGAACGTATAGGCGCTTATTGGCAGCAAACAAAGGCTTCTTTCATGCTGTAAGAACCTATACGTGCTTACAGAGGCTTCTCTACCTTGCTCATTCGCAAATAGTAGACTGTAAGAACGTATAGGCGCTTATTGGCAGCTAACCATGGTTTCTTTCATGCTGTAAGAACCTATACGTGCTTACAGCGCCTTATCTACCTTGTTCATTCGCAAATAGTAGGCTGTAAGAACGTATAGGCGCTTATTGGCAGCTAACCATGGTTTCTTTCATGCTGCAAGAACCTATACGCGCTTACAGCGCCTTATTTACCTTGCTCACTCGCAAATAGTAGGCTATAAGAACGTATAGACGCTTAATGGCAGCTAACCTTGGTTTCTTTCATGCTGTAAGAACCTATGCGTTCTTACAGTGGCTTATCTAGCTTATCTAGCTTACTCATTCACCAAGCATTGGCTTTAAGAACGTATAGGTGCTTATTGGCAGCTAACCATGGTTTCTTTCATGCTGTAAGAACCTATACGTGCTTACAGAGACTTATCTACCTTGCTCATTCGCAAATAGTAAACTATAAGAACGTATAGGTGCTTATTCGCAGCAAACTAAGGCTTCTTTCATGCTGTAAGAACCTATACGTGCTTACAGAGGCTTATCTACCTTGCCCATTCGCTAATCGTAGGCAAAAGAACATATAAATGCATATGCGTGCTTACAGCTGCTACTCCCCTTTTCTCGATCAACTTACAATCAAAAAAATAAAAAAAAGCCTCACCATAATGGTGAGGCTTAGTACAAAAAGTTCTAACGATCGTTGTTGCGAGGGCGATTGCGCAAAAATGCTGGAATTTCAAGCTGGTCGCTTGAAGTGTTGCTAGCTCCAAAAGGCTTAACTGCATTGGAGCTGCCCTGTTGCCTTGTATCAACTGCTTCTGGCTGCTGTTGTGGAACACGACGCGCAGCTGGTGACTTGTGCTCGAAGCCCGTTGCTATAACGGTTACTTTAATTTCGTCCTTCAGATCTTCATCGATGATCGCACCAAAGATCATGTTCACATCTGGATCAGATGCTGAAATGACGATTTCAGCTGCTTCATTCACTTCATAGAGTGAAAGGTTGCTGCCGCCAGTAATGTTCATAATAACACCGCGAGCGCCGTCAATTGACGTTTCAAGCAGCGGGCTCATAATCGCTTTTCTCGCTGCTTCAGCAGCACGGTTCTCGCCAGTAGCAATACCGATACCCATCAAAGCGGAGCCGCGTTCTGTCATAATCGTTTTTACGTCTGCAAAGTCAAGGTTGATTAGGCCTGGTACTTGAATAAGGTCTGAGATGCCTTGAACGGCTTGACGGAGCACGTTATCCGCTTCACGGAAAGCTTCCAGCATTGGTGTCTTTTTGTCTACAATCTCAAGCAAACGGTCATTAGGAATGACGATAAGCGTATCTACTTTTTCTTTGAGCGCTTCAATCCCAAGCTCAGCTTGTCCAGCACGCTTGCGTCCTTCAAAGGTAAAAGGCCGAGTAACAACCCCTACAGTGAGTGCGCCGCATTCGCGAGCGATTTCGGCAATAACCGGAGCTGCTCCCGTTCCCGTACCGCCGCCCATTCCTGCTGTCACGAATACCATGTCCGAGCCTTTAAGCTGGTTCATAATAATTTCGCGAGATTCCTCGGCAGCCTTGCTGCCTACATCAGGATTGGCACCCGCACCAAGTCCACGCGTAAGCTTATCGCCGATTTGCAGCTTATGCTCGGATTTAGCCAAATGCAGCGCCTGAGCGTCGGTGTTTACCGTAATAAACTCCACGCCTTTAACACCATTTTCTATCATTCGGTTAACGGCATTGCTACCGCCACCGCCAACACCTATTACTTTTATTTGAGCAAGCTGCTCAAGCTCAAAGTCGAATTCCAACATCTTTCATTTTCCCCCAGTCAAGCGTAAACTGCTGATAACATCTATGAGACGGCACAGCAACGTTTCGCAGTAAAATATAAGTATCGTATATAAGGTGAAACTTATATTATCTTAAATCCTCAAATAAATTTATTAAACATACTTTTAATCCGCTCGAACATACCGGGTTTAGTAGAAGGTGTTGGACTTGCTTTGCGGCTTGCCGTTTTCTTCACTGCTCCAGTTCCGCGAGCTCCCATATATTTTGACACATATTGAATCATGCCAACGCCGCTGCTATACGCCGGGTCTCTTACACCAATATAATCAGGGAGTGCAATTCGGACGGAAGACTCAAGCTCTGCCTGGGCCAAAGCGAGTGTTCCTGGCATCGATACAGTGCCACCGGTCAACACATAACCGTTAACCTTGTCTCCATAACCAAGTCGACGTACCTCTTGACGAACTAAATGGAAAATCTCTTGCATGCGAGGCTCAATTATACTAGCAAGATCAACCTGTGAAAACTCTTTTTCCACATTGCTGCCCATTCGTGCTACTTTAAACTTCACATCTTCAGCAGCATCCAATACATTAGAACAGCCATATTTAAGTTTGATTTTCTCAGCTTGCTCACTTTGCGTGCGCAAACCATAAGCTATATCATTTGTTACATATTCGCCACCAATTGGAAGCGTTGACGTAGCAGCTAGGCCGCCTTGATCATAAATGGCAATCGTACATGATCCTGCTCCTATGTCAGTAAGAACTGTCCCTATCGATTTCTCATCTTTGGTGAGCGAAACCACGCCTGAAGCGAGTGATAACAAAATGACACCAGAAATACGAAGGCCTGCTTTCTCTACACAACGCATAAGGTTATGTATAGCAGTCTTTGTCCCCGTGACGATCGTCGCCTCAACCTCAAGGCGAACGCCAATCATACCGCGCGGATCGGAAATACCTTCCAAGCCGTCTACTAGATACTGCTTTGGAACCAAGTTAATGATTTCACGCTCTGGAGGGAGCGCCACTACTTTAGCAGCTTGTAATACTCGTTCAATATCTTCTTCACCAATTTCACGGTCCTCATTGGATACTGCAACGACGCCTCTATTGGTTTGCAAAGCAATATGATTGCCTTGAATACCAACATATACGTCTGATATTTGAATGCCTACCATGCGCTCCGCATGCTCTACGGCATTACGGATCGATTGCACAGTCTGGTCAATATCTACTATTGCTCCTTTGCGAATACCCTCTGAGTCGGCAGATCCAACTCCAATAATATTAATGGCTCCATTATTCACTTCACCAATAATAGCACGAACTTTGGATGTACCGATGTCCAAACTGACGATGATGTCGTTGCTGCTCATCTTGCGGCACCTCCGTTTCAAATAATTAATTATTTTACCACATGTTAAGGTCTTCCTACATATTCAACGCTTTTATTATTTTCCCTCTTTTTTCAACAAATTTTTCGATGTTTCTCGCTTTGTGTCGAGCACCGCCCCTTGCGATTCTCTATATTTCCTATGTTTATCCAGCTTAATCGAGTATTAATGCATAAATAAAATTCTACCATTCTTTCAGACTATTGAGTAGTATAATTTTACTCAGAATCTATATTTTCTGGACTCTCACTTACGAAAGGCACATATGTATCCGCCAGAAGCATCGTGATCTTACCTGGCTCTTGGGTCTCGATTACTGCATTCAACGCTTCAATCTTCTCTGGAAGAACCGACACCGCTGTTACCACTTCAAATTTTGTGCGAGTGTACATCAGAATCCGATCGGGATAAGCGGTTGACGGAAATGGTAAAATCTCAGACAGGTCGGAGAGCTGCTTCGTCGATATTTTTGCAAGCTGCTTCGTGAGCTGTGCTTTTACGGGATCTCCATCTGCCCAACCTGACAATACAGGCTTGTCCACAAGCTGCATTTCATCGCTGTCAGCCTCAACTGTCGTTCCATTTGTCAATAACGCTGTCATTTCCCCTTGCTTGGAAAGCTCGAATGCAACAACAGGAAACTCCTCTACATGAATCTTCACCACACCTGGAAATACCTTCGTAACCTTAGCCCCTTTAATTTGTGGCAATGTGACAATTCTATCTTCTATAGTAGAAGACGAAGTTCGAAAAAAAGCATCGCCAACCAAAATAGCAGCTGCCTTGCCTATTTCTTCTCTGGTTACGAATCTAGTTCCTTCAATTTGGATTTCTGATATTTTGCTAATAGAGGAATTAAAAAATAATACAGCCAAAAGCGCCACAAACAATAATATAAGTATGGTCAACAGCTTCCGACTGCCCATTCTTTTTTTCGGTGGTTCCTTAAGTACTGGCATCTGTGCACTCATAACTTGTCCCTTCTTTCCCCAAAAAACATCCGGTTAACCTCTCCGCGTCAGCCTTCGCTTAGCATCAAAAGGGTACCGGCTGTTTCTATCTTGCAGCTCATGCGCATAGTATTAGTTATTAGGCACTGGCGAATAACGCGAAATCCGCGCACCCAGCCTAGACAGCATCGTTTCGATTTTTTCGTAGCCTCGATCGATGTGATGAATTTGCTCAACGACCGTCCTTCCTTGCGCTGCTAAACCAGCTATGACAAGGGCGGCACCCGCTCTCAAATCCGTTGCTTCCACCGTCGCTCCATAAAGCCTTGGCACGCCGCGAATGAATGCCGCATTCATGTCTACGCGAATGTCTGCACCCATACGTGACAGTTCATCCACATGCTTTAATCTGCCTTCAAAAATCGTTTCTTTCAATACGCTCACACCATCTGCAAGCGTAAGCAGCACCATAACCTGAGACTGCAAATCGGTAGGAAAAGCCGGGTATGGAGAGGTTACGATTCTTTCAACCGCTCTAGGCCTTGTTGCACTGCCAACTTTAATTATATCATCGTCGACAACAATTTGAACACCTGCCCGGCGCAGAACATGAATCAAGGAAGATAAATGGGCTGGCTGCGTATTTTGGAGCGTGACTTGACCGCGTGTTGCAGCGGCGGCTACCATGATGGTCCCTGCTACAATACGATCCGGAATCACTTTATAACGACAAGGTGTTAGCGACTGTACCCCATCTATCGTTATCGTATCGGTTCCGGCTCCCATTATTTTAGCGCCCATTGCATTTAAAAAGCCTTGCAAGTCTTGAATTTCCGGTTCCCTTGCAGCATTGCTTATTGTGGTTCGGCCTTCTGCCAAAGCAGCGGCCATCATAATATTCTCTGTTGCGCCGACACTTGGAAAGCTTAAGTGAATATCCGCTCCCCTTAGTTTCTCGGCACGGCATATGATCCGGTTACCCAATTCTTCTATTTCTGCACCCAGAGCCTGAAGGCCTTCTAAATGAAGATCAATTTTCCGCTCACCGATTGCACATCCACCTGGTTGATAAACCTGAGTTTCCCCAAATCTAGCAAGCAAAGGCCCCATTAAAAAAATAGAAGATCGCATCTGTCTCATTAACGATTCCGGCACGTGGGATGTATGTGCAGTCTCAGTGTCCAGCACCACAGTTCCTCCCGTATGCTCGGCGCGGCATCCTAATTCGCGCAAAATGTTCAGCATGACATCGATATCTAGCAAATCAGGCACATGATCTATCGTTGTTGTGCCTTCGGCCAATAGACTGGCAGCCAGAATCGGCAAAGCGGCATTTTTCGCTCCTTGGATAACTATGGTTCCTGAGAGAGGTTTCCCACCTTCAATCACCAATTTGTCCAATGTATCACCTCCGAATTACCGCTCACCCACCACCAATACTTCCGGCACCAACAGGATGCCATAGCGGTCCTGAACAGTGCTTTTTATATGAGTCATGAGGGCGAGAACGTCTTCAGCTGTTGCTTGCCCGGTATTCACAATAAAATTGGCGTGCTGCTTCGATACTTGCGCTCCTCCGAGGCTTTCACCCTTTAATCCAGCCTCTTGAATGAGTCTAGCGGCATAATCATTAGGCGGATTGCGAAATACGCTGCCTGCACAGGCAAGCTGCAAAGGCTGCGTTCTCAATCTTCTCTCTTTGTAGGAGGCCATCCTAGCAAGTACTTCCTGCCTATCCCCTTCTGCCAGCTCAAAGGCGGCTTCAATGACAATGCCCTTTTGCTCGTGAAGTATGGAATGGCGGTAAGCGAAGTTCATAGCCTCACGATCGTAGCGAACCAATTCTCCTGTTTCCAGTACAATATCAGCTGACTTAAAAATACGTGACACATCTGATCCATGCGCGCCAGCATTCATATAAACGGCTCCGCCTACCGTACCTGGGATTCCCCCCGCGAATTCAAGTCCGGTCAGACCTTGTTTCCCAGCCATGACTGATAGCTTAATTAAAGAATATGAAGCACCGGCTATTGCTGTCGATCCTTCAAAACGCAAGTAATCGAGCCCTCTGTGCGGTTTTATTACAACGCCGCGAATCCCTTTATCACTTACCAGCATGTTCGAGCCTCTGCCTAAATTAGTCCAGGGTATTTGATGTTTTTGCACCAAACGTACCGCCGATACCAATTCATCTTTGCTGCTAGGGAGGATAAAGATATCAGCGAGACCGCCGATTTTCCAAGTTGTATAGTTCGATAGCGGTTCGTTGTACAAAACTTCGCCAAGATTAGCTTGTTCCAATTCCGCTTTAAAAGCTTCCATTCGTTAAACCTCCCTAAGGTTTTGCGTAGCAAAACCTACTTCGTAAGCAAATGCTTAGGTTTTGCGCAGCAAAACCTACTTCGTAAGCAAAACCTACTCCGCAAGCACAAGCCTGACTGTGTAAGAAGAAAAAGAAATTCCCCTTCAGCAGTCTGAATCGCTGCTGCCGGTTTTTCTGTTGTAATCACCACTCCTTTCGGGTGACGGTCACGAATATAGTGTATCTTATGCCCATATAGGCTCTTGTGTGACAATGGCCTATATCGAGCCAACTGGCTCACTGATTGGTCTGTGCAGCAGAGCAGAACTCAAAGCTGGTTGCCGCTTTAGCGAATTGACTGTTTCTTTCAAAAAAAATGTAATCATTATCTCATCATATTAAATGAGCAAATTTTCCTGTAAACAACAATATCCGGCTTGGATAGTTGCAGCTGCTGTTATGCAACCTGCAGCTATCCAAGCCGGACGTTTATTGTTTTTTTCTACTAAGCATCTGCTGGTTAATGCCCTAGGCATGAAGCCTCACCTCGAATAACGAGATATGTTCAACAAAATCCCTAGTGCAGTTAAGAGAAGCGTTAGGGATGAACCCCCATAGCTAACAAGCGGCAGCGTAATTCCCGTAACGGGCATCATGCCAATGACGACACCAATATTAATCAATACTTGTACACCGATAATGCCTGTGATTCCGACTGCCAGCAAGCTCCCGAATGTATCCGTAGCTGCAATAGCAGCGCGTATCCCCCGCCAGATGACAACTAGAAATAATAGTATAAGAGTAACTCCGCCGATGAAGCCAAGCTCTTCCGCTAAAATCGAGAATATAAAATCGGTTTGCGGCTCAGGCAAATAACTGAACTTCTGTCGGCTCATACCTAGACCGAGCCCAACGAGTCCACCTGGTCCGATCGCATATAAGGATTGAATAATTTGATAGCCGCCTCCGAGCGGGTCTGCCCATGGATCAAGAAAATTCGTTATTCGCTTTAATCGGTATGGCGCAGCGATGATAAGGCCAACAAAACCTGCGACACCGATAAGCGCCAAGCCGCCTAAATGAGATAATCTAGCGCCAGCAGTAAAAATTAAAATTAAAGAGGCGCCAACCATCACCGCTCCTGTACCTAGATCAGGCTGCAGCATAATGAGTCCGAAGGCTAGTCCAACAAGCCCTAGCGGCGGCATAAGCCCTTTTGTGAACTGCGTAATCGTTTGCTGCTTCTCAGAGAGCCATTTGGCTAAAAATAATATCATCGCCAGCTTCATAAATTCAGAAGGCTGAATACCGAAGGAGCTAATGCCAAGCCAGCTGCGTGCGCCGCCGCGAACGACGCCGACACCAGGGATCAGCACGAGCAGAAGAAGGCCGAAGCAAACCAATAAAGCCATTGGCGCCCACTTTTTCCAAACCGTATAATGCGTATTCATTGTAAACAACAACGCGCCTATACCGAGTCCAGCAAATAGCACCTGACGCTTTACATAGTAAAAACGATCACCGAATTCATGAAAAGCAAGCACTGCGCTAGCGCTGTACACCATAATCAACCCGATAGCGAGAATGAGCCCAATTGCAGTCAGCATCCAAATATCCGGGGCAGAACGCGCTTTGGCCATAGCGAACACACCTCTTAGCATGGGAAAGTAGGGACATGCCCCCTACTTACAAGGTATGCGCCGAATCTTTAAAAATGCGCCCTCTTTGCTCATACGATGTAAACATATCCCAGCTTGCGCATGCAGGCGACAATAAAACGATATCACCTGGCTCTGCGATCGCTGCTGCTTGTTTCACCGCTTGCTGAAGGACGGACTCGGCGTCCTCACTAGGTTCGACGATTTCCACCTTAGCTAAACCTGCCAGCTCTGCTACACGGGAGAGCTTTTCTCTCGTTTCTCCTAAAGCAACAAGCCCCTTTAAGCGATCGCGGAATAAAGGAACAAGCTCCATATAGTCAGAGCCGCGGTCAAGTCCTCCAGCCACTAGAACGATCGGTGCCGATAACGAGCGAACGGACATCATCGTTGCAACCGGGTTTGTCGCTTTCGAATCATTATAATATTTGACACCATTCACTTCACGGACGAACTCCAGGCGGTGCTCCACGCCTCTAAACAACTGCAGCGGTTCTACAAGACGCTCTGGTGCAACTCCAGCAGCCAAACACGCCGCAATGGCAGCAAGCGCGTTAGCGGCGTTGTGGCGGCCTGGTATGCCTAGCTCTGAAACTGGTAAAATGTTAATTTCCGAGTCCTCAGACTGGCGGAATACAATTTGTCTATCCACAGCGGCTTCATCATTTTGTGCGTCACCGTTGTCCCGCTCATATGGCGGATCAATGTAAATGCCCGCGTCCAGTCGCTCATATATAGAGAAAGGCAGCAGCTGTGCGATAAGAAACTCCGAAAGCGCGCGGCATTCCGGGTCATCCCAGTTGACGACAGCAACATCATCTTCCGTTTGGTTATCAAAAAGTTTTGCTTTTGAATTGACGTAGTCATCCATATCGCCGTGATAATCCAAATGCGTCTCTGCAATGTTAAGCAATAGCGCAATATGCGGACGGAACTCGCTTGTTCCTTTCAATTGAAAGCTGCTTAGCTCAGCAACGATCCATTGATCGGGCGTCGCTTCCAAGGCTGCTTCGCATAGAGGACGACCGATATTGCCTGCCACGATGGGATTCAAGCCAGCTGCGCTTAATATTTCGCCGATCCAAGTCGTCGTTGTTGTTTTGCCGTTTGAGCCAGTAATGCCTATTATCGGTGCAGGAGAAAGCCAATATGCAGCTTCAACCTCCGTAATGACCTCAACGCCAAGCTCCTCCGCCCTCTGGACTGGAGTAGACGTATATGGGATACCAGGGTTTTTGATAAGGAGCGCTGTTTCTTCTGTAATTAAGTCATCTGGATGATAACCGCATAGCACAGAAATGCCCAAAGCAGTCAATTCGTCCGCTTCGGGGCATAATTCACGTTCCTTCATGTCGTTCACTACAACTTCTGCGCCTAATTGATGAAATACTTTTGCGACGCTTACCCCGCTTCTAGCCAAGCCTAAGACGACAACTCGGCGGCCTTCATAAGATGCCGGATGATTCATAACTGACAGTCCCTTCTATGTATGCATAAAGCGGCTCTTAATCAAATAAAAGCCGCTTTTTCGAAAGCTTTATCTCTATAGTATAACAAATAGTAAACCAATTGCTGCAAACACGATGCCTACAAACCAAAACACAGTAACAACCTTCCATTCGGACCAACCAACGAGCTCGAAATGATGGTGAATGGGACTCATTTTGAAAATACGCTTCCCTCTAAGCTTGAAGGAGCCTACCTGTAATATAACAGAAAGCATCTCAAGTACAAAAACACCGCCGATTACGATAAGGAGCAGCTCCGTTTTGGTCAAAATAGCGACTGCTGCAATACCGCCTCCTATGCCTAGCGAGCCCATATCTCCCATAAACACTTTTGCAGGATGTGCGTTGAATACTAGAAAACCTAAAACAGCGCCTACCATAGCTGCCGAGAATACTGCTGATTCATGAGCTGACGTTTGTAGAGCAACTACAGTAAAGGCACCAAATGCGATGGCACTCGTCCCAGCCAGAAGACCGTCAAGACCATCGGTGAAATTAACTGAATTGCTTGCTGCAAAAAGAATGATGACGACAAGCGGATAATAAAACCATCCTAAATCAAATCCCCAGCCTGTACCAGGCACGGATATTTCGGTGCTGTGCCCCATATTATAGAGCATTGCACACACGATTATAGAAAATAAAAGTTGACCAAAAAGCTTTTGTCTTGCCGTTAGTCCCAAAGAACGTTTAAATACAATTTTGATGTAATCATCCAAAAAGCCGACAAGACCAAATCCAAGCGATGCGGTCAGCAGCACCCAAAATTCAGCCGTTTTATCAGAAAACTTCAGGAACGCGATCATTAGAGCAACCATAATGATAATGCCGCCCATCGTTGGCGTACCGCTTTTTTTCAAATGGCTTTGCGGACCTTCCATACGAATCTGCTGCCCAAACTTTAAGCGGCGGAGCACTGGAATGAACAATGGTCCGAGTAGAACCGCTAGCAGGAATGAAGCGCCAATCGAAAATAAAATGACCATCATATCCATTTCCTCACCCCACTTCCAATGCTTGGACAATCTGTTCCATCTGCATGCCGCGTGAACCTTTTATGAGCACGATGTCCGTTGGCTGCATTTGTTCCCTCAGCCACAGTGTCAGCTCATTTTTATCTTCGAAATGTTTAATCACATCATTCGCGCCTGCGTTAGGAAATTGCGATTTCACGCCCTCAGCAATATGTTTTGCCAAAGGTCCGAAGGTAAGAACCGCATCCGCCTTGCTTGGCGTTATATATGCACCTACTTCAAAATGAAGCGTCTGCTCCTCTGGCCCGAGCTCAAGCATATCGCCAAGCACGATCCATTTGCGGCTATAGCCGTCCAGTTGCTCTACCAGATCAATCGCCGCACGAACGGCAGTCGGATTGGCATTATAAGCATCGTTCAATAACATAGTGCCATTAAACGCGCGAACAGGCTGAATGCGCATGCCTGTCAGCTTAAGATGGCTTAGACCTTCAGCAATTTTTGCAGCTGGAACTCCGAAGAAGCGGCCAATCGCTATTGCAGCGAGCGCATTGCTGACATTATGCTGCCCTGGAACAGGAATTCGAACAGTTCCGAGGCCACTCGCAGTTCCATTATAAATAGCAGTAAAGGTCGTCGCTTCCGATTCAATGCTGATGTCAGATGCTGACCATTCATTTTGCTTCGATAACCCAAATGTACGGCGTACGATGCCTGCTGGAAGTATTGAACGCTCAAGCTCTGCTTCAAGAAGTGGCTCATCGCCATTGTAGAGCAGCAAACCATCCTCGCTAAGCCCGAGTGCTATTTCAAGCTTTGCCTTCGCAATACCGGCTCTTGAGCCGAGCTGAAGCATATGCGCGTCGCCGATATTTGTAATAATTGCGGCATCAGGCTGTGCAATCTTCGTCAGCAGCTCGATCTCGCCGAAGCCGCTCATTCCCATTTCGAGCACGGCTACTTCCGTGTCCTCTTCAAGCCTCAGCACCGTCAAAGGCAGGCCGATGTGATTGTTCAAATTGCCTTCAGTCTTATGCACTTTATAAGTAGTGCCAAGAATAGCAGCTGCCATATCCTTTGTCGTTGTTTTGCCATTGCTGCCTGTAATGCCAACAACACGAGTGACAAGTTCACTGCGATAAGCTGTTGCAAGGCGCTGCAATGCAACCAGCGTATCCCCAACAATAAGAAGCGGCACTCCCTCAAGAGATGCTGGAACCTCGCGGCCTTTCTGCCAAAGCGCAGCAACCGCTCCATTTGCAATAGCTTGCTCCAAATAGGCATGCCCGTCAAAATGCTCGCCTACGATCGGAACGAACAACTGGCCCGCAGCAGCTTGCCGCGAGTCAGTTGTTACTCCTGTTATGTTAAGCTCTGCATGATTTCCATTCCATCTAGCGCCGCTCATTTCGGCAATTTGTTTAATAGTACGTTTAATCACTGTATGATTCCCCTTATCGCTGCTTTCGCTACTTTTCGATCGTCAAATGGATATTTGACTCCGTTAATATCTTGGTAGGTTTCATGACCTTTCCCCGCAATCAATACTACATCGCCGAGGCTTGCCATTTCAACCGCTTTTTCAATTGCTTCCTTGCGATCAACGATTAATTTATAAAATGAAGGATCAATTCTGCTGCTTATTAATCCAGCTTCAATATCCTTTAATATGGACTCAGGCGGCTCCGAACGTGGGTTATCCGATGTTATGATAGCGTAATCCGCGTATTTTACTGCAATATTCCCCATTAGCGGCCGCTTGGAGCGATCACGGTCACCGCCGCAGCCAAATACACATATAATTCGATTTTCTGCAAATTGTTGAATAGCTCTGAGTACATTTTCAAGTCCATCCGGCGTGTGGGCATAATCTACAATTACCGCAAAATCCTGTCCCGCATTAACCGCTTCAACCCGTCCGGGTACGCCGGGAATTTTGCTTAGACTGTGTGCAATCGCCTCTAGTTCCACGCCTTCAAGAAGTACAGCGCTTATAGCGGCAAGCGCGTTGTATACGTTGAACTTCCCAGCCATTTGCAATGTGATGTCCTGCTCGCCTCTGAATGTGTCAACATGAAAGGTCGTACCCTGTGCAGTTATTCGAATATTCGTTGCCCGAACGTCTGCCTCTTTATCAATAGCGTAAGTGATGACCTCTGCCGCTGTGAGCTCGGCATATTCTGCGGATAAAGCATCGTCTGCATTAAGAACCGCATAAGATCTTTCGTTTTCCGCAGATGCATACACATTGCCAAGTCGCGAGAAGAACAATCCCTTTACCGCAGCGTATCGACTCATCGTTTCATGATAATCCAAGTGGTCCTGCGTCAAATTAGTAAATACTGCCGTTCGGAATCTGCAGCCCTTCACCCGTCCTTGCTCGAGAGCATGGGAGGACACTTCAATTGCACAATATTGCGTGCCCGCATCACGCATCTCCCCGAGATAGCTTTGAAGCTGCAGTGTTTGAGGCGTCGTACTGGTCATAGGGAACGATTTTCCCGCATACCGACGCTCAATCGTACCGATCACGCCGGTAGGCTTACTCTGGTCATTTAGAATTTGCTCTATCAAATAAGTTGTTGTCGTCTTGCCATTCGTCCCCGTTACACCGATAAGCTTCAGGGTTTGACTAGGCTGTCTATAATAATAATTAGCAATTACAGCCATGGCAAGGCGGCAATCTCTTACAATAATTTGCGGCACCAACAGGTCCAGCTTTCGTTCCGCTATTAGTGCTGCTGCTCCGGCGGCAACCGCCTCCGAAGCAAACGCGTGACCATCAACGGTGTGGCCTCTCAAGCAAATAAACAATTGCCCTTCAATTACGCTTCGTGAATCCGTCTCAATGCCAGTCAGTTCCGTTTCCCCATCGCCTACTAGCCGTGAGGCTATTAGCAATTCCGCAACATCCTTTAATCGCATCTGCCCAGCTCCTCCCTTAAGCGCCGGCGGACAAACTTCCCCGCCTGCTGCACCCTCGTTAACTACCATTATAGTCAATGCGAGTGGGATATATTATCTTCTTCGCCCAAATAGATCCGAATCGTTGATCCGCGATCTACACGGGTTCCAGCAGCTGGAGCTTGGCGTATGACCGTTTTCCCAGAACCTGCGGAAGTCAGATTGAAATTCATATTCATATCCTCATACAAATCCGATACCGTCTTGCCAATCAAGTTCGGAACTGTAACAATAGGTGTTTCTCCATACTTATAAATACGGTCGATCTGCTTCTCACGAGCCGGAACTTCCAGAATGGTGAGCGCGTCCTCCAGCATATTGCGAACGATTGGCGCTGCAACGACTCCGCCGAACTGAATCCCTTGCGGATTATCAACCGCTACATAAATAACGATCTTCGGATCATCTGCCGGGGCAAAGCCAACAAAAGATACAATATGCTCATTAGGGGAATAACGTCCGTTAATAACCTTTTGAGCAGTACCCGTCTTGCCGCCTACGCGATACCCGTCAATAAAGGCATTGCGGCCTGTTCCTTTGGCTACGACGCTCTCAAGCGCTTCACGCACCTGCTTGGACGTTTCCTCCGAAATAACCTTCCTAACCGCAACCGATTCTACCGTTTCTACGGTCGCTCCCGTCTCCGGGTTTATCCATGCTTTTGCTACATGGGGTTTATACAGCGTTCCGCCGTTAATTGCTGCGGAAACAGCCGTTATTTGCTGAATTGGTGTAACGGAGACCCCTTGACCAAAGGCTGTAGTGGCAAGTTCCACCGGACCGACCTGACTAAGCTTGAATAAGATCCCATTTTCCTCGCCGCCAATATCGATGCCCGTCTTCGTCCCGAAGCCAAAGTTCTTAATGTAATCAAATAGTTTGTCCTTGCCCAGCCTCTGACCAAGCGTTACAAACCCGGGGTTACAGGAGTTTTCAACAACTTCAAGGAAAGTCTGACTGCCATGTCCGCCCTTTTTCCAGCAGCGAAGTCTAGCACCGCCCACCTCAATAGCGCCTGGATCAAAAAAACGTTCGTTTTTCAAATCAACCTTTTTTTCCTCAAGGGCTGCAGCAAGCGTAATTATTTTAAAGGTAGAGCCTGGCTCGTATGTCATCCAAATCGGAAGATTTCGATTATAAACCTCAGTTGGAACCTCTCGATACTTGTCTGGCTCGTAAGTAGGTCTGCTCGCCATGCCTAAAATTTCACCGTTATTCGGATCCATCGCAATCGCGATTATACCATTAGGCTGTAAATTCGTCATCGCTTGATCAAGCTCACGTTCCATAACCGTCTGAATTTGCTTATCGATCGTAAGCTGCATCGTAAGCCCGTCCTTAGGTTCCACGTAGGTGTCCGAAGAATTAGGCATTTGTCTGCCTGCTGCATCTGACAAGAAGGATACGCTGCCTCCGATACCGCTTAACTCTGTATTATATTTTGCTTCTACACCGGTTAAGCCTTGATTGTCGATCCCCGTAAAACCTAGCACATGTGCCGCTAAACTGCCGAAGGGATAAAATCGTTTGTTGTCTTCAGCTACAACGATGCCATCAAGACCCAGCTCTCGTATTTGTTCAGCTTTATCAATCGTAATTTTTCGCCCGCCTGGGCCAAGCTTAACGATCAACGCTCGTGTTTTAATTTTTTTATAGAGCGTTTCTTGCGACATGTCGAGCAAAGGGGCAAGCGCTGCTGCTGCAGCCTGTTGATCCTTGATTTGGACAGGAATCGCATATACGGTAGGTGAGCTTACGTTGTAGGCGAGCTGAATACCGTTGCGATCAACGATTTCACCTCGCTTGGCTACGTATGGGATGTTGCGTCTCCATGAATCCTCTGCTTTATCCGCCAGCTGCTCACCTTGCCATAGTTGTACAAAGCTAAGTCTCACACATAATGCTAGGAATGACACCCCAGCAAGTATGAGCACGATAAATAAACGTCGTCTAACCGTTACATTAGATACCTTCATCGCTTGTTCCCCCTCCGCTTGACCGTTTCGAAAGGAGCGCTCAATTGCGCTCATTCCCAGATTATTCGGGACAAGCGGATGATAGAACAAGCTTTAAGCAACATCATATTAGATCCCTTAATAATTCGATATATGGATCACTCAGAAGCAGCGTTACCATTACTGCTTGTATTGGAATTAGCAGCCTGATCCCCATTTGAAGTTGTCTGACCCTCGGAGGTTCCACCGTTCGTGCCAGCTTCATCTTCTTTTCCAGCCTCACTACCCTTATCGCCGCCTTCTGTCGCATCAGGGTTTGTTTCCGCATTGCCGGATTGGCCTTCTTTTCCTGTCGGAGGAGCAAGTACAACTTTGAGCACTCTTACTTTATTCAAAGTCTCTTCCTTCTGAGACACAACAAACCCTTGCCCCTCCGGAATGAGCCGAATGCCGATAAGAGAGGTTAATTCAAGAGCATCCCGCAGCGAAACCCCAGTCAGATCAGGGATAGCCAGCTTTTCACGCTGCTCCGTTATTAAATATATTCGCTGTGTCGGGTGTACGGCTGAACCGGGAGCAGGTATTTGCTGCAGCACGGTTTTACCATTTCCGATCAAATCAAATGTCATGGCCTTCGCTGTTAATTCTGCTTTCGCTTGTTGAACTTTAAACTCTGTTAAATCTGGAACCGTTATTGTCGCTTCCTTCTTCGAGTTTGCAGAACCAGCCGGATAATTAGGCGCTACTCCCATTTTGCGCAAGCTTTTGAGAACGATTTGTTTAAAAGCTGGAGCAGCGATCTTTCCCCCGGAAGCAAAAGTAGTATTTGGCTCATCTACGACGACATAAACGACGATTTTCGGATTATCAACCGGCGCATAGCCAATAAATGAAACAACATATTTGGAATCAGAATAGCCGCTTTTTCCATTTACCGTAGTAACCTTTTGAGCGGTTCCTGTTTTACCTGCTACACGGTAACCCTCGATATAAGCGTTTTTACCGGATCCCTTATCCTGATCCGATACAACCTGCTCCAAATACTCACCGACTTTTTTAGAGGTTTCCTCTGAGATCACTTGGCGAACCATCTTCGGTTCGAAAGTCGTCGTCGTTTTGGTCGACGGATCTGTCATGCTTTTTACGATTTGTGGTTGAAACAGCTTTCCGCCGTTAGCTACTGCCGCGACAGCTGCAACCTGTTGTATAGGCGTAACCGTAACTACCCCTTGACCAAAGGTAGCATTCGCAATCTCACTCGGGTATTTAAAGTTAATCGTACCGCTTAGCTCATTCCCAAGCTTAATGCCTGTTTTTTGCCCAAATCCAAAATTCGTGTAATATTCTCTCAGCTTCTGTTCCCCTAATCTCTCATAACCAAGCTTGACGAAGGCAACGTTACTTGAATATTTCAAGCCATCCAAAAATGAAATGGTTCCCCATCCCTCTCGCTTAATATCACGGATTGGATTAGGTACACCTTTCAGTTTGATTTGACCTGATTTGTATAATTCATCTGGATTAAACAAACCTTCTTCAACCGCTGAAGCCAGCGTTACAATTTTGAAGGTTGAGCCCGGCTCATATAAAGATTTAATTGCATGATTGTAAGAGTTCGAGTTGTTTTTCCAATATTCATTCGGATTATATTGCGGCATGTTTGCCATCGCCAATATTTCCATCGTGTTTGGATCAGCCGCAATCGCTGTCGCGCTCTTAGGAGAATAGGTTTTCATAATTTCCTGCAGCGCTTCCTCCACATAATGCTGAATTTCGTTATCGATCGTCAGCTGTACATATTGACCGTCTTTGGCTGGCTTGTAGTCTACTTCGCCCTCCGTGAGCTGAACGCGTTTTCCGTCCTTCTCATACTTGATATAGCCGTCCTCGCCAGAGAGCTGCTCATTGAACGAAGCTTCAACGCCAGTCATGGCGACTCCCTCTTTATCCAAATAACCGACAAGCTGTGCAGCTAGAGAATTTTTAGGATAATACCGTTTCAAATTTTCTTGCAAATCGATGCCGACGCTATATACCTCCTTTTCTTTGGCTAAATCTTCACGAAACTTTTTAATTTTATCGGCATGTGCTTTGTCAATTTGCCAGCCTCCGCTACGCACCTCCCGATATACATAGTAATTCCCGTCCTCTTTTTTGGCAGTTACATTTTTCCGGAGCTCTTCCTTAGAAGTGCCAAGGATGTCATGCAAACCATTTATAATTTCTTCTGTAAGTTTCTCATCGTTAATCAGCTTCGGATTTAACGTCACATTATAAGCGATCGTATCCATTGCCAGAACACTCCCGTTGCGATCGGCGATCGTGCCACGCTTGGCCAGCATCTTTTCTTCTGTTGACCATCTTTCCTTTGCAAGTCCATACCATTTGGCGCCTTCTACTACTTGCACAATATAAATTCGGCTTATTAAAACAAGAAAAAGGAGGGTCATTACCCCTCCAAACAATAGTGTCCGCAATCTAATTCTTTTTTTCATCATCGCTCACCCTATTCACTCATTGCTGATTTTATCGCGTCGTCACCTGTATTTACGGTAATTCCACTCTCAATAGAGCTAACCATCCCTTGGGTCTCTGCAAGCTTGCGTATACGTTCTGAATCACTGAGCATCTCTACTTGTTTCTTCAAGTCTTCCATCTCTACATTCATCGTCTGATATTCGCTATTCAACTTTTTAATTTCGAGGCTCATGTCATAGATTTGCGCGTAGCGTAAAATAATGACACCAGCAACTACAACGCACATTAATACAGTAAACATATACAACAACTTCTCCTGAACCGGTAAGGATTTACGAGTTTTAACAAGCCGCTTCGTTTCCTTGATAACCGGTTGCTGATCCTGCTTTCGCTTAGGCTGCAGCGCTAAATTGCCATTCACATACGCCAATTCAAATCCCCCTCTTACAATTTTTCTGCAACTCTAAGCTTGGCCGACCTTGCACGCGGGTTGAGCTCTAGCTCTCTCTCTGAAGGTACGATCGGCTTACGATTGACTAATTTCACTTTCCCAGCATTGCCGCATACACATAACGGAAAATCGGGCGGGCATGTACATTTCTCCACAAACTTTGCAAACAATTGCTTGCATATACGATCTTCAAGCGAATGAAAAGTGATCACCGATGCTCTGCCGCCAGGGGCTAGACAGCGAATCGTTTGCTCCAAAGCTTCTTCTTCTGCTCCCAGCTCATCGTTTACTGCGATACGAAGCGCTTGGAAGGAGCGTTTGGCGGGATGTCCGCCTGTGCGCCTAGTTGCAGCAGGAATCGATATTTTTATCAATTCAGCTAATTCACCAGTCTTCTCAATGGGCGCCTTTTCTCTTGCCTTCACAATATTTCTAGCGATGGACCGAGCGAACTTCTCTTCACCATAACGATCCAAAATGCGGGATATATCACGTTCGTCCCAAGTATTGACGATTTCATGAGCGGTTAGATCACCCTCGCGATCCATGCGCATGTCGAGCGGGGCATCATGGTTATAGCTGAAGCCGCGCTCGGCTTCGTCTAGCTGCGGACTGGATACGCCAAGGTCGAACAATATGCCATCGACCTGCGGAACGCCATCCAGCATTGGAACGTTGCAATTTCTAAGCTCCTGCTCCAAATCGCGGAAGTTGCTTCTTACGAGTGTAACCTTATCTAAATAAGGAGCAAGCCTAACACGAGCATTTTCCAGCGCCCAGTCATCCTGATCGAAAGCGATTAACCGTCCTCCTTCGCCTAACCGGGAGGCTATTAATTCGCTGTGACCTGCACCCCCAAGCGTACAATCGACGTAGATGCCATCTGGCTTTATAGCCAAACCGTCAACCGCTTCTTCTAAAAGTACTGTAATATGCTGAAACACGCCTAAGCCCTCCATTCTTGTTGTCTATTCTAGAAGTTGAAATCGAAATCAACGAGCTTTTCGGCGATTTCGTTAAAGGTTTGTTCGGATTGTTCGTAATAACCGTCCCAAGTCTGCTTGCTCCAAATTTCCACGCGACTAGAAACGCCGAGCACCATGCAATCCTTGTCCAGCTTCGCATATTCACGAAGATGGCTAGGTATATTTACCCTTCCCTGTTTATCCAGCTCACATTCGGTTGCTCCGGAAAAGAAAAACCGGGTAAATGCTCGCGCATCTGATTTCATAAGAGGCAATGTTTTCAGCTTTTGCTCCAAAACAGTCCACTCACTCATGGGATATACGAATAAGCAATTATCTAATCCACGGGTTGCAATAAACGAGGCTCCAAGCGATTCGCGGAATTTCGAAGGTATGATGATTCGGCCTTTCTCATCAATGCTATGTTGATATTCACCCATAAACATGACTTTGAACCACCCCTTCCCCTATTTCCACCACTTTGCCCCACTTTTCCCCACCTAGTAACAGTAGTTCGCCACCTAAAATAAAAATCCTGCTCAGTGAGCAGGATTTTCTAAAATATTTCACACTATTAAAGATTATTAATCATTACAGCGTTGGCGGCTGCTCTTCTTCAGGCTTGGATGGCTTCGGCGCCGTCTCTTTCCTTCTTCGATAAAACCAAATGATTGGGATTGAAATAACAGCCAATATAGCTAATACAGGCAATGCTCCAGCTAAAATAACTAACAATAGATTGATGGCATCCCAAACGACTTTCGTGCTGTTAACTAGAGCGTCAGACATTCTGCCGCCTAAATGTGGTTTTTCGATACTTTTATTTTTTAGTGTTTGATTCGTTTGGTACATGCGCAGCTCCACCGTCGAGAAAGCTACATTATTATCCAGATAGCGAACTCTTCCTTTGATTCGTTCAATTTCTTCCTGCACACCTGAGAGCTGCTGTGAAAATTTTAACAGATCATCAGCTTTTGTCGCTTTATCCATCATGGTGAGCAGTCTAGCTTCAACAAGCTGCTTCGCTTTCAGCCTGGATTCAAGATCCACATATTCCTCAGATACGTCCTTGCCGCCGATATTGCGTTCAAATTCATTATGTTTAATTTGCTCAATCCGATCAATGAACGACATAAACCCTGCAGCAGGAACTTTAATCGTATAGCTTGATCCAATTTCTCCCTCGTGCTTCGTATCTTGAAATTGCAAAAGATAACCGCCGCTTTGATGAATGGCATTGCGCAGCGAGGTTGCTGCAGAAGCTAAATCGTCCACCTGCATACTTAAATTAGCGGTATAAATAATTTTCTGGTTGAATCCATCCGTACCGATGGCCAGCTGAGCATCAATTCCCCCGCCCGATGCTTTGCTCTCGCCCGATCCCTCAGCTGGAGCCTCTTCCGCTTTAGCAGCATTGTCATTCATGGTATAGCTCATCTCAGTTTCTACGTTTCTAGAAGCTGTTGTTGATAACATCTGTTCAGAAGCCGAGTTTTTAGAGCTGCTCGTATCCCCATCTGAGGAAGCGCATCCAACAAGCAGAACAACCAGAGAAACAATTAAAATAAATACAAATATCCCTTTTTTATGTCTATACAAGAAAATACCCCCTTGCTTTTATTTACCTCTAGACGTAATTTGGGAATAAAAGGTTACAACTTTGTCCATCAAAACCCGAACATCCGCCGGATCTAATTATTGATGTAAACGAATCAATTGCTTCTTTTATCTCCACATAAAAAAAAGCCGCGATTGCTCGCGGCTTATTCAATGCTCTATTCTGTTTCTTTCCAGCTGTCCAAATATGCCGATTGCTCCGCAGTCAGTTGATCAATGCCAAAGCCTAGAGATTGCAGCTTCAGTCTCGCTACCTGCTCATCGAGCTCATAAGGAACATTGACTACTTTGCTGCCAATCGCTTTGTACTGCTCATTTACATATTTCAGTGCAACAGCTTGCAGTGCAAACGTCATATCCATAATTTCTGCAGGATGACCATCGCCAGCAGCCAAATTAACAAGGCGGCCTTCTGCCAGCAAGTAAATGCTGCGTCCATCCTCCAGTTTATATTCTTCAATGTTGCGGCGAACGGTCCTTACGCTTGAAGATAATGCTGCAAGTTCTGGTTTGTTTGCTTCGACGTCAAAGTGACCTGCGTTGGAAATGATCGCCCCATCCTTCATCACCTTGTAATGCTCTCCGCGAATAACATCGCGATTCCCGGTAACCGTTACGAAAAACTCACCAACCTTAGCCGCTTCGATCATCGGCATTACCGCGAAACCGTCCATATAAGCTTCGACCGCTTTAATCGCATCGATCTCAGTTACGACAACATTTGCGCCAAGACCTTTCGCACGCATGGCTACACCTTTTCCGCACCAGCCATAACCGACAACAACGACGGTCTTGCCCGCAACCATCAAATTCGTTGTGCGATTAATACCGTCCCATACGGATTGCCCTGTACCATAGCGGTTATCAAAAAGATGCTTGCAATATGCATCGTTAACAGCGACCATAGGAAATTTCAGTGAACCGTCTTTCTCCATCGCTTTCAATCGAATAATGCCTGTCGTTGTTTCTTCCGCACCGCCGCGCAGATTCTCGCCAAACTCCGGGTGCTCCGAATTTAGAATCGTTGCAAGATCGCCGCCATCATCAATGATAAGATCAGGCTTCCACTCCAGCGCTTTAATATTAAGTGCTTTAAATTCTTCAGCACTTGGATTATATTTGGCAAACACGGTAATGCCATCCTCAACGAGAGCGGCACAAACATCATCTTGTGTTGATAGCGGGTTGCTGCCTGTAATAGTAACATCAGCACCGCCCGCCTTAACAACCTTAGCCAAATAAGCGGTTTTCGCTTCCAAATGAAGAGCGATTGTAACTTTCAGTCCTTTAAAAGGCTGTTCCTTTTCAAATTGCTCGCGAATCGTATTCAATACCGGCATATGCGCTGCTACCCAATCAATTTTCAAACGGCCTTCAGGTGCCAATGATAGATCGGCTACGATGCTTTTATTTGCTGTACTCATTCCATTTGCCTCCTTATATTTCATAAATAAACGATTTCATGTCCACCAGTACGGCTAAATGGCGCTTCAAGCAGCTTATCGAGCCAAATCAGGCTGTAACGATTCCAATAGGCTGCCATATTAAGCACTCGCTCTTGTGGCTTGTTCTGCGGGTTAATCGACAGGTGGATACGATCAAGCTGACGTGTGGATGCTTCAAATTGTTTGTTGAAGGCATCTACCGTTTTTGAGCCCATGTAGTTGATTTGCTCTACTATTTTTTGCAAATTCGTATCCCCAAGCTTAGAGAGCGATGGTTGAACGGAAGTTGCAAGCTCAAGAAGCGGTTTATATAGCTGTTCAAACGTATCTCTTGCTTCGGCAAACTGCTGTTCAATGGACAAGCCATCTTGTGCCTTCAGCCATTTCCCTTTGCTCTCTTCGAAATGTTCCATAACATCCTCAAAGGAAAGCTCATACTTATCCATGTGCTTAGCAACTGTTCCTTCAATTAAAGTATAAGACATACGCGGCACGATAATGGGCATTTCCATATTCAGCGTACGGAATGCTTCTCCAGTTAAAGCCCAATAGGCTATTTCCCCAGGACCAAGCACAGTCGCAAGAACAGGGAATAAATAATCCTGCATAAGCGGCCGCGTCAGAACGTTATTGCTAAGCTGCTGCGGCTGCTCGTCAGCGATCCGAAGGAGCTGTTCCTCCGTTAGCGACACTTGCTCTTTACGATCTTGGAATTTTCCATCCTTCTTGTGAAGAAGCGTTCTTTCTTCGCCGTTATCCGAGTTGAAGAGGAAAAGATTCGAGCTGCCAGCCGTTACATCCGCCTGAAGGCTGTAACCAAGCTCTCTCACCTTATCTGCAGCAGCAGCATAAGCATGCTCTAATTCATCGTTCTTCTCAATCAGCTTCCTGAACATAGGCGCTTCTATACGACGAATATCCTCATGATCGCCATCCATTAATACTAAGCCGTGTTTCCCGAATAAATGACTCAAAATCATTGCAAAAAAATCAGATAATGATTTCGCTTGTTCCGACATTTGGCGCAGTTCCTCTAGCATCACAGGTTTAAACTCCGAATGCGGAAGCGATTGTTCAAGCTCAGCAAGCAGCTCTTCCCATGTTTCTGCTGCAATCATCGTGCGGCTTACAGCTGTACGCACACCTTCAGGACGCGCAACTGACAACTTGCGAAGCTCCTGCTCCGTTGTAATAACGTAGGCATGGTTCGCTTCATCCCAGTCATGATCTTCACCAGCTACCCAAAATACAGGAACAACCGTCCGCCCCAGCTGCTCACTTGCAGCTTTGGCCGCACCTATGATGGATACCGCTTTATGTATGACAAGCAGCGGACCCGTCCATAAACCAGCTTGCTGACCTCCAACCACGACTGGAGCCCCCTCTGCCATCGCAGAAATGGAAGCAAAAACTTCTGGATCAGCGTTAATTGCTTCATTGTAAGCACGAAGCGCGCGAGCTACTTGAGCTGCATCAGCTCTTACCTCTCCGCTTTGCTCCAAACGATTAAAGCGTTTAACCCAATCTTGATCAACTCCCGCATGATAGCCATATAAAGCTTCAATGCGGTCATCGTTTTGATGTATATAAGCCTCTGTCAAAGGCTGTGCAATAGGCAATGCATAAGTATCTGTTCTCATAGCGCAGCCCGTAACCTCCCGCTTAATAGTCGTTAGTACGACTTCATATTGTAAAACTGAACATTTTAATTGTACACAATGGTGAAGCCGTCCGTCAAAACAAAAACACCTCTGCTCGGGAGAGGCGTTTAGCAATTTATTATTTGAGTTAAGCCGTCAGAAACATTTTGCCGATGCCGATGCACATAAAAACGATGTACAGCACGCTCATCGTAAAAAAACTTAGCCGCCATATCGTCCGAAATATCTTTTTGGCATCCACTGCGCCGCGCTTGCGAAATTGGGCGTTACCTAGCAATCCTCCGCCTAGCAGCATGAATAGCAATATGCCGTAAATCCCGAATCTGCTGTTAAACAGCTCATCAAACAATACAGCAACGCAGCCAATTAATAAGGCTGTCGTAACATCCATTGCCAATCGGAACGCTTTTTTTCGATCCTGAATATATGCTCCATATCCAAACAAAATGATGGTGAAGGGTATGATTGGAATTACAGCCAAATAAGCGTATGCATGTTTGATGCTTTCCCAAATCATTTCCATCGGCCTTCACTCCTTCATAGTCGACTTAAGATTCAGTGCTTTAATCATCGTAACTATTGCTTGGTTTAACGGCGCTTGCAGCCCATTCTTCTCAGCCAGCTGCACGACCCCACCATTAATGGCATCGATTTCTGTCGCTCTGCCAGCTCTTACGTCACTAAGCATAGAAGAAATATTGCTGCTGGTTTGCCTGCAAACCTTTATAATGAGCTCCCACCCATTCTCCGGCAAGTTCATTCCAGCTTTTACTAACACCAACTCGGTTTCCTCATATAGCGCTTGCATAAGCTTCACGCCGACAGGATGGAGCGGCAGCTGTCCATTCTCCACATCCAATATTGCCGTCAATGGATTAATGACTGCGTTAATCAGCAGCTTATTAAAAATTCGATTCTCCAAGTCTTTCGACAGAAAAGAGGTAAATCCTGCCGTTTCCAGCAAAGAAATCAACATTTTTTGCGAGTTATCGAGAGAATCATCTTGATTGCGCTCATTTTCTCCCCATTCACCAAGCCAAAGCTGCCCCTTCCCCGTATGCTCAACAGAACGAACATCAAGTCGTTTCGCCCCCTCTGTCGTCACCGCTGCAAATAGCGGATAGGTAGGAAGTTTGGTTTTAATTCGCTCTAAATGCCCAATTCCATTTTGCATACATACGACTGCCACACTCTCTCCATCATAGCTGGCAAGAAGCGAAGCAAGCATATTTAGAAAAGCTTCATCCAAATCCGATTGTTTAACGCTCAGCAGCACCCAGCGATAGTCGGCATTCTGTTTTGTGACGTCATAACGTTCTCTATGTTCTGAAACAGACCCGCTCCATAAACTTTTGATACGAATCGATTTCTCATTTGCTCCATCTAGCTCCTTAAGCCTAATGCCTTGATTAGCAAGCACATCAGCCTGTTCCTCACTGCGCGTCCAAATCGTAACATCCGCCCCTGCTTCTGCTAGCTTCGCTCCATAGAGCAGTCCTAACGAGCCCCCACCTACTACATCTATCTGCACCTTATACTCCTTCCGACCAGCTGCTGCTCATCAATAATATTAGCAAACATCGTATCAAATTTTCCGAAAATATTGCAACTAATACAAGTTTAGCCGACTAGACTCTTCTATAAAAAAAGCGCAAAAGAAAAAGAAGCCGGCCATATCATGGCCAGCTCCTCTTATTTACGCATTATAACCTATTCAATCCGTTCCAAATTGCCATTAGCATCCATCTTGAATCTCGGCTTAGCTTCATCGTCATTCGTTAAAACGGTAAGCCTTCTTGCACGATCCATAATTTGAATAAGTGTCTTGTAATCGTCGTTCACAGCACGGTAATCCGTTTGAACATTGTTAACCTCTTTGGACAATCTCTCATTCTGATCACGCAAACGGTATAGCTCTTCCTCTTTGTCTTTCAGTTCCTTCTCATACCATTTGAGTTGGCGAGTTAAATCCTGATAGGTCGTCTTCCATCCACGGAGAAAACGAATAACAGCATCTACCGATAAACTTTCCTCGATTGCACCACTCTCTTGCTTGAATCCACGTTCTTCCGTTTCAAAAACGGCAATCGATGAAACATGCGGCGTTGCGATAATCGTTTGTTTTTTTAAATAATTACGCTTCTGGCGCTGCTGCTTAGCGATTTGTATTGCATCCTCATACCTTTTGCGAACGCAACTGTTCCAGCGGAATCCACATGCTGCGGATGTACGCCCAATTCGTTCGCCCACTTCTTCAAATGCTGCAAGCTGAGTACTACCTTCGCGAATATGGCGTAGTGTAACCTCGGCGAGAATTAAATCATCGTCCGGACTCCACGCATCTTGTCTAACTGCTGTCATGCAACAAAAACCTCCTAACGTAAAGGCGCTTACTTTATCTCTATGCCCTTGGTAGAGTTCATAGAATCTATTGGATACTAATTTGTATAACCAAATTTTCAATTACTCATACATGTTAGCTCTTAGATTTGAGCAAACTATATCTAAGTCAACAGGAGTTAATTAGATGCAAACAAAAAATTTGCGATTTCTTCACGTATTTTGGTTTACACTTATTACACCAAACGTTATAATGATCATTAGAAAATCGGGTCGCAGCGAAAGGGGGATGTTATCATGGCACGTATGTATCGGGTACTTGGCTTTTGGACCCTGGTAATCGGACTTATGGCTTTCGCAGGCCATATGACGGAATTTGCGCTATTGTTTTTTGCACAAGCCGTTGCTTTCGTATTTCTAGGCTACTTGAATTTCTCCGAAAGAACTTACATTGTAATGTTCTGGGGATATATGATCATTTCATTCGTGGGTTTCACGTATTGGTCGGTCTTCAAGATGGACTTGCCGTTCTAACAAAGGCGTCAGCGAAATACGCTAAGGCAAGCTTTAATCAAAGCCATGAAAGAACAGCCATTATCTTATATGATAATGGTTCGTTATGCGCTTAAGGTAAGAACAAACAAGAGTACATATGAGTTCTTTTCCTTAAACAAAAAAGTGTCAGCCCCTTTAGGGCTGACACTTTTTTTGTATATTATTCATCCTTTTTCCAAAACCATCACCTTAAACGTCTCACTCATTTGATCACTTAGCAGCAGCTGCCTAATCGCTCTATTCCTTCGCGCCTCTTTGCTGAATGGATCTGTGCTGTTGTGATTTTGAAGCATATCCATTACGCCGTGCTCAATCAAAAATTGTTTTTGTGTCATATAGCTTGCTACTTGAAATCCGCTTTCTTCAGCGGAATGATGTATAAAGGTAAAGGGGACATGTGAAGTGATATCCTGCTCCCCGATTCGACTATACGGATTGGTGTTCGTCTGATGCCGCGAATAACACATAAGTGTACCAAGCATCCGGTGCTCCGCCGCATATTCCTCCGCTTTATGCCCATAATCAATAATGACGACACGTCCTTTAGTCATCACGGCTCCAAGCTTATTAAGAAAATCAACTGCTCCAGCATGCACCTCCGTTTGCTGCCCCTCAAGCAATTGAATATGATCCCGATTAAGCCAATTTGTAATCCGAGTATCGGTAAGCGGCATTTGAACCTCAACGAAGCCACGCTCATCATGATAAGCAACGCCTAACTCCATCAGTTCTCCATTCACTAGCTGCACACGGTGTACAGGAAAAGCATCAAACAGCTCGTTTGCGAGCACAATCGTTGGCTGCTTAAGCCAGGTTTCCCCCCAAGCATCATCAGATGATGAAAACAGCGGTTCTGCACCCGATATGCTGAAATCTGCAAAGGCATGCCGCGCTGCTTCAGCATGCGCAGGATGATCCTCAATTAGAATTGGCTGTATTTTACTTTTCCAATCCAAGTCTCGCTCACAACCTGCAGCCGCAATTTGAGCAGACAATCGCCCCGTTCCTGCTCCCCACTCAATCAGTTTAAGCGGTTTATCCACTAATGCCGCGTAGTCCAGCACATATTTCGCTAAAACTTCAGCAAGCACCTGCCCAATGCCTGAGCTCGTATAAAAATCACCCTCCTTGCCCACTCTAATTGGCCCTGATCGGTAATAACCATATTGCGGATCATATAGACATGCCTGCATATATTGAAAAAAAGAGATGCATTTGACTGAACTCCAGCCTCCAGCCTCATCTACAAACTTGCCATACGTTTTTGCACCTGCTATTTTTTCCGCAATGGAGGCTGCGAGCTCGTTTTCCATCATCATAAGGTTCATCCTTTTCCAATTGTAAGATATAATAGAATGGATTGCCGCATAAAATGAATGCTGAGGAGGGACGATGCCGTTGACATTGCCAGCCAGGCGCAATCGATTTTCTATCGCAGCCACTTCGATGCTACTCATCTTCTTGTTCCTGTTTCGGCTTCCCGCTTGGGCTGAGCCTCTGCCGGCTGATGAGGCGGATATGCATGCATTGCTTGAGAAAAGCTTGTCTGTCGTGGAAATCGATAAAGAAATCATCCGCATACAAGAACAGAAGCAGCAGCTCATGCTGACGATGACGGACACGGAGAAGCAGCTGCTCATACAAGAACAGCAAATAGCGGACAAGCAAGAAGAAGCAGGAAATGTGCTGCGCGCTTACTATATGGGAGAACGAGATTTTTTGCTTAGCGCTCTTTTATCATTCGATTCATTATCGGAGTTGTTTCAAATGCTGGATTATGCCGAAATTATACTTACTCATGACAAGCATACCTTGAATACATATGTCGAGCAATACAAGAAAGTTAAAGTGGGTTATGAGAAGCTTGAAGCTAGGCAGAATGAGCTCAATACGATTGAACAACAGCTCAAAACGCAGAGAGAACGCGTAGTTGCACTAGAGATGCAGCTTGACGAGCAGCTAGCTGGTAGATCAGATGCCGATCGCATACGCATTTTGATGAAGGAGCTTACCTCTTACTGGGAAACAGCAGGAATAGCTGAAGTGAAACAATATTTCCGAGCACTCTCGAAGGCTATGCAGAAGCTGCCAAGCTGGGTACAAGAAAATAAGCAGCTGCTCGAAATAAAAGGTTTTCAATACACCATTCGAGTACCCGAAGATGATTTAAATACATTCCTTCGCGAGCAAAATGATATCTTCAATCATTTCTCTTTTGAATTCATTGATGACAAGGTCATTGCTCAAGGAAAACGCGACAACATGGAAATAAAAATCAGCGGTCATTATACGATCGAAAATGATCCCAAAAACGCCATCCTATTTCATGTCGATGAACTCATATTTAATGGCTTCTCCCTTCCTGACACGACACGCAGTGCGCTCGAGAAGGAATTCGATCTCGGATTTTATCCTGATTTAATCGTTTCGTTTCTTAAAGCGAATGCTGTTGAAATGAAAGACGGAGAACTGACCATCAAGCTCAGCCTAAAGTTATAGCTGCTGTCATCATTCATCTATTAAGCAAAAAAAACAGCCTGCCATCATCGCAAAATGAGGCCGGCTGTTTTCATTTTACTCTAAAGCGGCAAGCGACTTCATATAATCAGCCAATCGAAAATTGCCATCGGAAAACATTCCCCATAACTTCTCCCTTTGACGCCATTTCTCAGGCCAAATTGGATCTGAAATCGGGAGATCTTCATCTGCGAGCTTAGTGTTCAGCGCATTTTTCCACCAAGCAGGCGGGATATGAATTTGATCGCTTTGAAGGGTGCTGTTAAACGAATATAATGATGATCTTGCAGGTAAAAAGCCAAATCGGTCATAGGTCATCTGTTGATTCATTAATTCGGTCATTTCCCCAATCCAAAGCATCGCTTCCTCTTCTTCATCGCTGTTGGAGGAAATCGCGTAGCTTCGTCCATTCAACCATGGATAATAGACTTGCTCACGATCAATCGTTAATTTCATTTGCAAATCCTCATTTAAACGCTCGTATTGATTCCAAGGAATTACAGCTGCAAACAGATTATTATTTTGAAACTCCTCTGCTAATTGATTGATTGCATCCACATCGATTCTGCTCAAATTCACTTCCATTTGTTGAAACCATTCCAGCTGCTGAGTCTGCTGCTCACTAAGCGGAAGCAATTTCAACAAGTTGGATGGTTTCGTTTGAAACGCGGCTAACCAAGTTAGCTGCTGCTGCAAATCGCCTGCACTCCAGTTTACAATACTCGCTTGCGGGTGAAGCTCGATCATTTTTGAAGCGGCGGCTTGAAAGGAAGCAAAGTCAGAAGGAGGCTCCTTAAGACCTGTCTCCTTAAGCAGTGCAGAGTTCCAAACGATGATATACGGGTTTAAGTCCTTTGGTACGCCCCATAAATAACCGTTCCATCTGAGCGAATCGAGCAATCCTGTCATTTGATCGGTCAGCGTGTCACCTGTCATCATGCTGTCTGCAGGCTTTAGAAACCCTCGTACAGCAAATGATCTAACCCATCCATTATCTAACAGCATAATATCTGCGGCTTCTCTCTGCTGGCTCTGAAGCGTCCACAGATCGTATGCTCTTTCCTTATTCGGCTCATTTGAAAGCTCAACTTGAATATGAGGGTATTTCATCATAAAATTCCGGTTTAATTCCTGCAGCTGTTGATATTGCATGTTCGGCAAGGAAACGCTTACAGTAATGTCAGACAGCTGATCAACAACTAGAGTACCGGGAGCAGGTTGAACATTTGTTTTCCCGTCAGGTTTTCCAGTGCTTGCAGGGTTTGCATTTCGTGAGAATGGGATAAGTAATAATGCTGCTAACAGTAATGTGCCGAATAAAACCAGCACGTATTTTCTGGGAGTCACAGCCTTCTTCCTTTCATCCTTAAATCTACTAAAAATAGGATAACAATATTTTGTTTTTTTGTCCAAAAAACCTTATATTTTTGCAAATAAAAAAAGCCCCTCTCCAGAGAGGGGCACAATCGTTATAGTAAATCCGCTGCCAATTGGGCTAGCTTGGAGCGTTCGCCTTTCTCAAGCGTCATATGGCCGCTGATGCCTTCTGCTTTGAAGCGCTCCACAATATGAGTCAAACCATTGCTTATCGAATCCAGATAAGGATGATCTATTTGCTCGGGATCTCCCATAAGAACGATTTTACTTCCTTCACCGACCCTTGAAACAATCGTTTTCACCTCATGTTTCGTAAGGTTCTGTGCTTCATCAATAATAATGAATTGCCCGGGAATAGATCGGCCGCGAATGTAAGTTAAAGCCTCGACCTGAATGCTGCCCATTCCCATCAATATTTTATCAATGTCGCCTGATTTCTTCGTATCGAATAAATACTCCAAATTATCATAAATCGGCTGCATCCATGGCCGCAGCTTCTCTTCCTTCTCGCCTGGCAAATATCCGATATCTTTCCCCATAGGTACGACAGGCCTTGCGATTAGCAGCTTTTTGTATTTATGCTCATCCTCCGTCTTCAGAAGACCCGCTGCCAGCGCGAGAAGCGTCTTACCCGTACCAGCCTTGCCGGTAAGTGTTACGAGCGGCACATCGTCATTTAGAAGCAGCTCAAGCGCCATGCGCTGCTGAGCATTGCGAGCGGTTATTCCCCAAACCGGATCATTGCTTAAAAATAAAGGCTCAAGCCTTGCCCCGTCTTGGCTAACCTTAAGCAGCGCTGACTTCGATGTTCCCATTTCATCGCGCAAAATCACAAATTCATTCGGATTTAATCGAATATTCAAGTGCATGTTGTTAACTGTAAGGAAGCGATAAGTGTAAAACTCGTCTATGACTGCAGGATGAACATAAAGCGTCATATAGCCCGAATAAAACTCCGACGAAACAACAACCCGATCAGATAAATAATCTTGAGCCTGCAAGCCTAGAACATCAGCTTTAATACGAACGAGTACATCCTTGCTAACTAATACGATACTTTGTTTCTCCGGCTCATTTTCCTGTTCTATATGGTAATTCAGCGCAACCGCCAAAATCCGATTATCGTTGGACATTTCCCCAAACATTTCTTGTACTCGCATGAAGCTGCGGTGATTTAATTCTACCTTGAGCAAGCCGCCGCTAGGCAGTTCAATCCCTTCATGCAAGTGGCCTATTTCTCTCATCTTATCGAGCAGACGCGAGATCGAACGCGCATTTCGTCCTAATTCATCAGCCAACCTCTTCTTTGAATCAATTTCTTCCAACACAACCGCGGGAATTATGACTTCATTATCATCGAAAGCAAAAATCGCTTGCGGATCATGAAGCAGCACATTTGTATCGAGCACGAATTTTTTTTTCATGAGAACCCTCCCGGTGTTGGATATTCATTAGAGGCCATACATAGCATATCGCTGCTGCGGGTAAACTATGGCGGACAGGTGACTATCAGCTTTTCATCGAGAAAAAGAGGTGTCAAACATGTACAAATGGCTTACTTCTGCGATCATTGTTGCGATTGTTGCGACAGGTTGCAGCACCGTCGCACGTAATGAAACATCACCCTCTCCACGAAATGATGGCCGTGTCCATACGCAGCAAACCGAGCCAAGGAAAAAAGAAATTAAAAACTCGGAACAGGTTGCGGTACATCTGGAGCAGTTGGCCAAAGGAATTGACGGAGTTACGAACGCGCACTGTGTCGTGTTCGGGAATACTGCAATTGTTGGCATCGACGTAGACGCCAAGATGGAGCGTTCTAGAGTCGGTACAATCAAATATGCCGTAGCCGAAGCATTCCGTAAAGATCCATACGGTATAGATGCACTCGTGACTGCAGATATCGATATGTCCCAGAGAATCAATGAAATCGGCGCCGATATTAGACGTGGCAAACCGATATCTGGCTTTGCCGAGGAGATGGCCGATATTATCGGCAGAGTAATTCCACAAATGCCGCGTGATGTCATCCCTCAGGAACTCGAGAAACAAGCCCCAAAAATAAATAAGAAATTGTAAAGGCATCCCTGAAGACACAAAAAGCCTAGTGAGCTATCACTAGGCTTTCTTCACGGCTGCGAGAACCTGTACAACAAAGGTGTTCGCAGCAATATTCTTATTCGGTTCCTCGCACGCAAGGGTAGTGGACAAGCTTACGACGTCGTCGTTCGCACTGAGCCCACCAGAAAAGTTCAAGGCCAGTCCATCAGAAACCGCATCAATTCTGTGCATTAGAACGATAGATTGCTTGTGCAAAACTTCGATCGGTAGCTCGGATACTAAGGATACGGTATTGGTCATTCGCATGACCTCCTTCTGAACAGATTTCAAAAATGGCCTCTGTAGATTTATTATAGCTATAATATTAGCTATAGTCTACGGTTATTCAGCCATTTTTGCTTGGAGTGCAGCCCGAGCTTCCTTCAGCTTTTCTTCGTCCATATAAACATAAGGACTTCTCCAAGTTCCTTCAAGAGGGATGAATGTAATATCATTGCGGCTTAAACCCAAATAAGTAGTCATCATATTTTTAATTTCTTTGGAAGGCATATCCAGCGTCAAGTTTTTACCGACTGCTTGCATGACGGATCCAATCTTCGTAACGCCATCAAATGATTTCATCTTGTCTGTTAATGCTCCGATAACTTGGCTTTGTCTTGCGTTGCGCTCGAAGTCACTTGACATGTTTTTTCCATTATTGGATTTCCGGTAACGAACAAAGTCTAGAGCTTTCTCACCGCTTAGCGTTTGAACGCCTGCTTCCAAATCGATATTTGTACCATCAGCAGAGTCCTTGTATTTCATACGCTTATCTACATCCACTGTTACGCCGCCAAGCGCATCAACCACATCAGCGAAACCTTGGAAGTTAATGACCGCAGAGTATTTAATATCAATGTCGAACAGCGTGCTCATGACATTGCGCACTTCTTGCTTCGCATCTGCATAAGCTGCTTCTTTGCTTAATTTCTTCTTATTGAGCGCATTCATATAGAAATCAGCATAAAAGCTATTGGCTTTGCGAGCTCGATATCCTTCGATATCAATGTTAGTATCCCGTGGAATGGTAACGATAGTGGCGCTCTTCGAATTCGGGTTAAATACAGCGACCATCATAACGTCCGTATTCAAACCTCCTCCATGAGCACGAGCATCGATCCCCATCAGAAGCATAGCAACTGCCTTCTCATTTACAGCTTCTCCAGGCGGTATAACAACCTCTTCATCAACTGGCGATGAAATTTCATCAATGGCTTTATCCGCTTGCAAGACCAAATAAGTTAAACCCGCAGCTACGATCAAAAGTATTGAAAATAGCAATGTGAAAAAGATTTTCATTGCCGAGCGTTTTTTTCGCGGCTTCTGCTTTTTTGGTTTTGCTGGTGGACGAGAGCCCGTTCTTGGTGGTAATGCTGTTGATCCTTTACTCATATGATCCACCTTCAAGTTCAGTTGTATTTGGGATTGGATTCAATATCCGTCAAGAGCTGTTCACCCAGCTCACGAGGATAAAGCTGAAGTTTGGTACGGCCATCCTTCTCGTATTTCACATGAACCATCGTATCATCGGTCTTCGTAATTACAAATTCCGTCAACCCATGATCCTCCGTCAATATTTGCTCAAAAAATGTTAATGTCTCAAATGCTGCATTGTCATCGGGACGAGCATCAGCAACCAGCTTGATTTGAAGCCAGTTGAATAGTGCGTCCTCGAACTTCATTTGCCGGATTCCGCATTTGGAGATTGACTGTCATTTGGTTTGTTGCCCTTCCATTTGTCGTACAATTGACGACCACGGAGCATAAGCATCATAAGAACGGCTACTCCCATACATTGAATGATTGGCAGCTTGTCCACCTGCAAAATCATTAGAACGAAAGAGCCGAAGGCAATCAATGCATACACTAAAATTTCTTTAAATAACGGAAGCTTCTGCTGTGCACGAAATACTTTATTGAATATGTATATCGTAAAACCCAGAATGATTAAATAAGAGACTAGCTTATGATCGCTTAACCATGCTTGCATATCGTATTCCTCCTTCATTCATTGTAAACGGCTTTCGCCGTGCTTTAGTTGCACAGTACGCATAACACTGTGAAATATAAGTGGGATTATAAGTTAAGCAACTTATAATCCCACTTATATTTTAAAGAAAACGTAAGGCTTTGCAGAGCAAAACCTTACGTTCATTTAGAAATCTAATCTTACACGCTTGCTTGCGCATTTTTACGGTTTTTGTCCGCACGTTCGCGCTCGCTTTTGTTCAAAATTTTCTTACGAAGACGAATCGTCTTCGGTGTAATTTCACAGAACTCATCATCATTCAAGTACTCAAGCGCTTGCTCAAGCGAGAATAGACGCGGGCTCTTCAATGTTACTGTATCGTCTTTACCTGCTGAACGAATGTTGTTCAGTTGTTTTACTTTACAGATGTTTACGATGATGTCGTTCTCGCGAGTGTGCTCGCCAACGATCATACCTTCATAAATTTCTGTACCTGGCTCCAAGAACTGAATACCGCGATCCTCTACGCCCATCATACCGTAGAATGTTGATACACCATTTTCACTTGCAACAAGAACGCCTTGACGACGGCCGCCTACACCAGCGCCAGCTAGAGGTCCATAGCTGTCAAAAGCGTTGTTCATAATGCCGTAGCCGCGTGTCAACGTCAAAAATTGTGTACGGTAACCAATCAAGCCGCGAGCAGGGATTTTGAATTCTAAACGCACCTGGCCGTTGCCGTTGTTGATCATGTTGATCATTTCTGCTTTACGAGTTCCTAGGCTCTCCATTACTGCGCCCATGCTCTCTTCAGGCAAATCAATAAGAAGACGCTCGTAAGGCTCTACTTTCGAACCATCGATTTCCTTAATGATAACTTCAGGTTTGGATACTTGAAGCTCGAAACCTTCACGACGCATGTTCTCGATAAGAATACCAAGGTGAAGCTCACCGCGACCTGATACGACAAAAGCATCCGGGCTGTCTGTTTCGTCAACGCGAAGTGCTACGTCTGTCTCAAGCTCTTTGAATAGACGCTCACGAAGTTTACGGGAAGTTACCCATTTTCCTTCACGGCCAGCAAACGGGCTGTTATTAACGAGGAAAGTCATTTGAAGTGTTGGCTCATCGATTTTTAGAACCGGCAACGCTTCTGGATTTTGTGGATCTGCAATGGTTTCTCCGATGTTGATTTCACGAATACCAGCAATCGCAACGATATCGCCCGCTCCTGCTTCTTCGATCTCAACACGCTTCAAACCAACGAAACCAAACAGTTTCTCAATTCTTGCTTGCTTAACTCCGCCTTCACGAGTCATAACGGCAACGGATTGTCCTTGTTTAATCATGCCGCGGTTAACACGACCGATTGCAATACGGCCAAGGTATTCGTTGTAATCAAGCAAAGTTACAAGGAATTGCAATGGCTGTTCTGTATCTTCCGTTGGGGACGGGATGTTGCTTACGATTGTTTCGTAAAGTGCTTCCATGTTCTCATCTTGTTTTTCTGGGTCAAGGCTTGAAGTACCCATCAATGCAGATGCATAAACTACTGGGAACTCAAGTTGAGCGTCATTTGCACCTAGTTCAATAAACAGGTCAAGAACCTCATCTACAACTTCTTGAGGTCTTGCATTTGGACGGTCAATTTTGTTAACTACAACGATTGGCGTTTGGTTTGACTCAAGCGCTTTGCGCAAAACGAATTTCGTTTGCGGCATACAGCCTTCAAATGCATCAACAACCAAAAGAACGCCGTCAACCATTTTCATGATACGCTCAACTTCGCCGCCGAAGTCAGCATGTCCAGGTGTATCAACAATGTTGATCAAGTAGTCTTTGTAATTGATTGCTGTGTTTTTTGCCAAAATCGTAATACCGCGTTCACGCTCAATGTCATTTGAGTCCATTGCGCGCTCTTGCACTGCTTCATGGTCGCGGAACGTGCCTGATTGTTGTAGCAGTTTGTCAACCAATGTCGTTTTACCATGGTCAACGTGGGCAATAATTGCGATATTCCGTAATTTCTCTCTTGCTTGCATAACTTGTAATCCACTCCAATTGTTTTTTATTTAAATCTTTTACCAACGCTTGCGTTTGCTTAGCATCATCCAAACACCTGCTGCAATTAACGCAACAGCAATCGCATAAATCCCCCAGCTCCACAAAAGCACAAGAATGACAAACACAGCCGATGCGGCAGCAAGCGCAATCGATGCCGTGAGTACAACACGCGGTCTGGATGAACCGAACAAATAATATTCGTAAAGACCAGCTGCCACTCCAAAGATAAACAGCGGCCACAAATATTTCATACTATCCCATCCAAAAAGGTTGCAAACGACAAACAGCAGGGCATATACGACGAGCATTCCGCCTGGGACGAGCACGACCGCCGGAACTAATCTGCCGAAGTAGAGAACATGCAGAAGCACGCCGGGAATTAAGACGAGCAGCGGCCAGAAGATTGCGCCCAGAAAGCTGAATACACCTAACTTGCCCAACAAAATAACGACCCCGGCTAACAGCAAAATGATTCCAGCGGAATATTTGTTATTAGGCATTCGCGTTCCGCTCCTTACAGCGCCTTTCGCATATGTTGACGAAAGACGACAGTTTTTATCTATATTAGTTTATAGGAACTGAGGCAAAAATACCAGTACGTTGCGAGGGTCTTAACAAAAAAAAAACCGTCCCGCATTATTTTGCGTGAACGGAGCGCGTCATAATCCTTATAAAACAGCCTTTTTTTTGACAATTGCGAGTACAATGACAAGCGGAACACAGAGCAAAGGAATGGCTTCAGCAAGCGTTTTTGACCCATGAAACAGCAAATCATTCATGCCAGGGTCATGCATTAGCATTCCACCTGCAGCATAAGCGAGTAAAGCTGCCCCAATATAGGAAAGAGCAGGAAATTTCTGAAGGAGCGTTCCCAGCATTTGGCTTCCCCAAATAATCATAGGTATGCTGAGCGCAATTCCGAGCAAAATAAGTACAATATCTCCATCTGCTACCGCTGCAATAGCGAGAACATTATCAAGACTCATAATGAAATCAGCTACAACAATTGTCCATATCGCTTGACCAATCGTTTTTGCTTTTTTCACCGTATGCATATCTTGATTGCCGCCTGCCTCTGCAAGCAGCTTAACCGCTATGTAGAACAATAGCAAAGCTCCTACGGCTTGTAAAAAAGGCACCTGAAGCAGTTTAATCGCTACGACGGTCAATACGCATCTTAAGCCTACAGCAGCCATTGCACCCCACCATACAGCCCGTTTACGCTGCTCTGGCGGCAGTTGGCCGCTAGCCATTGCAATCACAATGGCGTTATCTCCGCTCAGCAATACATTAATTAAGACGATTTCGATAAATATAATCAGGCTGTCCAAGTCACATCCCCCCTCTAATCAGCTGTATGAACAAGCTGTGAGGAATATGTCCATAAAAATTTTTGAATCCCTCTTCACTGCGCAGCGTATTTATTGTAGACTTCAAGATATTCCTTTTTATGGAAGGTGGAAATGACTTATGGAACTATTCTCTGTCGAGTTTTTCTCCGCCCTGCTGACCATCGTTTTTATCGACCTTATATTGGCTGGTGACAACGCCATTGTTATTGGGATGGCAGCACGAAACCTACCTAAGGAACAGCAGAAGAAAGCCGTTATATGGGGAACGGTTGGAGCGATTAGTATACGAATCATTGCCACCTTGCTTGTTGTTCAACTTCTAAACGTTCCTTGGCTTAATCTTGTTGGAGGACTTCTCCTCGTTTGGATCGCATACAAGCTTCTCGTACAGGATGATGCACATGATGGCATCAAATCAGGCAATACCCTTTGGCAGTCGATACGTACAATCATTATTGCCGATGCGGCAATGGGACTTGACAACGTAATCGCAGTTGCAGGCGCAGCCCACGGGAACACTTTGCTCGTTATTCTTGGGCTTCTCATCAGCGTACCAGTCGTTGTATGGGGCAGTACGATATTCATCAAACTAATCAATCGCTATAATTGGATCGTTTATCTAGGCTCAGCGGTTCTTGCATATACCGCTGCGAAGATGATCACACATGAAAAATCGTTTAAAGCATTTTTCGAGAATCAACTCCTCTTCTGGTCCTTTGTTATCGTAGTCATTATTCTTACAATCGCAGCTGGATTATTGACCAATAAAGGCAAAAAACAAAAGGCAGAACAATTAAATAGCGATTCCACTAAGGGAGAACATTGAAAAGCCGTTGTGTAGTTGCATCCAGCAAGGGACTGACCATAACGTGAGACAAATCAAAACACCTTCAAGAAAATGCAACCATGTCATAAGATATGGAGACAATCTTGGAGGTGTTTTTACGTTGGCAACAAGAGTAAGTTGCCCAGTGGAAACAAAAATGAAAGCTATTGAATTGAGAATAACAGGAGTTCCAGTGAAAGAGGTCATGGAGCAGCTGAGCATACGAAATAAGACGCAATTGGAAACCTGGATGCGATGGTTCCGCAAGGGCGAATTAAACCGCTTGGAGCAACCTGTAGGCAAACAATACAGCTACGGTAAAGGACCCGAGTTCACCTCGGAACTGGAGCAAATAAAGGCGGAGAATCGGTTCTTAAAGCAACAAATAGATGTGCTAACGCAATTCGTATTCAAACGAAACTAAATAACCAGTCGCCGATTGATTACAGGCGACTGGCCGTTTAAACTTGAAAGGTATTTTAATCCCTGTCTGACAAATGAGGGTCAGTCCCGCAGGAACCATATACCTGCAAAGCTTCTTCATTCGTAATTAAAACCAGCTATCCTCTCCAGCGGTTTGGGCAGCAGTTTGAAGCTGCGGTGACAATAAAACTTCCTCCGTACCGTCAACAGCGGCAGTGAGCAATTGATTATAATTAGGAATTAGAGCCTCAATCTTCTCAACGATACGAAGATTCGGATTCGTACTTGGCGATTTCGGCAAAAATAACGTACAGCAATCCTCATATGGCAAAATCGACGTTTCGAACGTTCCGATTCTCTCCGCCATCCGAATAATTTCATGCTTGTCCATCATAATTAACGGCTTAAGCTGCGGCAGATCTGTTGCTCGACCAATGACATTCATGCTCGGCAGCGTCTGGCTCGCAACCTGCCCCAAGCTCTCGCCAGTAACGATACCGTTTGCCCCATTGCGTTCTGCCAGCTGCTCTGTGATCCGAAGCATCGCCCTTCTCATTAATGTAATGATCAGATTATCGCTCTTCGCTTGTACTAGCGTAGTTTGAATTTCGGTAAACGGCACAAGATGAAGCTTAATCGGCTCCCCGCTGAAATAGGATAATCGCTTTGCAAGCGCAATTACCTTATCTTTAGCCTGCTCGCTCGTGAATGGGTAGCTATGGAAATGCACTGCCTCCACTTCAAGGCCTTTACGCAGTGCCAGCCAGCCCGCTACAGGACTATCTATGCCCCCGGAGAGCAATAACATAGCTTTGCCATTCGATGCAAACGGAAATCCGCCAGCGCCAGTGATGACATCGTAGAAGATGTAAGTAGCTTCCGCTTGAATATCCACCCGCAGCTCAATTTCCGGCTTGCTGACGTTAACTTTAAGTCCCGGCATCGCACGCAGAACATGTCCGCCCACCAAATGATTCATTTCCTGCGAATTATGAGGAAACTCTTTCCAAGCACGTTTCGCGCTCACCTTGAACGTTTTTGGCTGCTCTGGCAAAGCTTGCATAAGAGCTAGCGCAGCTGCTCTTATTTTCTCAAGATCAGCCTCTGTGCTGACAACTGGACTTAAAGAAACGATGCCGAACAAGTCCTTCAAGCGATCAGCTATAGGCTCATAGGGATGTCCATTCAGCTTGATATAAAGACGACCAAACGATTTGAAATAAGTAATATTATCATAAGAAATTAATGCCTGCTTTACTTGATCAAGCATTCGTTTCTCGAATTTGTTCCGATTTCTTCCTTTTACCATTAAATCTCCATAACGGAGCACGATCTGATCATAAAGCAAAATTAAGTCAATCTCCTCTCAAGCGGCTTAAGTTGTGCGACAACATGACGCAGTGCGGCTCCTAAGGCTGCAATATCCTGCTCTTCATGTTCGTCTCCGAGACTAATCCGAATGCCGCTGCTCGCCTGCTCATGACTTGCACCGATGGCAAGAAGCACGCGGCTCGGCTTGTCATCCTTAGAAGAACATGCCGATTTCGTTGAAGCCATTATACCACGTTGCTCTAACATATGGATGACAACCTCTGGCTTCATGCCTGGATAGGAGAAATGTATAATATGGGAAGCTGACGGCTCCGCCCCGTTCAGCTTAAGCTCTGGAATTTGCTCAATATGCGTTAAAAGCTGCTGTTTGAGCACTTTCAATCGTTTTGATCTTTGCTCCATTGAAGCAAGCGACATGCGCAATGCCTTCGCTGACGCAACGATAGCGGGTACGTTTTGTGTTCCAGCGCGATGCCCATACTCCTGGGAGCCGCCACTAAACAAAGGGGACAGCGTAATGCCATCACGCACGTACAAATAACCTACGCCTTTGGGACCACGAAGCTTATGAGCCGAACCGCTAAGCAAATCGATGCCCCACTTTTCCAAATGAATCGGCAGCTTCCCAATACTCTGAACGGCATCGACATGCAAGATGACCTTCGGATATCGTTTAAGCAACTTTGCAATGTTCTCGATTGGCTGAATGGAACCGATCTCGTTGTTAATATGCATCACACTAACGAGAATCGTTTCCTCAGTAATTGCCGCTTCCAATTGCTCAAGCTCTACATGACCCGATCTGCCTACTTGCAAATAGGTGACTTTGAAGCCTTCTTGCTCCAGCTGCGCAAAAGATTCGTATACGGAGGCATGCTCAATTTGTGTCGTTATCAAATGTTTGCCTCGTCCAGCGTACTGACGAGCAGCACCCTTTATCGCAATATTATTTGACTCTGTACCGCCGGAAGTAAATACCCATTTCCCCTTAGAGGTTTGCATCTGCTCGGCTAGAACAGCACGCGAGCGTTCAATTAACTTGTCAGCGTCAGTACCTGCACGATGCAGCGAGGAAGGGTTCGCATACTGCGACTTCATCACTTCCATCATGGTCTGCACCACTTCTTCATACGGTGGTGATGAAGCACAATGATCAAAATATAACATTTTCGATTTGTCTCCTTTTCAAAAAGAAAAAGATCATCGATTGCTCCCGCCTGCATGACGGATCGCTAAATCGTGATCTTATTGCTGTCGTTCTACTTGGCCTGAAGCACCTTGGCAACATAGCGCTGCGTCTCTTCCGGCAACGCTTCAAGATTTTCTATTAGCTGCTCGTTCGTTTTTATGCCTGCACGGTCCACTCGGCCCGGTCCTGCATTGTATGCAGCCAGAGCAACCTGCTCATGTCCATTATACTTGTTTAGCAGCATCGATAAATATTTAGTGCCGCCATCAATGTTTTGCGCGGGATCAAAGGAGTTGCTAACGCCTAGACCTCTTGCTGTTCCGTCCATTAGCTGCATAAGGCCCTTAGCGCCAGAACCTGACTGAGCATCTGCTTGAAAGCCGGATTCGGTTTTGATTACCGCTTGAATTAATGAAGAATCTACGCCATATTTGGCTGATGCCTGTTGAATAAGCTCGTCATAAGCAGATGGAGAGCTGTTAGACACGCCTTGACTGCTAAACGACAGGTTAGGCATGCCGCTAAGTGAACTTAGCTGCGCGAGCGCATCTGCTGGCATGACTTGCGCCAATGTATTATTTTCAGAAGAAGTATCGGTCATATATTGGGATAAAAGAGTATCAAATAAGGATGCCGAGCCATCGCCTGTTGTCGCTTGCAGCGGATTAGTAGCTGCTTGTAAATTTACATTTGGTGAAAGCTGAAGCTGCAATAATGTTTTGATTATCCGAGGGTCAATACTCATCATATCCTCCTAGCTGAATCATTATGTAAGTTTGTTACGTGTACTTTAAGTATATCGGTTTTAATTGTACATGTTTTTAGAGCAAACAGCCAGTTTCCCCTCATGAATCCTTTCAATGAGCGGCATTACCTGTTTTATCGATTGACACTCCAAATATTTCACATGCCCATCCTCTGCAAGAGGCAGCTGCTTTCTGGGATTCAGCCAAATAGGCGTCCAGCCAGCAAGAAAGGATGGTTTGATATCGTTATGCCATGCATCGCCTACATAAATAAGCTGTTCCGGTCTGTAACCGGATTGCTGCTGAACATGCTGAAAGACTTCTCTATTAGGCTTAGCAATACCCATGCCATCTGAAATGAATATGTGCTCTTCATTTATCCATGATAATAGGGATAGTGATCTAATTTTGCTCATTTAATGCTCTACCGGACCATTCGTAATCAAGCCAATTTGCATACCTCTAGCTTCCAGCTGCTCGAACAGCTCAGCAGTATTTGCTCGGAGCTTAATCTGCAATTGCTCCTGCTCGTAGTTCCGCTGCAGCTGCACGGCTGCCTCGCTCGACACAGCTATGCCAATATCAGAGAACGCCGATACCGTCCGCTGGATGCGAAGCTCCTCAAGTGATAATTCACCTCTTGCATGCTGCTCCCATAAACGATCACTGTGTCTTCTGATACGTTTGTACACATCTTCTATAGGAAAGCTCCCCATGACATGTTTTTCCAAGTCAGTACCCTGAGCAGCAAGCCGAAAAGGCTGAAGCTGATCGTACAAGGTATCGTCCAAATCAAAATAGACCGCTTTAATCACTCGTTATCTCCTATCGTTGCATCATGCTGTCGCTTTAAATCTTTTTTTATTATAGCGCTTATGGCAGCTGTTAACTATAAAATCATAGACAGTGTTCATACGGCATAAAAAAAGATCGCCCCTATAAATAGGAACGATCTTTGGCTCAAAGCTATTATATAATATAGTGCTTATTTAAATACTTTCACACGCTCATCAATCGGTTGATACGTTTTTTCGCCTGGAGCTGCTGTTGGTTTGCCAAATGGCATTTGAGCAACAAGCTGCCAAGAATCCGGCAATGACCATGTCGTTTTCACTTCTTCATCAATAAGTGGATTGTAGTGCTGAAGCGAAGCGCCGAAACCTTCATTCTCAAGCGCCGTCCATATTACAAATTGATGCATGCCAGAAGTATGCTGCGACCAGATCGGGAAGTTGTGAGCATATGCTGGGAAGTTGGCCATCAAGCCGTCAACGACTTGTTTATCTTCAAAAAACAATACGGTACCGTATCCGCTTTTGAAAGCGCCCATTTTTTGCTCAGTTGCCTCGAATTGATCTGCTGCAATCATATTGCGAAGCGTATTCGTCGTAATATCCCACAATTTATCATGATTTTCACCAAGCAATACAACTACACGAGTGCTTTGTGAATTAAATGATGATGGAGTATGCTTGACCGCTTCATGTACCAATTCTACAATTTTGTCATCGGAGATAACGGCCTCCTTGCTAATGCCGTAGATCGAGCGTCTTTTACTTACTGCTTCCAAAAAAGCTTGTGATGTCATTTTTTCTCCTGCCTCTCACATGTTGTGTGTCTTCCATCTGTGAACTAAGTATCCGCCTTAAAAGGCAGTTACAAATCCAAATAAATTTAATTACTTTACGTAAGTAACTTTATTGTATTGGAGTACACTTGTCAAGACCAACAGGTTCATTATTCCCCCTGCGTTCTTAATTATGATTCAGTGACAGCCTCTTCACCTTTGCCATTAATTTCTCCATTCTTAACACGCCATTTGCTATTTATCCACGTAATAAAAAACGAAATCGCTCCTAGTATTAACAGTACACCCACCTTGTAAAGTGCCTCTTGCCCGCTTAAATCCATAAATATCGCTTTAATTGCAACGATAACAAGTACCGCTGAACCGAATGCACGAAACAGCAGCTCGCGATAATAAGCCCCCCACAAAATTAGCAGCAGTGCATAGCAGCCCCAAGAGACAGACAAAGCCAAACCTAAATAACTTGAAGCGGAATCATACATATATTCTGTGAAAATATTTTCAATTTGCCTTGTCAGCAATCCGCCGACGATGAGATGGGATAACAGCGCATACACACGAGCAAGCATCCGATTCGCTTGATCAGTGAGCTGAGGAATGACAAGCCTTCTAGAAAAGAAGAAACCCAGTGCAGCCAACACCATCCATGCAACCGCCCCCCAATTCAGAAACGGGATGTACATCCCAAACCATTCGCCGCGAGGAGTGTCCCAAGTGACTACATACCAATAACATCCGACCACAAACCAGATAGCGAGCGAGCCGATGCTCAGCAGGATCCAGCGCTTAACATAGCCGATTGCTGCTGCTATCGCAGCTATGCAGCCCCATAGAAGCACCGTAATTAAAGGCTTTGACTCATATCCGCCGCCAATGCTGCTTACCGACACGAGAATCAACAGCAAACCGCCAAGGAAATACACGCCTGAGGATGGCGTAATCTTGTTTGTTAACATATAAATAACGAAACCACCGATTAAATAAACGATTCCGATAAAAGAGAGTATGTACCCATAAGCCACTTCACCGTTCAAAATGAATAGTGCCCAAAATCCAAATAGAATGCCATTTATCGCGTTCATATACAAATCGATTCCCTCAAAGGATAACTTATTGCTCCATGAAGAGACCATTAGACCGATTGTATAAAAGAGAAAAGCTGCGAGCGCATATCGAAACGGCATACTCCAAAAACCTTCAGTCGATGGATTATAATGAATGAAATATACGATATACATCAGCCATGATCCGATAAAGCTGATGAACCGCAGCTCATGCCAATTGCGCGAGATGCTAAGAAATAGGAAGGCAACATTTAATACAAGAAGATAAAGGAATAAAGCAAATACTTGATCTGTTTCCGGCCGCATAAGCAGCGGAGATAATAAACCACCCAGCATCGCTATATTCATCAGCAGCCGAGACATAAACTTATACGCATAAACGGATATTCCAATGGTTACTGCACTCATTCCAAGCAAGACGGTCATTGGGTTCCATAGCCGGTAAAAAATTCCTGCAAAAGAAAACGTGGCATACAAAATGCAAGCCGCCATGCCAATCAAGATTTCACCAATCGGATTGTGTGGCAGTCGGCTTGCGAGCTTCAAGCCGACTGCGCCTACACCCGCTCCGCATATCATGCCAAAGCCAATTTTCATCGACTCCGTAATCCAGCCTTGATCTATCGAATATTTGAACAACGTAATAAAAGCAGCCATAACGAACAATACCCCAAGCAGTGAAGTCCAATGTCTATTCACCATTTCCTGCATCTCTTTCACTTTCCCACCTTCTCTCTGTAAATAATAAATACATTTCTGATGTTACTGAGCAGAACTGCTTGGTTTAACGAATATTAAGCAATCGAGCAGCCTTACAGCGGCATATAGCAGCAAAAATATTACAAATGCAATAAGCTCCAGCTGCAGCAAATACCATGGCCATGGCCCCAGCATATCAAGCAACGAGGCTGTTCCCGGTTTTTCAGCTAAAAACATAAAGTTTGTTTTACCCGATGCCACGTTCGTAATCGCAGCCGGAATAGCGAATACATGCAGCCAAAGTTGAGCCTTCACTACGGAAAAGAAAGTCGGTCGATAGCGTTCTACTACGACGATAAATAGCGCTGCGCTAACAATACCTATATGTGCGATGAAAAATTGAAAATAACGAAAATGCGGAAACGCTTCATCTAAATTGGGGGTTAACAGCGCCTGCAGCGCACCCATGCTTCCAAGAAAAAATAAAGCATCATACAGACTTTTTGGGTTCCAAAGCAATACGACCGCGCTAATCAAAAGCATTAAGCTGCAAAGCTGAAATGGCAGCGAGCCTACTCCCCAATTATCATTGAGAATATAAGATAGCTGAAGCGAGACCTCGCAGCATATTAGCAAAATAGCCAGCCCTATTCGTACCATCTTGTTTATTCTAGGAACTCTCATTCGCTTTCGGAAAACGATAATGCAGATAATGGCTGCAACGAGAATCGCCAATGCCCCAAAATGAGCAGCCGAGAACATTTCAAAATCCATCGGTTATGCCTCCAATCTGTTGATGTAAGCGTTCTTCTACTATCTATTTTGTAAAAAATGACATAAAAAAAATAGTACCAACTTTACATGGTACTATCCTCGTCCTTTTTCTTATGAAATAAGCCCATCTCTTTGGCTTTATTTGCTGCTTCGCGCGACCCGCTCAAATTCAGCTTTTTTAATATATGATTAACATGGTTTTTGACGGTACGAATCGATACAACCAGCTTGTCGGCAATCTGCGGCTGGGTATATCCTTGATCAATTAAATCAAGCAGCTGAAGCTCAGACGGTGTAATCAAATCACCGAGCTTCTTCGCCTCGAACTCGCGCTCCATCTGCTTCAGTCGACGGAATTCCTCGCGCATCCGTTCTGCTACAGCCGCGTTAATGGGGGATTGGCTTCGGTATGCCGAGCGTACAGCTTCAGGCAAGCTTTCAAAATCAGATTTGATTTGGTAATCGATAGCTCCCGCTTGGAAGGATCGAAAGATAAGCTCCTTCTCCTCCATTGACGTAAGCATGATGACCCTTCCTCCGGTAGCTATTGCCGCCTCCTCAGCGAGCAGAACGCCTTCAGGCCTTCCGTCAAGCATGATATCCATCAGCACTACATCTGCAGGCACAGACTGCTGCTTCCCTTCCATAAGCGCCTGTCTAACATCGTCAGCCCTGCTGGCAGTCCAAACCACTTCAATATCCTGCTCCTTGTTTAAATAAGCGACAAGGCCGCGCAGCCAATCACGATCATCCTCGACGATCCATACCTTGATTTTATCCATTTGCTTCCCTCCTCTGCGAAACATGTACATCTATTTTTGTGGCTTGAACATTTCGTTTCGGAAAAGTCATGTAGACAGATGTTCCAGCTCCTGGCACGCTTCGCAAGCCAAGCATACCTTTATGCTTGCGCATCACATGGTACGCATAGGGCAGTCCGAGTCCAAAATTAGTGTCACTGCCACTTTTGGTCGTATAGAACGGCTCCATTACTTTCGTTATCTCACTCTTGTCCATGCCAAGGCCCGTGTCTCTGACCTCAATAATAAGCTCTCTTTTGGTTTCGCTTAACAGAATAGACAGCACGCCTTTGTCTTGCATAGCCTCCAAAGCGTTGGCTATTATATTGCCTAAAGCCTCGCTTACCTGCGCGGGATCGATGCGACAACTCCAGCCTTCGTTTAACACGCTTTGCAGCTCGATGTTGCCAAGGCTTTGGGCGTATCCTTTCATCGTCTTCTCGATAAGCGCTGCAATGTCGGTCACTTCCACACGAAGCACCAAATCCTCCGTTCGACGATGCACCCTTTGCAGCATCTCCTGCATATGGCGAGAAGCGTTCAGCACCGTTTCAACATCCGCCAGCAGCTCTTGTTGATCGGTTTCGATGGCATAAGCTTTCATCTTCTCCGAGAAAAGCCGCATTTTTCCTGCATCGTTTTTGATCGCATGATTAAGTATGGCAGTTCCTGAGGTGACTGCTCTTAACGTAGAATCGTATCTGCGGCGATCGATCTTCACTCGCACACCCATGAAGCCATAGGTGAATAATGCAATAACAAATACAGTTACGGCTAAACCAATGATCCAAGTATTATAGACCCACATCCGCAGCATGCCGAAGCTTGGAAATACGTAATTCATGACCATACAGAACATAACTGGCGGCAGCACGGTTGAACATATTATCCAGTGTGTGCGAGAAAAAGAGGCATGCAGCTGCCGCTTGAGCAGTACCTGTATCGCCCCGTACATAATATAAGGAACCGCCCACCATACGACAATCTTGAACGAGATGGGGTACATCGTATTATAAAATGGAGTAAACAAAACACATAAAACAATCGGAATTAACAGTAAAAAGGGCATAAGCTGCTGCAGCCGTTTTGGTAGCCGTACAGGTTTGTACGCTATAGCAAACAATGCAAAGGAATACGGCAATCCGTAGTAGGAGGTCAACGAGGAGAACGCTTGCAAGCGATAAAGAAGCTGCTGCGCTACTTGATTCATTCCAGCTTCCGCTGCTGCTGGCAGCCATTGCAGGTCAAGTACGGCAGCAAGCGCACCAGCTCCTCCGCTAAACGCCACAGCGCCTAACCAATGATTAACGGATGCTCGCCGATCGGAGAGCCATATAATAGCTGCAATAGCCCACAAAGCAATAAGAACGAATAGCATAACGCAGCTCCTTCATAACAACTTTACTCTTTAATTTCTATTGTAATGGGAGACCATTCTCCGATCACAGTCTGTCCGTGCACCGACACGCTGCCCTCCGGCGACAAATCCTTTTCCGTCATAATGCCTAGCGCAACGATAAATTGGTTAAATTTAACCGGAACATCACGCTCTCTCCGCACTTCTTGGCCATTCAAAAAAAATACGACTTCATCATTGGTGCGATTGTACGTAATTTTGTACGTATTAAATTCGCGCGCCGCAAAGTTTGTGTCTTCCTTAAACACACAGAAATATCTCGTTTTATCCGTCTCCGGCACCTTTACTCCCGGAAAAGGAAGAACGGCATATACACTTGCATATTTGTCATTTCCCGCAAAAAAGTCGAGTGCCCCGCCTGTCGTGAAATCGAGCAGATTCAAAGAAACGAAACCATCATAAAGATCATCAGGCGCTGTATTTTGCGACCGTGCGCGAATTTGCAGCTCAAAGCTGATCTCACCGGATTCAGGTACAAGAACAGGTTCAGCAGAATAATACATATGCTTAGCATTATCCAGTATTTGAATTTGATCGTTCGAGCGGCTAAGCGGTGCTCTTACATACAGCAGTCCATTGCGAACAATGACAACCGCATTAGGCTCTCGGTACTGCCAGAAGGTTCCGTCTTGCAGCGGAAAACCACCGATTTTCCATACTTCCCCTTCATTTAGAATCGTATGAAAATCTCCTAAAGTCCATTGCTTCTCCATATCCATGACCTCTTTCTAAGTTGTATGTTTTAAATAAGACCCTGAATGATTAAGGCAACGATTAAGATCACACCGCATCGCATCGTTGCTTTCAGCGAGGCACCCATAAGCGGTACGTATGCAGCAGATACATTATTTGATGATAACCTGCCGTATACCAAATATAAAGGTATCGCTGTTGGCAGCGCCAGCAGCCCGTAAATAGGCAATGCTTTCACGACCACGCATAGGATAAGTGAAATATAGGCGAGAAAAAGCAAAACGCGCGAGAAAACGAGTGCTCTCTTTTCTCCCCAAACGACGACTAATGTTCTTTTCCCTGCTTGACGATCAGCCTGCCAGTGCAGGAAATGGTGATTAAACAATATTAGGGTAGTCAAAAGTCCTATTGGGAGCGATAGCCAAAATGCCCGAGAATCTAATTCTGAGGTTTGTACAAAATAAGCGCCTACGACAGGCAGTATGCCGAAGGAGATCAAAATCGCGACTTCACTGTAGCCTTTGCCGCGGTATCCGAATTGGATCGGCGGAGCTACATAGAAATAAGCAATTAACGCCCCAAGCCCGCCAAATACGAGCACCGGCCAGCCGCTTGTTATACTAATTATAATGCCGCAAATCGCTGCAATGCCAAATAATGCCCATGTTACGGTCGCAAAGGTGCGAATGCTCCACGTCCCTTTTGTCAAATAGCCAGAGTTGGTTGCAATTGCCCCTTCCGTCGATTGAGCGGCCGTATCCGTACCGTTATAATAATCCCATAAATCATTGATCATATTAGAAAATAAATGGGCTGTTCCTGCCCCAACTATGGTGATGATAAATAATAAAGGATTGAAAATGCCGTTCCACACAAAAGCCCCCAGCGCACCTAACGCCACGGGAATAAGCATAACAGGAAGAACCCTCAGCCTGGATGCTTTCATAAATTGTTTAAACATAAGCTGCCACTGCCCTCTCTGTTGTCGATCGTTCAATTGAACCACTTCCATTTGCTATACGTCAACACATGGATTAAAAATGGCTTAGTTTTTGAACTTGTTTAAGCTTCTGTTTGAGCAGCTCGGTGCAATAATGATTTTGGTTTCTTAGATCAAAAGCAGCAGCTAATTGTTCGGTATCCTTTACAATCATCTCATACGTAATATCGCTGCTAACATTCAGCTTTCTCCGACGGTTTTTCGCATGCCACAATTGTAGAAATGCTCTAGCTGAAATCATATACAACAACCGATCCCAGCCTACTCTCGTATCCAGCGCATATTGGACGGTTTGTTCAAACCATTTGGCGGCTTTATGAATGTCGGTTGCTGTGTAATAAGCAAGGAAGCTCCCATATTCGCTTAAGTAACCAGGTCCCTTTAACAAACGCGCGCCTTTTTTTGCCATCTTTACAGCTTCATCTGCTTGCTCCGTCTCAAGGAGCGGGAGAAGCAGATGGCTGTACGTATTTTGCGGAATGGATTTGCAGGTCATTCGACCATCCATAATAGGCTTCATAGCTTGCAGTCCTCGCCGATATCTGCCAACTGTAAAATGATAGTAGCCAAAGCCATTTTGCTCACAGGCGCTGCAATCAGACATTCCATCTCTAGCCGTCTTGCGCCAAAGCTCATAGTTTGCTTGAGCCGACTCATGATCGCCTTGAGATAGCGCGTATCGATGAAGACATTGATAATATGGGCGCAGGCTGTGACCGTATTGTAAGCATTTTGCCTTAAAATCATTAAAAATCGAATTGATTTGATCCGTACCAAATTGCGGAAACCGCCAAATTTGATTAACAAACCATTTATAGTGCCAAATAAGGGTGAAGCTCGAATAAGCAGCCGGATCTTTTTCAAACTGAGTTAAGCACCAGGTAAACGAAACAAGAAATCGCTCTTCATAGCCCGAATCAAGCGCTGCCTCGGAATAAGTCATGCGGGCGTAATAGGAGTCTTCCTTCGTCATATGCAAATCGGCTATCCGAATAGCCTCCTCAAGCACCGCAAGCTTCTGTTTTCCCTGCGGCAAGCTCCATGCCTCGCTTCGCAATTGATCATATCGCTGCTTCATAGCTCTCGATCACCAGCCTGACTAAGACCGATTTCCAGCACCTGCATAAACGATTTGTTCATTAACTTCAGCTCCTCAGGGCCAAGAGGATATTGACCAAGCAGCAAGGCCTGCGTATAAACGGTCTCAATGCTTAGCTTCTGCATATCCGCATTCTGACAGGTCATAGCCCTCTGCATAAGCGGATTATTAAAGTTGTAGCAAATCGTCGCATATGGCACCTCATATAACTCATGGATGACAACATCCACAATGTTTGCGAACAAATCATTAGCTTCATCTTTCGTTTGCTCTGCCATTCTCAGAAAATTCACTTCATCATTTGTATTGTATAAAGCAGCCAAATCCACTGGCTCAAATCGCTTTACTACGCTTCTGCATTGAAATGGAGCTAGCAGCTGATCCGAGAGCTCCAGAAAGGAAAGAATGCTTTTATGCTCCGCGGGAGTTATGGATTGGAAGACGTTCGAGAAATTAATCGGATCTAGAACTAACGCCTCGATATCCTCATCCAGCGCAGGCAGCTTGCGTACAAGTTCAAAATCATGGACATAACCGCCGTTAATAACCATCACATTTTGCGCTTTGGCAACGCGAGCCACTTGGCGGAATTCATCAAGTGTTGAAGATACAACGATCCGTTTGTTCTGTTCCAATATTTCGCTCATCTTCATCATGCCAAATGAAGTCTCAAACGACAAGAAAGGGATAAACAATCGATAAAGCTCATCATCTTCGGCAGCCATCGCTTTAATGGAAGCAGAATGAATAACAATAATTTTCCCGAATAGTACAGGATTTGATTCTGAAAGCTGAATCATATGCTGTTTAATGTTTTCGCCAATTTCATCCTTTACGGTATGAAAAAGCTCATTTTCCATAAATGACTCCCGAGAAGCCGTTGGTCGAAGTCCATTCGTATTCATGATACACGTAACAAAAAAAGCCCAATCCGGAAGCATATTGTTAACTTGATCGGAAAGCAGCATACGTTTCATATATACCTTATGTTTTTTCTCGGCTTGCAAGCTTACAGCATAAGGAAGAATATAAGCGACACCCTCAAGCTCACCAATTACTGATTTTAAAGGTATGGCATCCAAGAAGGTTTGATACAAGTGATCTTCGCCATAGGTGAGCGCATCACTGCTATTCATGGACCACGGAGGAGTTTCCTCGTTAATCCTAATATCTGTTTTCCCTTCGGACAAATGAATCGGAACAGGTAGGAACTGACCATAATGGCTCATTAACTCCATCACACGATCCCATTCGTAATAATCCTCGTAACCCTCCTTGCATGTCAAAAACACGGTTGTTCCGATTGGAGCATCCTTCTCAAGCTTGCGAATCGTGTACGTGCCGTCTGGCCGCCCGCGCCATTCTAAAGTATCGCCTTCTAGAGCGGAGCGGGTAATAACAACGATTTCGCCGCTCACTACGAAGCAGGACAGCAAACCCACGCCAAATTGTCCAATATAGTCGTCTGCTGAATCCATTTCGTCACGCTTGGAGGTACTTCCGATTTGAGCCAAAAAAAGCTGGATTTCGGATTCGGACAGGCCTATCCCATTATCGTGAACGGCAATCGTTCGAGAACCGTAAATTTCAACTGTTACGCGTGCATCAAAACGATGTCCAAGCCGTTTGCGTGCCGTTATCGCATCAACGCCATTTTGTAGTAATTCCCTAATGAATACGCCTGGGCTCGAATATAAATGCTTTGAGAGAAGCTCGATCATCCCTTGTAAATTAACTTGAAAGTTCATTTCGCTCATCCTGTCTCCCATAGTGGATCTGTTTTGTATTGGTCTATTCCATTCATTGATTCGGCATTATACTCGCTTATCCTTCTTTATTTGCACAAAGAGGCAGGCAGCACCCCAAACCTATGGATGCTGCCTGCCTCACACGATTATCATTTTGTGTTGCTTATACTTTGAAAACAGATGCTTTCTCCTTCAAATCCTGCGAGGAAAGTGAAAGCTTCTCCGCAAGCGTGCGCAAATCATCGGAAATATCATTTTGCTTAACTGAAAGCTCGCTCATATGTTCCATTTTCCCATTCACTTCTGAAGACGTAGTCAATAGCTTGTCTACTGCAGACACGATATGAGACATGCCTGTTGTAATTTCACTAATTGCCGTAGAAATCTCGCTCACTTGATCTGACAGCATGCTGCTTTGTGATTCCAATGCTTGGAATGTGCTGCTTGCGGTTTCAGATGCTTGACGCGTCGTGTTAATAACATTCGCGAAGCTGCCGATCGTGCGGCTGCTTGCTGCCACATCGCTCTGTATGAGTGTCAGCTCCTTCGTGATCTGCTTCGAGATCATATCGGTCTGACTGGACAACTTGCGGATCTCATCAGCGACTACTGCGAACCCTCTGCCATGCTCACCCGCTCTTGCCGATTCAATGGATGCGTTCAGTGACAACAAATTCGTCTGTGTGTTCAAATCCTGAATGCCGTTCAAAAACTTAGCTACATTGTTATATCGTTCATTCATCGTTTCGAAAGCTTCAGTTAGCTTTGAGAACTGGTCTACTGTTTCATTTACCATCGAGACCACGCCAGCCATCTGCTGCGTGCCGTTATGAGATGATTGCTTCATATTTTGCATATCATTGTTTATGTATTCACTCGACGCAGCAATTTGCTGAGAGCTTGCTGAGATTTCTTCCGTAACTGCCGAAATGGATGAAGCATCGTCATACTGCGACAGCAACACTTTTCTGCCCAGCTCCACTTGGCCATTTACATCCTCTGATGCTTTTCGATTAATACCAATCATATTATCCATATTATTCGAGATGTGGAGCACAGATTCGCTCACTTCAAGCGTAGCTTTAATCGTTTCTCGCAGCTGATCGCCCATATTAGCCAAAGCGTGGTCAAGATCGCCAAATTCGTCAGAGCGAACGAGTTTTTCTTGACTTGTAAAATCATTATTGCCATACTGCTTAATTCTTTTTGTAATGCCTACAAGTCCTGTTCTAATCGATTGTGAGATGACAAAAATCATAATAGCAGGAAGAATAGCTAGCAAAATGACATTTATAAGCACAATAAGGTTCGCACTGGATATGTCTTTATCGAGAAGCCTCTGCGTCGCGTTAGCGTCTGCGGTCAAACGCTCGTGCATTGTATCGTTGGAATAACTTAGAATGACGGTATATACGCTTATTAGATTGCTTATGCGGAGCGATTTCTCATCTGATGATAATCCACTCACGTCTGTATTCGTCACTTTCAAGTTATCTAATGCTAGCTTAAGAACATTAACTTGATTCGCATAATAAGGACCATCTTCCGTTGCAGGCGGATATTTCTTATCCATATCGATAAGCTGTTTCTCCAACTCATCGATGTTGGCAGGCATCGTTTCCAAATCCTTCATGATCAGCGTTGCATCGCTTTTGCCATTTTCAATGGCATCTACCATTAGAAGCATCACTTTCAGCAGCCTATTCGATATACCTTGATAATTGCGTTCAGCACGCTGCAATTCCTCTGAACCTTCGACTGAGGTTGCTACTGAATGATTTTGAAAATAAATCAAAACGCCCGAGCCTACATTAAATAGTGTGATGATTGCGGTAACAAGCAATAATTTGCTCGTTATTTTCTTCAAACTCAATTTCTTAAACAGTATTTTTGCTCTCTCTATCCTATCCTTAAAAACCATCCTGCTTGCTCTCTCCTCTGTCTCCTGAAAACAAAAAAAGCTATCCAGCCACAGGAGGCGGACAGCTCAGTTAGCTTATTATCCTTCCGGCGGTCTGGCAGCCATAGTGCGTACACCTTAGGCCCATAACTTTGCGTCCTTGTCTTTCAACAAGTTTGCCTTTTTCAGTTTGTCTATTTTGTAGTTTACAACTTAAACCAGTATAGGACTATTTAGTGAGTTTGTCATCCCTTGAACCATATTTATTCTGTGGCTAAAAATAAGGTTGCATTGCAATAACGCCTTGCTAACGAATGAAAATAGGAGGTTTGGATGGAAATAACCGCAACGAGCAAAATATTTCGCACCGCTTCCCATTGTTTTTCTGTTAAATTCGGCAATCTGCTTGCAAATTGATTCGCTGAAGAGCGAATGACATGCTCTGTCAATAAATCTTGATGCGGATTTTCCTTCAGATGACCGGAAATGTCGAGCAGTTGATCGTTATTCGCATCTAGCTCCTCAAACATACTAGTATAAGATGCATATAATTCAATAGGCCCAACTAAATCGTCTGCTTCATCCTCTGGTTTCTTGAATACGATCTCAAAAAGCTTGCGTATGGATTCAAAATCAAGATTTGACTTTAAATCATCAATAATAAATAATAACGCAGCTTGGTTTAGAGAATATTTTTTCCCAGCTTTCGGACAATCGAAATAAGGTTTGAAATCTCGCTTTACCCAGTTTTGCATGGAGGTAATCGACAGATTCGAATATTCGATTAATTGGCCCAACGCAGCAATTTCATGTAGTGAAAAGCCTTTAATCTCATTTCCTTTAATGAGCTTTTCAATAATTGGAGGCAGCAGCGTAGACATAAATGCAGGCAGTCCCGTGCCTTTCTCCAAATCACATTGATGCGTTTTGGTCCATGCGGCTTGCAGCACTTGCAGTGGCTTTAAATTATACTTTCCGTCCAGAGCCAGCAGCAAGCAAGCCATCTCTTTTCGAGTAAGCGTAAAGGACTCCATCTCGCTTCCTCCTCGCACATTCGTCTTGCATTCCTATATTACAAGTTCATATGAACTCATCATATGCCGGAGAATGACGCTTGTAAAGGCTCGAAAATCAATGAGAATAAGCCTTTCATTCTCGTTAAATCGATTTTAAAGCGCGTATAAGGCTGTTACCGTTGGATATGGCATTTGTCATATCATGTAATCATTCGTTATAGTAGATCATAAGAATAAAAAAAATATAAACATAAAAGGGTAGTGAAAAACGAAAATGGGTATAGGATTCAATTTATTCATGATTGCTCTTCTTATTTTATTAACTGCTTTTTTCGTCGCAACGGAGTTCGCCATCATCAGACTTCGCTCCAGTCGGATCGATCAGTTAGTGCTTGAGGGCCGGAAGAACGCACTTGCCGTTCAACGGGTTACGAGTAATCTGGATGCCTACTTGTCAGCCTGTCAATTAGGTATTACTATTACAGCGCTCGGGCTGGGCTGGCTGGGAGAACCGACAGTTGAAAAAATGCTTTTACCCTTGTTTGAACGTTTTGCTATTAACGATGACATCAGTCATATTCTATCCTTTTTAATCGCATTTATTTCGGTCACATTCCTGCATGTTGTTGTCGGGGAGCTTGCACCAAAAACGTGGGCGATCCAGAAAGCTGAATTTATTAGCTTCTTAACAGCAAAACCGATTATTTTATTCCACAAGATTTTATATCCTTTCATTTGGTTGCTAAATGGCTCGGCTAACGCTTTGGTTCGCTTGTTCGGATTGAAACCAGCTACAGAGCATGAAGAAGCACACTCGGAAGAAGAAATTCAAATTATTCTTAACGAGAGCTACCAAAGCGGAAAGATTAACAATACAGAATACGGATATGTAAGCCGCATTTTCGCTTTTGACGAATTGCTGGCCAAAGAAATTATGGTGCCTCGCACCGATATGATTTGTTTGTATACAAACAAATCATTAGCTGAGAACATGGAAATTATTCGCAAGGAACAATATACGCGTTTCCCGGTCGCACTTGAGAGCAAGGATAACATCGTCGGCATGATTAACACGAAGCAGCTTTTCCTAGAATATGAATCAGATCGTGATTTGGATTTCAAAAAGCTTGTTCATCCTGTACTGAGCGTTTCTGAGGTTACGCCAGTCAAAATGCTTCTAAAGCGAATGCAATTAGAACGTGTTCACATCGCTATTCTCGTTGATGAATACGGCGGTACTTCCGGACTAATTACAATTGAAGATATTTTGGAAGAAATCGTTGGTGAAATTCGTGATGAATTTGATGCTGACGAACGCAAGGAAATTGAACAGTTGGCCGATAACTGCTATCTTCTCGATGGTAAAGTATCACTTAGCGAGCTGAGCGATCTAACCGGCATGAACTTCGAGGAAGAGGATGTGGATACGGTCGGCGGCTGGTTGTACAGTCAAGTGACCGATCCAAAGCCAGGCAAAGAGCACTTTTACGAAAATTATAAATTTATCATTCGTGAGACGAGCAAAAACCGGATTCGCAAGGTCGAAATGCTAATTGAGCAAAATCAAGAAGCCGTTGAAGGCGAAACCGCATAACGATAGGTTAACAATAAAGAAGCAGCCATTGCTCATTGCATAGGCTGCTTCTTTTTTTATTATGACTTTATAACAAGCTGAAAATATGAACGATTCGATCAAGCAGCCACTCATCCGTGTGGTCTATCGCCTCTTCTACGGAACATGGACCCGGCACGAGCGAGAAGGCTGCACGAAGACCTAGCTCCGACGTGTATGCGGAACTTGCATCAATTGACCCGCAAACGGCGATTACAGGGTTGCGCTGCCCCCGAGCGGCATCACATATCGCCTTGATCACCTTGCCTGATCCCGTTTGGCTGTCTAATCTCCCTTCGCCTGTCAAAATCCAATCAGCGTCAACAATATGCTCCTCAAACCCAATTTTATCCATAACAAGTTTTGCTCCAGCGTGCATAGCGGCGTCAAAAAAAGCTAAAAGCGCTGCGCCTGTTCCTCCTGCCGCTCCGCTGCCTGGCAAATTCGCGACATCAATCCCTGTATGCTTGGATATACCTTCAGCAAAATGAGCTAATGCAAGGTCAAGCTGCTTGACTGCTTCTGAAGATGCTCCCTTCTGAGGACCGTAAACCAAAGAAGCTCCATGCTCCCCGCACAATGGATTACGTACATCGCCAGCAATGATGAAGCTGCTTTCACGAATGCTTGAATGGAATCCTCCATCATCAATCGATGCAAGCTTCGACAAATGAACGCCTCCGAGTGGCAGCTCAGCTCCACTTTCATCTAACAGCTTCATTCCAAGTGCCTGCAGCATACCCGATCCGGCATCATTAGTCGCGCTGCCTCCTAAGCAAATAATAAATTGACGATAGCCAGAACCGAGCGCATGCCGAATCAATTCACCGGTGCCAAATGTTGAAGCGATAAGCGGATTTTTCTCTTCATTCTTGAGCAAATCAAGACCCGATGCTTCAGCAAGCTCAATGACCGCGGTTTGACCATCCCCCATTACGCCATATCTTGCATGAATGCTTCGGTTCAGCGGATCGTGAACAGGAACTTCGATAAAACTCCCGCCTGTAGCTTGTACCAAAATCTCAATCGTTCCTTCACCGCCATCAGCCATTGGGAGCTGTACGATTTCAGCATGTGGATGTACTGTTCGAATGCCTGCTTCCATCGTGCTAGCAATTTGAAATGCACTTCTTGACCCCTTAAACGCATCCGGTGCAATAACGATTTTCACCCTAATCATCCTTTCAGAAAAAAAAATAAAAAAACACTTGCAATTATTTCAGTTTATATGCGATAATACATCTTGTGTTTAGCGAATACATCTTGCCGTTGTAGCTCAACTGGTAGAGCAACTGACTTGTAATCAGTAGGTTGGGGGTTCAAGTCCTCTCGACGGCACCATCTTTTCCCGGGACGTAGCTCAGCTTGGTAGAGCACCTGGTTTGGGACCAGGGGGTCGCATGTTCAAATCGTGTCGTCCCGACCATCCTAAACATAAAGAATTGAATATACATAAAAGAAAGAAGCTTGAGCAATCAAGCTTCTTTCTTTTATATTTGGTCGCCTAAGTTTTGCAACAGCTCGGCGAGCTCGTCAAACCCAGCATCCAGCGCATAATCCTCAGCTGTATATCCTGTTTCATCAACTTTCAACGGATCAGCCCCTGCTTTTAGCAAAAGTTCCGCTCCCTCTATGTCACCATTTTTTGCTGCCGTCATTAGCGGTGTCCATCCGGTACTATCCTGTAAATTCGGATTAGCTCCTTCTTCCAGCAGTAACGCTACCATCTCTATGCTTTCATTATACAACGCTATCGTTAATGCCGTTTCTTCATAACTTTGCTCAATCACATTCAATTGCGCTCCCGCATCTATCAATGAAGAAGCGATTGCTGTTTCATTTAGCTGGGCTGCCCACATTAGCGCTGTCCACCCTTCATCGTCTGCTGCATTCGGATTTCCTCCAGCATCAAGCAGAGATTTAACAAGCTCCAAATCAGCCTCTGAAGCTGCACCAAGCATTTGATCATCGGTTGGCGGCCCATCAAGAGAAGACATAAAGGTATCAATCGATTTCGAGAAGGTCACTCCGATCGTAACAGAACCCCCGAGAACAAGAATAACAGCTAAAACGATGATAAGTGCTATTCGCGAAGAAGATGTCTTAAAAATGATATTCGATGAGATGCCTGCATATTGCTGAATCGCGTAGATACGCTTCGGCAGGGGAGGGTGAGTCGATAGCTTCTCAGCCAGCCATACAAATAATCCTTTCTCATAGCTGCTTTGCAGCAAATATTCCTCACGGTCTACCCGTTTGTAGAGCGTTTTGCCGATGGCTAATATCGTTAAACCATTCATTGCGGCTTCAGCATCATTGGTGTAATAAGCAGCCATACGGTCGCATGTATATTCGCAAGCCCGCGAGTATGCTTCGCCAAGAAATGGAAGCCATAACGCCGGCAATATGAGCAGCTGCTTCGACAAATGATTTCGTTTGATATGGGCGAGCTCGTGTGAAATAACAAAAGTGAGCTCTTTTTCCCCACCCGCCTGAATCATTTCGAACAAATCGGAATAAAGCACCACCATATTGCGGCCAAAAAAGCGCGAGGCAAACGCATTTAATATCCCGCTTGACTCCATGACATAGAGATCCGGTACAACAGTAAAGCCCATCCGCTCACACTGTGCCTGGGCAATTGCGAACACTTCCGGGAATTGTCTCGGTGTGATCCGAACGCCATTGGTTCGAATGCTTGCCATCATAATCGCTTGAGCGAATAAGGGCAGGAGAATAAGAATCGGTAGGATGAAAATGAAAATAATAGAAATAAACAAACATAAATAAATAAAAACACTAAAGATAAGCGCAAGAACGAAGTAACGATTCTCTTTCTTATGTATGAGCGACGTTTCTAAATCAATTGCATTCAATAAATGGCATCCCCTTCTAAAATAATACCCACATTATACACGATTTCCCAAAGTTATTATACAACCTTCAGCATAACAAAAAAACTCATCTGCAATTTAGGATTGCAAATGAGTTTCTTTCAGTGTATGACATCTAGCTTTGCTCAAGGAATTGGTAAACAGCCATCATTTCTTGTTTATTCAACTCACGAATGCGATTGAAAATAGGAATATCAGCTACAGCCTCGATATTTGAGCTGTCTTTAACAACATCACTTACTTTGCCGGTCAGCCATGTTTGCACGTCTATGCCTTCAACGATTTCCTTAAGCCCTTCATCGTTGATGCCACTTGCATAACAGCTAACACATGGTACCGATAATTTAAACACGCCATCATGGAGCCCATCTTCCGAAATTACTCTTTTCCCTTTGCAGAATGGGCATGGCTGGCTGGCTTTAATTTTGTTTATTAAGGTAACAATTTTTTTGTAGCCAAACGCTTCATAAACATAGGTCAGTTTTTTGTATTTACCATTGGTGAAATACTTATCAATGATCGTTTCTCTCGTTTCGGTGATATTGGCAAAATCACAGACGGTGATCCGATTATTAATACTGATGGATTCGATACTGTTGCTAATACGGCCCCAGAAAGGCAGTACATTTTGCAAAACCATTTCGTAGTGGGAAAAGCTCGCTACCTCTAGTTCAAGCATTTTCAGCGCAGCTTGCGTCTCCCTAGGCAATAGAGAAACCTCTTCCGTCAAAACCATATCGCCCCCAACAATTGCTTTCATTTTGTCTAGAACCTGTAGATTTCCAACGGTTTTAATGACTTGATCAAGAGGCTGCTGAATAATGTCACGAATATCCGTCTCGCCAAACTTCAGCTTTTTATGATGCTTTAGCACCGTTCCTTGACAGATTGGGCAAGTAATCAATTTTTTGGATTCTTTTATACGCTCTTTAATCTCCGATTTCGATACCACCATATACATCCCAATGATGTGATTAAAGCCTTCCCATGTCCTTGATGCCTTGCCTACTTTATCATAGAATGACTTTTCCCAATATCCGTACAAAAAAGTATGCTTTTCTGCGTCTGTCATCTCTGCATAACTTTTGCTTATATCCTGGCCGAGCTCATTTTTAATCTCTTCAAAAATAAATTTTATTTTTGGGAATTGATAAAACTTCAAAATATCCATCACATCTGGATGCAATAAGCCATCCCAGAATGGCGCGGCTTTGTCCTGAATAACAATATCAAAATCAAATTTTTCAATTACACGGCGGCCCGAGCAGCATGGGCAATGATTAGCTTGATTATAGAAATCGAAGCTATTCGTATCTTTATTGGTTGGATGTGCCGCCACAATATGGTTGATTAAGCCGCCAATTTCGTAGAGAAACGTATATTGGCTGTACAAGTGGCGTTCCAAATCAATGGCGATGACGGGTGCAATGGTATCCGATTCATATTCGCCATAAATGAGACGAGCCATTGATGATAAACTTTTCAAGATGCCGCCTTTATAAACGTTTTCCGCATTTTTAAAATAGGCAATCTGGTTTTCTTTTAAATAATTAACGCCATTTTTTTGATCAAGTGTTGAAGGAATATGGAAAGGAGCAGCTTTATCTTCATTGTTTTGTTCCCGGTAATAATCATCATGACTGACCACATCAAGATGCTCCACGGGTGCAAGCTGTCTTTTGCCAAAATCAACGATAAAATCAGAGCTTTCCAGCATATACGAATTATGCTCAATCATGATCATGGAGACAGATTCATCCTGAAGAATGACCCTCACACTATCAATGAATTGATTCAAAATGTTTTGTGATAACCCTTTTGATGGCTCGTCAAAAATAAATAGCGTATTCGGGTTTCTGGAGCCCGCAAACAACTCAGAAACTAAATGAACACATTGAAATTCACCCGTTGATAAGGATTGTGTTTTTCTCTCCAACGTCAAATAACCAAGTCCTAGCTTGATCAATAAGCTCAAGCGTTTATGAGCGATGTCTTCATTTGGCAGCTCAACAATAATATCTTCAATCGAGCGCTGAAAAATATCATCAATATCATCACTATATTTTGTAAGCTTCTTTTTAATATCTAGAAATGTGGCAACGGTTGACCGACTAGTGATCGATTGGTTTCGATCTTGCCCAACCATAACCAGCTTATCTTTCGGATAGCGCTTCACAAAATCTTTGGACATGCACTCATTAACTAGTGTGGATTTGCCGCAGCCTGACTCACCTGTAAAAGTGACAAGTCTATTTTTAGGAATCTGAATTTCATTGATTTGAATATTCCGGCAGTGAAGATCAAGAAATTGATAATATTCTGTTGGTGCTGCCTCGTTTCGTTCCCCGTGGATTGGCTTTGGACGTGGTGATTCTTCCACTATTTTTCCGCCGTATTTTCCGCTCCCAGGGCCAAAAAACAAATGCTTATCCGCTGTGTCCAGCACCGTGTCAGAATGGTCAATGAGCCAAATTTGATTTTTAACTCCCAATTGTTTAATCTCAGCTAAAATCTTTAATAACGTCTGATGATCAAGACCTACGGAAATTTCGTCGATGATAATAACCGTATTCTCACTTGTTGCCATAAATTCAGCTAAGTAGAGCCGAGTTACTTCTCCGCCTGACAATGTTCCCATAATCCGATTTAACGTTAAGTAACCAATATTCATATTGATTATATTTTTTAAAATGTTTTGTTTACCTTCACTAATCTTTAGAACTTCTGCTAGTGAATATATTGTTTCCACACTGAAGTCGTTGATGTCCGATATACTCTGTGCTTGTTCAAGTAACTCAAATTTATATTGTTCAACTTCTTGAATGTAACGTTTCCCCATACATTTTTTACATTCGATATTTTTAGTTGTTCCGCGGCCTTTACAGTCTGGACACCAGCCTAATTCATTATTAAATGAAAAAACTTCTGGAGAAAGATTATACTTTTCAGCAAGAGCAACTCGAATTTCAGTAAACACGCCAGTATGCGTACCAATAGTTGAACGAGGATTTGAAGAAATGGATGATCGACCTAGAAAAAGGACAAGCGGCATTTCCTCCATCTTAATGGCACTGAAATTGGTTTCCATAATATTAGGAAATAGATACTGATACTCCGCCTTTGGCAATAAGGAAACAAGACGTTTCTTCGATTCTTCACCAATGGTTTGAGAAAAAGTTGTTTTTCCAGATCCAGATAAACCAGCTATGCCTAACGATTTATCTACTGGCAGTACTTCATCTAATTTGTTAATATTGTTCGCAATTAATTGCTTTATTTTCATTGTGATCTCCTCTCCAATCTCTAAAAATTTGTCTCTTTATATGATAAAAGCAAGCTTCTACTGCCAACCTGCTATGTTTGCTCATTTAAAATGATTTCAAAAGGCATCTTATCAAAAAGAAAGAGCACAATTCTTACTGCGGAATTGCGCCCTATTTTTAAAAAATAATTTATTTGTATTGATGAATTAAGTTTTGTGCTGAATAACTGGTATCATGAAAGTTGAAAAAATCATATTTACAGTTCGGCTAACACTTTTCCAAGCTGATTGCCCTTGTAAGTCCAAGCAGATTTTGCTCCCTCAATTGCTCCCGGACGGGCTTTTGTTTCTTCACTAAATCCAGTTTGATCGAGGTGCAGATGAACTGTTCCATCTGAACCTTCTTTCAAAGTCCATGTAATTGTCGTATTTTCTCCAGCACTTATCCAAGTGTAAGATAAGGTATGCGGCTCGTCCACTACAAGCACTTCGCAATCTACAATGCCGTTCCACCATTCGGAAGGCTCCGTTTTGAACTGAAATTTATGTCCAACGACCGGTTCAAAATCATTATTCCAAATCCATTTCGCAAGCGTATCCGAATCCGTTAAAGCATTCCACACTTGGTCGATTGAACTAGTAAATTGATAATCTAATGATACATCTGGTTTCATTTTTTTTCCTCCAATATAAGTTTTAATTTATCTATTCTTTCATTCCAGAATCCTTCGTAAAATGATACCCAATCTTTTATTTCTTTCAACGGATTAGCATTCAACCGATATCTCGTTTCTCTGCCAACCTTTTGAGCAATGACAAGATCAGCATCTTTCAGGATTGCCAAATGCTTGGAAACCGCTGTCCGACCCATTTGAAAATGAACCGTTATCTCATGTAGGGGCAAGTCTTCAACTTCTGCCAACAATTGAATTAGTTTTCGCCTTGTTGGATCGGCAACAGCGTCATAAACATCCCTCATCTGACCTTTATCGTTCAAAACCACCCCCACCTTTTCATTATTATTTACTGTGATGTTGCCAATTAAACGACATTACAGCTTATTATGACACCTTTTGGAGTCATATTGATTATAGGACACCAAAAGGTGTCGTGTCAAGCTTCTTGCTCATCCACTATGTGGCTTTTAAATCTTACTTTGTTAGTTTAACAGAGTACCCTGCTTACATAAAAAAGACTCTTCAGCCGCGTAGCTAAAGAGTCTCTCCTTCTATCTCTTCTTATCTAAAGTTTAGTTTATCATTACAACTAATGATCCGATTCATCCCATTTTTTCGAATAGGCTTTTTTTGTAACCCAAAGTGTCAGCCATGTGAGCAATACAACGATAATACCCGAAAAAATCCAAACACCTGCAGGAACGTTCATCTATATGTACCCCCTCTTTGTCTACTCCCTCTATTTTACAAGATCCCATTCGATTATTTTCAACAGATCCGTTAACAAATTCGTAACTTTTCTAATCATAAATCATCAAGGACGGAGTAGCAAATAACGGATTACACTTCATGAATTAACCTCTATGGTGAACGATAATATCGATCGGATAACGACCAGCATTGCGTCCGTATAGCGTCAAACCGCCTTGTTCAGCTTCGAACTGAAGCTTAAAGCTGCGGTTTTGGTTCAGCTTAGCAGTCAGCGCACTAGGCAAAATGACCTTGCAGAGATAGCCGTATGAGCCTGCATCCTCCAGCTTGTTAGAAACCGCTTGATAGTGCCAAGACAGAACGCCACGGCTATCCGCTGGATCATCTGTCAACACAATAGTATCAACCAGCTGTCCATCAATGAGAACATTTAGCTTAGCTTCATGGCGATCCGAATCCGTCATAAAATAAGAATTTATGTTGTACTCTGGATCAGACAGCGCACCATGCATAAAGGAAATGTCCAGCTTTTTCTGAATGCTTTCCTCAAGATCACGTTTTAGCAGACGCTTAGAGCCCGCTTCAAAAAACAGTTCAATATCATAAATCATCGTTTGCTCCGAAATGGATGGCAGCTGTACATCATAAGTAAATTGTCCTGCAATTCCGCCATTCACTTTCTGATTCTGCAACGAATTCCAGCTATGCGGCCACTCGCTATCGGTGAAGCTTGCAACCGGCACGCTTATCGTTTGACCGTCAACCTCGTATTTTCCATTCGTTTGACCGCTACGAACGTCGAATGTAACGAAGTTGCGTGTAATCGTTTTGCCATCGGAAGACAAGAGACGTACTGCAATTACCGCAACCGCATCCTGCTGAGGCATTTTCAAAGAAAGCGGCTGCAATGCACTCACGCCAAATCCGTTCCAGTCAATGATTTCGTGTCCTGATTGTGCGACAGTACGTACACCAAAATGATCATACGACAGCTCCCACGCCAGCTGAAGCGCTTGACCATGATAACGATCCGAGAAGCTGGAACGCAAAAGCTCCAATGTAACCTGTGCCCCTGTATCCAGCGTTTGACAAGGAGGTGCATCAATAACGATAAAATCTGGCGAGTGCAAATCTGCGATCGTCATGCCGGGAACGAACCACTCGTAGCCAAAATGCTTGTCGGTGCCGTCCAAACGGTAATAACCGTTAAACTCATTTACAACATCTCGGAATTCTGTAAATACGAAACCGCACATTTTATCATGACGGCGGAATTCATTCATCATATAGCGGTAATGCCAGGCTAAGTCACTATCTCCTGCTCCGCCTTCGATCCCCCACACATTGCCGCATTCGCTATTCATTAATGGTGCATCTGATTGTACATTGCCCGCAGTATAGTTAAAGGTAGAACCTACGAACGTTTTATCAGCGACCTCTGTTACATGGTTTCGTAGCTCATTGTAGCCATTAATGTAGAAATGCCAAGTGTTAATATCAGACTCCACATGATCATAGTTACATGGTGAGTTATCTTCAACTATACGGGTTGGATCAACCTGTTTGGCCCAACGATAGATGGAACGAACCCACTCCTGCGTTTGCGGCAAATAATTTTGCGGATGTGATGCATCTGTTGTAAGCGAAGCGGATTCACTTTCCGTTTTCAAGCCCCATGTCTCATTAAACATAACCCAAGAGAAAATTGACGGGTGATTGTAGTCACGATCAATAATTTCACGCGCTTCACTCTCATAAGCAAGCCGTGCCTGCTCATCCGGGTCCCCCCAGAAGCATGGCATATCCTCCATTACGAGGATTCCAAGTTTGTCAGCCCAGTAAAGCTTGCGCGGCTCTTCCGGCTTAATGTGAATCCGAACAAAGTTCAAGCCTAAACGTTTCAAAAGGAAAATTTCATCATGCATTTCTTGATCGGACGGATACGTGAAAAATCCGGTTGGATGGAAAGATTGATCCAACGTTCCATTCAAATAAACAGGTTTGCCATTCAACATAATCCAGCGATAATTTCGATCACCTACAAGTGCAGTTGAAATTTCACGAATACCGAAATAAGTGCTTATAACATCCGACTGACCATTGCTGGACAGGGAAACTTCGCCTTCATATAAGAAAGGAGATTCTGGACTCCATAGCTTAGGATCTGCCACTACAAATGAAGTGCTGATCGTATTGGCTCCTTCTGTAAGCTCTGCTTCGAATTGATGTGATACAGCACCTTCTGCAAACAAGAAGGAAAGCTGAGCATGACCTGCGCGGCTTGCTGTCACTCTAGTCGTAACTTGTATAGTACCGTCCATTTTTGTATTAAACTTCGAATCCTGTACATAGTTTTGAGGACGAGCCTCCAGCCATACGGGCTGCCAAATGCCGCGAATTTCCCCATAACCTTGCTTGCCACGGCCTTGGAAAGAATGATCAAAATCTTCAACACGAACCGTAATCGAGTTTGTGCTGTCGATTGACCATACATCTGTTACATCAAATTCGAAATGGCCATATCCGCCTTCATGCGAACCAATGGAGATCCCATTTACCCATACGTCGGACTTAAAATCGACCGCGCCAAAGCGAAGGATTACTCGGGCATCAGCTAGCTCTGGTGCCCAATCTACTTTCTTATCGTACCAAGCGATGCCTTTATCATTGCTTCCGATTCCCGACAACGGGCTTGACCAGGAGAAAGGAACAGTGATTTCCGACTTTAAGGATTGCCCCTTCGATTTATGCCAATCTGCACCGATGCCGCGATTCTCATGATCAAATTCAAAGGACCATGCTCCATTCAAATTCAACCATTCCGAGCGCTGCCAATCTGGCCGAGGATACTCAGCTCGAGGGATGTTCACTTGTGATGCATGTACCGTATTTAAAGACATTATTAATCACACTGCCTCTCTTTGATATTTTGATGACGTTCATAAGATTAATTAAAAAGTTAATAATAAACCGAAATAACAACCATTTCGTAACAAGAATACGTCTTCATTAACTTGTTTGTCAACTATTACTTTGAAAACCCGTGATTAACCTATTATATAGTTAACTATTAAGTTACTCTAATATATAGTGAATCCTCATTGAAATCAAAAAAGGAAGCTGGCCTTAGCCAAGCTCCCTCCAAATATAATGCTAAAGCTTTCTGATCTGACCGATAAATATCTCGGAAGTCAGCCATCTCCGGAATATAAGAAATAACATAACTGACGGCAGGCTTGTCAATGCTCCAAGCTGCAGCATTAATGCACTGTCCATTTCTCCTCCTGAGCTTGCTAACTGTACTAATTTCATTATTGGTGTTTGCAGCTCCATATTAGAAATATAAATTAACGCTGGTAAGTATGAGTTCCATAATACGACGAAATGGAGCACGCCAAGCGCAAGCAGTGGCTTCCATATTTTTGGGATAAACAGAGTGAAAAACGTATGCAGTTCCCCTTTTCCCGATAGCTCGGCCTCAGTCTTTAAGTCGGCGTGTCTACTGTTGAAAATACTTTTGAGAACAAAAACCGCCGCTAAATTAAAAAAGCCGAATATCATTTGCGGAATAATCGTATTGACCATTTCTAGGCTCCGAACGAATAGGTACTCATTAATCATCCCGCTTCCCATCGAAATGACGATAAGCAGAAACAACTTATACCAGCTGCGCCCTGGCAAATGTTTGACAGTCAGCGGATAAGCCAGTGTGACAGTCATCAATAAAAATATAATTACAGCAACAAAGTTAACGACTGAATAAGAAAAAACGTTCCAGAACGATATGAAGCTCCACACCGATTGCCTTGCTTCTCCGGTTCCAGTAAACGGATAGATGAACAGCATATACAGTAAAAAAATGACAACGATTGAATATAAGCAAGCTGTCACAATCCCAATTATGCTGCGTCCAATATTTGTTGTTTTAATGTCAGCTGCACCTGTGTGATTACTGAATAATTGCTTTAAAAACAGTCTTTTTACAATGAAATAAGCGATGATCGTAAAGAGCAGTTGAACCGCATACTGAAAAATGCCCGCAGCAGCGGAAGGACTTACGTTCATCATCAAAAAACCTAGTTGAAAAATATAAGCGTCGAGCGTCTCTCCTGTCTTCGATACCAAGGGATTCAGCAAGCTTCTAATGAGCTCATAGTCCGTGGACATGATGGCAGACAGCTGCAGCACCATAAAAGCGGCTACCGCTTTCAGTGCTGGAATCACATTCATTACAAGGTAGCTATTCCCGATGCCTGCAAGCCCCGTTTCTTGACGGTTCAATGAAGCATGCTTCGAGGCTATAGCTGCAAGCGCGATGATGTTCGGAATACCGCATGTTTTTAACACTTCAACGAATACAATGATCGGTCGAAATAATGTCTCATCACCCAAAATCAGCGTCCCCGAGGTTAGAAAGGGAGATGTGCTTATCGACAGTATATAAATGAAAATATACACAAAAACAATAGAAGGAATGAAAAAAGGAATAAGAAATAAAGACGAGAACAGCCCTCTCAACCACTTGTAACTAATATTGCTCAGAGCAAGCGCCAGAAGGAATGCGATACAACCGCTAGCCAGTGTATAACCCGTTTTGATAACAAATGTATTTACAATTACCCTTTGGAAGTTCTCATCGTTAAACAATTGGGCAAAATGATTAAAGCCTACCCACGAACTCTCAAATAGGCCAACAAAAACTTTGTAGTCGACAAACGATAAAATTATACCATTAGCAAATGGAAGCAGCTTAAAAATCAATATGAGCATAAGAGCGGGAATGACGATCAAGTAATGCAGCTTGTACTTCCATATTCTCTGAGGCAGACTGTCTGGATCATGTAGTTGGTTATGTAGATTGCTTTGGGCATTAGGCGGTTGATGCTCCATAATAAACCCCTTTCTTTTTCCGTAATTTTACTAAATTATAATGATTTAGTTGTATGTTGTATAGCTTCAATATCGCTCATTTTCGCTGCAGCTTTTGATTATTCGCCTGTTCTTGTATAATAATCCGATATAAATGGACGCAGTAAGGGAGTTGTATAATGTCTAATCGTAAATGGAACATAGGCATTGCCATTCTGTTTATTGTATTTTCCAGCCTTCTGCTAAGCTTCTTTCTCTCCACGCTTCGGATAAAGGATCTGCTGCAGCCCATTCTCTCAACCGAGGTAAGCGAGAAACCTCCTTATCACATTGTCCTCATCTCCCAAGAAATCGATAATCCATATTGGCGATCAATTGAACGAGGTGCAAAAGATGCAGCGGTTGAATTTGGGATGGTGCTTGAATATACAGGTCCGTTTCGCATTAATCCCGCAGAGCAAATGAAGCTGCTGGAGAAAGCTATTGCAGCCAAAGCTGATGCGCTGCTCGTACAGGGGCTTAACGACCCGCAGTATATCGGATTAATTAATAAAGCGATTAGCTATGGCATTCCTGTCTTAACGATTGATACAGATGCTCCGAACAGCCGCAGGCTCTCTTATGTCGGCACAAACAATTTCGATGCAGGCAAAGTTATGGGTGAATTGGTTGCCGAAGCGGCTGGAAACCATGGGCAAATCGCCACTTTAATCGGAAACGAGCAAGCCCCCAATCAGCAGCTGCGGCTTGCTGGATTTCGAGAGGTTATTTCACATTACCCCGAGCTGAATCTTGTCGAGGTGCGCTCCTCAAACATTTCACGCCTCCAAGCATCAGGTGAAACAGAGGAACTGCTTCAGCACTATCCACAGCTGAATGTAATGGTCGGATTAAGCGCACTCGATGCGATCGGCATCGCAGAGGCAACTGAACGCATTCGGCCAAAAGGCCTGCAAATTTTTGCATTTGACGCGCTCGATGAAACTCTGGAGCTTATTCGCAGTGGAATCATCCATTCAACCATTGTCCAGCAGCCTTACGACATGGGCAATGAAGCCGTATCGCAGTTGAACGATTACCTCCATGGCAAGGAGCTTCCTGTGCAGCATTTTACGAAAATATCGGTACAAAGCCAGAAGCCCTTCGTTCAAGAAAATGGAGAAACTAGCCCATGACCATTCGGACTAAGCTGCTCATTTTCATCCCATTACTCGTTCTCCTTATTAATTTGGTTACGTTCTTTTTATTTCAAAGTGGAAAGATGGTTCAGCAAAGTTATAATCAAATGATCGATCGTATCCTTTTGTACAACCAGTCCTCCAAGATTGTAGATAACAACTTAAGTACGCTGTATAGCTATTTACTTAATCCAGACGACAGCAATAAAGAGCGATACGATCATAGTCGAGTGGAACTTCAGGATCTGCGCTTACTGCTCCAAGAAAAGTCGAATGTTTCCATATCTTCCTCCACTATTACTAGCTACGTTCATCTGTTAGATACTTTTTTGGAGCAGCAGCAAGACGCTTTCACTGCAGCTTCTGCCGAAAGATCGAAGGTGTCGCTCACTCAATACGAGAATGCGGAAAGGACAGCAAGCTTCATACAAGAGGACAGCAAGCAGCTGGTTGAATTGGAGTTAAACATTTATGAACCTGTATATGAGCAGATTCAAGCAGAAAATAAACGCATGTATTTGCTCGGTGCCGCCGTCTTCATAACGAACACCCTGCTGAGCATTTTACTTGCCATTTGGATTTCACGCAGCATTACTGGACCTGTAAGCAGTCTTGTCTCACGTGCGAAGCAGATCTCCAAGGGACATCTAAAGCAAAGCTCAAACGAGCTGCAAGCCAAGGATGAGCTTGGCGTATTATCAGGCGCATTCGAGCAAATGTCGAGCGACCTCCTCGAATTGATGGAGCGGGATAAAGAAAGCCTGGAGAAGGATCGACTCGTTAAGGAATTAGAGCTGCAAGCGCTGCAAAGCCAAATTAATCCGCATTTTCTCTTTAATACGCTCAATGTATTATCCAAGCTAGCGCTCATTGAAGGAGCCGAGAAAACAAGTGATCTCATTATTTCGATGTCCAATTTACTGAGATATAACTTGCGCAATCTGGAGCATGCGGTCACGCTCAGAGATGAGGTAGCACATGTAGACGAGTACTTCACCATTCAACAAGCACGCTTTCGCGAACGCATTCAGCTGGTGAAGGATATCGACCCATCTGCATTGTCATATCACATCCCTGCGCTCACGCTTCAACCCATCGTAGAAAACGCCTTTGTTCATGGCATTGAACGTATGGAGAATGGAGCGAAGATCCGCCTTGAAATAAAGCATGATCAACATCATGTACGTATCTCTATTTCCGACAATGGCAGCGGTATGACTGAAGAAATTCGAGATTCGCTGCTCCGAATGGAAGCTGGCGCATTCACCGAACAATCAACAGGCCTTGGCACAAAAAATGTGTTTAAGCGCCTCCAACTATTTTATGGTCTACATGGATTAGTCGATATTGAAAGCGAACGGGGTAAAGGAACGACAGTCACAATCCGAATACCTGTTAGAGAGGACGGTGAAAACATACATGTACCGACTGTTAATCGCGGATGATGAAGCACTTGAGCGGGAAGGCTTGGAATTGATTATTGAACGAATGCTTCCGAATACCTTTCAAATAATCCATGCCGAGAATGGACGTGTCGCGATAGAAAAAGCAGAGGAATATCGCCCCCATATCATACTTATGGATGTCAATATGCCCGGCATTCAAGGTTTAGAAGCGATCCGCGAAATCAAGCATACCTTGCCGGATGCCAAATTCGTCATGGTGACCGCTTATGATTATTTTGCTTATGCCAAAGAAGCCCTTTCTCTCGGAGTGAAGGAATATTTAGTCAAGCCTGCCAAACGCGAGCAAATCGTACATACGCTTCAGCAGCTCATACAGGAACTCGAGCTGGAGAAGAGGAAACGCTCGGATGAACTAGAGCTGCGGCATAAAGTTTCTCAATTAATGCCTTTAGCAGAAAATGAACTCGCTATGATGTTTATGGTCGATCATGTTACAAATACCGATATCGAGCAATTATCAGAATGGCTCAGCTTTCCACTAGAACATGGCTGTGTGATCGTGATCGCATTTCCCGAGCATGTCAAAGCTAATCCCAAGCAAAAAGTTTACGATACGATTAGAAGCTTTATCAAATCATCTTTAACGAATAGTATTGTAAGCTCCTTAATTGATCGCCATATGGCTATCTTCATCAATCATGATAAATCTGTTGTGGACGCAGATTGGAAGGCAGCCGGAACCGCTTTAGGTGAAGAACTATGCACGATCGCAGCACGTCAGCTAGAGGTTGACATCTTAGTCGGAATCGGAAAAACGCGCTCGGGTGTTGAGGGTTTGCGCAAATCCTATTTTGAGGCTGTATTTGCCTCCAATTATTATGAGCAATGCGGCAAGATATGCCACTTTGATGAATTGATACATGGTGCAGTCCCTTCACTGAATCGTAATAACAAGCAGCATGAACATGTGGAAGCTATACCTGAAGCGTATGTTATCTCAGCAATGCAGCGTATTCGAGAGCAGCGGGAGCAGCAAACCCAATCCGTGCTTGACCGTGCACAACGTTTTATTCAGGACAACTATACAAAGGACCTCTCACTCGAAGAAGTAGCCGAATCCGTTCATCTAAACCCACACTATTTCAGTAAAATATTTAAGCAGCAAGTAGGCACAACCTTTATCGAATATGTCACTGCCCTTCGTATCGAAAAGGCGAAAGCGTTAATGGCAACTGGAAAACTAAGTTTAAAGGAAGTTTGCTTCGAGGTCGGTTATAATGATCCAAACTATTTTAGCCGTGTCTTTAAAAAAGTGACCGGTGTCCCCCCCTCCGACTACCGGGGATAAAAAATGAGCAAAAAAGTAAAGTCCATGCTGCAACGACATGGACTTTTTTGTGCTGGGATGACAACAAAATGCTAGTTCTCTTTATTCGTTTCCCTATGCTTGCAATGTCTAAAATAAATGCGGGAACAACACTCATTAATGCAGGTTTTTACGAGCGGATTCGCTCTTTTTGCATGCTATAATAAAGTTCGTTTTCACGCAGGAAAGGTTTTTGACAGAGAGGAGAAACGGAAATGGAAATGCCGATTACTAACAAAAATGAACAAGTAAGCATGAAATTTGTGACGCTTGTTTCCATTGTTTCCGCTCTTGGCGGATTATTATTCGGATTCGATACAGCAGTCGTATCAGGTGCTGTCGGTTTTATGGAGGATCGATTCGACTTATCTAAGCTACAAGTGGGATGGGCTGTATCGAGCTTAATTATTGGCTGTATTGTCGGCGCGGCTATGTCTGGTATTTTGGGAGACCGCTTCGGACGTAAAAAGGTTCTTATTGCTGCCGCGACTCTATTTATTATCAGCTCGATTGGCTCAGCTGTTCCGGATACTTTTTCCGCGTTTATTGTGGCTCGGATTATTGGTGGAATCGGAATCGGAATTACCTCTACGTTATGCCCGCTTTACAATGCCGAAATTGCACCTGCAAAATATCGCGGCAGACTTGTTGCACTTAACCAACTCGCCATCGTTACAGGCATCTTTCTTACTTATTTCGTAAACCTATGGATTTCCGGCTCAGGTGACGAAGCATGGGGCATCGCCTCCGCTTGGCGCTGGATGTTCGGAGTTGGCGCTATACCTGGTTTGTTATTTTTGATTTTGCTATTTTTTGTGCCCGAGAGCCCAAGATGGCTGATCAAACAAGGGCGCGCAGCGGCAGCTCTTCCGATCTTATTGCGTATTCACGGCGAAGAGCTCGCCAAAAAAGAAGTGATCGATATTAAGCATTCTTTCGAGCAAGAGAGCGGTTCGATTCGGCAGCTATTCTCTCCAGGGCTTCGAATTGCTTTAATTGTAGGAGTTGGACTTGCTGTGCTCCAACAGGTGACAGGCATCAACGCCGTCATGTATTATGCCCCAGAAATTTTCAAAGCAACTGGCGCAGGAACAAACGCTTCATTGATCCAAACGATTTTGGTCGGCTTTATCAACTTATTGTTCACCCTCGTTGCTCTATGGCTCATTGATAAAGTAGGACGCAAAGCGCTTCTGCTCGTTGGTTCGGCTTCTATGACAATTTGTTTGATTGTTATAGGCATCGCTTTTCAAACGGGACATGCAGCAGGTCCACTCGTGCTTATCTTCATTTTATTGTATGTGGCTTCATTTGCTATTTCGCTTGGACCGGTCGTATGGGTCATCATGTCTGAGATCTTTCCTAACCGTATTCGCGGAAAAGCGACGGCTATTGCTGCAATGGCGCTCTGGGCAGCGGATTATCTCGTTTCACAGTCGTTCCCGCCTATGCTTAGCTCCGCAGGACCTGCCGCTACATTCTGGATTTATGGTGGCATGGCCTTGCTCGCCTTCTTGTTTACATGGCGTGTTGTACCGGAAACCAAAGGAAAATCACTTGAAGAAATTGAAGCTTTGTGGGCGAAGTAATATCTCTGTATAATGGGTTTAGGTTATAAATCTATTTATAGGAGATAAACAAATGGACTTTCGTTTAGATTTAATTGAAAATAAGATCGAATTTTTTGAAGCCTATGACTTGAAGACGCTCGAGCTAAAAATCGATCAGCAAATTGAAAATAATAAAGGCTTGCTGCTGGAAGTGTTCCACGTCAGCCATCATGCTGTTTTTAATCCTAAAATCGAAAAGATGCTTTATAGTGCGGTTGTTCACTTTAAAGCGAAGAAATAGCGCTTTAAAGGCATACAAATCCTCCCGACTCCAACAGTCGAGAGGATTTTTTAAAAATATAGGAAAGCATATCATTTTCTCATTCTTATCTTATATTTCACCGTCAAAGCTACACAGCGTCTAAAGGAAGCCGAAGGCGTTTTTGCTTGTTACGCGCTTAAAAAGCTCTGAGTCAAATCTCCGTCAAACGTATAATAGTCGAGATGCGGCATCTCGTCCTATCCCATTAAATAAAGCTCTTTAATGAAGGCGGACGCCTCACCATGCTGTGCTGCTCGTATGCATAAGCGAGTTTAATGAGCATCGGCTCCTCGAAAGCTCTCGCAGCGAATGTCACACCAAACGGCACTCCTTTTGAAGTATAGCCAGCTGGGACGACAATCGATGGATAACCTGCACGCGATGTAATCCTTGCTCCAAAGTCAGCAGGAAAAAGCAGCGCGTCAAGCTGATGCTCCTTCATCGTCGCATCTATTCCCTCTTCCTTGCATAAACGGAGATCTGCAATCCGATCTCGAAGATATGGAAGCTCCGTCTGCGTACCTGAAGTCGTCGTTTCTGCTAGCAGCAGAGTAGACTGTCCATACTTCAAGGTTTCAACCGGATGCTCGTTATTAAAAGCAATAATGTCCTTGAGCGAGCGAATTTTGCCGTTTGGAGGCAGCTTGGACAAATAAGCGTTTATCGAGGATTTGAATTCATTCAGCACTACCGATGAATAAACGATTTGCCTAGCAGTTCTTACATCAGCCGGGTCAATGATGACCGCGCCTTGTTTTCTCATCACCTCTACAGCGTCGTTAAATATGGCTAGCTGCTCGTCCGTTAATTCCTCAAAAAAATAATCTCTAGGAATGCCAATTCGTGCACCCTCAAGACCTTTCTGATCAAGGAAAACACGATAATCCTTATGTTTTTTAAAGTAACCCGCACCCATTGCAGAATCCCTGTCATCATGCTCCGTTATAGCGTTTAATACGAGCACTGCATCCGTTACGGTTCTTGCCATTGGTCCCGCAGTATCCTGTGAGTTCGAGAGTGGCAATATGCCTGATCGGCTCACCAGTCCAACGGTCGGCTTAATGCCAACGGTTGAGCTTAAATTGCCTGGATTTAAGATCGATCCTGAGGTTTCCGTGCCTATCGAAGCCATACAAAAATTACAAGCCACCGCGACGCCTGAACCAGCGCTTGATCCCCCAGTCGGCGTTGATATGTTGTAAGGATTAAGAACTTGGCCGCCCCGCGAGCTATAGCCAGACGGCATTCCATCTGTCATAAAGTTAGCAAACTCCGTCATATTCACTTTCCCTAATATAATGGCCCCCGCTTCGCGCAGCCTTTTTACAATAAAAGCATCTTCTCCCGCATAGGAATTGGCAAGCGCAAGCGAGCCAGCGCTCGTATGCATGTTATCCCCTGTATTAATATTATCCTTGAGCATGATGGGGATGCCGTGAAGCGGACCTCTTGGGCCTTGGACAGCTCGTTCGCTGTCTAATGCAGAAGCTATAAATAAAGCATCGGGGTTAAGCTCAAGCACCGAATTTATCGTGAGTCCATCTTTATCATGCGCTGCAATTCGGTCAAAATAAAATAGTACAAGCTCGCGAGATGTGATCTCGCCAGATTCCAAAGCGGCTTGAATGGACGAAATGGTTGCCTCTACGATTTCCATGCCTCTTATACCCCTCATAAACCCGAATATGTACGATATGAGCCTAGTATATACTATTTTTTGGTAATGAACATCATTGATAAAGGCAAGCTAATGAGCTTAGACTAGAAATATTGCAGACAAGGAATGATTTTCATTAGAAAAGAAACAATAATAACGATTGATTCCATAAAGAAGCTGGCAATACCTTTATAATCTCCACACTCAAACCATCACTTCAACAATCCGCTCCCTTTTAGCAGCTTTCTTCAGTATGATAGAGACATAGCACAAATTCACACATAACCGCCTACTTGGAGGAATGAATGACTATGACGATGCTGATGAGCAGAATTGTACTTGGAATAGGAGGTTTGGCGGTCCTTTTTATCGGTTTACTTACCGTGATTAGTTATTATTTCTATTACGTGGCAATCAAACGAAACTCCAAAGCATTTTTAAGCAATAATCAGGATTTAGCGCAAATTCACGGAGAAGAGGAAACGGATGATCAAGCTGCCATTGCATTAGCAGATGAATCTGGTCCAACACCGGTTGAGGCTATAGGGGTAGAATGGATAGAAAAACAAGCTTATGAAATTTGGCACCTTACTTCAAGTGACGGTCTCTCCTTGGTTGGCTATTACCTTGAAGCCAAAACTTTGACGTCCAAAACCGTCATTCTTGCACACGGCTATTCCTCGCAAGGGAAAGATATGGGCAGCTTCGCTAAATTTTATTATGACAGGCTTGGGTATAACGTGCTCATGCCTGATGATCGAGGTCATGGCGATAGTGAAGGCGATTACATCGGCTTCGGCTGGCCAGATCGGAAGGATTATCTCCTTTGGATAGACGAGGTCGTACAGAAACTTGGTGAATCGGTGCAAATCGTGCTGCATGGCATTTCGATGGGAGGAGCGACTGTGATGATGGTAAGCGGTGAAAATGTTCCAAAACAAGTCAAGGTCATTGTGGAGGACTGCGGCTATACGTCCGTTACCGATCAGCTCTCTTATCAACTAAAGCGGATGTACAAGCTGCCTGCTTTTCCGATTTTGCCTGCAACTAGCTTATTAACCCGCCTTAAAGCAGGTTATAGCTTCAAGGAGGCATCTGCAATCAAGCAGCTGGATAAAAATAAGCTGCCCATGTTCTTTATTCATGGTTCCGCCGATACTTTTGTACCTACAGAAATGGTGTGGAGGCTTTATGAAGCTTGTAAAGCTGACAAAGATATTTATATCGCCGAGGGTGCTGGTCACGGCATGTCCTATGGTACGGATACAACAGCCTATGAACAAAAAGTGGCGGCATTTCTCAGTCGATATGTTATGAATGGATAGTGTCTAAATGATTCTTTATTTTGCACATAACCTATACCACTCCCTGATATGAATAAACAGACAGAATCATTCTGATTCAGAGGAGAGTGTGCATTTGGGACCATTTACAAACGATTTATTGCAAGGAAAGGTCGTTCTCATAACGGGAGGAGCGACCGGACTTGGACGCGCCATGGGTGAGAAATTTGTTGCGTTAGGTGCTAAACTCGCAATTGCCAGCCGCCGTGAGGCGGTATTGAAGCAAGCGGCTGAAGAAATGAGCTTGCCCACCAGCACCGTTTACTACAAAAGCTGTGACGTTCGTGATCCATCACAAGTTCATGAGCTGATTGAAGCCGTCGAGAACCATTTTGGACATATCGATATCCTCGTCAACAACGCTGCTGGAAATTTCATCAGTCCTACCGAGAGGCTCTCTCCAAGAGCAGTAGATACAATCTTACATATTGTTTTACATGGCACCTTTTATACGACTCTGGAAGTGGGCAAGCGGTGGATTGAACAAGGAAGAGGCGGTACGATGTTGAACATCGTCACCACCTATGCTTCTACCGGCTCGGGATATGTTGTACCTTCCGCTGCTGCAAAAGCTGGCGTTCTTGCGCTTACAAGATCGCTCGCCGTTGAATGGGCACCTTACGGTATTCGCCAAGTTGCGATTGCACCAGGTCCCTTTCCGACAGAAGGCGCTTGGTCTCGCCTCTCTCCCACTCCTGAGCTTGAAGAGAAGATGATTAGCCGCATCCCCTTAAAACGTGTTGGCGATAAAGAAGAACTAGCTAATTTGGCCGCCTATTTAGTTTCGGATTTCGCACATTATTTGAACGGTGAAGTTGTAACGATTGATGGCGGCGAGTGGCTGCAAGGTGCAGGGCAATTCAACAGCTTAGCAGAGGTGTCCGATAAGCAATGGGATGAGCTGGCTGAAATGACGCGCAAGGGTAAAGGTTGAGTCGATCAGCCGCATCCTATGAATCTTTGAAAAGAAAAGCAGCTCATTTCTCTAAGAGTCATGAGCTGCCATCTTGTTCAAGCATAGTCTCTACACAACTATAGCTTCATTTGCGTCAATTAAACTTCGTTGCCTGGAGCTGTGTCACCTAAAGGATAGCCGCCTGTGCGGTTTCCTCCGGTACGATTTCCACCAGTACGGTTTCCTCCGGTACGGTTTCCACCTGTACGGTTGCCTCCCGTGCGATTACCGCCTGTACGGTTGCCGCCTGTGCGATTGCCTCCTGTTCGGTTACCTCCAGTACGATTTCCGCCTGTGCGGTTGCCACCTGTACGATTTCCTCCCGTACGATTTCCACCGGTACGGTTACCGCCTGTACGGTTTCCTTCGCTACGATTGCCTGTTGAGCTGTTTTTTGCATTTTTCTTTTCTTTTGGCATATTTGTAATACCTCCTCTAGAAGATACTTACAACATATGAACCAACTCTATCTTTTGTAACCAGACATTTGATTGTTTTATAGATTTGGACTTTTATCTATATTCAAGCTAGCGTTACAAACGTATAAATATTCATTTCTAGCATTTACATTATCGTGCAACCAATGCAAAAGTCGACATTGGTTTTGTATGATCTTGCTTCACCGCTTCTAGAAGTAAACCAATCTCCGAGTTAATGAGCGTTTTTAGCTTGCTTGGTATTTTGGTAAGAGCTTTCAGCTCATGTGGATAATCTTCTAATGTCATATTAATTTCCCATTTGCCATCCTGCAACTCCGAGGAATATATCGATATTTCATCAGTTATCTCCCAGCCAGCGTTCTCTATAATATTTCGAATATCACTTTGAGAAAACAGCGTGCGTATATTAGACGAGCTGTTTTCCTTAAAACATTCACATTGTGCTTGGATTAAAGCCGCTAAGAAATGAGGAGTTTGCTCCGGATATTGAACTCTTAAATCCCATTCAGCAAAACAAAGCTGTTTCCCCCATTTCTTCACTTTTTCCATAATGCTCGTTAAATGTTCAAACGATTCTAAATACCATGAGCAATGAGACAATACAATAAAATCGAAGGATTGATCAGGATAATTTATCTTATCGGATAAAATATCAACTTCAAAGCTCATTTCTAGTTGATTTCCTAATTCAGATTTTTTCAAGTACTCATAAGCTTCACCTAATGTGATTGGACTTCCATAATTAGCAGATGCGATATCAATCCCTTGAACAAGACCGCTTTCTCCAGTCAAAAAGGCAAGAACTGCTGTTGTATCCCCTTGACCGCAGCCTATTTCCAGCACTCTGCTGCCTTTTGTTATGCCCCAGAATTGTGCTAATTTCAGTCGATGCTCCGTCTGTATTTTTTGTATCGAAGTATCCTCACCTGAAACAGCCATACAGTTCACAATGGTTTGAATCGTTTCGTCGCTGTCCATAAATCCCCTTTCCAACCGCTGCATTCTCATTTCTATTATTCATTCTACCATTTTAAATGGCTTCTTTAATTTCTATTCTATTTCCTTCAGGGTCGATAATAACTCCAATGGTTCCCCAACTGGGTGTGTATACTTTGACTTCAATACCGCGATCTCTTATTTCTTTTATAGTTACATCAAAATCAGTCACATCTAACCTTAATACAGTTGGATTTTGAGCTCTTGTTTTTTCAGCGGCCGAGGACACTCCATGATCCTCAACCATGAGATAGCTTTTTCCGAAATCAAAAATAGTCAAATCCTCTTTCTGTTCTCTAACAGGAAGTCCTAACTTAGTCTTATAGAAGTCTAATGTTTCCTTATAATTTTCCATAAAAATGATGATTCCAGCTTCGTGTATGTTCATCTGTACCTCCCATAATGGTAAATTTTAAACTTATTATAAGTATATGTATATAAAATAGAAATAGAAGTCTTACGGATGATTATCGTAACACCAGATTACAGGGCAATTTTTAAACCAACTTGCAGGAAAACTTTGGTGAATAATCGAATAAAGTCAGGCATGCTTAGAAAAATTTCTGATGACAAAGGAGAAATAAAATGAGCGAGCAAGCTGCAAAGACTCTGACAGGTCAAAAAGCAAAATTCGGTCAAACCATTCAAGTTCGGTTGGTCTCAGACTTAAAGAAATCGCAGGAATACTACCGTGACGTTCTCGGTTGCCATGTAGATAACTGGGGACATGCGGAACGAGACGGAATGACCGTGATTCTACAACAGGCGGTTTCCCCAGAAGATGTACGACCTAATGCACGCTCACAAAAACGTCCAGACTACCCAACGGAATGGGAAGGCCCTGACTATGGTTGGGACACATTTATTCACGTTAGTTGGGAGGACTTGGACTCCATTATCGAGGAAGTGCGTAGGCTTTGCGGACATATTGCGGTCGAACCGTTTACTGATGCTCACGGCAATCACGAATTTAAAAACGCTTATATCAAAGACCCAGATGGATATCACATCGTATTGGGCGCTATGCGTGAAAATTCCCGTTCGTAGTATAAATACAACTCCTGATGAAGGCTCGTTCGGCGGGAACATAATTAAAGAGATTATCTCGGAAGGCATCACCTTAAGAGACAATCTCTTTTTCATTTTAGACACCTTTGTCATATCCTTTTTTCCACGACTTCCCTATTTCAACTCTGTGCTTATAAACAAGAATTGCAAAATTTCCAAGCCATATGAGGAGTATGGCAGTTGAGAACATCCTTATATACAAATAAACGGAAAGAAGCAGCATACCAACCACAACCTGCAAGCCATCCGCCTCGGTGGATTTAGGCTTATTTTTATATATCATACGGCTCACGCCGGCCATCAGCGCTAGAATTACGGCATAAGCCAATGAAACCTCGAACCCCGTGAGCGCACTCCATATTCCGAATGTTACTGCAATAGCTTTGCCGCCCTTCCCTTTCAGGAAAGGAGAAAAGGCATGCCCTGCTACAGGCGCGATGGCAAGCGGAACGATTAGATAAACATGATTATAGCTGCTTCCCATTATAAAAAGCACCGGCAAGTATCCTTTCAAAAAATCCAATAAAATACCGACCACACCAAATTTATATCCAGATGACTTCCAAAGATTCAAAGCACCAGGGTTACCGTCGCCAACCGTTTTTATGTTTTTTTTGCGGAGCAGACCAAGCCAATACGAAAACATAAGTGAGCCCGATAGAAATGAACCCGCAATCCAAAATATGATCATAGGTCCCTCTTGCCCCCTACCCGGATGTGCCTGCCTTTCCAGCTTACATGCCCTAGAATAACCACCTGATACATGGAATAAAGCATAACAATGATAAAAAATAACGAAGCAAAAACATGGAGCAGCGGAATAACGATCCCAAAAGCGCCTACATACTTCGTGAAGTAAAATAATTGAAACATATAGACAAAATAACCGATTAAGAGAGGTAAAGCCCATGAAGTATTCGCAAATATAAACACCGTTTCCGATAGAAGCAGTCCTACCACCCAAATAGCTATCGGGATAATTGTCCACGGACTAAGCGTCGAAGTGCTTAACACCGCCCCTTTGCTAAATCCTTCAATTTCGCTTTGAATGCCTTGCGGATACATGCGGAAAGAAACCAAGCCATATCCGATAAAATTAGTGACTGGTACCCCCGCTGCCATAAATTTGGAGCCTAGAAACAAATCGTCCAGCACTTCAGCTTTTACGCTTTCGTGGCCATTGATTTTTTCGTAATCCTCCCTTAAAGCAACAATGCAGGAGCCATAGAGCCCTTTCATCCGGTTTTTCTTTTCAAAGACCGATGTAAACGCAAATATCCCAAGCACATTCATAATCAAAGCAAGCTTCTCATATAGCTTCTCGGTGTGATGAAAAGGAACAACTGAAATAACACCCTTCGATCGCTCCCTAGCCTTTATTAATGAAGCCAAGGCGTTAGGCGCCAGTCTTATATCCGCATCTAAAAATACAAACATATCACCAGAGGCATGCAAATATCCATTCCATACCGCCCAGTTCTTACCTGTCCAGCCTTTAGGGAGGCTGCTATTTGAAATAACATTGACCCCATAGCCTTCAGCTATTTCTTTGGTTCGATCATCGGAATAATCATCTACCACAATAATTTCAAAGGGTTGAACCGTTTGCGACTTAAGGGATTCAAGCAAATGTGGTAAATTACATTCTTCATTTCTAGCTGGAATAATAATGGACAGTTTCCGCACGCTCTGATCTGTCTGATTAGTGACGGTCAGAGTATTTTTCCTGAACAGAAAAAAACCAGAGAGACATCCGACTAGCATTAGAATGAGCATCCACATTTTCTAATCCCCCCTCATGTATTTATGTATATGAAGGGGCCGTCTGTATTATTTTAGTTTCATTGATTCCTCCATCCATATGGGAACGGCACATTTTGCACGATGGCTTGATTGATAAGCTCACTTTGCCATATAATGAGAACAATCTTTCAATCGAGGTGAATGGAATGTCTTTCCGAATGGTTCGAAGTAATTAGTTTCCGGGCTGGATAAAACGCGTACCAGCTGCAGAGGGGATCGTCTGTCCTTCTGACCACATGAAACTAAATTTTGAACGGATATCGGCAGCAATCCATTTGTTTTTTATTATCCTCTTTGGAAGGTGGAAGAAATATGAATGCAGTAGAATACAAACAATTTTATGATCAAGTCGGGAAAATCAACGGTTGGGATTTCAGCAAAGTGAAATCTGTCTCAGAAGGAATCGCATGGGATTTTTATGAAGAAGTCATCCAGTCTTGCAAGAAGTCTGATCTTTTGCTTGATATCGGCACTGGCGGCGGAGAAGCATTATTATCAATAGCAGATTCAGCATTGCTTTTAATTGGCATTGATCTTTCCACAGGCATGATTGAGACCGCATTAAATAACGTAAAACAATCAAATAAATCAAATATACGCTTTTTACAAATGGATGCGGAGAAGCTCGATTTTCCTGACCACTTTTTCAATGTAGTCTCTTGCAGACATTCCGCTTTTTCTGCCAAAGAAATCGCAAAAGTATTGGTGAACGATGGTGTATTTTTTACCCAACAGGTTAGTGAGTACGATAAGCTCAACCTTAAAGAGGCATTCGGAAGAGGACAGTCATTTGGTACAAAAAAAGGTGTGTTGAAAAATCAATATATTGCGGAGTTAGCTGATGTAGGCTTCACAGACATTCAGTCATTTGAATACAACGCAACCGATTATTTTGAGACGGCTGAAGACTTTATTTTTCTATTGAAACACACGCCAATTATTCCGAACTTCGGACAATCCGAGACAGATTTTCAAATCCTTCAACAATTTATTAAAAACAACCAAACCGAACAAGGAATCAGAACAAATTCAGAACGATTTATGATTACAGCAAGGAAATAAAATAGAAAGGGATACCCGGTCATGGGTATCCCTTTCTTTTGCTCATAATGTTGGATACTACAATAATGAAGTTATTTTATCAAGCACCCCAGTAATATCAAGAAATACGATGATAATGACTAGAGGAATAATAAACCTGATAATAAAAAACCAAATAGTAAAGGCAGTAGCGCCAAAACGAGAATGCTGCAATAACTCCTCTCGCAGCGTGCTTTTCTTCATTTTAAGCGGTACAAAAATCGAAATCAAAAACACGCCAAGCGGCATTAAAATAATACTTACTAAATAATCAGCTGAATCAAATAGATTTTTCGAAAAGATTAAAATGTCGGCAAAAGCACTATAAGATAACGCAGACGGAATGCCCACCGCAAATATGAATGCACCAAGCATATAGGCATATTTTGTTCTCTTCTCCTCTTTGCCTTTAACCATAGAAGCTACAATGATTTCTAGCATCGAGAAGGCCGACGTTAATGTTGCAAATAAAAATAATGCTAAAAAGCCTAATAAAAAAACTTCTCCAAAAATAATTTGATCAAATACCGCGGGCAATACAACAAACAACAAGCCAGGTCCTTCCGCTGGTTCTAAACCTAGTGAAAATACAGCCGGAAAGATGGCCAATCCTGCTAATAATGCAATCAGCAAATTCATGGTTACGATGGAAATAGCCGGTTGAATCAAGCTTTCTTTTTTTGACAAATAAGAGCTGTATGTAACCATTACGGATACTCCGACACTTAAGGAGAAAAACGCTTGACCCATCGCAAACAATACACTTTGGGATGTGATCCTTGAGAAATCAGGTGCTAGAAAAAACTTCACACCTTCCATCGCGTTATCAAGCGTAAGTGAGCGAATGATGAGTACGATAAAGAGTACAAATAAAGCTGGCATCAAAATTTTGCTCACCTTTTCAATACCGTTTTGAATCCCTTTTGCCACTACAACAACTGTCAAAGCCAAAAACACAAATTGTGCCGCAATAACTAAAATAGGATTAGCAATGGTATCGTTAAAGACCGCTCCATAATTTGCGCCTTCACTAATGATTCCACCAAACAAACCTTTTGCAAAATAAATAACAATCCAACCGCCAATAACGCTATAAAAAGACAATAAAAGAAAGCAGGTAAATACCCCGAGCTTTCCGATCCAATGCCAATTGCTATGAGGAGCTAAGCTGCGATAAGCACTAATGGCTTCTTTTTGTGTGCTTCTCCCGATTACAAACTCTGCTAATAACAATGGGAAACCCATAAAAAAAGTGAATAAAATAAATAAGAGAAAAAATGCCCCTCCCCCGCTTATCCCCGTAACATAGGGAAGTTTCCATATTGCGCCCACTCCAATAGCAGAGCCTGCCGCGGATAAAATAAAACCAATCTTCGATGTCCATTGCGCTGATGTTTGCATACAAATCAATCCAGTCTATTTTTATTATGTCTTTTTTTTTAAAATGTAAAAGACAAAAAAAGCCACATCTCTATCTTTAACGATAGGGACGAGGCTATTCACACGGTACCACCCTAATTGAAAACAAATTTTGTTTCCTGCTTATCGCTCTTACGCTATTAATAGTCTACGGAATTATAGTACGGCAACAACGAAAGGTCAACCTTTATTGTCGATATTTTATTACCAAAAAACTTGCTGCCTTATTGCAAACGATCCCAAAGCGCTGAGAAAGCTGCCGGCTCTAACTGAAAAAAGACAGGTGCATTTGAATATTTTACATAGTTTCCTTTAAACAACCACATCTGCACTTCCGTCTGATCCTCCAGCTTAAAGAACAAAACCTTCTGATTTTGTGCACCTTCATTGTATATGCCTTCCTTGTACAGCTTATCCTCATCAATAGGCTTAGCATCATATAATGCTGTCATGAACACATGAAGCGTTTGATCGATTGGGAACTTATTAAATTGCGGCTTGCTATAATTCCAGCTATTATAATCCTGCCATCTTACTGATTCCATATGATCCTTTACTTTCGTTTTTCCTATTAAATCTTCGCCATTCGCAATCGTAATGCCATTTAGATGTTCATACAATTCAGCATAGATCTGTCCCTCATGCTCTTGGTAGGACATAATTCTAAAATCACTATCGTATCCGTTCACGGAATAAATGTCAGCAACGCCAATCGTTGAAGCTAGTTCAACATAATCTGTTTGCTTGCTCCACTCGTCAATACCAGCTTTTGTACGTCCAAGCTTGTCGCCGCGCAGCTCCTTCGCATTTTCCGCAGAGATGCGAGTTTGCGTTTGTGTATAAATATTGCCTTTATAAACGATTAGACCGATCATATCAGCCATGGCATTTGATTGATCTGGAAGCTTTATTTTCGGAATCGCAATCGCATTCGGGTCGTTTATAGGCTCAACTGGGTCTCTTTGTTCAATGGGCTCCGTTATATCAATAAGAAGTTTATTATCACTCATCCACCTATCTGCACCTATCCATCCAAGGATAACGACCAACAGTAAACTACCCACAATATATTGAAATCGTTTGATTCGAAATGGACTCGCTGGTTTCTGACGAAGCAGCTGTTGAGCGATTCTATTCTGTAAATCTGCCTCCGGCTCTATTTGATCCATCATATGCTTGTACGCCTTGTGATTCATATTATCGTTCTCCTTCCAATTCCAGCTTTAACCGTTGCCTTCCCCGTTGCAAACGCATCTTTACTGCAGACTCACTAATTTGCAATATGTCTGCAATTTGGTTGACCGAGTAATCCTCATAATAATAAAGATGAATCACCGCTTTGAATTTAAACGGCAGTGCCATGACATGATCCATAACGGTACGGTCCGTTTCCGATTCAAAAAAATCATTCATTTCTTCCATCTTCACTACACGTCTTCGCCATAAGCTGCCTAACATATTTTTGCATTGGTTCGTGATGACTCTTATGAGCCATGCCTTTTTATGATTCTGATCATTAAATTCAGGTGATTTATACAATAATTTCGCAAATGTTTCCTGCATGGCTTCTTCTGCGTCCTCTTTGTTTCCGAGGTGAATCATTGCGATTCGGTAAAGCATTTTGCCGTATAAAAGATAGGTTTCCCCAAAATCGACGCCCGGCCGGAGCGAACTGCTTGGCATTGTAATATGACCTCCTTTACCCATTAACACAATTAAGAACGTAGATTGGTCACATATTGTTTTACTTTTTTTTTGAAAAATCGTTTTTTAGTTTCAAATTGGGTTCAACAGTATGCTAAAAAAAAAAGAAATGATCGGTCATTTGACCGATCACTCCAATTATTATTATTGAATGGGTAAATATACCATTACTGTCGTACCTTCGCCTAGCCTACTTTTCATTTCGATCGTTCCATGATGAAGAGTAACAATTTTTTTGGCGATCGCAAGCCCCAAACCATTGCCGCTAATATTGCGGTTGCGCGATTGGTCCGACTTGTAAAACCGCTCAAACACATGCTCAAGCTTATCTGCCGCAATGCCAATACCTGAATCGGTTATTGTGAATAGCACTTCAGTATCGGATTGAGTTAAAGAAATTTCGATATGTCCGCCTTCAGGTGTGAATTTGATGCTGTTGCCGAGTAAATTCATCCAAACTTGGTTCAACTGATCCTGATCTGCTGTAATCTTGATCGTGTTCGCCCATTCTAAATCGATACGAATGTCTTTGGACGACCATTGAGGCTCGCAAGTAACGACGATTTGTCTAATTTGCTCGTCGAGATTATACGTCATCGGCTCGAATGGATGCTGATCGGAATCAAGCGAGGCAAGCCTCAGCAAATTATCGCTAAGCCTCGATAGCCGCCCGCTCTCCATAATAATAATATCCAAATAATAATTACGATTATTTTCTGCTACCAAGCTGTTGTTCTTCATCGCCATTGCAAAACCCGATATAGACGTTAGCGGTGTTTGAATTTCGTGCGATACATTCGACACAAAATCCTGCCGCATCTGCTCCAGCTGTTTCAGTTCACTCGCCATTTCATTAAAGCTATGGCTTAAGACTCCTATTTCATCCGCGCTTTTCAGTTTGATTTCCACATCGAAATCTCCCTTGGCAAGCCTCTTGGTCGCTTGTGTCATCGCTTGAATCGGTTTCACCAAATAACGAGCCGCAATGAGAATGCATAGGCTCCCAATAAATAAGCCAAGAAGCAGTATGAGCAGCATCATTCGATTTATAATATCTTCATTTTGCGCTGAAAACTGCATAAACATGGCCTGTATCTTCCCATCGATGGGAAAAGGAATACCAACGAATGTTTGACCTTCCTTACCAGGTGAGCGATAAAATTGCCCTCGAAGCACCTGCTGAACAGCCTCCGGCGCAATTTTCACATTACTCGTATTGTTTAAAGCATAGATCGTAACATTTCCGGATGCATCATACATGTGGATTGGATAAGCGGACACCTTTACCATTCTTGTTAGGAAAACACTCAGATCATCCGGCCTTGTTTGTTCATAGAGAGTAATCATTTCCTCTCCTGCTGCAAGCATGTCGTTCTGACCGACATGGTTTATTTCTTTCTTGAATATAGAATAGCCTATAAAAAATGAAGATAATAAGCTGAAAATGATGACGGCCAGAAACGTGCAAATGATGCGGACATATAATGTATTGATCATGTGATGACAAGCCGATAACCCAGACTACGGGCGGTTTCAATCTGAAAATGCTGTACATCGCCAGCAAATCTTTCCCTTAGCCGTTTAATATGAACGTCGACGGTTCGATCGTCACCTTCATAATTTTTGCCCCAGATCTGGGTGATCAGCTGTTCCCTCGTAAAAATTTGCCCAGGATGGTTCGCCATTTTAAACAGCAGCTCAAACTCCTTCAATGGAAGAGTTAGCGTTTCATCTCCTCGAATTACTTGATAGTTGCGGCGATTGAGGGTAACACCGCCAAGCTGTATCGTTTGTGAAGACACAATCATATAACGCTTCAGCAGCGCTTTTACTCTCATCACAAGCTCCATTGGGTCAAACGGCTTCGTTAAATAATCGTCCGTGCCAAGCTGAAATCCCTTCACTTTTTGCACAGACTCTCCCTTGGCTGTGACCATCAGAAGAGGAATATTGGAATCAATACGTCTAATCTCCCTGCATAATTCCCAACCGTCTACGTGAGGCATCATAATATCGAGGATAACCATATCAATTTGATTGTTTTCCCAAATTCCTTGCGCCTCCGCACCGTCTTTTGCCTCTAAAATTTCGAAACCTTCGTTTTTCAAAAATAAAGACATCAATTCGCGAATATGTGCATCGTCATCCGCGATCAGAATTTTGGCCATTAAGATGTACGTCTCCCCTCTTTAACATGCGCCTCCCATATGGGTGGATTGCTGTTTCAACCAAAATGCCATCCAAGCAAGTTCCAATGATAGAAAAACAAACTGAGTGCTACTGCCGATAGCATAATAAGAGAGTAATGCACGCGTTTTAGTACCGTCCAATATTTGTTTTTCCAAGCAAGCACACTCAAAACGATCATTGCCAAAGTAAATCCAACGAGTAGAATAGGCATAAACAAATAAAGATTCAACGACTGTGTAATGCGGCTAAGTCGAGTGAGCAAATCCATATTCATCACGATAACAAGCGTCGCAACAATGGTTGATAGTGCCCAAACGGCGGTGGCTGCAGACAGCCGATATGCCCACTTCTGCTCATTTGGCATTGCGCTGATTTCACGCCTGCGATATAGGAAGCCTAATATTACCGTAATAAATAGAAAAACTGAGATGCCAAGCAATGGAAACCAGAACGATGTTTGATCCAGCAGCGACGCGCGTTCAAGCGGCATCGCAGGTAAGAAATCAAGAAGCAAATGCGTGACTTTTCCTGATTCGTCGGTGCGGAATCCAATCCGTCCCTCTCCGCCTACCTGTTGAAATACATCAGGTCCAATAGGTTCAAATACTTGCTGTTCGGCACCACTCCCAATGAATAAACGATTACCTGCAGCCGCTACACTGATCTTGGACATAAAACTATAAAACTTATCAATATCGGTATGATTGCGACGAGTGAATTGATAGGAACCCGCATATTTTTGTACAGCATCATTAAGTTCAGCGGATACTGGAGGCAGGCTGGCTTCCTCGACTGGGAAATAGCGGTCTAAAAAGGCTTTTGCGAGCCCATCCGCAGCTAATGCGCCGTCACCGCCATTGTAAGAAACAAAAATGCCGATCTGCTTATCTGGAACAAGATATAGCTCCGTATTAAACTGCATATCTGCTCCGCCGTGGGAAATAACTTTCCGCCCGTTCATGTATAGCTCATAGAAACCGAGATCCATTGCTGGTAAATCCTTATGAAACAGGAAAGCTGGTGCATGCATCAATAGGGCAGTTTCTGGCTTCAAAAGTTGCTTTTCTCCATAACGTCCATTCTGAAGATGAGCAATCATGAAATGAGCCATATCAATTGCAGATACTGCAGCAGATCCCGCAGGCCGAAATCCCCCCTCAAACGTTGGCGGCTGAGCTGCGAATACGCCGTTTTCCTTGGCATAACCCGGTACAGAAAAAGCTTCTAATGCAGCAGGGATAGGCTCTTGAACCGTAGCGTATTTCATATCCAGCGGATCAAAAATATACTTTTGTATATAATCATTGTACGCTATCCCGCTAACTTCCTCGACGATTAATCCTGCTAGCGCGGCGCCATAGTTGGAATAAGACGACATCTCGCCTGGAGGTCTTACTCGTGCCGGCATATGCTTGGCAAGCGTTTCCGAAATCGATACCGGCAGCTTTTTAGGATCTGTAGTAATTTGATAGCCGACTCCGCCTTCTTCAAAGCCAGCGGTATGGGTCATTAGATGACGCATCGTAATCGGCTCTGAATAGGTATTCGGTATTTTCACCGTTTTCAAATAGTTATTAACGTCTGTGTCCAGATCGATCTTGCCTTGCTCAACAAGCTGCATCACAGCGGTCCAAGTAAACAGCTTCGTTGTTGAAGCGATTCGAAATAGATCTGTCTCTGGGTTCGACAACTGGTTCTTCTCGAGGTTAGAGTAACCATACCCCTTAGCGAGCAGGATTTCCCCATCCTTGACGATTGAAATAACCGCACCTGGAAACTTGAAATTGTCCATATGCACTTTCATAATACCATCAATGAACGCCGTTAGCCCAGCGACATCGTTTAGAGAATTGGCTTCTCCCTCAGACTTTACGGGTGTGGACTGCGCTGCCGATATCGGCGCCTGAGCTCCGAATAAACTCGAACCTGCAACAGCTACAAGTAAAGTGACTAACATCATTTTGTAACCTATTTTCTTCATAATCGATAACATGATAAGCCTCCAACATTCTGCGTATTTTTTTTGACAACCTACTCTCGACTTGCTTGTGAGAGCATAACATAAGCTTGTGAACGCAGAGTGAACCTCGCTAGTTTTCACAAAAAAAGAGCCGCCAGCATGCTGCTTGGGCGACTCTTAATCGTAATAAACCATCTATTTATTCGGGAAACTGCTCGTAATCAAACTTTCCATCCGAAGCAAAAACATATTCGCAGCTATTTTGCCCCCAAGTGGCTGTGATGCTATAAACTCGGCCAGTTGTTGAAATGTCGCTCACAGTTGTTGGTGGATTAATGAATTCAATCTTTCCATTAACATGGTTTACGGCAACTTTTTCAATCGGCAATAACGATTGCTCGAAGCTTTCAGTCAAAAAAGCCATTTTCACTGTAACTTTATCTGGTGTATTTTCTCCAAAATCGACTTTCAATTTCTCACCTGGCTTTAAACGACGCAGACCTGTTAGAAGAGTAGGCTCACTATGCCAAGCTGCTTGGTAAAAGGACATTCGATCATACTTAACCCCATTCCAACTTGATTTTAATATTGAATAATTTTCGATGGGATCAGCATTTCTCTCATGTGAGATAACAATTGCGGGTGGCTCAACTGGACTGATGATGCTGCTTACATTGGAATTGCTTGCTCCCACACTAGCCCCAAGTGCAATTGCACTAAAAATGACGACTGCAGCTAATACGAATGAGGATAATATTATGAATGTCGATCTTTTACTAGGTCGCATAATAGCCACCAGCCTTTCTCTTAAAATCGTCTTCTCATCGCTAAAAGTAGCCTGTAATCCTCCAACGGGGTATTGTTCATTTGAGGCTAACGCAATTAAGGTTTCACCGTATTCCTGCTTCTCTGAAGAGGTGAATTTACGAATAACCACTTCATCGCAAGACAGCTCACAAAGACGGTTAATCTCTTTTTCTACAAAATAAACTACGGGGTTAAACCAATGCAGCGAAGTAACGAGCATGGAAAACCATTTTACAACAATATCAAACCGTTTCTGATGTGTGATTTCGTGAATCAAAATATTTTTGAGCTGAACTTCATTGAAGTGGGTATCCGGTAAGATGATTATTGGCCTAATCATTCCTATAAGCATAGGAGTGGTGATGTAGGAGTTGCGTACAAGCTTCGCTTTATACCGTCCATTCAACATCATGCCAAGCATCCTATTTTCCCAATCATATGCAGGTTTGCTGGTTGTCTTCATATACTTTAAAAATCGAGTATAGCCTCTTAATTTTATAAAGAGTGATAGTATTGTCCCAATTAACCAAACGTAAATGGCATATTGCTTAATTATTGTAATCACAAAAATTTCTGAATTATCAGCTCTGACACTTTCTACTGCTTGAGCATCATTAGCTTGAGGTAGGGTGATCGCATGAGTTGGGTCTAGCTCCATACCAGATTCTGAAGCTTCCCCGCCTTGTGAAATGGGACTCGTTAGAAATGGATTTTTGTTAAAAACATCATTCATAATACTCCCATCAAACGAAAACGGAATCGTCAATCTTAGGAGAACCACGATCCAGATGTAATACTGAAACGACTTCGAGAATTTATGCTGGATTATTGGCTTCATTAAAAACAATAAAATGAAGAGGATGCTTCCTGATATCGAAAGCGACAATATAAGTTTCATGATGTCATTCAATTCAGTCACCTACCTTAAATAAGGTACGCAGCTCCTTAATGTCTGCTTCATTTAGCTTATTGCCTCCTAATAGCGTTGCCACTAGACTTTTTGCACTGCCTGAATATAAACGATCGATTAATGTTTGTGTCGCATGCTCGTTATATTCTTGCTCGCTCACTTGTGGCTTGTAATAGAACACTTCCTTCTTGGTTGCAATGACTACACCCTTCTCGCACAATCTCCGAAGCAAGGTTTTTATTGTAGAGCTTTCCCAGCTGCTTGATTTTTCAAGACATTTTCTAATTTCAGATATAGGCAGCTCGGTCCCGGCTTCCCATAATACACGCATAACTTCAAGCTCTGAATCCGTTATCTTTGAAACTAAGCTGCTCATCATCCCACTCCTCAAGGTTACGTATGTAGACTCTGATTAGAGTTTACAACAGTAACCTCTGACTGTCAAATCATTCCTGCAGCTAACTGACAGCTGTTGGTGGAGGTTAATTGTTGAAGGTTTTAAACCATTAAGATTACATCGTTTTCTCCTAGTCTTTCAGATTAACGACGAACCCTGAGGGGTAATAGTAAGTGTTAACGAACGAATTTAATAGAAATGTCCATAGAGAGGATACTATTTATGAAAAAAGCGATGATCATTATTAATCCCACTTCTGGTAAAGAAGAGGCACTCAACTATGTCAGAAACGTGGAAGACCTTTTGACTGATCAAAGGTACGAGGTTACGGTCAAGGAGACGGCAAAAGAACAGGACGCAACCCTGTTTTGTATTTCTGCGTGTGAGGCCAGTTATGATTTGGTCGTTTCAATCGGAGGGGATGGAACGCTTCACGAAACGATTAATGGACTTATCAATCAAGAACATCTTCCAAAGCTTGGAGTAGTCCCTCTTGGAACAGTTAATGATTTTGCTCGCGCATTACAGATACCGCTTCTTCCCGACAAAGCGATTCAGACCCTCTCTTCTTCCCGAATAAAAATTGCAGATTTGGGCCAATTAAATGACCAATTGTTCGTCAACACCGTTGCTGTAGGCTCATTTGCTGAATCACTCTCTTCCGTTACGTCAGACGATAAATCCCGGCTCGGAGCTTTAGCCTACGTAAAAGAAGGGATCAAAGAGCTTATGAACCAGCCGACTCATCCTCTTTGCATTCAATATGATGGAGAAACATGGGAAGGAGAATCTCCACTCTTTCTCGCTGCGTTAACCAATTCAGTAGGCGGATTTGAGAGGTTGGCACCCGACGCGGCTGTTGACGATGGTCTGCTTCACTGTTTTATTATAAAGGATTTGACTATATTCAATACGATTACAGCCAGCCTGTCATTGCTGTTCGGCAATTTTAAGAATCATAAAGACGTGGTTTATTTTACAGCCAAAAATGTAAGTATAAGCTCGCCTGAATCAGTAAGGACTAACGTTGATGGTGAAGAAGGGCCCTCCTTGCCCATCCAAATAAGCAGTATGCCTCGTCATATTCAGGTGATTGTACCGGAAGAGGCTACTGTGTAGTACTAGTCCGTAGCTATTCTATTTGTAGATCAAGATCAATATAATCGGCTGGTGGAATCGATGAAATCGATGGAGTCCGAGCGATCGGCGAGATAGGTGGATTCGGTGAGATCGGTGGGGTCAGTGGATCGCTGTAGAATCAATAGGAATGCTAAGATTGGTGGGGGCATTGGATCGATGAGGTCGGAGGTGTCGGTGAGATCGGAAGAATCACTGAGGTCGGCGGGATCAATAGGAACGCTGAAACTGGTGGGATCGGCGTGATAGGTGTCCTTGTCAATGGAGCATTACAAGCCTTTTCGGATTCTACAACGTTAGGTCCTTTCGTCGTTGATTACGAGGACAAATACTAGTTTTGGAGCAAGGTTGCCTACCAAGATTGGACAGATGAATGTAAGACGTAATGGCTAACATCTGCTCATTTTGCTCATCGTACGGACATTGATTCTAATCTTCGAACATTTAACCTCATTTTGCTTATCTTGCGGACATAACTATATAGCCCCCTAATCCAT